>CAVZAJ010000001.1:0-227157 GCA_963773295.1 uncultured Alphaproteobacteria bacterium
TTTGACTTTGTTTCCTCGCCCCAGCGGGGATAGGAAGGGGCCCGTCGCGCAAGCGATGGGAAGGTGAGGGGGAGCCGGAGCTTCAATTTAGGGACCTGTTCCCCCTCATCCTCCCATGCGTTCCGCATAGGCCCCTCCTTCTCCCCGCTGGGGAGAAGGAAATAGAGGTTACGCGAAAGCGGCGGCCATCAGGCGCTTGGTGTAGTCCTCGCGCGGGTTTTCCAGAATTTCGTCGGGGGTGCCCTGCTCCACCAGGCGGCCGTCCTTCATCACCATGATGTGGTCGGCCATGGCGCGGACCACCGCGAGGTCGTGGCTGATGAAAAGATAGGACAGGTTGTTCTTGATCTGCAGATCGCGCAGAAGCTCGATGATCTGGCCCTGGACCTGGCGGTCAAGGGCCGAGGTCGGTTCATCCAAGACGATGAGCCGCGGCTTCAGGATAATGGCGCGGGCAATGGCGATGCGCTGGCGCTGGCCGCCGGAAAATTCATGGGGGTAGCGGTTGCGCAGCTTTGGATCGAGCTGCACTTCCTGCAGGGCCTGCACCGCCCTCGCGTCGCGCTCCCTTGCCGTAATGGACGGCTCATGCACCAGCAGGCCTTCAGTGACGATCTGGCCAGCGGTCATGCGCGGGGAGAGTGAGCCAAAAGGGTCTTGCAGCACGATCTGAATCTGCTTCCTGAGAGGGCGCATTTCCTCCTTGCTCAGCCTGGCAATATCGCGGCCTTCGAAAGCGATGGCCCCTTCACTGGGCAGGAGGCGCAGCAGGGCGCGGGCCAGCGTCGATTTTCCGGAGCCGGACTCGCCCACGATCCCAATGGTTTGCCCCTGTTTCAGGACAACCGAAACCCGGTCAACGGCCTTGAGCAGCAGGGGCGGGCCAGACAGGAACCCGCCACCAATTTGAAAAGTCACCGAAACATTGGTGCCATCGAGGATTTTGGGCGCCTTGGCGGCGGGCGGGGCCTTGCGGCCCGAGGGTTCCGCATCCAGCAGCGCCTTGGTGTAGGGGTGACTGGGGTGCTTGAAAACTTTCTTCAGCTCCCCTTCTTCCACCACCTCGCCATAACGCATCACCATGATCCGGTCGGCGATGAGGCGCAGGATGTTGAGGTTATGAGTAATGAAGATCATGCTCATGCCGAGGCGGAGCTGCAGCCCAACCATGAGTTCGAGAATTTCGAGCTGGATGGTAACGTCAAGCGCCGTTGTCGGCTCGTCGGCGATGAGAAGATCGGGACCGTTGGCAAGGGCCATGGCGATCATCACCCGCTGGCGCTGGCCGCCGGACATTTCATGGGGGTAGGACTCCATCCGCCGTTTGGGTTCCGGAATCTTGACCAGGTTCAACATTTCGATGGCATGGGCATTGGCTGCATCCCAACCGATTTTCTGGTGATGCATGATGGGTTCGATGAGCTGATTGCCGATGGTATAGAGCGGATCGAGCGAGGTCATGGGCTCCTGGAAGATCATGGCGATCTTGCGCCCGCGGATGGTGTTAAGCGCCTCCTTGGGCAAGCCTATGAGATTTGTGCCGCGGTAGCTTGCCTCGCCGGAGATCATGCCGTTGGACGCCAGCAGCCCCATGGTGCCCATCATCAGCTGGCTTTTGCCGGAGCCGGATTCGCCCACGATGGCGACGGTTTCGCCGGCTTTCACATCCAGGTTCACGCCTTTGACCGCCTCGACGATGCCATCAAGGGTCCTGAAATTTACCCTGATATCCTTGAGGGTAAGGATGCTTTCCTTCATCTCAGCGGTCCTTCGGATCAAGGGCATCACGCAGGCCATCGCCAATGAAGTTCAGGGCGAAGAGCGTGGTGGTGAGAAAGAAGGAGGGAATGGCAATCAGCCAGTTGGCGGACGGCATGTTCTTGGCGCCTTGCGAAATCATCACGCCCCAGCTCGACATGGGCTCCTGCACGCCAAGGCCGAGGTAAGACAGGAAGCTTTCAAGGATGATCACCTGGGGCACGAGCAGCGTCATATAGATCACCACAGGCCCCAAGAGGTTCGGCACGATATGGCGGATGAGAATGCCCCAGCGGTTCACGCCAAGGGCTTCGGCGGCCTGGACATATTCCTGGCGCTTGATGGACAGCGCCTGTCCCCGCACGATGCGGGCCATGTCGAGCCAGAGCACGGCGCCCACGGCCAGAAACATCAGGACGAAATTGCGCCCGAAGAAAACCACCAGCATGATGACGAAGAAAATAAAGGGCAGCGCGTAGAGAATATCGACAACGCGCATCATCACTTCGTCGGTCTTGCCGCCGATGAACCCGGCCGAGGCACCATAGAGAACGCCGATGACCACGGCCACAAGGCCGGCGAGAAGGCCGATGGCCAGCGAGACCCGCCCCGCCATCAAGGTGCGGGTGAGCATGTCACGGCCGGAATTGTCGGTGCCGAAATAGAAATACTGCTTCTCAACCGAGGTGCCCATGACAAGCCTCAGGCTGTCAGCGGATTTTTCCACGACTTGCGTTCCCTCGAATACGCTGGAACGGTCGATATAGCGGGTCATGCGCTCGTCGATGGGCTTGGCGGAGGTGATCGTAATGAGAATTTTCCCGTCTTTCTCCTGCCATCCGGCAAGCTGGACGCGCGAGCGCTGCACCGCGTCCTTGACGGCGAGGTCAATCATGTCAGGCTTCGGATAGGCGGAGAAGCTTGGCGGAACCCGGTTATAATCCTGGTAGATCGTGGTGAACTGGTGCGGCGTGAACCACGGGCCAAAGACGCAGAGCAAGGCCATGAAGATTAGATAATAGGCGCTCCACAGGGCAGCACGGTTTTCCTTCAGCCGGCCCCACGCATCGGCCCACAGCGAACGGCCCTTCTCGGCGGGAACATGACTCATTGGAACGTCAGTCATAGCGCACCCGCGGATCGATAACGGCGTAGAGAATGTCGACGATGAGGTTGAACAGCACGGTGAAGATGGCGATGAGCACGACGGTTCCCATCACCAGGGTGTAATCGCGGTTGAGGGCTGCCTCGACAAAATAGCGCCCGACACCGGGAATGGAAAAAATTGTTTCAACAATGACCGAGCCGGTCAGAAGTGCCGCAGCGGCAGGCCCGGCATAGGATATGATGGGGAGAAGCGCTCCGCGGAGCGCATGCCTGATCACGACCGAGTAATCGGAAAGGCCCATGGCGCGGGCGGTGCGGATATGATGCGCGTGAAGGGACTCGATCATCGAGCCCCGCATCAGGCGGGCGACGATTGCAAGCTGCGGCAGCATTAGGGTGAGCACGGGCCCCACTTTGTTTACAAATGCCCCGCCACCCCAGCCGCCAACCGGAAACCAGTGGAGCGTTAAGGCGAAGAAAAGCTGGAACAGGGGCGCTATCACGAAAGTCGGGATGGTGCTGCCCGCCGTCGCCACGGCCACCACGGCATAGTCCGTCAGCTGGTTCTGGCGCAGGGCCGCCCAAATGCCAAGGGCACTGCCGATGACAAGCGCCAAGGTGAGCGCCATGGCGCCGAGCTGCAGGGAAACCGGAAGGCCCGCCTTGAAAAGTTCAGCGACAGTAAAATCCGGCAGATTGTAGCTTGGGCCGAAATCACCGCGCAGCAGGTTTTGCAGATAGTGAATGTATTGACGCCAGAGCGGCTCATCGAGATGGAAAACCCGCTCAAGATTGGCCTTGATGACGGGATTGAGCCCCTTCTCCTGGTTGAACGGGCCGCCCGGGGCCACACGCATCAGGAAAAATGCGATCGTGACGATCACGAAGAGAGTCGGGATGGCAGTCAGGAATCGCCGAAAGACATAGCGCAGCATGAATAACCCCTAGCGGGAGGAAACGGCCGCCCTGCCTCCACAGGCAGAGCGGCACATTTCCGATAAGGCTATTCCTTGCTCAGGAAGCGGCTGGGGTGGCGGTCCATAACATTGTCCTCCCAGCCCTTGAGCTTGTTCGACACAACGGTGTGGAAGCCGTAGTAGAGAAGCGGCATCACGCAGAGATCACGCGCCACGCCGACGGCTTCGGCATCGGAGAGCTTCTTCATGCGCTCGGCCGGATCGGCCGACGCGGCCGCCTCCGCCATCAGGCCATCATACTCCTTGTTGGAGTAGACGGAATAGTTGTTGCCGGTGCCTGTCTTGCAGAGGGCCAGGAAGTTTTCCGGATCCTTGTAGTCCGCAATCCAGCCAGCGCGCGCGACATCCATGTCACCATGCTGCTCAAGGTGGCCGTAATGGGTTTTGGTGTCGGTATTGAGATAGGTCACCTCGATGCCCAACGGCTTGAGTTGCTCTTGAATGGCTATCGCCGTGTTTTTATGGTTCTCCGAGGTGTTTGAGCGGATTTCCATTTTCAACGGCTTTTCCGGGCTGTATCCCAGTTCCGTCAATACCTTCTTGGCCGCATCCTCACGGTCAATCTGGGACATTTCGGCATAATCCGTGGTCCTTGTTTCATAACCCGTGATGCCCGGAGGCACAAAGGAATAGGCCGGGATCATGGTGTTCTGCCAAACCTTTTCGGCGAGATAATCACGGTCAATGGCCTCGGAAATAGCTTGCCGGAGCTTGATGTTGTCCCACGGCGCCTTGTCCACCTTGAAGGCGTAGTAATAGGTGCCGAGATAGGGTCCAAGGCGAACCTGGTCGCCAAACTTGGCCTTCAGATCGGCTAGCTGCTCTGTCGGAATATCGTCATTAGAGTCGAGCTCTCCCGCCTCAAAACGCTTCATCGCGGTCGAGCGGTCTTCTGTCGGAATGAAGTTCACAACGTCAATCTTCACGTTGGCGGCATCATAGAACTTGGGGTTCTTCACCACCTTGATGTGATCATTCGGGACGAACTCGGCCAGCGTGTAAGCGCCATTTGAAACAAGATTGCCCGGTTTGGTGAAATCGGCGCCCTTGGCATCCAAGTTTGCCTTGCTTACGGGATACGTGGCCTGATGGGTAAGCATTTCGAGGAAGTAGGGTGCGGGCGCATTGAGGGTGACTTCAAATGTCAAATCATCCACCGCCTTCACGCCCAGCTCAGCGGGCTTTTTCTTGCCGGCCGTAATGTCCTCGGCATTGATCACTGGCGCCAGCATATAAGCGTATTCGCCGGCCGTTGCCGGATCGACAACGCGCTGCCACGAAAAGACAAAATCCTGCGCGGTGACGGGCGAGCCGTCGGACCAGGTCGCACCGGCGCGCAGCTTGAAGGTATAAACCTTCTTGTCATCGCTCACGGTCCAGCTTTCGGCGGCCCCGGGGATGACTTCCGATTTCGCATCCTCCGTCGTCAGGCCGAGGAACAGGTCGCGCAGGATATGGGCTTCATATATGGTCGAGGTCTTGTGCGGGTCGAGCGATTCCGGGTCGGCCGAATTCCCGCGGTTGAAGACCACTTCGGCGAAAGCACCGGTGGTGCCCATGACCAGCATGGTGGTGCCGACCAGCCATGATTTGAAATTCATGTTCATTATTTCTTACTCCCTCATTTACGCTTCTATTTTTTACGTCGCTATTGCCAAAAATTTTTGGCTCATGCATCAAATCCTAGCACCAGTTTTTACCATTGTCGCCCTTGACTTTCGTCGTAACCCCTTGCGAACGGCTAGCCCATAAGGGCATTGCCGATTGGGCCTCAAGTGCCTAAATGTATATTTCGACACTGAAATTGCGAGTTTGTATGCCTGTTTCGACGCCCCTCCTGGACACCATTCAATCGCCCGCCGATTTGCGTGAACTGCCGCTAAGCGATCTTGCCCAGGTGGCTTCCGAACTGCGGGCGGAAACCATTGATGCGGCGGCAACGACGGGCGGGCATTTTGGCGCGGGGCTTGGCGTCGTCGAGCTCACGGTGGCCCTGCATTATGTCTTCAAAACCCCGGAGGACCGGGTTGTCTGGGACGTCAGCCATCAAACCTACCCGCACAAGATTCTCACCGGCCGCAGGGACCGCATCCGGAAAATCAGGCAGCGTGACGGGCTTTATGGCTTTGCCAGGCGGGGCGAAAGCAATTTTGACAGTTTCGGGGCGGCCCACAGTTCGACCTCCATTTCGGCAGGGCTGGGCATGGCGGTGGCGCGTGACCTGCGCGGCAATGACAACCACGTGGTTTGCGTGATTGGGGATGGGGCCATGAGCGCCGGCATGGCCTACGAGGCGATGAACAATGCCGGGGCGCTGGACACCCGCCTCATCGTGATTCTGAACGACAACGGCATGTCCATTTCGCCGGCGGTGGGGGCGCTGACCAACTATCTGTCATGGCTGGTATCGTCGCGCCCGTTCCTGTCGCTGCGCGACATTGCCAAGCAGATGGCAAAGAAATTTCCCAAAACCATGCAAACCGCGGCACGGCGGGCCGATGAATATGCGCGCGGCATGCTGACCGGCGGCACCCTGTTTGAAGAGCTCGGCTTCTACTACGTGGGTCCGGTCGACGGCCATGATCTCAATACCATGGTTCCGATCCTGCAGAATGTCAGGGATGCCAAGCAGCTGGGCCCGGTGCTGGTCCATGTGGTGACGGAAAAAGGCAAAGGCCATCCGTTTGCAAAGCCCGACAAGGAAAACTACCATGCGATTTCAGGGTTCAACCCCGAAACCCTGGAGCTCAAGCAAACCAAGACCAACGCGCCTACCTATACAAGTGTCTTTGCCAAGGCCCTGATCGCTGAAGCCGAAAAGGACAAGCAGATTGTCGCCATCACGGCAGCCATGGCATCAGGCACCGGCCTCGACAAGTTCTCCAAGCAATTTCCCGATCGCATGTTCGATGTGGGCATTGCCGAACAGCATGCAGTCACATTTGCAGCTGGCCTCGCCACGGAGGGCTTCAAGCCTTTCTGCGCGATCTATTCCACCTTCCTGCAACGGGCCTATGACCAGATCGTCCACGATGTGGCCCTGCAAAAACTTCCCGTGCGCTTTGCCATCGACCGGGCGGGGCTGGTTGGCCAGGATGGCGCCACGCACGCGGGAAGCTATGACATCTCCTACCTCTCCTGCCTTCCCGGCATGGTTGTGATGGCGGCGTCCGACGAAGCGGAGCTGGTGCACATGGTGGCAACCGCGGCCGCGATCAACGACGGGCCTTGCGCCTTCCGCTATCCGCGCGGCGAGGGCGTGGGCGTGGACCTTCCGGAAGTCGGCATTCCCCTGGAAATCGGCCGGGGCCGAATTATCCGCGAAGGATCAAGGGTTGCGCTGCTTTCACTCGGCGCACGCCTGCAGGAATGCCTGAAAGCGGCGGATGAGCTCGCCACCCGTGGCCTTTCGATCACCGTGGCGGACGCCAGGTTTGCCAAACCGCTTGATGAGGCCCTCATCCGGCAACTCATCCGCAGGCATGAAGTTCTCATCACCATTGAGGAAGGCGCCATTGGCGGCTTCGGCACCCAGGTTCTGCATTTTGCCGCGCTTAACAACTTGTTCTCCGAGGCCTGCAAAATCCGCACCATGTTCCTGCCCGACCGGTTCGTAGGTCACGCAAGTCCTGCCGAGCAATATGAAGATGCGGCCATGACCTCAAAAGACATCATCGCCGAGATCTTCGCGGGGCTTGGAAGCGAAGCCCGCCTCATCCAGTCCCGGGCGTGAGGCGCGCCAGCCTTCGGTCCAGGCGTAAATCTGCGGAACGACGGTCAGGTTAAAGACGGTTGCAATCGCCAAAAGCATGATGAGCGTGCCGCTGAAGGCCTCAAGTTCCTGCAGGTGCAACAAGCGGACCGGCAGGACAATTGCAATGATCAGGGCGATGGGCAGCAGAATGGTAATAGTGGAGATTTGCGGCTGCCGTTGCCGGACTACCAAGAGCAAAGCGGTCGTGACGCCAAAGAGCGAGGTCATAACCAGGGCTGGAAGAGTCGCGGGGCTGATTGCCGTCGCCGTGGTCACGATAAAGGCCGCGTAGATGGGCAAGAGCAGGAATGAAGACGCCGCAACGATCAGCCAGTCCAGGATATTGCGCAGATATGCGAGGGTAATGAGCAGCGTAAATATGAATCCAAATGTAAGCGCAGACTTGGAGGCCGATGCGAGCGCCCGCAATTCCGCCTGCTCAGTCATCAAGGGGCCGAGCGGGATGGCATTCACCACTTTCGTTGCTTCGATGAAGGCCGCCGCGGCTATCAAGCGTTTGGGCAAAGCCTCGACCCGCCACCTATCTCCAGCAGCCACGTAAAGCGCCCGCAGATTTTGATCAAGATCGGGAAGTTGCGGGGCTTTCAGGCGTGAAAGCCGTTCGGCGGTTTGCGCCAGTTCGGCAAAGCCTGAAAACAAAAGCCGCTCAAGCTCCGCGGCGGTCGATTCAGGCGCCTTGCTGGCGCTGGCCAGCACGGCGAGAGAGCGGCGAAGTTCGTGGGCACTGGCGCGCAGGCCGTCGTCAGTCCCCGCGGCATCGGAAATGACGCGCAAGCCCACTTCAATGCCACGGAGGTTCTCAAGCAAGTTGTAGGGCCCGACGGTACCGCCATCGCTCACGCCCGGAATGGTTCCGGCGAGGTTCTGCAATATTTTCCGTTTCAGCTCGACCTGTTGCGGCAGAAATATTCCCATCCAGCGCACCGTTCCAACCTCCGGTATTTGCTGGAGATCAGCCACCAGCTTGGCGGCGGCGGCTTCGCCTTCAACTATAAACTGCAGTCCCCGGGAGGCGCTCAAGGCTTCAACCCCTGCACCGGGCAGCCGCGCCGCGCTGAAATTCAGGGATGAGAAAAACACCACACAGAAAAGCGATACGGCCATCAGCAGGGCCGTGAAGGGTGGCCGCAACTTGTGCCAAATGGCCAGCAAATTCCGAGTTGTGCCCTGATCGTAAAAATCCGCCGGCGGCTCCCTTTCCGGGCTTGCCACGAGGGAGGCAAGAGCAGGAACCAGCGTCAGTGCTGCGGCCAATCCAGTCAAAGCGGCAAAGATGACAATAACCGAAAGCCGGGCAATGCTGGGATAACCAATGGCCGCCCACAGCAGCCATGTCGTGCAAACCATCCCGGCCAAAGCGAAGAGAAGCGGTCCGGTCTCATGGGCCGCCAGCATGACAAGCGACGTGCTGGAAACGGATCTTCCGGGCTTTCGCAGGGCAGTTGCCACGGTGATAGACAGGCCCGTGACCGGCAGGAGGACCGCAAACGGCAGAGTTGCGATGGTTTGATCGAGCACAGGTGCGACCATGGAAGCCAGGGCAAATGCGGCGGCGATTGCGGCAAGCGGGGCCACGAGGAAAATCACCAGAGAATGCACCTTGCGCAGCGAGGCGATGCCGAACGAAAGAAAAAGCAGAAGGGACAAAAGCAGGCAAACAACAATCTGGCGCCCGGTGCTGCGGGTGGTGTTCGCCTTTGCCTCCGGCGGAAAATCGCTGGTAATTTTCAGTTCAGGCCGGGATTTCTGCAAGGAAACGGCGAGAGCCTCTATGGCGATCCTGGCCTCCTGCAACCTGCCCGACTTTGGTTGAACGACAGCCACCCACTCCTTGCTTTTTGAATCAATCCGGAGTCCGGCGACGCGCGCCCAATCCAAAGGTGCGGGCTTGTTCGAGCCCTGCTTTTTGATGGTGTCCGACATTTGCACGAACAGGCTTTCAAGGCCTTGTGGAGAGCGGCCTTTTTGAACTGCCTCCGCAACCTGGTTCACCAGGGTTGAGAGCCCGGCAAGATTCGGTGAGGCAGCGATGGCCTGAAACAGCGGTTTCAGTTGTTTTACGCGTTCCACCCGGGAGCTGATGTCGTCCGGCGGCAGATAGAGAGAGCCAAACCGGTCATAAAAAGCGCCAAGCCCCGGAATGAACACCCCGCCAATGTTGGTCTTATCGGCTTGCAGCTTCCGGGCAATGAATTGCGCGGCACTCTGGGACAAGGCGGAGTTCGCGGCTGAAACCCGCACCACCATCAGCGCGGCAACGGCGGGAAATTCGGTCTGGTAACGCGCCTGCGCCGATTGCGTGGCCCGGTCAATCGGGATTTCAATCGGGCGGCCGAAATCAAAACGCGTGCCAAGCGCAGCAAGCGTTGCCGCGGCGGTCATAAGAAATGCCGCGATCAGGAGAACCGGGATGGATCTGGCAACACAATACCTGGCCAATCTTGCAAAGATATTGGGCCGCAGGCGGGGCCTGGCCGGCGGCCGCCGTGCCGCCCGCAGCCGCGTTGGAAACAACTCTCGCTGTTCCTCCCAATCCTGCATAGTAGATGCCGCCTCTAGCCAGTTGCAGATTCGCCCAATGGCGGCCAACATAAAGCATAATTTGATGAAATGCAGGAAGAGATCATGACGGTCAGAACGGGAAAAAACAGCGTTCCCTTGCATGAATCGACAGTTGCGGTTCATGGCGGTGAATT
This sequence comes from uncultured Alphaproteobacteria bacterium, assembly GCA_963773295.1. Lineage (GTDB taxonomy): Bacteria > Pseudomonadota > Alphaproteobacteria > Rhizobiales > Aestuariivirgaceae > Aestuariivirga. The sequence continues at coordinate 10,314 of CAVZAJ010000001.1, forward strand.
TGTTGACCCGACAACGCGGGCCTCGTCTCCAAATCTGGTAATGTCCGCCACCTTTGCGCCAACCGGCGTTACCGGTTTTTCCGCCCGCGACGAGAAGGATTATGAGGGCTTTGTCTATGGCCGGGTGGCCAGCCCCACGGTGCGCCAGCTTGAGCAGAAACTGGCGGCCCTTGAAGGGGCCGAAGCTGCGCTGGCCTATGCCTCCGGGGTTGCCGCAAGCCATGCCCTGATTGCCGGGCGCTTGAGCAAGGGCGAGCATCTGGTGATGCCCGATTCCAATTATGTGGGGGTGGCCGAACTGACGCGCGATACCCTGCCCCGCTTTGGCATTGAAACGTCCTTCGTGGATACAACGAACCCCACGGCCGTTGCGGCGGCAATCAGGCCGAACACCCGCATGCTATGGCTGGAAACACCGAGCAATCCCACCATGCAAATTTCCGACATCAAGAAATTGTCGGCGCTTGCCCATGAAAAGGGCGTGCGTGACGTGGTGGTTGATTCAACCTATGCGACGCCGATTGCCACGAAACCCCTGAGCCTTGGCGCGGATTTCGTGGTTCACTCGCTCACCAAATATATCGGCGGCCATGGTGATGCCATGGGCGGCGCGGTGCTGGGCCGCAAGGCGGATCTCGATGCCCTCAACCTGGAAGCAACGGTGCATTTCGGCGGCGTGCTCTCGCCCTTCAATGCCTGGCTCATCATGCGGGGTGCCGCCACGCTGCCGTTGCGCCTGAAGGCGCACCAGGACGCGGCCCTGCAGCTTGCAACGCGCCTTGAAGGCCACCCGGCCATCAAGCGCGTGTTCTATCCGGGTCTTGCCTCCCATCCGCAACACGGACTCGCCCGCAGCCAAATGAAAAATTTCTCGGGCATGATGACTTTTCAAACCCATGAGGCCGGCCTGGCAGTTGCCGGACGCATGGTGAAGCAATTGGACATCATCCATTATGCCGTGTCGCTGGGCCATCTCCGCTCCCTTATCTACTGGATCGGAACCGATGACATTGAACAGTCCACGTTCCGCCATGGCCCGGAAGCGGCCATGCGGTTCCGCGACTACATGGGCGACGGCGTATTCCGCCTGTCAGTCGGCATCGAAGACGGCGCTGATCTCTGGGCCGATCTGGTCAAGTGCTTTTAGCCGCCAGGTCCCTGGCCTTGAACCTGCGATAGGCCCGGACACTGAAAGGAATGAGGACCAGATAGGCCAACACCATCAGGGTGAGTGTTTCCCAAGGGAAGGCGATGAGGCAGACGATGGCCAGGGCGCCACCGCCGAGAATGGGAAGCACCAGATCGCGCGGCACGCGCGGGCGCATGGTTTTTCCGGAATAGGTTGGAATGCGGCTCACCATCAGGAGGGCAACGGCCACGACGTAGGGGGCAATGAGCGCTGAGTAGGTGTGGCCATCGTCCACAAAGCCCAGGAAACCCACATACATGGGCAGCATGGCGAGCCCGGCTCCGGCCGGCGCCGGCGCGCCGCTGAAGAAGCCCGCTGACCATTCGGGTTTGTCCGTATCGTCCAGGGCCACATTAAAGCGGGCGAGGCGCAGAGCGCAACAGACCGCAAGTATCAAGGCAACCACCCAGCCCATGGTCCGCATGTCGTTGAGCGACCAGAGGTAGATCAGGATTGCGGGGGCCACGCCGAAATTCACAAAGTCTGCAAGTGAATCAAGTTCCGCGCCAAAGCGCGAGGTGCCCTTGAGAAAGCGCGCAAGCCTGCCATCAAGGGCATCGAGCACAATGGAGACGATGACCGCACTCACCGCCAGTTCATAGCGCCCTTCAATGCCAAGCCTGATGGCGGTTATGCCGCTGCACAGCGCCAGCAGGGTGATGAGATTGGGCAAGAGGAAACGCACGGGCACCTGCTTGAAGCGCCTGCCGTTGGCCGGCTGTTTCGGAACGTCAATTTCGAGATCGGCGGCCATGATCAACTTCTCCGTGCCATGCGTTCGCCCTCGGGCGAGGCAAGATCTGCAAAAACGGTTTCACCGGCGATGGCGCACTGGCCAACGGCCACCAGGGGGTTCGCACCCTTGGGCAAATACACGTCAACGCGGCTGCCAAAACGGATGAGGCCAAGCCTTTGCCCCGCCGCCAGGCGTTCGCCTTCGCTCACGAATTTCACAATCCGGCGCGCGATCAATCCGGCAATCTGCACAACGCCAAGCTTGCCGCCATCGGCAAGCTCCAGGGTAAAGGCCTGGCGCTCATTGTCTTCGCTCGCCTTGTCCAGTTCGGCGTTCAGGAAGACGCCCGGGATGTAGGTGACCTTGGCAATCCTGGCATCCAGCGGCGAGCGGTTCACATGCACATCAAAGACATTCATGAAAACCGAAATGCGGGTCGTGGGCTGGCGCTCCAGGTCAAGCTCCGGCGGCGGGATAACTTTTTCGATGGCGCTGATGCGGCCATCGGCGGGTGAAATCACCAGCCCTGCCCGCTGCGGCGTCACCCGTTCAGGGTCGCGGAAAAAATAAGCGCACCAGGCGGTCGCGACAACCCCCAGCCAGGCCAGCACGTTCACTTCAAGCCAGAACAGAAAGAGCGTAACGCCTGCGAATATGGCAATAAAGCGATAGCCCTCGCGATGGATGGGCACAAACGCCGTGGTTATGCTGTTAACGATTGACATCAGGCTCATCTAGCGTGGATTTCGCGATTTGGCAAAGTTAACAAGGCATTATGGTGTGTAAATGTTTTCCGGGGGGATCAGCCAGCCGGCCGGGCGATCTTCAGAATCGTTAAGTTTCTCTGTCTCGGCCTGGGTGAGCACGCGGCGCGCCTGATCGGCCTCGCGCTGGCGGTTCCACATGGCGGCATAGATGCCCTTCTTGCGCAATAACCGGTCATGGGTTCCGCGCTCGGCAATCTTGCCGCCATCGAGCACAATGATTTCCTCGGCATCGACCACCGTTGACAGGCGGTGGGCAATCACCAGCGTGGTGCGGCCTTTGGAAACCTTGCGCAGCGCCGCCTGAATTTCCTGTTCGGTGAAGCTGTCGAGGGCCGAGGTGGCTTCATCCAGCACCAGAATCGGCGGCCCTTTTAGAATGGTCCGGGCAATGGACACGCGCTGCTTCTCGCCGCCGGACAGTTTCAAGCCGCGCTCGCCCACCAGCGAGTCATAGCCCTTGGGCAGGCTCAGAATGAATTTGTGGATTTGCGCCATTTTTGCGGCGGCTTCGACTTCGGCATCACTGGCTTCGGGCCTGCCATAGCGAATGTTGTAGCGGATGGTGTCGTTAAACAGCACGGTGTCCTGCGGCACCATGCCGATGGCGGCGCGCAGGGATTTTTGCGTGACCCCAGCGATATCCTGCCCGTCAATGGTGATGCGGCCGGCGGTCACCTCATAAAAGCGGTAGAGCAAACGGGAAATGGTTGATTTGCCCGCCCCCGAGGGCCCAACAATGGCCACCGTGTGCCCGGCTGGCACGGTGAAGGTCAGACCACGGATGATCGGCCGTTCACGGTCATAGGCAAAGCTTACATTCTCGAAGGCAAGTTCGCCCTTGGAGGCTTTGAGCGGCACCGCCCCCGGCTTGTCGGCGATTTCGGCATTCACCGCAAGCAGGGCGAACATGCCTTCCACGTCAATCAGGCCCTGTTTGATTTCGCGGTAGGACGAGCCGATGAAATTCAACGGCATGTAGAGCTGCACCATCAGGGCATTGATCATCACGAAGTCGCCGATGGTGGCCTGGCCCTTGGTGATGGCGTACGCCGACATGGCCATGACAATCGTCAGGCCGGCGGCGAAGATGACGGTCTGTCCGGCGTTCAGCACCGCAAGCGACACCCAGGTTTTCACCGCCGCCTTTTCATACTGGATCATGGACACGTCAAAGCGGGCGGCCTCGTGTTCCTCATTGCCGAAATACTTCACGGTTTCGAAATTCAGAAGACTGTCGATAGCCTTGGTGTTCGCATCGGTGTCGGCATCATTCATGTCGCGGCGGATATTGATGCGCCATTCGGTTGCGGCATAGGTGAACCACAGATAGAGAACCACGGTGCCTAAAATGACGGCCGCATAAATCCAGCCGAAAGACCAGGTCAGGGCTCCGGCCACAAGGGCAATTTCGAGGGCCGTCGGAAAGGTGTTGAAGAGCGAGAAGCGCAGTACCGTATCGACGCCGGCGGTGCCGCGCGAAATGATCCGTGACAGGCCGCCGGTGCGGCGCTCAAGATGAAACTTGAGGGACAGCGCATGAAGATGGCGGAAGGTGCGGATGGACAGCTCGCGCACGGCGCGCTGGCCGACCTTGGCGAAGATCGCGTCGCGGATCTGCGCCAGCACCACCATGGAAATACGGCCCGCGCCATAGGCCAGAACCAGAAAGAAGGGGACACTGAATGCGATGGCGGCCGGGCTTCCCGCCGCGGTCAGGGCGTCGGTCGCATATTTGAAGCTATAGGGGGTGAGGACGGTGATGATCTTGGAGGCGACCAGGGCGATCATCGCCAAAACCACGCGGACCTTCAAATCCATGCGGCCATCCGGCCACAAATAGGGCAAGAGGCTTTTGAGGGTCTGCCATTGGTTTCCGTCGCCGCTGGCGAAGTTCGCAGGGCTGATCGGCGATTTCCGGCTCATTAAATCAGCGACCTTTTACTGCCCCGTCGTCGCTGCGGCAGCTTCCGGCGTGAGGAAAATCTGGCCGGGGTAAATCAGGTCAGGCTTGCGGATCTGGTCCTTATTGGCCTCATAGATCACCGTGTACATCATGCCCTTGCCATAAATCTGGCGTGACAGCTTCCACAAGTTGTTGCCAGGCTGAATGATAACCTGGGTAGGCGCCGCGGCAGCTTCCGCAACAGGGTCTGCGGCAGCAGGAATCTGGGCTGCCACAACGGCAGGTTCCTCAGCGGGCGTTTCAACGGTTGGGGCAGCTGTTTCCGAAGGGGCGGCAGCGGCTGGAGCTTCGGCAGGGGCCGCTGCTTCAGGCACAGCCGTTTCGGCCACTTCGGAGGTTGTTGCCGGAGCCGGAATTTCCTGGGCGATTGCCACCTCGGCGGGCTTTGGCGCTTCAGGGACCGCTGGAGTGAGGGGCGCAGTCGCCACCTTGGCCGGCTCTTCGCGGTAGAAGGGCATTTCGATGCGGCTTTTCACTGCCCCATTGCCGCCAATTTCATCGGCCCGCAGGGCATGGGGGCCGACGCCGAGCGGCGAGACGCCAGCGAAGGACCAGGTGCCCTTGTCATTGATATCGGCCAGGCCATAGGCCTTGTTGTCGACATAGAGCTGCACTTTGCTTCCCGCCGGGCCGCGGCCACCAAACACGATGTTTCCGGTCTGGTCATAATCGACGGTGTCAAGGTTGACGGTATTGGAGGGCGGCAGGGCGGGCTTTGCCGGGGCCTGGATAACCTGGGTCGGCTCGTCGGGCTTCAATACCGCCACCATGGGAGTGTCGACGGCTCCGGCCTTCACATCGACGGCCACCGAGTCAGCCGAGGCAACGACCATCTCGTTGCTCCTGGATTCAATCGACAGGGCCCCGGGGCCCGTGGGCAACGGCTTGTCCGGGGTAACGACAAAGGCTCCATCTTCATTGGCAACCGCCGTGCCAACCGCCTGGCCATTAAACTTTACCACCACTTCGGAACCGGGCTCGGCCCGTCCGGCGATCAGGGCCGCACCAGTGGGCTCGACCCGCACCGTGTCAAAACTTGGGACAATTTTGACTTTTTCAACGGGCTCGGCTGCCGCCGCGGGAGGCTCAACTGCTGCGGCCGGAGGCTCAACTGCGATCGCAGGTTCGGCGGGCTTTGGCGGCTCAACCAGCGGCGGTTCCTCAACCGTTGCCACTTCCACCGGAGGCGCAGGTTCTGGCGCAGCCACGGGCGCCGGGCGGATTCGCCCGGGTGCAGGGGCTGGCGCAGGCTCGGCGACGACGGGCTCAGCAGGCTTTGGCGGTTCCGGCACTGCAAGGGGTTCCACCTTGGCCGTTGTCATTAAAACACCCTCCGCCGAACCTTTCTGCTCGACATAGATAAGGGCACCAAAGGTAGCCAGGGTAAGGCCGGTGAAGACTGCGAGGGGATTTATTTTCATCGTTGGCCGTCCGTAATCATGAATAAAAGATCATAGCCGCAGCTGCGGCGAATAGGCTATTAGACAATAGGAATCGTCCACATATTAAGACCAATGCGGCAAATCTGCAAAGGATTGCTGCGGCCGGCAAAACGAGGTGAATGCTTTTGACAAAACCGACCCAAAATCTCTGTGTTTACTGTGGCTCAGGCCCCGGCAAGAACCCCGTGTACCTGCAGTCGGCCAAGACCCTGGGGCGTGCCATGGTGGCGGCCGGCATTGGCCTGGTCTATGGCGGAGGCAGCCTGGGGCTGATGGGCGAAGTGGCCAAAACCGTCCTTGAAGAGGGCGGCCACGTGACCGGCATCATTCCGGAATTCCTGGGCACCAAGGAACGCATGCTGACGGGCGTCAATGAGCTGATCGTCACCAAGAGCATGCATGAGCGCAAGATGACAATGTTCGAGCATTCGACGGGATTTGCAGCGCTGCCAGGCGGCATTGGCACGCTGGAGGAGCTCACGGAGATTTCCACCTGGGCGCAGCTCGACCAGCACGCCAAGCCGATCATCCTGTGCAACATCGAGAATTACTGGGAGCCCTATCTTACGCTGCTGAAGCACATGCGGGCGGAAAATTTTATCCGCGAGGGCATGGAGTTCAAGATGGATGTGGTGAAAACAGCCGCCGACGTGGTGCCGGCATTTGAATACCGCCTGGCCAACAGCCAGCAGAAAGTGCCGCTGGAGCCCATTCGTAAAGTTCTTTAAACCAGCTGTTCCGCTTCGCGCCTGCGGTTTCTTTCGTCGCGCAGCGCCGAATAGGAATAGATCGCAAGACCAATCCACAGGATGACGAAGGACAGGAGCTTCCACCTGTCCATCGGCTCGCCAAAGATAAATACGGCGGTGAGGAACACCAGGGTCGGCGAGATGTATTGCAGCAGCCCGGCGGTTGAATAGCGCAGCAATTTTATCGACAGGGCGAAGAACACCAGCGCCGAGGTGGTCATCAGGCCAAGTCCCATGAGCAGCAGGGTGTCGGGCAGCGTGACGCCAAAATGGGCATCGCCATTGTTCACTAGCCAAACCTGGGTGAGCAATAGCGGAATGGCAATAATGCAGACTTCAATGAAGAAGCCCTGGGTGGGGCCAACCGCGATCGTCTTGCGCAGGAAGCCATAAATGCAAAAACTCGTGGCCAGCATCAGACCGAGCCAGGGAAACACGCCCGCCGCGAAAGTCTGGATGAGGACGGCCACCAGCGCAAGCACCAGGGCTACCATCTGCAGGCGGTTAAAGCGCTCGCCCAGGAACATATAACCCATCACCACATTCAAAAGCGGGTTGATATAGTAACCGAGGCTGGCTTCCAGGGTGCGGCCCACCTCGATGGACCAGACATAGAAGCCCCAGTTGAAGACGATGATGGCGCTGGTCAGCGCCAGGATGGCCAGATTGCGCTTTGAGGCTATGGCCTGCCAAACATCCTTGTACTGACCAAGCCACCAGATGATGAGGGCGGCGCATGGAACGGACCAGAGGCCCCGGTGCACGGCAATTTCAATCGGCGAAATATGGCGCAGGAAGCCAAAATAGACCGCCATGGCGCCCCAGGTCAAATGGGCACAAACAGCGTAAAGAACGCCCTTTTCGGCTGATGTCAATCCGGCTTTGGGGGTGTGTTCAATGGCGGTCATGCACCGGGGTTTAACGGCGCCACTCAGGTGCGGCAATCAGGGAACGGGCATGGGTCACATGAGCATCCCGCATGTCAGCTCTTGCCGGTCACGCCTTCGCGCAGGAGCTTATAGATGATGGAATCCGACAAAGCCTGGAACGAGGCTTCCACGATATTGGGCGAAACGCCCACGGTGAACCAGCGGTCGCCCTTGCCGTCGCGGCTTTCGATCAGCACGCGGGTTGTGGCGCCCGTACCGCCATTGAGGATACGCACCTTGTAGTCCACCAGTTCAAGGTCATTGATATAGGGCTGGAACTTGCCGAGGTCCTTGCGCAGCGCCACGTCCAGCGCGTTCACCGGGCCATTGCCCTCGCCCGCGTTGATGAAGGTTTCGTCCTCCACCTTCACCTTGACCACGGCTTCGGAAATCATTTCGCTGCCGCGCTGTTCGACGATCACGCGGAAGGACAGCACATCGAAATAATGGGGCACGCTGCCCAGGGTGCGCCGCGCCAGAATCTCGAATGAGGCATCGGCCGCGTCATAGGCATAGCCCACGGCCTCGCGTTCCTTCACCTCGCGCAGGAGCGCGTCGAGGCGCTTGTCATCCTTTGACACATTCAAGCCGACGCGGTGCAATTCGGACACGAGGTTGGATTTCCCGGCCTGATCGGAGACCAGCATCCGCCTGCGGTTGCCCACGGTTTCGGGCTTCACATGCTCGTAGGTTTCCGGTTCCTTGACGATGGCCGAGGCATGAATGCCGGCCTTGGTGGCAAAGGCGCTCTTGCCCACATAGGGCGCCTGTGCGTTGGGGGCGCGGTTCAGCAATTCGTCGAAGGCGCGGGCCACATGGGTCAGGTTCTGCAGGCGCTCGTCATCGACGGTGATAGTGAAGCGGTCACGATAGGATTTTTTTAGGCCGAGGGTGGCGATGATCGAAACCAGATTGGCATTGCCGCAGCGTTCGCCGATGCCGTTCAGGGTGCCCTGCACATGGCGGCAGCCCGCATCGAGGGCGGCCAAGGAATTGGCCACGGCCTGGTCGGTGTCGTTATGGGCGTGAATGCCGAGATGGTTTCCGGGAACGGTTTTGGTCACGGTACGGACGATCTCGGAAATCTCAGCGGGCATGGTGCCGCCATTGGTGTCGCAGAGCACCACCCAGCGCGCGCCGGAGTCATGGGCCGCCCTGGCGCAGGCCAGCGCGTAATCCGGGTTGGCCTTGAAGCCATCGAAGAAATGTTCGCAGTCGACCAGCACTTCCTTGCCGGCGAACACCGCCGCTTCCACGGACTGGCGGATCGAGTCGAGGTTTTCCTCGTTGGTGCAGCCCAGCGCCACGCGCACATGGTAGTCCCAGGATTTCGCCACAAAGCAGATGGCCCGGGAATGGGCGCGGATCAGGTGCTGCAGGCCGGTGTCATTGGAGACGGAGCGCCCTGCCCGCTTCACCATGCCGAAGGCGGTGAAGGTGGCGTTGGTTTTTCGCTCCTCGCTGTACAAGGCGGTATCGGTGGGATTGGCCCCGGGATAGCCGCCCTCGATGTAATCGACGCCAAGCTTTTCCAGCAGGTCGATCACCGCCAGCTTGTCATCCAGCGAAAAATCAACGCCGGGCGTCTGCTGGCCGTCGCGCAGCGTGGTGTCGAAGAGGGAGATGTGTTCGCGGGTCATGATTCAGTTCTCAATCTCAAACATCTCCCTCGCCCTTGCGAGGAAGGAGATTTTATGCACGCCGCTGGAAGCACCCTTCCCCCTTGTGGGGAGGGATAGAGGGTGGGGGTCGCGCAGCTGGCAACAGGAAGTGCGGAGCTTAAGATGGTTGATCCCGAGCGACCCCCGCCCCTAACCCCTCCCCACAAGGAGGAGGGGAATTCTGTCATGCATGTCATCGCTTGACCCCCCAGCTCGTCGTGCCGTCCTTGTTGTCCTGGATCGACACGCCAATGGTAGCGAGTTCGTCGCGGATGCGGTCAGACTCTTTCCAATTTTTGGCGGCGCGGGCAATCAGCCGATCTTCTACAAGCCTCTCCACTTCTGTCTGGTCAACAGTTGGACCAAGTACACTTTTCTGGAATTGTTGAAAAAATAAGATTGGATCGATCCCAATTATTTCCATATCAGCTTTGGCCTGCGCAATGCTTGCTGCGGTTCCAACGGACAATTGCCTCTCTATCTCATTGATTACCTTATGGACGTTAAGATCATCGGAGAGATACTCAACTGACTGAGCGGAAGGAGCAGCCGCGGCGTGGACATCTTTTAAATCAGCATTCCAACCGTCGAGTTTTGCGGTTGCGTATCTAAGCTGGCCTTCGGAAAAATCTATCGGCTTAGTATAGTGAGTCATCAACATGGCCAAACGTGCGGCCTGCCCGGTCCATTCACGCCCACCAAATTTGTCAGTCTCCAGCAACTCATTGATCGTCACAAAATTTCCCAGGCTCTTGGACATTTTCTGTCCTTCGACCTGGAGGAAGCCGTTGTGCATCCAGACGTTCGCCATCACCTTTGTGCTGTGAGCACAACGCGATTGCGCGATTTCGTTTTCGTGGTGCGGGAAGATGAGATCAAGGCCGCCGCCGTGGATGTCGAAGACTTCGCCCAAATAACTTTTGCTCATGGCGGAGCATTCGATGTGCCAGCCCGGTCTGCCCCTGCCCCACGGGCTTTCCCAGCCGGGCTCCTCGGCGCTTGAGAGTTTCCACAGCACGAAGTCGCCGGGGTTTTTCTTGTGGGCTTCCACGGCGACGCGGGCGCCGGCCTGCTGGTCTTCCAGCTTGCGGTTGGACAGCGCGCCGTAATCCTTCATGGACGCCACATCGAACAGCACTTCGCCGCCCGCCCGATAGGCGTTACCCTTGGCGAGCAACACGGCGATCATGTCGATCATCTGGCCGATGAATTCCGTGGCGCGAGGCTGGGCTGAGGGTTCGAGGCAGCCCAGGGCTTTCACATCCGCTTGGAACTGATTGGCGGTTTTTTCGGTAACCCGGCGGATCGCCTCATTCAGCGGCAGTTCGGGATAATCTTGCAAGGCGCGAGCGTTGATCTTGTCATCAACGTCGGTGATGTTGCGCACGTAGGTGACGTGCTCCGGTCCATAGAGATGGCGGAGCAGCCGGAACAGCACGTCAAACACGATGACGGGGCGGGCATTGCCGATATGGGCGAAATCATAAACCGTGGGGCCGCAGACATACATCCGCACGTTCGCGGGATCGAGGGGTTTGAAGTCCTCCTTCTGGCGGCTGAGCGTATTATAAAGGCGCAAGGTCATCATTATTCCACGGGTTTCAGCCGGCCCGGGAATCGCTTTAAGACAAATTTAATTAAGCGGCGCCCTGCCAGCAGTTTTTCAACTAGCAAATAATAATAATGCCGCAAACGTTAACGGCATGGTGGGGGGCGGTGTTCATGGCGCGCACCATGGGTGAATTGGGCTTTTCCGTCAAGCCCATCGTGGCAAGCAGGGTTGCCATGAGGTTTACGGGCCTTGCCGTGAGGCGGGGTGAAATCCTATGAGGGCGCATGACCTTACATGAGCAAAAGCAGCATCGGCTGGGGCTGATTCTGGTGGCCTTCGCGGCCCTGGCATGGTCTTCGGGCGGCATTTTCGTCCGCATTATCCCCAGTGACCTGATGACCCTGCTGTTCTGGCGGGGGATTTTCTCGGGCAGCGCCGTCATGCTCTTTTTCTTCGCTGCGGAAGGCAGGAAAGCCTTGCGCATTCTTGCCGGGTTGCGCTGGCCTGCCCTGGCGGTGGCCGGCTTTTCGGCGCTTGGCATGATCACCGGCATCGGCGCCATGCGCTACACCAGCGTGGCGGACGCCATGGTGATTTATGCCACGGTGCCCTTTGTCACGGCGGGCCTGGCCTATGTGTTTATCGGTGAACGCCCGAGCCGCTCAACGCTGATCGCCAGTGCGGTGGCCCTTGCCGGGGTCAGCCTCATGCTGGCGGGCTCGCCCTGGGGCGGCAGCATGTTCGGCAAATTCCTGGCGGTGCTCATGTCGCTGTCGATGGCGTGCTTCACGGTGATCATGCGGCGGCACCGCGAAGTGGCGATGCTTCCCGCCATGGGGGCATCCGCCTATCTGTGTTCCTTCGTCTGCTTCTGGTTTGCCTCGACGCTTGCCATTTCGGTGCAGGAGCTTCTGCTGATCGGGTTATTCGGCGTTCTGCAAAATGCCCTGGGCCTCATTCTTTATGCCTACGGCTCGCGCCGGGTGCCGGCGGCGGAAGCCACGCTGATCGCGGCTCTCGAAGTTCCGCTCACGCCGTTCTGGGTGCTGGTGTTCATCAACGAAGTGCCCAGCGTGCCGACGCTCATCGGCGGCGCGGTGGTGCTGGTGGCGCTGTTTGCGCATATTCTGGGCGAATTCCGCAAAACCAGCCCCTTCCAAGTGCAGCCCTTCCAGGCTGTGCCTTAAGGCCCTTCTTGCTTTCTCGCTCAAGGGACGAAGCAAGGACGAGCTACTGGGCAGCTTCCATCGACTCGTCGTCATCCAGCCGGGGGCGCGAGGCCATTTCCTTCTTGAGCTCTTCGGCCACCAGGAAGGAAAGTTCCAGGGCCTGGGCCGCGTTGAGGCGCGGATCGCAGAAGGTGTGGTAACGGTCATTGAGATCTTCATCGCGCAGGGCGCGCAGGCCGCCGGTGCATTCGGTCACGTCCTTGCCGGTCATTTCGACATGGACGCCGCCGGCATGGGTGCCTTCGGCCTGGTGAATCGCCATGAAGCGGCGCACTTCCGTCATAATAGCCTCGAAGGGCCTGGTCTTATAGCCGGAGGTTGCCTTGATGGTGTTGCCATGCATGGGGTCACAGGACCACACGACGACCCGGCCTTCGCGCTTCACGGCACGGATCAGTTCGGGCAGATGCTTTTCAACCTTGTCGGCGCCGAAGCGCCCGATGAGCGTCAGGCGGCCCGGCTCGTTTTCAGGATTCAGAATGTCGATCAGCTCGATGAGTTCATCGGCCTTCAGCGATGGGCCGCATTTCAGGCCAATCGGATTCTTGATGCCGCGGCAGAATTCGACATGGGCATGGTCGGGCTGGCGGGTGCGGTCACCGATCCACAGCATGTGGCCGGACGTGGCATACCAATCGCCGCTGGTGGAATCGACGCGGGTCATCGCCTGCTCGAAGCCGAGCAGCAGGGATTCGTGGCTGGTGAAGAAATCCGTCTGACGCAGCTGCGGCGCCGTATCCGCATTGATGCCGCAGGCGCGCATGAAGCCAAGCGCCTCGGTGATGCGGTCGGCCAACTCCTGGTAGCGCTCGAAGGCGGGTGAATCCTTCAAGGTGCCTAGGGTCCATTTATGGACATGCTCAAGATTGGCATAGCCGCCCTGGGCGAAGGCGCGCAGCAGATTGAGCGTTGCCGCGGACTGGCGATAGGCCATGATCTGGCGTTCTGGATCGGGCTTGCGGCCTTCAACCGTTACTTCCGGATCGTTGATGATGTCACCACGATAGATGGGATATTCGACGCCGTCGATCATCTCGGTGGGCTGCGAACGCGGCTTGGCGAATTGCCCGGCGATGCGGCCCACTTTCACCACGGGCTGGCCGCCGGCAAAGGTCATCACCACCGACATCTGCAAAAAGACGCGGAAGAAATCGCGGATGTTGTCGGCGGAATGCTCGGCGAAGCTTTCGGCGCAATCGCCGCCCTGGAGCAGAAACGCCCTGCCCTCGGCGACGCGCGCCAGTTTGCGCTTCAGCTTGCGCGCCTCGCCCGCAAAAACCAGCGGCGGGAAGCCCGCCAGGCGCTTTTCCACAACGCCAAGTTTTTGGGCATCGGCATAATCCGGCACCTGCACAACGGGGAATTTCCGCCAGCTATCAGGTGTCCAATTGGTCAACATTCGTGTAACTCCAGATACAAAGGAATGGGCTTATACACCCAGTTTCCGCGGTATTCCAGTATTACCGCAGGAGGGGCAACCGACCGTTAACTCCCCTATTTCACTGATAAAGCTTGGGATTTAAGGGGTGGTAAGGCTAAAATCTTGCCAGAAACTCGCTAAATGAAATCTCCGCCGAGCCAAAGGCCATTTGCCGCTCGACATCCCAATAGCGGAGGTTTTCCAGCCTTATGGGATCGCCCGACACGCCGCAGCGGACGTAATCGCCCTCGCGCAGAACCTGATAATCAGCGCTCAGGTACTTCAGCTTTGCCTCGCGCTGTTTGGGCAAATTGGGGTCGAGATAATTCATCATTTTTCCTAAATTCAAAAAAGTTCGCCCTGGGCGGTTTTTCTGGCGGCCGTGACGGTCAATGTGTCATCACTGAACTGAATTTTCAAGGTTTGACCGGGGCTCACGACTGCGGCCTGTTTGACAGGCTGGCCCTTGGTGTCCAGCACCAGCGCAAAACCGCGGGCCAGAACCGAGGTGTAGTTCAGCGCCGCGAAGAGCTTGGCTTCGGCGGAAAGGCGGTCCTTGAGGGATTGCAGGACGCGGGTCGCGGCGCGGGTGCCACGAAGATTTGCCTCAGCCAAGCGGCGCTTCATTTCCTGCTGGTTCTGCACAATGGGCCGCACCGACAGCCTGCCGGAAATTTTTGCGAGGTCAACCCGGTGGTGCTGGACGTTGGCGCGCAGCGCCTGGGGCAACCGCGCTCCCACCGTATCAAAGCGCTGGCGCACAAGGGCCAGGAATTCGTCGGGCTTGGGCAGGGCCCGGGCGGCGGAGCGCAGCCTCGTGCGGCGTTCATCGAAATATCTGGCCACGCTCCTGGCTTGCCGAGCATTGAGCGAGGCCAGTTCGAGAAGAAGATCGGCGCGCACCGGAACGGCGCGCTCCGCCGCAGCTGATGGCGTGGGCGCCCGGTGATCGGACACGAGATCGATCAGCGTCGTATCGGTTTCATGGCCCACGGCGGAAATAATGGGAATCCTGCTGCCCGCCACGGCGCGCACGACGATTTCCTCGTTGAAGCCCCAGAGGTCTTCGAGCGAGCCGCCGCCGCGGGCCACGATGATCAGATCCGGCGGATTTGCCATGGCGTTAAAGCCGATGATGGCGGCGGCCACTTCCGCCGCCGAGGTTTCGCCCTGCACGCGTACAGGCCAGACGAGCACATGGCGGGGGAAACGGTCGCTCAGGCGATGCAGGATATCGCGGATGACGGCACCCGTCGGTGAAGTCACCACGCCGATCAATTTCGGCAGGTAGGGCAGCGGCTTCTTGCGGTCCGCATCAAACAGGCCTTCGGCGGCCAGCTTGCGCTTGCGCTCCTCGAGCAGCGCCATGAGCGCACCGACGCCGGCGGGCTCAATATTTTCAATGACGATCTGGTAGTTGGATTTGCCGGGATAGGAGGTGATCTTGCCGGTGGCGACGACTTCCAGGCCTTCCTGCATCCTGGCGCGGAGTTTAGAAAAATTGCCGCGCCAGATCACGGCGTCGAGCTTGGCGCCCTCGTCCTTGATCGAGAAATAGCAGTGGCCGGAGGAATGGGGGCCGCGGTAGCCTGAAATCTCGCCGCGCACCCGCACATGGCCGAAGGTTTCCTCAAGGGTTCTCTTGAGGGCGTGGGAAATCTCGGTGACCGAATACTCGGCAATATTGGGCAACGGCTGGTCTATAATTTCGCCGGTTTCGGGGTTATAGGGCCAATCAGTGGACATTTCGCCAGTTTCGCTTTGATTCCAGCCTATCAAATGCGAGAAGGCTGCGAAAGGCAAGGAAGAGTTGGGATGAATGTACTTTTGATCGGCTCCGGGGGCCGCGAGCATGCGCTGGCCTGGGCCCTTTCGGCCAGCCCGCTGCTCACCAACCTATATTGCGCCCCGGGCAATCCCGGCATTGCGCAGGTTGCGGAATTGGCTGCCATCGATATTACGGACCATCGGGCTGTCATCAACTTGTGCAAAGCCAAGAATATTGATTTTGTCGTGGTGGGCCCGGAAGCGCCGCTGGTGGCGGGGCTGGTCAATGATCTCAACGCTGAAGGCATCAAGGCCTTTGGCCCGTCGAAATTCGCGGCGCAGCTTGAAGGCTCCAAGGGTTTCACCAAGGACATCTGCGCCAATTACAATATTCCAACCGCCGCCTATGGGCGCTTCACGGATCTGGAAAAAGCCAGGGCCTATCTCGCCTCGCAAGGGCCTCCCATTGTGATCAAGGCGGACGGCTTGGCGGCGGGCAAGGGCGTGACCGTGGCCATGACTCTGGCGGAAGCGGAAGCCGCGCTGCAGGATATTTTTTCCGGACGCTTCGGCGAAGCGGAATGCGTGATCGAAGAATTCCTCGAGGGCGAAGAGGCAAGCTTCTTTGTGCTGTCAGATGGGGTTCACACCCTGCCGTTGGCCACGGCGCAGGATCACAAGCGGGTGGGCGATGGCGACGTTGGCCCGAACACCGGCGGCATGGGGGCCTATTCCCCGGCGCCTTGCATGACGCACGCGCTGTGTGCCGAGGCGCTGGAGAAAATCGTGAGGCCCACGGTGAAGGCGCTTGCCGACATGGGCCACCCCTATGTGGGTGTGCTCTATGCGGGACTCATCCTGACGAAAGACGGACCAAAGCTCATCGAATACAACGCACGTTTCGGCGATCCGGAAACCCAGGTGATGATGTTGCGCCTGCGCGACGATTTGCTGACGCTGCTGCTGGCCACGGCTGACGGCACACTCGACAAGGTTTCGGTGCGCTGGCGCGACGACTTCGCGCTCACCGTTGTTATGGCCGCCAAGGGCTATCCCGGCGATTATGCCAAAGGCACTGAGATCAAAGGGCTCGCCCAGGATTTCGGCACGGATGTGGAGATTTTTCACGCCGGGACAGCCTTGAAAGACGGCAAGCTTTTGGCCGCGGGAGGCCGGGTGCTCAACGTCACCGCCCTTGGCAAAAGCGTTGGGGATGCCCACCTGAAAGCCTATGACGCAATTGGAAAAATTGACTGGCCGGGCGGATTTTGCCGAAGCGACATTGGCTGGCGCGCGATTGCCCAAAGAAGCCATGAGTGAAGCCAAAATCGGATTGGCCCTGGGCGGCGGCGGGGCGCGGGGCCTGGCCCATATTCCGATGCTGGAAGTCTTTGACGAATTAGGCATAAAGCCCGCCATCATCGCCGGGTGCAGCATGGGGGCGCTGATCGGCGCGGCCTATGCCTGCGGCATGTCGGCCAAGGAGATGCGGCTGCAAGCGGAAAAAATCCTCGGCAACCGCATGGGCGCGGCGCGTTATGTATTCGGCACGCGCGGCTCCAGGATCGGCGATATTTTTTCCCTGCGCGGTTTGCTGTCGCTGCATCTGCACGGCGAGAAGCTGGTGGATTTGGCGCTGCCTGATTCACTGGTGCAGAATATCGAAGAGACGCACATTCCGCTGCGCATCATCACCACGGATTTTGAGCGCATGGAGGAACGCGTGCTCTCGCAAGGCAGCATCGTAAAGGCGGTGGCGGCCTCCATCGCCATTCCCGGCCTCATTGTGGGCCCGCGCATTGAGGGCAGCATCCATGTGGATGGCGGCGTCACCAATCCGGTTCCGTTCAATCATGTGCGCGAAGGCATGGATATGGTTGTGGCCATCGATGTCACGGGAAAACCCAAGGCCCTGGCGCGGGCGCATCCTTCCAACATGGAACTTGCGGTTGGCTCCATGCTGATCATGTTCAACCAGCTGGCCGAACTCCGCCGCGCCGCGGCGCCGCCTGATATTTATATCAGGCCGGAAGTCGAGGGCTTCGCCTCGCGGGAATTTTTCAGGCCGCGCGAAATCTTTGAAGCGTCCACGGCCAGCAAGGACAAGCTCAAACGGGCGCTGGAATTGCGGCTGAATAGAATCACTTAACGCCTGCCCCTGAAGAAATCTCTTAACAGCGTTTCGGCGCGCTGGCCGCCAATGCCGCTGTAGACTTCCGGCTTGTGGTGGCAGGTGGGCTGGGCGAAAAAAACCGGACCGTGCTCCACCGCGCCCATTTTCTCATCGGACGCGGCGAAATAGAGCCTGCGGATGCGGGCGAAGGAAATGGCGGCGGCGCACATGGCGCAGGGTTCAAGCGTGACATACAGATCGCAATCGATGAGGCGCTCCGAGCCCAGTTTGGCGGCCACCTCCCGGATGGCGAGCATCTCGGCATGGGCGGTGGGGTCGCGGTCCACGAGGGTGCGGTTTCCGGCAACCGCCAAAATATTACCCAATTTGTCGGTGATCACCGCGCCTACTGGGACTTCGCCTCTTTCGGCCGCCTTTTCGGCTTGCGCGAAGGCCCGCAACATGGGGTCTGGCAGTTTCTGTGTCATCGTGCGACATGAGCCCTAAAGTGAAGTCGAGGTCAAGATGAGCGAATTTGAAGGCGAGCGGATTGCCAAGGTCATTGCCCGGGCGGGCGTCTGCTCCAGGCGCGAGGCCGAGCAGCTGATTCTCGATGGCCATGTGACGCTCAACCACAAGGTTCTCAAGACCGCCGCCATCAACGTGACCGACGCCGACCAGATCCGCATCAATGGAAAGCCTTTACCGCAAAAGGAAGAGTCGAAACTCTGGCGCTATCACAAGCCCGAGGGCCTGGTGGTGAGCCACAAGGACCCGCAGGGGCGGCCCTCGGTGTTTGATAAGCTGGCACAGCAATTGCCGCGCGTGGTGTCCATCGGCCGCCTCGATATCAACACGGAAGGCCTGCTGCTGCTCACCAATGACGGCGAGATCGAACGGCTTCTGGAACTGCCCTCCTCCGGCTGGATCAGGCGCTACCGGGTGCGGGCCTATGGCAAGATGGATGATGCGGGGCTGGCCAAGCTCGGCCAGGGCGTCGATATCGAGGGGGTGCGCTATGGCCCGGTGGAAGCCAAGGTCGAATCGTCCCAAGGCGACAATGTCTGGATGACGGTCGCCATCCGCGAGGGCAAGAACCGCGAGGTCAAGAAAATCTGCGAATATCTCGGCCTGCAGGTGAACCGCCTGATCCGGACCAGTTTCGGGCCCTTCCAGCTCGGCGAGCTGAAGCGCGGAGGAATAGAAGAAATTCCGCAAAAATTCTGGCAAGAGCAATTGGGCGGAAAATTCAGGAAGAGTGATGCGGATCGTCGGCGGAAAGTTTAAGGGGCTCCATCTCGCAACACCTTCGGATCAAGCGACGCGGCCCACCTCGGACCGGGTGCGCGAAGCGGTGTTCAACATCCTCGCCCACGGCATTGCCGGACTTGAACTGGACGGGGCACGGGTGCTGGACCTTTTTGCCGGCACCGGAGCTTTGGGCTTTGAAGCCCTGTCGCGCGGGGCGCGCTATTGCCAATTCGTCGATGAAAGTGCTGAGGCGCGCGGACTGGTGCGGACCAATGCGGACAAGCTGGGCGTGATCGGCCAGTGCAAGATCTGGCGGCGGGATGCAACGGACCTGGGCCCCTGCGCGCCGCTGCCCAAATTTGATCTGGTTTTCGCCGACCCGCCCTATGACAAGGGACTGGGCGCAAAGGCATTGCAGGCGCTGGTCCAGGGCGAGTGGATCAATGCGGGTGGAATTGTGGTTCTGGAAGAGATCGAAAAAGCCGATGTGCCCGAGGTCGCAGGGCTGACGCTCATCGATGAGCGCGGCTATGGCGAGACGAAGGTCCGGTTTTACCGGTTGGGCTCAGCGCCTGCCCGAATAGCCTTTCGATATCGGCCAGTTTCAACTCCACAAATGTCGGGCGGCCGTGATTGCACTGGCCGGAATTGGGCGTGACTTCCATTTCGCGGAGCAGCGCGTTCATTTCATCGGGCTTGAGCTTGCGGCCGGAGCGCACGGAGTTGTGGCAGGCCATGGTGGCCAGCACATGATTGATGCGTTCATCGACGGCGGTGGTTTCACCCAGCTCCGCCAACTCATCGGCAATGTCCTTGACGATGCCGGCGATATCGGCGCTGCCCAAAGCGGTCGGGATTTCACGGAGCAGCACGGCGCCATCGCCGAAAGCCTCAAGCACCAAACCTGACTTCGCCAATAATTCCTGTGAACCACTCAAGCGCTCCACATCGCTGGGATCAAGCTCAACCACTTGCGGCACCAGCAAGGGCTGGGTGGCTATGCCATCCCCGGCGCGCTCGCGCTTCAGACGCTCATAGACCAGGCGCTCATGGGCGGCGTGCTGGTCAACCAGAACGATGCCGGACCTGGTTTGCGCCACGATGTAATTGTCGTGAAACTGGGCACGGGCCGCACCCAGCGGAAAATCCTCGGTAAAGGGGGTTTCGGCCACGGGGGCGGCCAGCGGCATATCCATTTCAAAGGCGGCCTGGCGCTCGGCGAAGCCGCCGTAGCTGGGTGACGTCATGGGCCTGAAGCTTGAAACCGTGGCGCGGCCCATGCCCGTATTGGAGGTCACGCCCTTGGAAGCGAGGGCGGCGCGGATGGTTGAAACGATGAGGCCGCGGACGAAGGCGCTGTCGCGGAAACGCACTTCAGATTTGGCGGGATGCACGTTCACATCGACGCGGTCCGGCGGGCAGGTCAGGAACAGGACAAGGGCCGGGAAACGGGCACGCGACATTAAATCCGCATAGGCGCCGCGAATGGCCCCGGCGATGAGCTTGTCGCGCACCGGCCTGCCGTTGACAAAGGCAAACTGCATGTTGCCCTGGGCCCGGCTGTAGGTCGGCAGCCCCGCAAAGCCCTGAACGCTGACATTTTCCCGCTCGCCCAAAAACGCCACGGCATTTTCCCTGAACTCGCTTCCCATGATGCGGGCGACGCGGGCTTCGCGGGCTTCATCGGCCGGCGCATCAATCATGCGGCGCTCTTCGGTGACAAAGGTGAAGCCCGTGGCGGGATGCGCAAGCGCAAGCCGCCGCACCACATCGGCGGCCTCCGCCGTCTCGGTCCGGTCGGTTTTCAAAAATTTCAGCCGGGCCGGGGTCGCATAGAAAAGATCGCGGACTTCAATTTCCGTTCCCAGCGCGAGAGGGGCCGGCTTCACATCCTGGCGCTGGCCGCTGTCAATGCGCAGGACATTGGCCTCGCCTGCTCCATTCAACCGCGATGACAGGCTCATGCGGCTGACGGAGGCGATGGACGGCAGCGCTTCGCCCCGGAAGCCAAGGGTTCTAATGTCTATGAGATTGCCGTCGCTGAGCTTGGACGTGGCGTGGCGTTCGATGCTGAGGGCCAGATCATCGGGCGCCATGCCCGAGCCATTGTCGGTCACGCGGATGAAGGATTTGCCGCCGCCCCGGAAGGCCACGTCTATTTGCGTGGCGCCCGCATCGAGGGCATTTTCGACAAGCTCTTTCACCACGCTGGCCGGGCGCTCAATGACCTCGCCTGCCGCAATGCGGTTGATGGTGCCTTCGGAAAGCCGGTGGATTCGCATGGACTTCAGTCTAGCCCATCCCTTCAGGGAATGGCAGTTATCCGCCCGTGCCTGTGGATTTCAGGCCCTCGGGCTTGCCCACCACTGTCACGATCAAATTCTCGCTGTCGAGCAGGCGCTTGGCCTGGGCCTTCACCTGGTCAAGGGTAATCGCCTCCACCATGGCGTTGCGCTTGTTGATGTAGTCGATCCCCAGGTCCTCCTCCAGGATTCCCAGAAGCTGGCCGGCAATCTTGTCGTTGGTGTCAAAACGCAGGGCGTAGGAGCCGGTGAGAAAGGTCTTCACGTCGTCAAGTTCGGCCTGGGTCGGGCCTTCGTCGGCCAGCTTTTTCAGGGTTTCCCTCACCACCGCCAATGCTTCGGCGGCCTTCTCGTTGCGGGTGCCGAGCGAGCCCACATAGAGGCCCGCATGTTCCATGGGCGACAGGCCAAAGCCCACGCCATAGGTGAGGCCGCGCTTCTCGCGCACCTCCTGCATGAGGCGCGAGGCATAGCCGCTGCCGCCCAGAACCTGGCTCATGACAAAGGCCGGAATGAATTGCGGATCCTTGCGCAGGATGCCTTCGTGGCCGAAGACAATGATGCTTTGCGGAATATCGCGGTCAATGACCTTCACAACCGGGCCCTTGGCCACCGTTACGCCGGAAACCGGCTTGGGCGGGTCGGTGTCGGGAAGAGCGCCAAAAATTTCATCCAGCGCCGGGCCGAGGGTTGCCGCATCGATGTCACCCACCACCGCCACCTTCAAGCTCTTGCGGCTGAACAGAAGCTTGTGCATGGCGCGCAGGTCATCGGGGGTGATGGCGGCAATTGACGCCGGCGTGCCGCCTGACTGGCGGGCATAGAGCTGGCCGCCAAAGGCCAGTTTCATCCAGGCCCGCGAGGCAATTGTTTCCGGATCCTGTTCGTCATTCTGGGCCGACAGCAGGAATTGCTGGCGCACCCGCTCCATGGCTTGCGTCTCGAAATGCGGTGCAGTGAGCACTTTCTTGAGAAGGCCAAAGGCCTGTTCGCGGTTCTTGGAAAGGGTCTGCAAGGAGCCTTCGAACTGGTCCATGCCGCTGTCGAAACTGATCCGCACGGCAAGTTCATCGCGCAGGGCCTGGAAGGCGGCGCTGTCGAGGTCGCCTGCCCCTTCATCCATCATGCCGGTGATAAAATTCGCCGTGCCTTCTTTTCCCACCGGGTCCGAGGTCGAGCCGCCTTCAAATGAAAAATCCATGGCGATGAGGGGAATGGATCGGCTCTCCACCAGCCAGGCCTTGATGCCGCCGGGGCTGGTGACCTCCTTGATTTCAATGGCGTTGGCGTACCCAAAGGAAATGGCGAGGGCAAAACCAGCGAAAACAATCCGGAGCAGAACAGCGCGCATGGGTAAGCCTTGCATCAGTTTGGAGTTTGCGTTTCAGGCAGGAGGATTCCGGTGACGGAGCGTTTCAGCACGATGAATTTTTCCGCCGCCTGCTTGATATCGTCGAGAGTCACTTTTTCGATGTCGATGTCACGGTCAAAAATGCTGCGGGCCGAGAGCCCGGTGGTGAGCGCCACGCCCGCCATGCGCGCCAGCGCCGCCTGGTTGTCAAGCGTGTAAACCCGTTCGGCAATGGCCTGGTTGCGCACCCTGTCCAGTTCCTTCTGGGTCACGCCGTTTTTCAGGACGTCGGCGAGGATAGCATCAATGGATGCCTCGACCTTTGCCACATCGGCGCCGGGGTTGGGCGCGCCGTAGACGCCAAAGGTGCCGCTGTCCAACTGGTCGCCGGAGTACCAGGCGGCCGCATGGGCGGCAATTTTCTGGTCAACCACCAGGTTTTTGTAGAGCCGGCTTTGAGTGCCGTTACCCAGGACATCGGCGAGCAGGTCCAGCGCCAGGGCCTCGCGGCCATTGGCGGTCGCGTAGGAAGGCGTAAGGTAGCTTCGCTGCACAACCGGCGTGGCGGCCCGCGCATCAACCAGGGTCACGCGCCGCGAGGCGATGGGGTCAGGCTCGGCGGTGCGCGCCCGCGGCTCCGGCGTGAAGGTATTTTTCAGGACGCCATAATATTTCTCGGCCAGAACCTTCACCTGTTCCGGCGTCACATCGCCGGCCACCACGAGAACGGCGTTGGCGGGGGTATAGTGGGCGCGGTAGAAGGCCATCGCATCGTCCCTGGTGAGCTTGGCCACTTCCGACATCCAGCCGATCACCGGCTTGCCATAGGGATGGGCCATGTACATGGCGGCATCAACCTGTTCGCCGAGAAGGGCGGAAGGATCGTTGTCGGTGCGTTCGCGGCGCTCTTCGCGCACCACGTCAAGTTCCGGCAGGACGTTCGCATCGGTGAGAACCAGGTTTTGCATGCGGTCGGCTTCCAGTTCCATCATCAGGGCCAGCCGGTCGCTGGCGATGCGCTGGAAATAGGCGGTGTAGTCGCGCGTCGTGAAGGCGTTGCCCTCGCCGCCATTGATGTCGATGAAGCGGTCAAACTCGCCGGGCGGGTGCTTGCTGGTTCCCTTGAACATGAGATGCTCAAGGAAATGCGCCAGGCCCGATTTGCCCGAAACCTCGTCGGCGGAGCCCACGCGGTACCACACCATGTGGGTGACGACGGGGGCGCGATGATTGGGAATGACGACAACTTCCATGCCATTGGCGAGCTTGAAGTTGGCGACTTCCACATTCAGTGCCTGGGCGGGGAGGATAACAAGGAAGATCAGGACGAGTTGCAGGGCTGCTATCTTGACGGCGCGCATGAATCAACTTTCCCGGTCATCGGTACCGGGGCGGAAGATGGAGGAGAACGCCCTGCCCGTCCAATGAGATTTTTGTAATCTTGGCTCAGCCGTCGCTGAAGATGTTGCCGATATTGCGGACAGTGCCGTAACCGGGGTTCGTCTCGCGCTTGCGCTTGAGGATGGCCTCCTTCAATTCGGCTTTCAGTTGGTATTCGGGCTTTGGGGTGCCATCAGGCTTGGTTTTCGAAATGCCGTAGTCGGCGTAAATATCTTTCTTCACCACCGGAGCGGGAGCAACGGGAGTGTAAAGCCCCTCCTCGGCGCTGGCGGTTTCTACCGGAGCGGCCGGTGCGGGGTTTGGCTGGTAGGTTTCGGTCACGGTGCCGGGGGGCCGCAATTGCAGGTCCGGCGGCAGGGCCAGATTATTGCCGCTGCGCACCGCGGGGGCCTGCGGGGCGGGGTTGGAATTTCCCAGCCCCATGCCGTTAAGGAGGCGGCTGGCGCCGCAGCCGGCCAGAACCAAACTCATGGCCAAAACACCGGATAGTTTCCAGACTGTTTTCATGCCTAACACTCCCACCTGCCGTCCTTATGGGCGCGGTTTGAGGTCAGAATCAGGCATTTCCAAGACCTGTCACCCCGTTCCGTTCCCGGAAGGACTCATAGAGTAAAAGGCCCACCCCCGCAACGATGGCCACGTCGGCAAGGTTAAAGACGTACCAGCTCCAGCCATTCCAGTGGAGCTGGAAGAAATCGGCAACCGCCCCCCAAATCAGGCGGTCCAGGGCATTGGCAAGGGCCCCGCCGATGACCAGGCCAATGGCGGCCACGGTGACCGGACGGTAGGACCGGCAGAGCCAAATCCACAGAACGGCGCAGACCACCAGCATCAGGCCCACAAGCATGCCCTGGCTGTCGGTATCGAACAGGCCATAGGAAACGCCCTTGTTCCACACCAAGAGAAGATCAAGGAACGGCGTGAAGGGCACGGGGCTCCGGGCGCCGATGTCATAGATATTGAGCATCCACCATTTGTGGGCCTGGTCGACCACGAAAACCAGCAGCGCCAGGGCAAAGCCCAGCGGCGCGAGGGGCCCCCAGATATAGGATCTCATGCGAGGGTTTTCCCAAAGCGGGTCTGCCACTCGCGCACCGCTTCGGCGTCACGCGGCGTGATATCAGGGAAATCCTTGTCCCGTCCGATGTCCCTGGAGATTTTCCAGGAGCGGGCGCATTTCTGCCCTTCGGCCTTGCCGGGCACCACGGCAACGCCTTTCACGTCGTCCAGGCGGAAGGCGTCCCCGGGCCCTGCCCCTTCGGCAATCGCGATGTCGGAGGTGATGCAGACTTCGGCGAAGTCGCTGGCGCGCAGGGTGGCGATGTCGGCGGCATCCAGTTCAAGATAAACCGTGGGGGCTGCTTCCAGCGACGAGCCGATGCGCTTTTCGGCACGCTCCAGTTCAAGCGCCCCGGTCACGACGCGGCGCACGTTGCGGATCATGTCCCACTTCTTGGCGATCTCGGGCTGGTGCCATTCATCCGGCGTTTTGGCGAATTGCATGAGGTGCACGGAACTTCCCTCGCCGGAAAAGCGCGACAGCCAAACCTCTTCCATGGTGAAGGTGAGGATTGGCGCCCACCAGGTGGTCAGGCAATGGAAGAGCTGGTCCAGCACGCTGCGGCACGACCTTCGCTTCAGGCTCGACCAGGGATCGCAATAGAGCGCGTCCTTGCGGATATCGAAATAGAAGGCGCTCAGATCCTGCGTCATGAAATTGCTGAGGAGCGCGAAGATGCGCTTGTAATCGAACACCAGATAAGCCGCCTGCACCTGCACATCGATTTCGCGGAGGCGGTGCAGGATGTAGCGTTCAAGCTCGGTCATATCCAGGTGATGGACCTGTTCCCAATCCTGCAGGCCTTCGAGGGCGCCGAGAATGTAGCGCATGGTGTTGCGGAGCTTGCGGTAGGCCTCCACATTGGTCTTGAGGATTTCCTTGCCGAGGCGGAGGTCTTCCGCATAGTCGGCCGACGCCACCCAGAGCCTGAGGATGTCGGCGCCGGATTGCTTGATCACGTCCTGCGGCGTCACGATGTTGCCGAGGGATTTGGACATCTTGCGGCCGTCCTCGCCCACGACGAAGCCATGGGTCAATACCGCGTCATAGGGGGCGCGGCCGCGGGTGCCGCAGGATTCGAGCAGCGAGGAATGAAACCAGCCGCGGTGCTGGTCGGAACCTTCGAGATAGATGTCGGCGGGCCATTTCAAGTCAGGGCGCTGCTCAAGGCAGAAGGCATGGGTACAGCCTGAGTCGAACCACACGTCGAGAATATCTCTGATCTGTTCCCATTCCTGGGAATTGTGGGCGTCGCCGAGGAAGCGTTGGGCCGCGCCATCGGCAAACCAGGCGTCGGCGCCTTCTTTGGAAAATGCTTCCGCGATGCGCCGGTTCACCTTGGAATCATTGAGGACTATTCCGGTTTCCTTGTTCACAAACACGGCAATAGGAACACCCCAGGCGCGCTGGCGCGAAATCACCCAGTCGGGCCTATCGGCAATCATGCCGCTCAGGCGGTTCTGCCCGGCGGGGGGAAAGAATTTGGTGTCCTCGATGGCTTTCAGCGCCTTGTCGCGCAGGCCATGGCTCGACATGGAGATGAACCATTGCGGCGTGTTGCGGAAAATGATCGGCTTCTTGGAGCGCCAGGAATGGGGATAACTGATGGTCTTGCGCTTGGCCGACAGGAGCATGCCGGCTTCCTTCAAGGCATCCATCACGCGTTTGTTCGCGTCACCCCACTTACCATATTGATCGATGACGCGAGAACCTTCAAAACCGGGTGCATCCTTGGTGTAATAGCCATCGGCGTTGACGGTGGACGGAATCGGTCCGACCCAACTTTTTCGGTCCAGATATTGATAGTCATCGGCACCATGTCCGGGAGCCGTATGGACAAAGCCGGTACCGGCATCATCAGTGACATGATCGCCATCGAGGAGAGGGACAGGAAAGTCATAGCCTTTGCTTTCAGAGGATGATCGCAAACTGCAGTCAAGCTCATCTCGCTTTATTGAAACGTCACCGATCTTTCAAAAGTTCTCATACTCGCGCATTTTTTAGAACTTCTTCAGCCAGTTTATCCGCCAGAAGATAGCGATCATCTCCCACGTTAGCCCAATTGTCTTCGGGTGCTCGCTTTGACTTCATAAATGCCATAGCTGATTTTCGACTGAAAAGCTAATCGCCCGGTTTCCAGGAATTGTCCAAGGCGTAGTAGTCCAGATCAAGACGTCAGATTCTTCCGGAACTGCATCATTTGCTATCGCGTCGGCTTTACCTTTTTCAATCCTTTCCTGAACCTTGCTACCATCGTAACACTCACATTGGGAGAATCCGGATCGGAAATTTCACATAGATCGTGTCGACTTCGATATCGGCGTATTCTACTTCGGCTTCGGCCAGAGCGGTTTTTTCAACGACCGACCACATCACCGGCTTCGAGCCGCGGTAGAGCTGGCCGCTGTCGGCGAATTTCAGCAGTTCCTTGGCGATGATCGCTTCGGCTTCGAAGGCCATGGTCAAATAGGGATTCTGCCAGTCACCGGTGACACCCAGGCGCTTGAATTCATCGCGCTGGATTCCCACCCACTTCTCGGCGAAGGCGCGGCATTCGGCGCGGAACTCGTTGATTGGAATGGCGTCCTTATTCTTGCCTGCGGCGCGGTATTCCTCTTCGATTTTCCATTCGATGGGCAGGCCGTGACAATCCCAGCCCGGCACATAGTTGGAATCAAAACCCGCCATCTGGCGCGAGCGGGTGACGATGTCCTTCAGGATCTTGTTCAGCGCGTGGCCGATGTGGAGGTTGCCGTTGGCATAGGGCGGTCCGTCGTGGAGAACGTATTTGGGCTTCCCCTTGCCCTGTTCGCGCAACTTCCCGTAGAGCCCCATGTCTTCCCAGCGCTTCAGAAGGGCAGGTTCGCGCTCCGGCAGCCCGGCTTTCATGGCGAAGTCGGTTTTTGGCAGGAAAACGGTCTCGCGATAGTCTATCCCTGCGGGCTTATCGGTCATAATATCAGCGGGCTTTCAAAAACAAGGAGTTGAAGAGTTGGGCACCGTTTACACGATACCGGCGCGCCGGGGCAAGGCAGCAAGGCTGAGCCAGGGCCAGGCGATCAAAATCATGAACCCGCATGGCAAGCAGATTGTCGATACCTGGGCCTTTGTGGCCGGCTCGACCCTGGAATACATGGGCATGGAGCAATGCCGCGCCTTCTGGCAGAGGCTTTATCCCATCGTGGGCGACAAGATGATCACCAATCGCCGGCGGGCGATTCTCACCCTTGAGGCCGATACCTCGCCGGGCCGCCATGACACGCTGATCGCCCCTTGCGACAATGAGCGCTACGGGCTTCTGGGCTGCACCAGCTACCACGACAATTGCAAGGACAACATGCATGCGGGGCTTGCCGAGCTGGGCATCTACCTGCCCTACACACCAGCGTCACTTAACACCTTCATGAACATTCCCTGGCGCCAGGACGGGGCGCTGGAATGGGGCGTCTCGCAGGCGAAGGCAAATGACTATGTGGTGTTCCGGGCCGAGCTCGATTGCATCGTGGCCATGTCCTGCTGCCCGCAGGACATCCTGCCGATCAATGACGGGAAAACGGTTGAGGCGACTTATGAAATTTTGGGCTGAGGCATGAACCACTACGACATGCTGGTTATCGGCAGCGGCCCTTCGGGGAGGCGGGCCGCCGTGCAGTCGGCAAAGCTCGGCAAATCGGTACTGGTTGTCGACAAGGGCCGCAGGCTCGGCGGCGTTTCGGTGCATACCGGAACCATTCCCTCCAAAACGCTGCGCGAAACCGTGCTCAACCTTTCGGGCTGGCGCGAGCGCGGCTTTTACGGGCGGGGCTACCGGGTGAAGCAGGACATCTCCGCCCATGACCTGATTTCCCGGCTGCACAAGACGCTCGACCACGAAGTGGAAGTCCTGCAGCACCAGTTCATGCGCAACGCGATCAAGAGCCTTCACGCGACGGTCAAGCTGACAGGCCCGAACCGCGCTTCGCTCACCGCCGAAACCGAGGAGGTGAGCGAAGTCGGGTTCACCAACGCGCTGATCTCGGTGGGCACGCGGCCGCACCGGCCGGACAGCATTCCCTTCGACCAGACGCGCATTTTCGACAGCGATGACATTCTCGAAATCAAGGCCCTGCCGCGCACCCTCATCGTCATCGGCGGGGGCGTGGTGGGGGTTGAGTATGCCACGATCTTCTCGGCGCTTGATGTTCCGGTCACGCTGATCGAGCCCCGCGACACCATTCTTGAATTTGTCGACCGCGAACTGGTGGATGATTTCATCCACCAGATGCGCGACCGCGGCATGACCATCCGCCTGGGCTGCGCGGTGAAGGACATTGCCGTGAAGGAAAACGGCGTCGAGGTAACGCTTGCCGATGGCCGGCTGGTGCGCGGGGAAATCCTGCTCTATGCCGCCGGGCGCAGCGGCAATGTGGCCAGCCTTGGCCTTGCAGCCGTCGGCATCGAAGCGGATGGCCGGGGCAAGATCAAGGTTGATCCCATCACCTTCCAGACCAGCGTTCCCCATATCTATGCGGCAGGCGATGTCATCGGCTTTCCAAGCCTTGCCTCCACCTCCATGGAACAGGGCCGGGTTGCCGCCTGCCACGCCTTCGGCATGGCCCTGCCGCCGCCGCCTGAAGCCTTTCCCTACGGCATCTACGCGGTGCCGGAAATTTCAACGGTCGGGCAGTCGGAAGAACAGGTGAAGGCCAGCGGCGTGGCTTACGAATGCGGCGTGGCGCGGTTCCGCGAAACCTCGCGGGGCCACATCATGGGGGTGAATTCCGGCTTCCTGAAACTGATCTTCGCGCTGGATACGCGGCGCCTGCTCGGGGCCCATATCGTCGGCGAAGGGGCAACGGAGCTCATCCACATCGGCCAGGCGGTGATCAATCTGAAGGGCACGGTGGATTTCTTCGTCAACAACACCTTCAACTATCCCACCCTGGCCGAGGCCTACAAGATTGCGGGCCTTGATGCGTGGAACCGGATGGGGGCGGTTTAGCTCTTCGCCACCCATTTATCGCGCAGGGTGACCAGTTCTTCGGACGAAGTGGGATGCACCGCCATGGTGGCGTCGAAATCCGATTTCCTGGCGCCGAGCCGCACTGAAATACCAAGTAACTGGGCCATTTCGCCGGCGTCAGGGCCGCAGATGTGGCAGCCGAGCACGCGGTCGGTTTCGCCGTCGACCACCAGCTTCATCAGCATGCGCTCGTCGCGGCCAGAGAGCGTGTGTTTCATCGGGCGGAAGCTGGTTTTGTAAACATCGACCTTGGCGCAATCCTTGCGCGCCTGGGCTTCGGTCAGGCCAACGGTGCCGATTTCCGGCTGGGAGAAAACCGCGGTCGGAATGAGCGTGTGATCGGTCTTCACATCCTTGCCGCCAAAAACATTGTCGGCGAAGGTCTGGCCCTCGCGGATCGCGACGGGTGTGAGGTTGACGCGGTTGGTGACGTCACCCACCGCATAAATATTCTCCGCCGTGCTGCGCGAATAGTCATCAACCTTCACGGCGTAGTGCGGCGTAAGGTCAACCCCGGCATTTTCCAGGCCCAGATTTACGACATTGGGAAGCCTTCCCGTGGCGAACATGACATGGCCGGCGCCAAAGACCGCGCCATCCTCGAGCGTTATGCGAACCCCGTCACCGCTCTTCTCGATCCTGGAAACATCGGAGCGGGTGCGGATTTCAATGCCCTTCTTCTGCATTTCGGCGCTGAGATGGGCCTGCAGGTCTTCATCGAAGCCGCGCAGGATCTGTTCGCCGCGGTAGATCAGGATGGTTTCAACGCCCAGGCCCTGGAAAATTCCGGCGAACTCGACGGCAATGTAGCCGCCGCCCACAATGCAGATGCGGCGCGGCAGTTTTTCGAGGTTGAAGGCTTCGTTGGAGGAAATCGCCAGTTCATGGCCCGGCAAATGGCGCGGGATGAAGGGGGCGGCGCCGGTGGCGACTAGAATATACCTGGCGGTTATCTTCCTGCCCGATGCAAGACAAAGCGTGTTGCGGTCCACAACCTCGGCGCGTTCCATGATGAGCTCGGCGCCTGCCCCTTCGAGATTGCGGATGTAGGCCAGGTTGAGCCGGTCGATTTCCCTGTCCTTGTTCTCGATCAGGGCGGCCCAGTCGAATGAAACCTTTTGGCTGGTCCAGCCGAAGCCCACGGCATCCTCGAACGCCTCGGCGAATTTGGAGGCGTAAACCAAAAGCTTCTTCGGCACGCAGCCGCGGATAACGCAGGTGCCGCCGACGCGGTATTCCTCGGCCACGGCGACTTTCGCGCCGTGCTTTGCGGCAACGCGCGCCGCGCGCACGCCGCCGGAGCCGGCGCCAATGACAAAGAGGTCATAGTCGAAGGCGGTCATCCGCGCTTGAATTCTGTCACGCCCTTTGGCGTGCCCATGAGGACCATGCCGCAAATGCCAACAAAGAGCCCGGTGTCAACCACACCCGGGACGCTTTTCAACACGTTGTTGAGTCTTTGCGCATCTGGAATTTCGCCGACGCTGCAATCGATGATGTAATGGCCGCCGTCGGTGACAAAAGGCTTTCCGTCCCGCATCCGCACCACCATCTTGGCGTCAAGCTTGAGATGCACGAAAGCCCGTTCCATTTTCCAGGCCGTGGCCTTGGTGCCAAAGCGCATGACCTCGACGGGCAAGGGAAACTTGCCGAGCGTCTTCACCTTCTTCGATTCATCGGCGATCACCACCATGAAGCGCGACGACGAGGCCACGATCTTTTCGAACAGCAAGGCGCCGCCGCCGCCCTTGATGAGGCGGCATTCGGAATCAAATTCGTCGGCGCCATCAATGGTCAGATCAAGGAGCGGGAAGGCATCCAGGGTGGTGAGCGGAATGCCGTGCTTCTCGGCCATCTCCTTGGAAGCCTTGGAGGTTGCCACGCCCTTTACATCAAGGCCCTCCTTCACCTTGGCGCCCAGCGCCTCGATGAAGTGATTGGCGGTCGACCCTGTGCCCAGACCGATATTCATGCCGGACGTGACGAGTTTGAGCGCCTCCATGGCGGCCGCTTTCTTTTGGCTTTCAACTGTCACTTGCCGAGGCCTCCCATGAGCATGTATTTCATTTCCAGATATTCCTCCACGCCGTGGTGCGAGCCTTCGCGGCCAATGCCCGACTGCTTCATGCCGCCGAAAGGCGCTTCGGCGGTGGAGATTATGCCTTCATTGATGCCCACCATGCCGTAGTCCAGCGCTTCGCCGACGCGCCAGACGCGGCCGATGTCGCGGGTGTAGAAATAGCAGGCGAGGCCGAACTCGGTGTTGTTGGCCATGGCGACGGCTTCTTCTTCCGTTTTGAATTTGAACAGAGGGGCCACGGGACCAAAAGTTTCCTCGCGGGCAACGGCCATGTCGGCGGTCACATCGCGCAGCAGGGTGGGTTCAAAGAAATTGCCGCCCATGGACTTGCCGCCGACCATGAGCTTGGCGCCCTTGCCGAGGGCATCGGCGATGTGCTCCTGCACCTTGGCAACGGCGGCCTTGTTGATCAGCGGGCCGGTGGTGACGCCGGCGTCGACGCCGTCACCCACTTTCAGGTTCTTCACGGCAACGGCAAGCTTCTCGGCGAACTTGTCGTAGACGCCTTCCTGCACCAGAATGCGGTTGGCGCAGACGCAGGTTTGCCCGGCGTTGCGGTATTTGGAGATCATGGCGCCGGCCACGGCGGCATCGAGGTCGGCGTCATCGAAGACGATGAAGGGGGCGTTGCCGCCGAGTTCCAGGCCGAGTTTCTTGATGGTGGGGGCGCACTGGGCCATGAGCAGGCGGCCGATTTCCGTCGAGCCGGTAAAGGTCAGGGCGCGGACGATGGGGTTTCCGGTCATTTCCGCGCCGATCTCGCGGGCCGAACCGGTGATCACGGAGAAAACGCCAGCCGGAATTCCGGCGCGGTGCGCCAGTTCAGCCATGGCCAAAGCAGAGAGCGGTGTTTCCGAGGCGGGCTTGCAGACGAAGGTGCAGCCGGCGGCAAGCGCGGGCCCGGCCTTGCGGGTAATCATCGCATTGGGAAAGTTCCACGGCGTGATTGCGGCCACAACGCCCACCGGCTGCTTGATCACCACCATGCGGCCATTGGCGAAAGGCGAAGGAATGGTTTCGCCGTAGATGCGGCGGGCCTCTTCGGCAAAAAATTCGATGAAGGATGCGCCATAGGCAACTTCGCCGCGCGACTCGGCCAAGGGCTTGCCCTGCTCGGCGGTCATAATCTGGGCCAGGTCTTCCTGATTTTCCATCATCAGGGTGAACCATTTGCGCAGGATCACGGAACGCTCCTTGGCGGTCTTTTTTGCCCAATCCTTCTGGGCCCGTTCTGCCGCCTCGATAGCCTGCTTCGTTTCGGCCCTGCCCATGGCCGGAACGGAGCCGATGACGCTTTCATTGACCGGATTGCTCACATCGATGGATTTTGCCGCCGACAGCCATTTGCCGTCGATATAGCATTTGTCCTTGAGCAACGACTTGTCTTTCAGTATGTCGCTCAGGGCCTGCGTTTTACGAATATCCATAGCACTCTCCACTTCAAGTTGGCGGCGTGATAGCACAAGGTTCAAGACTACTCAAACATGCCGGAGTTGCGGGGAACACATGACGATTGAGGCCGTGGTATTTGACCTCGACGGGACGCTGGTGGACACGGCGCCCGATCTCATGGCCGCCACCAACCATGTGCTTTCGCTGCTCAAGCGGCGGCCCATCACCATGCCGGAAGTGCGCAGCTTCGTGGGACGCGGCGCCAGAATTCTGATTGAGCGCGGCGTGGCCGCCACCGGAGATGCCATCGACGAAGCATCGCTTACCTACTATCACGCGGAATTCCTGCGCCATTACGAAGGTCATACGGCAGACCGGAGCGAAATTTTCCCAGGCGTCGTG
Source organism: uncultured Alphaproteobacteria bacterium (assembly GCA_963773295.1). Taxonomy (GTDB): domain Bacteria; phylum Pseudomonadota; class Alphaproteobacteria; order Rhizobiales; family Aestuariivirgaceae; genus Aestuariivirga. The sequence continues at coordinate 44,073 of CAVZAJ010000001.1, forward strand.
GCCCTGCTCACGCGGCTGGCGGAGTCAGGCATCAAGGCCGGGGTCTGCACCAACAAGCCGGAAGGCCTTTCGCGCCAGCTTCTCGACGCGCTGGACCTCAGCCGGTTCGTTGGCACCATAATCGGGCCCGATACCATCGGCGTCGGCAAGCCCGATGCCGCTCCCTACCTGGAAGCGGTCAGACGCCTGGGAGTCGAACGGCGGCATTCCATCATGGTAGGAGACAGCGAGGTCGACATCTTGACGGCGCGGGCCGCAATGGTTCCGGTCATTGCCGTGACCTTCGGTTACACCCCCAAACCCGTGGCTGAGTATGGGCCGGACTACCTGGTTTCACATTTTGACGAGATCTGGGATATCCTGAAACTCAAACACGAAGCACTTTGACGTGCGCGGCTTTAAGCGCCGCGGCCACCGCGCCCTCAGGCATCTCGTCAGAAACCAGAGTCATGCCGGCCTGCCATTCACCGTAGACAGACAAGGACGGACGGCCGAACTTGGTGTGGTCGGCCAGAATAATGGACTCTGAGGCGCGCCGCATCATGGCGCCATAGATCAGGCCCGGTCCCACGCCCGCGTCATTGGGGCCTTCGGCGGTTATGCCGCTGGCGCCGAGAAAAGCCTTGCTGGCGCGGAAGCGCTGCAGGGCTTCAATGGTCTCCGCCCCATGGATGAGGCCTTCGCGGCCGTCATACTGGCCGGGCAGCATGAGAAGCTTGTGCGTTGGGTTGGATGCCAGCACCATGGCGATGCTGAATGCGTGGGTGATGATGGTCAGATGGTTGCATTCCACCGCCACCCGCCTGGCAAATTGCAATGTGGTGGCGCCGCCGCCGATCATCAGGATATCGCCGGCCGAAATCAGTTTCACGGCCGCCGCCGCAATGCGTTCGCGCTCGGCCACCATCAGACCTTCGCGATCGGCAAGGGCGGGCTCGAAACTCACGGGCCGCATGGCTCCGCCATAGGTGCGGTTGATGAGGCCACGCGCGGCAAGCTCAGCAAGGTCACGGCGCGCCGTTTCGGTGGAAACCGCCAACAGGCCGGCGAGCTCATGGACGCGCAGGGTTGGGGTTGAGCGCAGCTCCGCCACAATGCGGGCCTGGCGGTCGGTCTTGCTCAAACGGGAATGGGGCTTGGACATCTCTCTTCCATGAAATTCCGGTCCGGTCAGTCTAGACATAAAATGACCACTTGACAACATTATTTTGTCGTGCTTGCATCAATTTATGTTTTATGTCGGTCAATTAATGCCCGAAGGAGCCATTAATGTTTGATTACGGCCATTTCCGGTTTGAGTCCAAACAGGCGCTCTTTGACAAGGCCATCACCTATTGGAATCCGGACAAGACCAAGTTCTGGCAAAAGGCGGGCATCGATCTGGTCATTGACCGGCGCGAAGGCTACTGCCTTTATGACATGAGCGGACGCCGCCTCATCGACCTGCATCTTAACGGCGGCACCTATAATCTCGGCCATCGCCACCCCGAACTGGTCGAAACCCTTAAAGGCGCACTGGATTACTTCGACATCGGCAACCACTGGTTCCCTTCCGTGGCGCGCGCCGCGCTGGCCGAGTCGCTGATCAAGGTGTCGCCCGGCATGAAATACGCGGTATTTGCGCCGGGCGGAGCCGAGGCGGTTGATATCGCCATCAAGAGCGCGCGCTATGCCACCCAGCGGCGCAAGATCGTTTCCATCATCAAGGGCTATCACGGGCATTCGGGCCTGGCGGTGGCAACGGGCGATGACCGCTTTACCAAGATTTTCCTCAGCGACCAGCCGGACACCTTCATTCAGGTCCCTTTCAACGACATTGCCGCCATGGAAACAGCGCTCAAGGGAAATGATTGCGCGGCGCTGATCATGGAAACCATTCCCGCCACCTATGGCTTCCCGATGCCGAAAGACGGCTATCTCAACGCCTGCAAGGCGCTGTGCGAAAAATATGGCGCCATGTATATCGCCGACGAAGTGCAGACCGGCCTGATGCGCACCGGTTCCATGTGGGGCTGGCAGGCCTATGGGGTGCAGCCCGACATCATGGTGACGGCCAAGGGGCTCTCCGGCGGGCTTTATCCGATCAGCGCCTGCCTGGTGAACGAGAGAACCGGGGAATGGCTGAATGAAGACGGTGCCGCCCACATCAGCACCTCGGGCGGCGCGGAGCTTGGCTGCATCGTGGCCCACAAGGTCATTGAAATGCTGCTGCGGCCCGAGACCATCGCCAACGTCCAGGCGGTGACCGAATTTTTCCGCGAAGGCATGAAGGATATGATGGAGCGCCATGGCGACATCTTCACCGGAGTGCGGCAGAAGGGCGTGGTGCTCGGCCTTGAATTCAATCATCCGGAAGGGGCCGTTTCGGTTTCACGGGCGCTTTATGAGCATGGCGTGTGGGCGATATTCTCGTCGCTCGACAAGCGCGTGCTGCAATGGAAGCCCGGGGCTTTGCTCAGCGCGGGCCTGTGCCAGGAAATTCTCGACCGGTTTGACGCGGCGATGCCGCGGGCGCGCGAACTGCTGCGCGGCGCCGGCAAAGTGAATTGAGGAGCGTGCCATGACCGAAGCCCTGTTGAAAGTCCCCGATGCGGCCCTTGAGCAGGCCCGGATGATGCTGGACCGGGCCCGCTGGGGCGCCACGCGGTTCCAGAAGCTTGACCGCAGCGCCACCCAGCGCATCGTGAACGCCGTGGCCGCGGCGGCGCATGGCAAGGCGCAGCATTATGCCGAGTGGGCGGTGCGCGAAACCGGCATGGGCGTTGTGGCGCACAAGCGGCTGAAGAATGAAGCCTGCTCGAAAGGCCTTGCCGAAAGCTATGCCGGCGAAAATTTCGTCTCGCCGCGCATTGACCGGCTGAAAAAAATCGTCGAGCTGCCGCGCCCGGCGGGCGTGATCTTCGCGCTCATTCCGGTCACCAACCCGGTGGCCACGGTTTATTTCAAAACGCTTCTCGCCCTGATGACGCGCAATGCCATCATCCTCAGCCCGCATCCCGGAGCCAAGGCCTGTTGCGCCGATGCGGCGCGGCTGCTGGCGGAAGCGGCAAAAGCCGCCGGCGCGCCTGACGGCATTATCCAGGTGCTTGAAGAACCCAACATCCCGCTTATTGAAAAGCTTATCACCGATGAGCGCGTTGATCTGGTCATCGCCACGGGCGGCCCCTCGGTGGTGAAGGCCGCCTATCGTTCCGGAAATCCCGCCTATGGCGTGGGCCCCGGCAACGCGCCGGCGCTGGTTGACGACACGGCGGACATGAGGCTTGCGGCCAGGCGGATTGTGGCCTCCAAAGCATTTGACAATTCCATTCTCTGCACCAATGAATCCGCGGTGCTGGCCTTCGGCAGCATTGCAGACTCGCTTCTGGCCGCATTGAAAGCCGAGGGGGCGCATATTTGCTCGGCCGAAGAAACGCAAAAGCTGAGGCAATTGCTGTTCACCGAGCACGGCTTCAACACGGGCATGATCGGGCGGGATGCCAGTGTCATCGCGCGGGAAGCGGGCTTTGCGGCTCCCAATGCGAAGATTCTGGTGACCCCGGTCGATCTGGTGCAGCCCGAAGAAAAGCTGGTGCGGGAAAAACTCTGTCCGGTGCTGGCCTTTGCCCGGGTCGGCAATATCGACCAGGCGATCGCGGCGGCGCGCTCGATGATGCGCCATTCGGGGCGCGGCCATTCCGCCGCGATCCACTCCAGGAACGAGACCAACATCATGGCCTTTGCCGCCGCCCTGCCCGCGCTTCGCATGGCGGTCAACGCCGGCTGCTCTCTCGGCGCCGCCGGTTATGAAACCAATCTCGGCCCTTCCATGACCATCGGCACGGGCTTTGCCGGCGGCTCTTCGCTCAGCGAAAATCTGACGCCGCAGCACCTCATGCAATATTCGCGCATCGCCTATAACAAGGATGCCGGAGAAGCCTTTGGAGATTTTACCGGCCTGGATCCGCTGAATCTGCCCAAATCGACAAAACCCGCAGCCTCCCTGGTGGTCAGCAATCCGGAAACCGATGATCTCCGCCGGGAACTTCGCAAGATCATCCTCGAAGAGCTGAACGCGGTTCTCGCGGCGTAGATCATGGCAACGCTGCGCTCATTCATTTTCCTCGACCAGCTGCAGCCGCAGACCATGTGCTATCTCGGCTCATGGATCAAAGGCGCCCTGCCCCGGCGAAACATGGCGGCGCAGATCATCGAGGTGGCGCCTGGACTCGATATCGAAGCGCTGACCGACATTGCCTTGAAAGAGGCCGATGTGCAGGGCGGCATTCTGGTGGTGGAGCGGCAGTATGGCTATCTTGAAATCCATTCCCGCGATATTGCCGCGGTCAAGGCTTCGGCCGAGGCGGTGCTGGCGGCCCTTGGCAAAGCCTCGTCCGATGCCATGGCGCCGAAAATCCTGGCTTCAAAAATCATCACGCGGATTGATCCCAACCATGCCTTCCTGATCAACCGCAACAAGGGGGGCTCAATGATCCTGGCAGGCGAAACCCTGTTCGTGCTCGAAACCGAACCGGCGGCCTACGCCATCCTCGCTTCCAATGCGGCGGAAAAGGCGGCCAATATCAAAATCGTTGATTACCGGATGACCGGGGCCACGGGCAGATTGTATCTCTCGGGAACGGAATCGGAAGTCAAAGCGGCGGCCGGAGCCGCGGAACAGGCCCTGGAAACATGAAACCTGAAACCTCACTCGAATTGCGCGGACTGGTGCGGGACGTCCTGAAGGAAGCCATGGCCAACCGCGCGGCGCCGGCACAGGGAGCGGAAACAATTTGCATCACCACCGACGCGGAGCTGCAAGCCTTGGTGGGCCGCCTTTGCCGGCCGGGCGCCATTGAGGCGGCGCGAAACGGAAAATTGCGTTTCACGCTTGGTCAGGCGGTTTCCCCGCCCAAAAGCCCGGGTGACATCCTGGAAGGCGTCATCAGTGAACAAAGAATTTCCGCCCTGGCGGCAAAGGGCACGCTTATCCTGGGCCCTACCGCCGTGCTCACGCCGCTGGCGCGCGACAGGGCCCGCAAACTTGGTCTGAAAATTGAAAGGAGACGCTGATGCTCAAGGCAACGGTCACGGGCCGCATCTGGTCCACGAAAAAACTTGGCGAGGTTCCAACCGGATCCATTCTTGAGGTCCAGGTCGACGACTCGTCAACCAAGCTCCTCGCCTTCGATCCGCTGGGCTGCGGCGATGGCGAGAAGGTCATGGTGGCAACGGGCTCCGTTGCCGCCGCATGGTTTCCGGGCAAGGCACCGCCGGTCGATGCGCTGATTATCGGCTCCATCGACGAGTCCTCGGAAAAAAAGAAGTAACGAAACACCCAACCCACAGGAGAAGAACATGTCGAGCAATGCAATTGGAATGGTTGAGACGAAAGGTTATGTGGCGGCCCTTGCCGCGGCGGACGCCATGGTGAAGGCGGCGAACGTCACGATCATCGGCCGCGAAGAAGTTGGCGACGGGCTGGTTGCCGTGATCATCAATGGCGATGTCGGCGCGGTCAAGGCCGCCACCGAAGCGGGGGCTGAAGTCGCGGGCCAGATCGGCACGCTGGTTTCGGTACACGTGATTCCACGTCCCCATGCGGACGTGTCCAAGCATTTCACCTCAGGCACAGTGAAATAAGAAGGCCTGAAACGTGGTTCCCGAGCGCAAGCCCGCCAAGGGCGACTTGCGGGTCTTTCTTTCGCTTGAAAGCCTGCAGCCGCAGTTTGCCGCCTATCTCGGCACGCCCACCCGGGCGCGCGGCTATCCGCCCTATGCGGGCCAGCATGCGCTGATCATCGAGGTCGCCCCCGGCCTGATGATCGAACGGGTGACTGACCTGGCCCTCAAGGCCGATCCCGACCTGGAACCGGGCATCCTGTTCGTGGAGCGGCAATTCGGCATTCTTGAAATCCACGGCGACGACAAGGAGAAGCTGCTGCTGGCGGGCGAGACGATGCTGAAGGGCCTTGGCCTTGCGGCGGGCGAGCAGTTGAAGCCGAAGATCCTGTACACGGACGTTATCGAGGATGTCGCGGACCAGCACGCCGTGATCATCAACCGCAACCGCCAGGCGTCGATGATCCTGCCGGGCGAAACCCTGCTGGTGTGCGAAATGGTTCCCGCCCTTTATGCGGCCATAGCGGCAAACGAGGCCGAAAAAGCAGCACCCGGGCTCACCCTTGTGGATGTGCAGATGATCGGCGCGGCGGGAAGGCTTTACATGTCGGGGAGCACGGAAAGCGTGCAACTGGGGCTTGCGCGGATTGAACAGGTTCTGGCATCAATCGAAGGACGCGACGGCTAGGGAATTTCTGACGTGACCGATTTTGATCATTTGCCCCACGATGAGCAACTGAAGGCTCTTTTGGAACTGGCGAAGGCGGCAACCAAAAACTATGTGCTGCCCGATCATCTAAGCGTCGAGCTGATCAATCTTTCGGAAAACGCGACCTACAAGGTTGAAGCGCCGAATGGCCAGCGCTGGGCGTTGCGGGTGCACCGGGACGGCTATCATTCAAAAACCGCCATCGCCTCGGAGCTTTCCTGGCTCATGGACTTGCGCAATACGAAAGTTGTGGTCACGCCACGCCCGGTGAAAGGGCGCGACGGCGAACTCATTCAACTGGTGCCGCACCCGGCGATGCAGCGGCCACGCCATGTTGTCCTCTCCGAATGGGAAACGGGCGCGGAGCCCGGCATTGGCGAGGACCTGTCAAAGCCATTCGAGGTGCTTGGCGAGGTGACCGCCCGCATGCATCTCCATACGCGGCAATGGAAACGCCCGGCCTGGTTCCAGCGGCACACCTGGGATTTTGAAACGAGCCTTGGCGAGGCGAAGCCACATTGGGGGCGCTGGCGCGACGGCATGGGCGTTGATGCGGCAAGAGCGAAACTCTTCGGCCGCACGGTGGACCTTATCGGCAAGCGGCTCATGGCCTATGGCCGGGACAAGGAGCGCTTCGGCCTCATTCATTGCGATTTGCGCTTGGCCAATCTCCTGATCGACGGCGGCCAGGTGAAAGTCATCGACTTCGACGATTGCGGCTTCGGCTGGTACATGTATGACGCGGCCACGCCGGTTTCCTTTTATGAGCATGAACCGCAGGTGCCGGGCCTGATCGAATCCTGGAAGACGGGCTATGCCCGCGTCATCGATCTTCCGAAGGCCGACGAGGCCGAGATTCCAACCTTCGTCATGCTGCGCCGGCTTTTGCTGGTGGCCTGGATCGGCTCGCATTCCGAAACCGATTTGGCGAAGTCCATGGGCGTTGCCTATACGGAAGGAACGATGGGGTTGTGCGAGGCGTATTTAAAAGAGTTTGGATAAACTTTCTATTCCCCTCCCCCTTGTGGGGAGGGGCGGGGGTCTGGTGGTCTTGCAGTTGAGCGACCCCCACCCTTATTCCCTCCCCACAAGGGGGAGGGAGATTGCTGTCAGGCCTGCGCCAGGGCATCCAGGCTCTCGGGCAATATCTGGCCGCCATCGACGATAATGGTTTGGCCCGTCACATAGGCCGCTTCCTTCGAGGCGAAGTAGAGGGCGGCGTGGCCGATGTCATCGACATGGCCCAGGCGCTTCAGGGGCACGGACGCCGCCATGGATTTCTGGTACTCCTCGCCCATGCCGGCCAGGCCTTCGGTGACGATGTTCCCGGGCATCACGGCATTGACGGTGATGCCGTATTTCGCCAGCTCGATGCAGGCGGTGCGCATGAAGCCGAGCTGGCCAGCTTTCGAGGCGCCATAATGAGTCCATCCGGGAAAACCGGTTACGGGGCCAGTAATAGACGAGGTAATCACGATCCGGCCCTGATCGGATTTCTTGAGATAGGGAACGGCCACCTTGACCGTGTGGAAGGTGCCCTTGAGATTGGTATCGATCACTTCATCCCATTGCTCGGATGTCATGTCTTCCAACCTTGCGGGCGGGAAAATTCCGGCATTGGCGCAGAGCACGTCGATACCGCCATTTTTCGCGGCTATGGCTTTGAGGGCCGCTTCCATGCTGGCAAGCGACGTCACGTCGCCGCTGAGGCCAAAGGCGCCATGGCCGATTTCGGCGGCGCAGGCATTGGCGTCCTTCAGGTTGCGGGCAAGAATGGCAACCTTGGCGCCAGCCCCGGCAAAGACGCGGGCAATGCCCTTGCCGATGCCTTTGGAGCCTCCGGTCACCACGACGGAACGGCCTTTGAGCGATGCGGACATGATGACTACTCCCTGGTTATTCAGATGCCGACTGGCGGGCCCGGCGCGAGGCGAGGATGAGGCCATAGCCGCCGATCAGCAGGAACGCGGCGCCAATGGTGGACACGGTGCCAAGGACGGGCACCCCCGGCGTGTAGCCGGCCACCATCTTGGCATAGAGATATTCCGGCACGGTGGTATCGGCGCCGGTGGTGTAAAGCGATAGGGGGAAATTTCCCCATGACAGGAGAAAGGCGAAAAGCGCGCCGGAGAACAGCCCCGGAAACAGCACCGGCAAGGTCACTTCCTTCAACACCTGCCAGCGCGTGGCGCCGAGATCGAAGGCCGCTTCTTCAAGCGCCGGATCGAAACTGTAGACCTGGATGGAGATGACGAGGGTAACGACCGGCACAATCCAGACGAGATGGGCGAAAACCGCGGTCATCCACGAGAGCTGCAAGCCCAGCATGTTGAACCACAGCAGCAAGGCCAGGCCCAAAACCGACTGCGGAAAGAAGATCGGCAGGAGAATGAGCTTCTGGTAGATGGGGCGCCCCTTCCAGTCGTAGCGCGCAAAGGCCAGCGCACCAAAGAAGGCGAGCGTCACGGCAATGACGGTGACGCAGAGGGCGATGCTGATCGAGGTCGAGAGCAATTGCCTGATCTCGATCGAATTAAAAGTCTTGTCCCACCAGTCCAGCCCGAATTTCGCTACCGGAAACTGGAAATAGCGGCTGGCGGTAAAGGAGGCGATGGTGATGCACACGGTGGGCAGATAGAGGAACACGATCACCGCCAGGGTCCAGGCGGCGATGAGGGCGTGGCGGAGGCGCTGGCCTTTGGTTTCCATGGCTATTTCCGCCCGAGGAAGCGATCAAGGTCAAAACGGCGCAGCGCCAGCAGGACAAGCACGCCGACCACCAGCATGAGCAGCACCGCAAGGGCAGCTCCCAGCGGCCAGTTCTGCGCATAGGTAAATGCAATCTCAATATCATGGGTGATGGGAATGATGCGCTGTCCGCCCATGACCTTGGCCTCGGCAATGGCGCCCACGGCAAGAACGAACGTCAGCAGGAAGCCGATGACAATGCCCGGCATGGACAGCGGCAGCTCAATTTCCCTGAAGACCTGCCAGCGCGAGGCGCCGAGGTCGAAGGCGGCATCGCGGGTTTCCCTCGGCACCATGCTGATGCCGAGCGTGAGGGGAAACAGCATGAAGGGCAAATAGACATAGACCATGCCAAGCAGGATGGCGGTGCGGGTGAAGAGGATGCTTTCAAGCTCCAGGCCGAAGATGGATTTGAGCGAGCCGAGGAGCACGCCGTTCTTGATCAGGAACAGCACCCAGCCATAAAGGCGGATATTTTCGGAGACAAAGAGCGGAATGGTGAACAGCAGGGTGAGCAGCATGGCCCATTTGCCGAAGACCCGCACGAGGCCATAGGCGACAGGATAGCAGATGAGGGCCAGCAGGATGACGGTCACCGCCGCGAGGCCGAGCGACCAGAGGAAGGAAATGTAGCTCGTGCTCTCAAAGATCGTAGCGTAGTTCGCGAGGCCCGGCACCGCAAAGAGGGAAAAGGTGCGGGCCGGCATGAAGCTGAACCAGATGACGGCAAGCAAAGGGGCGGCGAAGCCCACCAGCAGAAAGAGCACAAGCGGAACCGCCGCCTTCTCGCCCTGCCCCAATTGCGAAAGCCGGCGCATCAGTCGGTCACCAGAATGCTGTCCTTGGCGTCCCAGCCGATGCGAACCTCGTCATCGAGCTTGCCGGAATACATCTGCTGGCGGAGCTTCTCGACAATGAAGACCCGTTCGCCGACGCGCACCTGATACTGGATGCGCGAACCCAGGGCATATTCATTATAAAGACGGCCTGAAACGGAGTTATCGGCTTCCGAGGCCTTGCCGATGAAGCGCAGGAATTCAGGCCGGATCACCAAGTGGCCGGAGGTAAAACCCTCGGGCGGCACGGGGCCTTTCAACGGGCCTTTGACGGTCGCGGATTTGAGCAGTCCGCCGGCGGCAACGTCGACCGAAATGACATTCACGTCGCCAATGAATTCGGACACGAAGCGGGTGGCGGGCGAACTGTAGATTTCATGGGGGCTGCCCACCTGCACCAGCTTGCCATCGCGCATAACGCCAATCCGGTCGCTCATCACCATCGCCTCTTCGAGCGAATGGGTGATGTAGACGAAGGTTTTCTTCGTCTCGCGGTGAATGTCCTTCAGTTCCTTCTCCAGCGTCTTGCGCAGCTTGTAGTCGATGGCCGACAGGGGCTCGTCGAAGAAGAGGATTTGCGGGTCATAGGCCAGGGCCCGGGCCAGCGCGACGCGCTGGCGCTCGCCGCCGGAGCACTTCATCACGTTCTTGCCGTAATAGGACTGCGGCAGGCGCAGAAGATCCATCAGTTCGAGGGCGCGCGCCTTGCGCCTGTCCTTGGCTTCGCCCCTGATCTTGAGGGAAAACTCGATATTCTCGCCTACGGTGCGGTGCGGAAACAGGGCGAGTGACTGGAACACCATGCAGGTGGGCCGCCGGTTGGCGGGCAGGTCGTTGATCCTCTCGCCGCGCAGCAGGATGTCGCCGCTGGTGGGCTGCTCCATGCCGGCCAGCATGCGCAGCAGCGTGGTCTTGCCGGAGCCCGAGGGGCCGACGATAGTGAAGAATTCTCCCTCTCCGATATCGAGGTCAATGCTGTCGACGGCGGCGAGACTGCCGAAAATCTTGCGGACAGACTTGAGCGAAAGGATCGTCGGGCGGAGAGCCATGGGTGTGAGATGCCTCTGAGAAAACCATGCGGCAGCCCCGGCACTCGCATGCGGGGGCTGCCGTTATTATAGGCGTAGCCTTGTCCTAGCCGCCAGAGGCTTCGCGCTTGGCTGCCGTCATGATGTCGAGCAGCTTGTCGTAGTCCGGCACGATGTCATATTCGGCCGAGCGCGCCATTTCTTCCTCCAGGCTGTCCCACTGGATCGCGTCGAGCTCTTCCTTGGTGAAGAGCTTGAAGCAGTCGGGATTGCCCATCTGGGCGACCGGGTTGAAGGTGCCCTCGGCGAAGGCAACCTTGTGCGACATGTCAGGGGCCTGGACATATTCGAGGAAGTCCGAGGCCAGCGGCGAAAGCTGCGGATTGTTCACCTGCGAGGTGATTTCAATCCACGAGATGCCGCCCTTGCCGCCTTCCATCGGCCCCGACTTCGGCGTGACGCCGCGGATTTCCGGGTGGCCGTCGGCGCGCGCCGGCGAGGCCGAATAGGTGCCGCCGGTGAGATGGAAATCAATCTCGCCCGCGATCAGCGACTGGTTCATCGTGGCGATGTCACCCACCACCTTGGCGCCCTTGAAGACGCGCTTTGCAGCTTCGGTGAATTTTGCCACCTCTTCGTCGGTATGGACCCGGAACGGATCAAAACCGGCAATGCAGCAGAGGCAGAAAACGTTCCAGTCGTCGGATTCGAGAATGCCGTATTTCTTGTCGTTGGCCGGGTCGTTCCACAGGTTCCAGCCCTGGTCCTCGGCGGTGGCGCGGCTCACCTTGTCGGTGTTGACCACGAAGCTATAGGGCCCAAAGCGCTGGGCCATGCCAAGAAGCTCGGCCCCGGCATCGTCCATGGCCCATTTATAGGGCGCCTTGAAGGCCGGCATCATCTTGTCAAAGAAAGGTTCGAACCTTGCCTTGTCGAGCGGCTTGATCAGCTTTTCCGGGGCCATGATCTTGCGGGCCCAGGGATTGTTGACGTTGATCAGGTCCCAGACGTTGGTTTCACCGGCGCGGAGCCGGTTGATCATGGTGGGATCATTGGTGAGGGACTCGGCCTTCACCGTAGCCCCGGTCGAGGAGCGGAACGGATCGAGCACCTGGGCGGAATTGTAGCCCTCCCAGCACAGGATGTTCAGTTCCTTTTCGCGCGCCGCCGACGCCAGGCCGGGAACCAACGACCCACCACCGGCAAAGGCGGCGGCCCAGAGGGCCGACTGCTGCATGAAATTGCGACGCGAAACCTTATTGCTATTCGCCATGTTTCTCTCCCTGTTCATTATTCTGGATTTTTTGATTCAAGTCTTGGCAGGCAAATTCCGGCGAAATTGTGCACAATTTTTTCCTGTGAGTAAATAGCCAATCGCCGCGTGGCCGCTACTCCAGCCGCAGCAGGGCTTTGAGCTCGCGGCTTGAAAGCACGTGGCAATAGATCATATTGATGATTTCCAGCTCCTTGTGGTGCAGGGCGTCGGATCCTGCAGCGCAACAATCTTCCACCACCACCACATTATAGCTCTCGTCGGCCAGGCTGCGCACCGTCGAGGACACGCATTGGTCGGTGAAGATGCCGGCGCAGATGACGTTCTTGATGCCGAGATTATGCAGGATGAGGCGCAAATTGGTACCGGTAAGGGCTGAATCGGTTGTTTTGGTCACGACGATTTCGTCGCCGACCGGAGCCAATGCCGCCACCAATTGCGACGGCTTCTGGTTCTTCGGGAGCAGGAGGTTGTTCCAGCCCGGCATTTTTTGCGAAAGCGAACGGTCGCGGCCATCTAGCGTATGGGTTGCAATACGGGCGAAGAGACATTCAATGCCCCCGGCGCGGCAGAGCTTCAGGAGCTCCGCCGTGCGGGGAATAACCTGGTTGTGCATGCGTTGGTGAAAAGGAGTCCAGGCATCAAAGTGGGCCTGCTCGGCCTGGGAAAGCCTGGCGCGGTCGGGCCGCTCCAAATAGGTGTTCTGAACATCGATGACGAGAAGGGCCGTTTCCTTGACCGGCAGGACAAGATCATCGGGCTCGGGGGCGCCTTCGTAGTAGATCGAACGGTAGCTGGTCTTCCACGACATGGGCGTTCCTAAAAGCGGTACGTGAAGAGGCCGCGGCGTTCATACACTTCGGCCGCTTCCTCAATGAATTTTGCCATGCGCTCGGCCTTGTAGGTTTGGCGGAATGTCTTGGCGACATCCAGCAGCTGTTCCCTGGACTTTGCCCGGCCGGGGCGCAGCATTTCGTAGGAACTCATGATGAAATCCTGAGGCACGCCCACCAGCTCGGCGGCGCGTTCAAAATTAAGCGCCAGGGTTGGGCGCCTGGCGGCGCGGGAAATTTCGGCCTGGTCGGCCAGGGCCTGCGGCGTAATGCGCAGATCCTCCATGGTCACCGCGCCTGCCATCACCGCGTCCAGGGTAATATCATCGAGAGACTTGCCACGCTGGCCGCGAATTTTGCCGCTTCTGGTTTCGGCCAGGGGATAGTCGGCAATGGTGAGTTTGGCGGTCATGGTTTTGCCCCGGTGAATTTCACTTCGATTTCTTCGGGGGCCGCGCCCTCCGCGGTCAATCCGGTTTCAATGGCGTAGATCAGGGCCACGCGCGCGTGGTAGCGGGAACCCATGGCCTCACCGCGGGTCGGCACCACCACAGGTTCGGGCATTTCGCCCAGGGCATAGGCTGCCGCATTGGCGCCAAAGCCCTTGTAATGTTCGAGCCTGGTGATCGGTGCGTTGGAAAAGAGCTCCAGATTATTGTGGGGCAAGCGATCGCGGCTATGAATGACGGCGGTTCCCTTGGCCTGAATGCCGATGCCAATGCCAGAACCGGCGAGCGTTGCCGCCGAGATGCCGAGGAATGACGTATCAGCGGTGTGCTTGAAGCGCACGATGCGGGCCTTGAGGCCGCGCTTTTCAATCGCCTCGATCATGCCCTTGAGGACATCGGAAAGGCGGTGGCCCGCGGTGGTCTGGAACAGGTTCAGGCCGAAGGCCGGGCTGATGCCGATCACCACTTCCTTCTTTTCCGTCCCCTGCCCGGCCGGGCCTTTGACGCTGTACTGGATGCGTTTGGCCTCGTCCTTCTCATGCAGCGCTTCCTGGCGCAGCACTTCCTTCTGGTCCAGCACGTCACGGATGGAATTAAGCTCAAGCCGGCGTTCTTCCGAAACGCGGTAGCCGGTGCCGGGCCCCAGATAGGTATTGGGATCATTCACGGCGCTGACAACCTTGCCATTCCGCACCATGGCGGAGGTTTGCAGGTAGTCGCCCGAGACGCGGAGCTTCACGAGGTTCAACAGGTTCTGCGCTTCCTCGGCAAAGCCGCGCCTGACCAGGGCCTTGATCACCTCAATCACGGTAATGTCGCGCTGCTTGATGGACTCGCTGATCCCGGCCACATCGCGGGGCGTGTAGCTCCGGGTTTCGTCGGAGCCGGAAGCCACCACCACACTTTGCTTCATGTCCGATGTCGGAGTGCTCAGGCCCAGTTCCTCGAATACGGCGGCAATGGCTTCCACGGCGCGGCTGCGCAAATCCAAGGCGCGCTCCTCGGGCAGCGGTGTCAATCCGCCATCGGCCTCGAAATCGCGCTGCAGCACGAGGAAGTCTTCCATCTCCTCGCCGTTAAGAAGCGACGGATTGAAGGAATTGTCGTAGGCGAGAATGGAGCCAAAGCCGGAACAGATGAGATCGGAACCGGAGATCAGAAAGGGCAGGATTTTTGCGCCGACGCGAATTTCAGATTCGGTCGAGCGGGCGTCATTGCCGGAGGCGCATTCCAGATCGAGCCAGACGGCGAGGAGATTTTCCGCCATCAGCTCACGGACACCACCGGGAATTGTCGCGGTCAGCGGGGCGCCATCGATGCCGCCATTCTGCGTGCCCTGGGCGCCCATGCCTCTTTGCAAACACAGGCAGCGGGCTTCGAGATAAAGCAGCGACTTGGATTCATGGAAACCCATGAGCAGTTCGGAGCCGGCGCCGCTCGTGCAGCGCATCTTGATGCCGCGCGAGGCATAGGCCGCCGCCAGGAAGGCTTTCGACCAGGGCGTATCATCGCCATCGATGAAGGTTTTTTCCGTGCCGTAGACGGACACGGTTTCGGCGTAGGAGGTGAAGCCCGCCATGCCGATGCGGAGTTCCTCGGCTTCCTCGCTGGAGCACTGGAAGAGCGTGCCCCAGCGACCGACCGCGCCCCCAACTGCGCAGGCCACGGCATTGGACCAGGCATTGCGCGAGACACGCATGGTGGTTTCGATTTCGTCAAAGCCAAAGGCCACGGCGGTGGCCGCGTCGGCGGCGAGCTGCAAGGGATCATCCTTGGCGTTGGTCACGTGGGCCTGATTGCCGGGAGTCTTGCGGGCCCGCATCTTGGAATAGGCGAAGGCGATTTCCAGCGCATTGAGGCGGGAGACGACATCGGCGAGTTTTGCCGGCGTCATGCCATGGGCGAGGCGCACCAATTGCTCGCGCGGCACATTCATGTCGACCAACATGCGCGCCACCTCGCCCGATTCCATTGCCATGGCTTCCGGGGCAATGGCGGGATCGAGGTGGTGACGGGCGATGAATTCATCGATCATGTCAAAGTCATGGGCGAGCACGCCGTCCATGCTGGCAATCCGCCCGGACTTTACGGAAACCCCGGGTTTGGGATCGGCGGGGCTGGTGAAGGCGGAAAAGCCATGGGCCGCGTCCTCCGCCGCGAACTTATCCAGCCGCAGGGGGCGTGCATCCCATTGCGCATAACGCCGCCACCGATTTGGAGTTTCTGTCAAACGCCTGGCCCTGAACCTGCAAACGGGCAGAGTGCGGGACGAGCCCGTACCAAGTCAAGACACGAACCAGTCTGAGGTTTTGCCTTGGTCCAGAATATGGCCTGAACCGAAGTTTGGGGTTAAGATGCCCCCTCAGGGCCTCAGGGGAAACACATGTCAGCTTTGCGGAATGTTTATCGGGCTGCGAACAAACTGGGCGAAGCGGCAATCTGGCATGCGGCATCGAAGCGGCTTTTATGGATCGATCTTTACGAGCCCCAACTGTTTATCCATGACCCCGTCAAAGGTGAAACGCAGGTGCGCGACATCGCCCTGAAAGCCCCGCTTGGGGCCATTGCCGCCACCAGCAATCCCAAGCTGCTAATGGTCAGCCATGCCGGGGGCCTGTCCACCCTGAACATCAAGACCGGGGCGAGCAAGATTTTTGCACGCCCGGAACTGGACCGCGACGCCGTCATCTACAATGACTGCAAGGTGGACCGGTTTGGGCGGCTCTGGGTCGGCAGCTCGCACGCCAAGGAGAGCGACCCGCGGGGCGCCCTCTGGTGCGTGCTGCCAAACGGCAAATGCTTCCTGGGCGACGTGGGATTTGCGGTGTCCAATGGCCCGGCCTTTTCGCTTGACGGCAAGGTCATGTACTTCAACGACAGCGCGGCTAAAAAAACCTTTGCCTATGACATTTTTCCCGATGATCCGATGCCGCGAAACCGCCGCGTGCTGATTTCCTATACCCACGAAGAAGGCATGCCTGACGGGCTGACGGTGGATGCGGAAGGCAACCTGTGGGTGGCCCATTGGGGGGGCGCACGGGTAACGCAGTTTACCAATGCGGGTTTCCGGCTCCGCCATGTTCAGGTGCCCGCCCCCCATGTCACAACTGTTGGTTTTGGCGGCGAGAACCTTGCCACCCTCTATGTGACAACGGCGCGGGAGGGGATGAGCCCTGACGCCCTGGAGCTTTGGCCGCAATCCGGCGATCTTTTCGCGACCAAACCGGGGGTCCATGGCGTCGCGGAGCCGCTTTTCCCGCTGAAGTAAGGTTAACGGCAACCGACAACCACCCGGATAAGCAGCATTCCCGGCAGATTTTGGTAATTGGCTTCGAATTTGCATTGCACGGAGGCAAAAGCAAATCTGGTGCAGAGTTGGGACAATGACTGCGGTGGCGGTACAGGCAGCGTCAAGATATGTCGACGGCGAGGTGGTGCAGCGGCTGCTGAAGGCCTTGGATTTTACCGTTTTTTTGGCCACCGCTCTGTTTTTTACGGCTACCTTTGTGGGCCAGCACAACGCTGCGAACGAGACCGCGATCATTGCCTTTTTCTCCCTCGCCTTGACATTTCTCAGCCTGCTGCTGCTGCGCGATCTCGGCCTGTACAAGGCGTCCGCCCTGGTGAACGGCGGCTGGACCTTTCTGAAATCGGCGGCGACACTCATCATCGCTGGCTCCGCCGCCTATCAGGCGCTCGACTACTTCCTCATTCCCCTGGATCTGCACCTGCTCCTCGACTGGACGCTGGCAGTCACCGCATATCTGGCCTTCTCCCGTCTGGTGGCGCAGGTCTGGGCCCGGCCCATCGCAGAGCAGGGAAGATTCCGCAAGCGGATCGCCATCGTCGGCGGTGGGCAGGTGGCCGATGATGCGCTGCAGGCGCTTGAAACATCGCGCGACCTCGACATAGAAGTGATCGGACTGTTCGACGACCGCGACGAAGTGCGCAGCCCGCAAACCCTTCCGGCGCACAAGAAGATGGGAACGATCACCGACCTTGCGTCCTATGCCCGCAATAACCGCGTCGATCTCATCATCGTCGCCATTCCCCTTTCGGCGGAAGCGCGCCTTCTCTACATCCTGAAGCGGCTGTGGGAACTGCCGGTAGACATCCGAATCAGTGGCAAGGCCTCGAGCCTGAAGTTCAGCTCCAAGGCCTACACCTATCTCGGCCGCCTGCCCCTGCTTGCGGTGTTTGACCGTCCGCTGATGGGCTGGGCACTGTTTCTCAAGACGGCTTTTGACCGCGTCATTTCAGGCGCCGCAATTGTTGCGATGGCGCCGGTGATGCTGGCCGTGGCCGCCGCAATCCGGCTGGAAAGCAAGGGCCCGGTTCTGTTCAAGCAGAAGCGCTACGGCTTCAACAACGAACTGATCGAGGTGTTCAAATTCCGCTCGATGTATGCCAACCGCTGCGATGCGGATGCGACCACGCTGGTGAGCAAAGGCGATCCCCGGGTGACGCGTGTCGGACGTTTCATCCGCAAGACCTCGCTCGATGAATTGCCCCAACTATTCAATGTGTTAACCGGCCAGCTTTCGCTCGTGGGGCCACGCCCGCATGCCACCCAGGCGAAGGCCGCTGACACGCTTTACGAGCAGGTCGTCGATGGTTACTTCGCCCGCCACCGGGTGCGCCCCGGAATTACCGGCTGGGCGCAAGTCAACGGCTGGCGCGGCGAGACCGACACGCGCGAAAAAATTGAACAGCGGGTGAAGCATGATCTCGACTACATCGATCATTGGTCGCTGATGTTTGACGTGAAGATCCTGGTGCTCACGCCCTTCGCGCTGCTCAAAAGCGAAAACGCCTACTGAAATTTTCGGCTCCGCCGGCCGGGCCCGGGCCTGTCATTCAAACTTTGAGTTGCCATTCAAATTCTGGTACATTTACCCACTGGCAGCGAGCCAGTGATCGTCCACAAAAGGGGACCCAAAATGGACATTACTTCGCTTATCATCCAACTTGTCGTCGGCGCCATTGGCGGTAACGCTGCCGGCAAGGCAATGCCCGACAAGAGCCTCGGCACAGCAGGCAATACGATTGCAGGCGCCATTGGCGGATTCGGCGGTGGCTGGCTTCTTGACATGATGCTCGGCGGCGGCGCGATGGCCACGGATGCGGTCGCCGCAAGCGGCATGGACATAGGCGCGATCATTCAGGATGTCGCCGGCGGCGGCATCGGTGGCGCGGTGCTCACCATCGTTGTGGCTCTGATCAAGGGCGCGATGAACAAGTCGTAAGCTCCAAATCAGAAATTCAACGGGCGCTGGGCAACAGCGCCCGTTTTCATTTGGCGCTATTGCTTCTTGAGCTCCATGGCGGCCTTGTTCAGGTGCGTTTCGCACTCGTCCATCTTGTTGGCCTTCTTGGCTTCCGTCGCCATGGTCATTTCGCCCATGGCCATTTCCATCTGATTCTTCATCATCGGATCGTTCGCCTCCTTCACCATCATGTCCATCTTCATCATGCTGGCATCGTCACATTTCATCATCTCGTCGGCGAAGGCGGGCGTGCTTGCGAAAAGTCCTGCTACGGCGGCGGCAACTGCAAATTTCAACATGTGATTCTTCCTCCAAAATGAGACTTCATTGTCCCGGATGGAGGATGCAGAAGCGCCCGATCACAGGCAAAACACGAGCGAGACATTCACCGGCTTGTGAGGGCCGGTGAGTGCCGCGCTCACGAACCGCTGAACCAGTTGTAGCCCTGGTCTTCCCAAAAGCCGCCGGGATAGTCATTGGTCACATACATGGCCATGATGTGCTTGGGATTCTTGAAACCCAGTTTCGTCGGCACGCGCAGCTTCATCGGGAAACCATACTTGGTTGGCAACACCTGATCGCGGAAAGTGAGCGCCAGAATGGTTTGCGGGTGGAGCGCGGTGGCCATGTCGATGCTGGAATGATAGTTGTCGGCGCACTTGAAGCCCACATATTTGGCTGACGTATCCGCCTCAATCAGGCGCAGGAAATCACTGAAGCGCACCCCGCCCCATTTGCCGATGGCGCTCCAGCCTTCAACGCAGATATGGCGGGTGATCTGAGATTCCTGCGGAAGGGCGCGCAATTGCTCAAGGGTCCAGCTTTCCTGCCTGCCGATGAGTCCGGAAAGTTCAAGCTTGAAGCCCGCTTCGGCCACCACCGGCGCCTTGGCTTCGGGATAATAGCCGTTGAAGGGGAAGTCCTCGGTGATATCGGCTTCGGTGTAAACCGGCGCAAGCTTGCTCGGATTGAAGACCGCCAACTGCACCTCGTCATTCCAGCGTGACATGGCAGACAATATGCGGTCGGCAGCTGAAGGTTCGGTCGGGTCGCAGCCGGTGAGCATCACCAGGGCGCCAAGGCTCAATGTTTTTTTCATGAACAGGCGGCGTTCGATGTTCACCAGGGATTTGGAGGGTTGCAACAGCAGTTTAGTGTTCATGGCTCGCCTCTTGTTCCAGCTTGCTTTTGCGCACCCAGCCTATGATCATCGGTAACAAGGTGCTGGGCACGAGCACCACCAGAGTGAGGTGCAGCACGATAAAAGCGCAGATCGCCGCCATGCCGAAGAAATGCACCAGGCGGGCGCCCTCATAGCCGCCCATGAGCAATCCAATTTCCTGCAATTGCACCGGCTTCCAGACCACAGCGCCGGAAATGATCGTGAGAACAATGGCCAGCAGCACGCCAATATAGGAGGCCTTCTGCACGGCGTTGTAGGTGGTGGCGCTGTGGGGTAATTTTCCCTTGAGGGCCTTTGCCATGTCACCGGCAACCGATGACGGCGAAACGGGCGTGAAGCGCCTTCTGAAATGGCCGGAAGCAAAGCCAACGATCACATAGACGAGCAGGTTGATGACCAGAAGCCACATGGCGGCGAAATGCCATTGCAGGGCACCGCCCAGCCAGCCGCCAAGGGTGATGCCGCTTGGAAACCTGAAATCAAACAGCGGCGAGGCGTTATAAATGCGCCAGCCGCTCATGATCATCAGGGTTATGCCCAAGGCATTCACCCAATGGAACACCCGCACAAACAGCTTATGTACGTACACCTTTTCACGGGTAATCGGGTTTGCAGTCATGGAATCGCCTCCGGATCGAGCTTCCCGACATGACGATGCGCCGGAAAGACCGGCAGGGCAAAACAACTTCTATGACAATTACGTGTCGTGACGGTGTGCAACCACTTTCGGCGGGCTGGCGTAATCTCAGAGCTGGTTCGTGGCAAAGGTATCGCACTGGGCAATATCGGTGGCCTGGAAGCCGGTTTTGAACCAGCGGACCCTTTGCTCCGAACTGCCGTGGGTAAAGGACTCGGGGACAACATAGCCCTGTGAACGCTTCTGCAGGCGGTCATCGCCAATGGCGGTGGCGGCATTCAGGGCTTCTTCAATGTCGCCGTCTTCAAACACATTTGATTCCTTGGCCCAGATGCCGGCAAAGCAATCGGCCTGAAGCTCCATGCGCACGGAAAGGACATTTCCCTCTTCCGGCGAAACCTGCATGCGGGCCTGGGTCACCTTGTCGGCGATGCCGAAGAGATTCTGCAGGTGGTGGCCCACTTCATGGGCGATCACATAGCCCTGGGCCGCATCGCCGGGCGCGCCGAGCTTGTTCTTCATGTCCTGGTAGAAGGACAGATCGATATAGAGCTTGCTGTCGCGCGGACAGTAGAACGGGCCCATGGCCGACTGCGCCATGCCGCAGGCCGATTGCACGAAGCCGTTGAAGAGCACTAGGTTGGGCTTCTGATAGGTCTGGCCCATCTGCTTGAAGATGCCGTCCCAGACGCGCTCGGTTGAACCCAGGACACGCGCGACGAAATCCTTGCCCGCGTCGCCGGTCACATCGGTGGAAGGCGTGGTGGCGCCACCCGGCACATCGCCGCCGGCCACATCGGTGTTGCCCTTGGGGATGGTCATTTCCGTATTGGTGCCGCTGTTTGGCGCCTGCATGCCGCCACCATTCATCATGTCGAGAAGGTCGATGCCAAACAGAAGCTTGATGGCGAAATAGGCAATGACAAGCATGATGATCGTGGAAATGCTGAGGCCGCCCCTGCCGCCGCCCATGGGAATGTTGATTCTCCGGCCACCGCCGCCGCCAGGGAAGCCGAAGCCGCCGCCCGTGCCGCCCTGCCCCCGGCGGTCCTCAACATTCTCACTGGGCCTTTCATTGTCGAGACGCATGGATTTCTCTCCGCTGGGATTATCAGGTTTTGCTTCGAAACTTGGTGAGATCATATACCAAATTCAGGCTGGGGGTAGACATTCCAACCATCTGTGCCAATTCTATGACAACGCCCAGAAGTGAATCGAGTTCCGTGGGCCTTCCGGCTTCGACATCCTGCAACATCGAGGTGCGGTGATTTCCAACCTTTTCCGCCATGCTGATGCGCTCGTCGACATCCACCGAGAATTTTACGCCGAGCGCTTCCCCCACCAGGCGGGCCTCCTGCATCATGTCACGAATGACCTTCCGCGTGCCCTGGTCGGTGGCGAGTTGCAGGAGAGTTCCTTGCGTCAACACGCTGACCGGGTTGAAACTCAGGTTGCCCCAGAGCTTGAGCCAGATCTCATCGCGCAGGTTGCCGCGCAGCGGGCTTTTCAAACCGGCACTCAACAGCAGTTTGCTGAGCAGCATGGCGCGCGGGCTTTTCTCGCCTGAGGGCTCGGCAATCGGCAAACGGTCGCCATAGGCGTGGGCGATGACGCCGGGGGCTTCGAGTTCGGCCGCCTGCCACACCACGCTGCCAAGGGCCCGCTCCGGCCCCAGGCGCTGCCAAATCTGTCCGCCGGGGTCGACGCTTTCGATGCGCCGCCCGTCGTAAGGGCCGCCGTGCTTGTAGAAATACCACCAGGGCAAGCCATTCTGGGCAAAGAGAAGGGCGGTGTCCTTGCCAAGCAGGGGCTGGAGCTGGTCCAGTACGCCGGTGAGCGCATGGGCCTTAACGGCGACAATGACGTAATCCTGCGGCCCTAGGGTTTTCGGATCAGATGAGACGCGCGGATGAACCGTGAAGGTCTCGCCCGCCTGTTTCAGGACAAGGCCGTTTGCTTCCATGGCCGCCAGATGGGGGCCCCGCGCGACCAGCGAGACTTCGGCTTCCGCCTTGTGCGCCAGCCGCGCGCCGATGTAGCCGCCGATGGCGCCGGCGCCGAAGACACAGATTTTTGTCATGCGAGGCCCAGTTTCTGCGCCAGACCGATGCGCTGCAGTTTGCCCGTAGCGCCTTTGGGAATTTCGCTCAGAAAATAAATCCGGTCAGGCACTTTGAAGGCCGCCAGCTTTTGGTTCACGAAATCGCGCAGCTCCCTTTCGGTTGCCGCGGCGCCATCCTTCAGGACCACGACGGCGGCGACGTCTTCGCCCAGCTTGTCGTGGGGAATGGCGAAGGCCAGGGCCTGCTGGACGGCGGCGTGATCAAGCAGGGCCTCGTCGATTTCGGCGGGTGAGATTTTCTCGCCGCCGCGGTTGATGATCTCCTTGAGGCGCCCGGTAATCTTGAGATAGCCATCCTCGTCCATATAGCCCTGGTCGCCGGTATGAAACCAGCCATGGGCGAAAGCCGTTTGATTGGCCTCGGGGTTGTTTTCATAGCCCTTGGTCACGTTGGGCCCGCGGGTTACCACTTCGCCTTCGTTGCCGGCTTTAAGGATTTTTCCGGCGGGCGACATGATGGCGACCTTCGGCCCTGCCGCACAGCCGACGAAACCCGCCTTGCGCTTGTCGGGCGGCAACTGGTTGCTCGTCATCTGGTGGGCGTTTTCGGTCATGGCATAGGCTTCAACCACCGGGCAGTCGAAAGCCGCTTCCAGCTGATTGAATACGGGCACCGGCAGGGAGGCTGAGCTTGAGCGGATGAACCGCAAGGGATTGGCCTTGATCACAACGACGTTTCTTTCGGCGCGAGACAGGATGGCCTGGTGCATCGTCGGCACCGCCGTATACCAAGTGGGCTTTGCCTCTTCCACCCAGGCAAAGAATTTCAGGGCATTGAATCCCGGCGTGCAGAAAACCGAACCGCCGCCGGAGAGCGTTGCCAGCACCGCGGCGACCAGGCCATGAATGTGAAACAGCGGCATGATGTTCAGGCAGCGGTCGGCGCTGATCAGGCGCAGGGTGCGGGCAATGTTCTTGGCAGAGGCTGTCAGATTGCCTTGCGTCAGCGGCACGATCTTCGGCCTTGAGGTGGTGCCGGAGGTGTGCAGCACGAGGGCGGTTTCATCGGCGCCCGAAAATCCGCCATTGGGGGTTTCGCCGCGGGTGAGCGGGTGCAGGGAGAAATCGCCGGCAAGCGCGTGGGGCTCGAGGTCAATAATCGGAATGCCAAGGGTAGCCGCGGCGGCCAGGGCGGGCGAGACACTGTCGCTTTCGACGATCAGCGCCTTGATGTTCAGGTCCTCCATGTAGAAGCGAAATTCATCCTCGCGGAAGGCGGGGTTGAGGGGTGCGGCGATGCAGGCGGCGGAGACGGCGAGAAAGGCCGTGGCCATCAGCGGTCCGTTGGGCAGGACGATCGCCACCTTGTCGGCGCGGCCAAGGCCGGCCCCGTTGAGGCTGCGCAGGGTTTTTTCAACCAGGGCGGCCAGGCCCTCGTAGGTCATGGGGTTGCGTTCGGGGGCGGCAATTGCAATAGCGGCGGGATCAGCCCGGGTAATGAGTTCAAATATGGTCATGTTTGAGTTTTGGTGGGTTTTCCCGGCATCGTCAACGGGACTTCGGCTGGTCCTTGAATGGCCTTAAATTTCGTGGAAGCATCGAAGCCAAAAGGAGCATAACCAATGACATCCAACGCAACAGAAACGACATGGCAGACCGCGGCTATTCTCATCGGCCGCCTGATATTTGCCGGGGCATTCCTGATGGCCGCTGTTTTCAAATATGCCGGCATGGAGGCAACGGCCGGCTACATCGCGGCAGCAGGCTTTCCATTCTCCTACCTTCTCGCCTGGCTCGCCGCCATTTTTGAATGCGTGCTGGTATTCTGCTTTCTTACCGGAGCTTTCTTTTCGGAAGCCTGCCTTCTGGCGGGGCTTTACGTGATCTTCCTCGCCTTTGCCTTTCATGGCCCGTCGCACTGGGCCGGAAACCAGGCGGAGTTCGGCTTCTTTGTGGACCATTTCACCTTTCTTGCCGGGCTTTTGTTTGCCGCCGCGCATGGGCCTGGCCGTGTCCTGGCATGGCACAAAACCATAATTGGAAAATCCTGAAGCGGAGCCGGATTCCGCCAGCAATTGAAGACCGGGGGTCAATCCGCTAAGAGGCGGGCATGACCGACAGACTCGTCATTGCACTGGCCCAGTTGAACCCGACGCTGGGTGCCATTCAGGCCAATATGGCCAAGGCTCGGGCTGCCTGCAGGGATGCGGCGGGGGCCGATCTTGTGCTGTTTCCGGAGCTCTTCATTTGCGGCTATCCGCCGGAGGACCTGGTTCTGCGCCCGAGTTTCGTGGCCCAGTGCAAGGCGGCGCTTGAGGACCTGGCGACAGATACAAAGAGCGGGCCTGCCATTCTCATGGGCACGCCCTGGGCGGAAGGCGGCAAGGTTTATAATGCGGTCGCGCTTCTCAACGGTGGCAAGATCGAGACCCTGCGCTTCAAGCATGATTTGCCGAATTACGGCGTGTTCGACGAAAAGCGGGTGTTTCAGGCGGGCCCTGCCCCCGGCCCTATTTCCTTCAAGGGGGTGCGCCTGGGCGTTCCCATCTGCGAGGATATCTGGAGCGAGGAAACCTGCGAAACGCTGGCGGAAACCGGGGCGGAAATCCTGCTGGTTCCCAATGGCTCGCCGTTCGAGGGCAACAAGGATGACGTGCGGCTCAATCTCGTGGTGGCGCGGGTTAGCGAAACCGGGCTGCCGATGGCCTATCTCAACCAGGTGTGCGGGCAGGATGAACTGGTTTTTGACGGCGCTTCCTTTGTGCTGAATGCGGACCGCTCATTGGCCGTGCAAATGCCGATGTTCGCCGAGGACATCACACTCACGGAATGGAAACGCGGTGCGGATGGCTGGCGTGTCACACCAGGCGCCATCGCCAAGCTTCCCGAAGGGGAAGAGGAAACCTGGAAGGCCTGCGTGCTCGGGCTCAAGGATTATGTGGAGAAGAACCGCTTTCCCGGTGTGGTGCTCGGGCCTTTCCGGCGGCATCGACTCGGCTGTCGTTGCCGCCATGGCGGTTGATGCGCTGGGCAAGGAGCGGGTGCATTGCGTGATGCTGCCCTACGCCTACACGAGCAGGGACAGCCTGGTGGACGCCGAGGCCTGCGCCAAGCTTTTAGGCGTGCGCTACGACGTGGTGCCGATCAAGGAGCCGGTCGAAGGATTTCTTTCGGCGCTGAAGCCAATGTTCGCTGGCAAGAACAGCGACGTCACCGAAGAGAACATCCAGTCGCGGTCGCGCGGCGTCATTCTCATGGCGATCTCCAACAAGTTCGGCGCCATGGTATTGACCACGGGCAACAAGTCGGAAATGTCGGTGGGCTATGCCACGCTTTACGGCGACATGAACGGCGGCTTCAATCCGATCAAGGATGTTTACAAGACGCAAGTGTTCCGGCTGGCAAAGTGGCGCAACACGCAAGGCTTCGTGATCCCCGAGCGCATCATTACAAAGCCGCCCACGGCGGAACTGCGCGAGAACCAGAAGGACCAGGACACGCTGCCGCCCTACGAGGTGCTGGATGACATCCTGCAGGGCCTGGTGGAAGAGGAATTGCCGATTGCGGCCATCGTCAAGCGCGGCCATGACGAGGCGCTGGTGAAGCGCATCCAGCACATGCTCTACATCGCCGAATACAAGCGGCGGCAGGCGGCGCCGGGGGTCAAGATCACCCGGCGCAATTTCGGCCGCGACCGGCGCTATCCCATCACCAATGCCTTTCGGGACAAGCACTAAATGACAATCCTCCGCTTTGCCCCCTCGCCCACGGGCCGCATTCATATTGGCAATGCACGCACCGCCATTCTCAACTGGCTGATGGCGCAGAAAACCGGTGGGCAGTTCATCCTGCGTTACGATGATACGGATACGGCGCGCTCGAAGACCGAACATGCGGAGGCCATTGCCGCCGACCTGGCCTGGCTGGGCATCAAGCCGGCGCGGGTTGAATATCAGTCGAAGCGTTTCGACAAGTATCACGCGGCGGCGGAAAAACTGCGCGCCTCCGGCCATCTCTATGCCTGCTATGAAGCAGCCGACGAACTGGACCGCCGGCGCAAGCGGCAACTGGCCCGGCATCAGCCGCCGATCTATGACCGGGCGGCACTCAAACTGACCGCCGACGATCGCACCAAGCTGGAAGCAGAAGGGCGCAAGCCCCATTGGCGCTTCAAGCTCGATCACACCACGGTGGAATGGACCGACCTCATCCGCGGGGCCCAGCACATCGATACGGCGACCTTGTCCGATCCGGTGCTGATCCGCGAGGACGGCAGCTATCTCTACACGCTGCCGTCGGTGGTCGATGACATTGAGTTCGGCATCACCCATGTGATCCGCGGCGAGGACCATGTGGTGAATGCGGCGGTGCAAATTGAAATCACCCGGGCGCTGGGCGGCACCGTTCCGGCTTATGCACACCACAGTCTTTTGACCGGGGCAGACGGCGCGGGACTATCGAAGCGCCTGGGATCGCTCTCCATCGGCGCGATGCGCGAGAACGGCCTTGAGGCCATGGCGGTGGTCAGCATTGCGGCCCTTCTCGGGACCTCCGATTCCATTCATCCTTGCGCAGACTATAAGGAGCTGGTGGAGGGCTTCGATCTCGCCAAGCTGTCACGCGCTCCGGCCCGCTTTGATGAGGCGGAGCTCAATCACCTGAATGCCAAGCTCCTGCATATGCTGCCGTGGGAGGCGGTAAAGGACAGGCTTGGCTATGGCAGCGAAGCGTTCTGGCTGACGGTGCGCGGAAACCTGGAAAAGCTGGCGGATGCAAAAGTCTGGGATGAAATCATCACAGGCAAAATCACCCCGGTTGTTGCCGCCGAGGACCGGAGTTTTGTGAGCGAAGCAGCCAAGTCTCTTCCTTCCGAACCCTGGGATTCCACCACATGGAAGACCTGGACCGATGCGCTGAAACTTGCGAGCGGCCGCAAGGGCAAACAGCTTTTCATGCCGCTGCGCCTAGCGCTTACGGGCCTTGATCACGGCCCCGAATTGGCGGCGCTTCTGCCCCTGATCGGCCGCCAGAAGGCTATGGACCGCCTCGCCTAACTGCGCGATAGTGGCGGGCATGATCCTTGTTGGACAGTATGACTCGCCGTTTGTGCGTCGCGTTGCGGTTACGCTGCACCACTATCACATGCCGTTTGAGCGCAACACGCTCTCGGTCTTTTCCAACGCCAAGAAAATGCAGAAGATCAATCCGCTGATCCGCATTCCCTCGCTCGAACTGGCGTCGGGCGAAATCCTCATCGACTCGTGGGCCATCGTCGATTACCTCGATGAACTGGCCGGACCGGCGCGGGCTTTGACGCCAAGCCATGGCCCGGAACGCCGCAAAGTGTTGCAGGCCGTGGCGCTGGCGGCAGGCACCATCGAAAAGGCCGGCGCGGTGGTCTATGAGCGCCATTACCACCCGAAGAAAACGCTGAGCGAAGAGTGGGAGGCACGGTGCCTGGACCAACTCAAAGCTGGGCTGACGGAACTGGAAAAGAACTGCGGAACACCATGGTATTCCGATTTGCACATGAGTCAGGCGGATGTGACCATTGGCTGCCTGATCGGCTATGTGAAATTGCGGGTGCCCGAGGTCTTTCCGGCCACAAAATTTCCCAAGCTTCATGGCCTGTCGCTTCATTGCGAAATGCGCGAAGAGTTCGTGAAGTCGCGCATCTCCGCCGATGAAGTCATGCCGGCGAGAAAATAGCGTGGAGGCCAGGAGCGTTGTGGATTTCTGGACACTCGCGGGACCACAGCGCTGGTTCACCAAAGACTCAGCTTTTGATGGGCAGCTCTCGGTGCGTTTTGGCGACGCGCTCAAACAAGCCCGGCTTGGAGCCTTCGATCATTGGGGCGAAACGCCGGAAGGCGCGTTGGGACTCGTCATTCTGCTCGACCAGGTGTCGCGCAACACCAACCGCGGCAGCCCCCTGGCCTTTGCCGGAGATGCCAAAGCTTTGGCCTTGGCAAAAACAGCGGTGGGCCGGGGCTACCACCAGAAGCTGGTGGCGCCCATGGCCATGTGGCTTCTCATGCCGTTCGAGCATGCGGAAAACCTTGATGCACAGAACCGCTGTGTGGCCCTGTTTGGAAGTCTGGGGCTGTCCGAGATGGTCTATTATGCCCAAATGCATTTGGACATCATCGACCGTTTCGGCAGGTTCCCGCACCGCAACAAGATTCTCGGGCGGGCATCAACGGCGGCGGAAATTGAATTCCTGCAAGCCGGCGGCTTTGCGGGGTAATCCAGACTTCTACTTCGGCATAGGAATGACACTGCCACCCGGTACGGCAAAGCCTTTCGGCACGGCGGGCCGCGCCGCGATGGCGAGATACCAGCGTTTCACATTTGGGTAGTCGTTCAGGTCAATGCGCTGCCATTCATGGCGGGCGGCCCAGGGGAATGTCGCGATGTCGGCAATCGAATAGTCGCCGGCCATGAATTCAAATTTTTCCAATTGCCGGTCGAGCACGCCGTAAAGCCGGATGGCTTCCTTGGCGAACCATTCCTCGGCGAAGGGCGCCTTGCCCGGGTTGTAGTGCAAGTAGGCGTGGGCGCGGCCCAGCATGGGACCGAAATTTCCCATCTGCCACATCAGCCATTCATTGACCTTGATTCGGGTTGCGAAATCCTGCGGATAGAACCTGCCTGCCTTGTCGGCGAGATACATGAGAATGACGCCGGATTCGAAAACCGAAATGCCATTGCCGGTGTCGACGATGGCCGGAATTTTGTTGTTGGGAGATATTTTGTGAAAATCAGGAGCGAACTGTTCGCCCTTGCCCAAGTTGACGGGGTGCACGGTATAGTCCAGACCCATCTCTTCAAGGCCAATGGAAATTTTCCGGCCGTTCGGCGTGCTCCAGGTATAAAGTTCAATCGTCATTAAGCTCCAGCCCTCCCGCCATTTGCATCACACTTTCGAGATCGGTGATGCGCTCATAGGCATTTGGGCGAAGCACGGAATGGCCGCTCAGGAAAAGCTGCTCACGATATTGTTGTAGGTCCGAATCCGCGAAGGCGGCAACCAGCCCTTGCTGCATGGCTTCAATGCCGCCACCGCGCGTAACATAGGGAAGGCCGGGAACCGAAGGCGAGCGGGCGATCTCAACCAGGCCTTCGAGATAATCCGGGCGGTAGCGCCGGGCCAGGGCCACGCAGACGGCGTCAATGGCGCAGACATCGGCCAGACCATCGCGCACGGCGATCATGGAGTTGACGTGGCTGCCGCTTTCCAGCGCCCGGGCGAAGAATTTCCCCCTCGCGGCAAAGGGCGCGAAAACCAGCTTGAGCGCCAGCATGCCGGACATGGAGTCAGGGTTGTTAACGGCGGCAACCCCGCCCCGGAAGGAATCAGGAGGCTGGTCAAAGCGGGCCAGGATGAAGCTGCAGTAGCTGGCCTCGTGGCAGCCCGGCACGGCATAATGCGGGGTGGCAACATATTTCAGCAAACCTTTGAATTCATGGGTGAAAGGATAACCACAGGTCTGGCTGAAGCGGAGGTCTTCGCGGCGCCAGGCGGCGAAATGGTCGGGATTGCGGTCAAGCCCCACGGCGACGCCGAGATGCCGCGACAGGCCCCGCCACCACGCGTCGGTGGCGTCGCGGACCTCCGGCCAGTCGTACATGGGAAAAGATGCTATCATGGGTGGTGAGTTTCCTTGAGACTTGAACAATGCCAGAAAGCCAAATAATTGGAGCCCATGCAACACCCGACTGAAATTGCCGCCAACCGGCCCAATCAAATCGAATGGCCGACCATCGTCCTCATCATCTTAACTTATGCGGCGATGGCAACACTGATGTGGTTTTATCATGCCCTGCCCTTCTGGGTGATCATGCCGCTGGCGGGCTATCTCATCGCCTTGCACGGCTCGCTGCAACACGAGGTGCTGCACGGCCACCCCACGCGCAATGCGGCACTCAATGAACTTCTGGTGGCGATCAATTTCAGCCTCACCTTTCCCTACCGGCGTTACCGCAAGCTGCATCTCATCCATCACAATGACGAGAACCTGACCGATCCGACGCTTGATCCGGAATCCTATTATCTGCTGCCCGATGAATGGGCCAGGCTGCCAGCGCCCCTGAAGCAGCTCTACACGATCAATAATACGCTGGCGGGCCGCATGATTCTCGGCCCCATTATCGGCACGATCCGTTTCTGGTCGGCGGAATTCAGGGCCATCGCGCAGGGCGACACGGCGGTTGCCAAAGCCTGGGCCTGGCATGTTCCGGCCTGCGCCATCACCCTCGCCTATGCCTATTTCATTTGCGGCATTCCGCTATGGGCCTATCTTGTGATGTTCGCCTGGCCTGGCATCGCGTTTTCGCTCATCCGTTCGTTCTGCGAGCATCAGGCGGTGAAAGATCTGGGCGAGCGCACCATCGTGGTTGAATCATCACTGCCGCTGTCGCTGATGTTCCTCAACAACAACCTGCATCTGCCGCATCACCTGAAGCCGCGCCTGGCGTGGTATCAGCTTCCGGCCTACTACCGGGCCGAGCGTGACGAGCTTTTGCGAAAAAACCACGGCTACCTGATGCATGGCTACCGCGAAATTTTCCGCAGATATTTTTTCAAGCCGAAAGAACCGGTGGCCTATCCGCATCCCGAGAACCTCCGTTCTCATATGCCTAACTAGCTGTAATAGCTGTGTTTTCATGGATATATTAAACCGGCAATTTGGGAATGGCCGTTTTATAAGCGTTATTTCGACTCAAATTGAAAATAGCCCTTAAAAATAAGGGTTTTCACGACTCAGCTAAAGGGCTAGTTTCCTCAGCGGCCGATTCGGCAAACGGAGATGAAAACATGGCTGACGAAAAAATACTGACGGTTCCCCTGTCCAAAATGGCAGCAGAGCTTTCCGAAAAACACGAGATGTCAAAAAAGCTTGCCGGCGAATTGCTGGCTGACTTTGTGGACCTCCTCGTAAAGCACCTCAAGAAGGGCAACAAGGTTCGCGTCACCGGGCTTGGGATTTTCCAGGTCAGGAAGCGTCCCGCCCGTCTTGGCCGCAATCCGGCAACCGGCGAGCAGATCAAGATCAAGGCTTCGAAGAAGCTGGCGTTCCGCGCCGCCAAGGAAGTCAAGGAAAGCATCTAGACTTTTCCGGTTTGACTATTCAGCGGCCCCACGCCTGTGGGGCCGTTTTTGTTTTGGCGCCCCCATGAACGTTACGGGGACCTGGCGACATAGACAGCAAATTTCCCAGCCTGCCCGCGCAATTCATAGGAATTCCAGACCGCTGCGAACCGGGGGTCCTGAGCCATGAATTTCAAATAGTCGAAAGTTCCGCCCTTTATGTAGTCTTGGGCGGGATCATGGCTGATGAAAACCACATCGGGATGAAATTTCTGCAGGTCCGACACCAGTGCGTCCAATGCAAAGGCAATGACCGGATCGTCCGGCAAAGGGCCGTCGCGCCATCGGTCGGCCACATAGGGCACCAGCCAGAGCGCGGGAAAGCGCGAAGCCCATACGCGGTTTTCCCGGACGGCGAGGGGAAATCCATTCGACACATTGGTTGAGGCAATGAAGAAAGACTTGGCATCCGGACGATACTGGGCAAGGGCCACGGAGAAGGGCCCGCCATGATAGACATAAACTTGCCACGCAAGGCTGAGCAAGGCTATGGCACCCGCGACAGCGGCAGTGACAATGCGAAATTTTCTCACGCCGGCGGTTTTCGCGCCACCGAGTACTCCCGCGAGCGCAAGAATGCCGCTGGCCGCGGCAAAAATCCGCGCCGGCATGATCTGATAATAAAAACCCTTTGACTGGAGAAGGTAGGCCGCGAGAAACCCAACGGCAGCAGCGAAGGCAAGGCCGGCCAGGTCACGCAGGGGTCCCTTTGCCATGTAGATCAGCACAGGGACAAGGGCCAAAACCAAGACAGGCTTGACGCCGCGCTCTAGAAACTCCGCGGCATCGGTTCCAAAATAAGGAATATAGGCGGCTACGCCGAAGTGCAGCATCTCGGTCAGGAACAGCGGAGTCCAGATTGCAATTGCCACGCCATAGAGCACGGCAAAGACGACTGCCGCCAAATTCTCCGGCGAAAACACCGCGCGCAATTGCCGGCTGCGCCACAGGAGCAACGCTTCCATTGCAAGCGGCGCCAATACCGCATGGGGCTTCATACAGATGGCGGCGGCCCCCAGCAGGCCAACGAGGGCTGATTCAAGTACAGAGACGGGCGCGCCCTGGGAGCGGGCGAGACGCAACATGAACCAAGGCATGAACAAAAGCACCAGCAGGTGTTCGCGCTGGGCAAAGGCACGGCCCGGAATAAACAGAATGGCGGCGGCAAGCAGGAACAGGACGAGCCCCACGGTCCATTGGGGTACGCCGCGGATCATCGCGAGATAGCGCCAAGCCAGCAGCAAGCTGACGGCGGTCATTGCGAAAAACACGCCGTAAAGGGTTTCAATCGGCGCGAGCCCGGTGGCCCTGCCCAGCATTACCACAGGCACGGTCAGCCATATCGCAAGCGGCGGATTCACTTCGACGAAATCCCGGTAGAGCTCTCCTCCGCCCAGCAGGCCCTGGGCCACATAGAGGAACCATGCGGTGTCGTGATTGAGTTCGGAACTGAACCGAACGGCTATCTGGATCGCAAAAAGGACCGCAATGGCGAGCACGACAAATGCCGGGCGAAACACCCTGTCGATTGCCATTACGGACCGGAAGGCCTGGGCAGGAAAACCTGGGTCCGGCTCAGCCAGAAGCCAAAGGCCGGCACGACTGCCGCGACCGGCACCATGGCAAGCCAGAGCGGCTGTCCCAGCCGTTCGACAACGGCAAAAACAATGGCCTGGTTGAGGGCGAAGCAGCTCAGCGAGAGGCCGGCAAAGCGCGGAAGCGAGAAGGCATGACGGCTTGACCCATCAAAGGTCCAGAACCAGTTGCCGAGGTAAGAAACGGACGAGGCGACGAGGAAAGCCAAAAAATTGGCGCGCAAGGGCGCCACATGCGCCAGGCTGTTGAAGGCCAGAGCTGCCAGCACATGGACAAGTGTAGCGCCACCGCCCACGGCGGCAAATTTCGCGGCTTGCCGCCAAAGACCATTCATGGCGCGCGCCGGGCCACGGCAAGAAGCGAAACGCCGATAGGCATCGACATCCGGCCGATAAAATTACTTTCAAACCCGAAGATTTTCTTGAGGATGCCGTTGAGGAAGGCCGATGGCATGCTGTCGTCGCCCGCCTCCTTCAGGCCAAGCGCCTTCTTGAACAATCGCACTGCGGCGATGGCGGGAAACAGCAGCGTGTTGAAATAGCTGATGCGCACCGGCTCAAGGCCGGCGCGGCGCAGGGTGGCATCAAGCTGGCCGCGGGTGTAACGGCGGAAGTGATGGTGGGTCATGTCATGCTGGCTCCACAGCCAGGGCAAGGCCGGAACCGTCATCATCAGGCGGCCGCCCGGCGCCAGCTGTTCACGCAGTTTCGCAAGGCTCTCAACATCGCGCTCGACGTGTTCGATCACATCGAAGGCCACAACGACATCGAAAGAGCCCGGCTCGAATGGAATGCCGTCGGGCAGCATGCCGCTTTTCACATCGATGGGCAATTTGCGGCGGGCAATATCACGGGCCTCCCCATCCAGCTCAAAGGCATCGAGCCTGCCGAATTCAGAAAGCATCATTAAATTGCCACCGGTTCCGCAGCCCGCCTCGAGAAGGCGCAGGCGCTTGTTTTGCGGGGCAAACCTGGCGATGACGGATTTCAGGATCTGGCGGCGCGCGCAGAACCACCAGTGTTCGCCCTCGAGCTGGTCGAGGCGGTGATAGACGTTTCGTTCCATGTTCTTGCTTGATCCTCTTGTGCTTCGAGACCGCGCATTTCGCGGACGAGATAAAGCGGCCGGTTGCGGACTTCGGAATAGATGCGGCCCACGTATTCGCCGAGAACGCCGGTGGCCACGATGTTCAGGGAGCCGAGAAAAAGCACGGCCACCATGAGAGAGGCATAACCCGGAACCGCGTTTCCGTAGAGCGCGGTGTGGATGACAAGCCAGAACGCGTAGGCGAAGGCCAGCAAGCCGAGAGCCATGCCGAAATAAGTCCAGATGCGGAGCGGCACGGTCGATGAGCCGGTGATGCCATCAAGCGCGAAATTCCACAGTTTCCAATAGCGCCACTTAGTAGTGCCGGCGGCGCGCGCCTGGCGGGCGTAATCTATGCCTATTTGCTTGAAGCCAACCCAGGCAAAAAGGCCCTTCATAAAGCGGGTCTTCTCGGGAAGATGTTTCACCGCCTCGACAACGCGGCGGTCCATGAGCCGGAAATCGCCCGTATTGTCGGGGATGCGCACATCGGCAATCCAGTTGTGCAGGCGGTAGAACAGGTTTGCGGTGAAGCGCTTGGACATATCGTCGGTGCCGCGGTGCGAGCGGCGGGCGTAAACGACTTCATAGCCTTCACGCCATTTGCTGACCATGTCGGCGATCAGTTCCGGCGGGTCCTGGAGATCAGCATCGATGGGAACCACGGCGTCGCCGCGGGCATAGTCCAGGCCGGCGGAAAGGGCGGTATCCTTGCCAAAGTTGCGCGACAGGCTCAAAACCTTGATGCGGCTGTCGCGTGCGTGGCGGCGCATCAGGTGGGCCAGGGTCAGATCGGAGCTGCCATCATCGACGCAGACGATCTCAAAATCCGGCGTGATTTTCTCAAGCACCGGCACAAGCCTGGCGAAGAAAATTTCGGTGCCGTCCTCTTCATTATACATGGGGACAACCACCGACAGCAGCGGCGGCCGCGCGTCTTCCCGTCGTCTTTTTGGCGTCGTCATTCTTTCGCGTCCCATCCAACGAGTCTTCTGTCTAGTGGACAGCTGTTAATATTTGGTAGTGCCGGAGGTGCGGCCGGCGCCTGGCTAGGATAGCAAGCCATTGATTAAGATTAGTTTTTCAAGACCGCGAAGAATTTATGGAAGATTAACCGCGTCTTTGCGGAATATTCGGCCCAAACCGACCGCCGCGGGCAATTCCGGTTGAATTCTTCTCACCGCCCGGGCGATTGCGAAAGGCCTTGCGCATCGGCTATTGAAGCGCAAAGCTTTTACTTTTTCCCAAGGAAAATTCCATGAAATCGCAGGCGCGCGTCGTTGTCATCGGGGGTGGCGTGGTGGGCTGCTCGGTGCTTTACCACCTCACCAAGGCGGGCTGGAAAGATGTGGTGCTGGTGGAGCGCGACCGTCTCACTTCCGGCTCCACATGGCATGCGGCGGGCGGTTTCCATACGCTCAACGGCGATCCCAACGTGGCCAAGCTGCAGGGCTACACCATCGGACTTTACGACGAGCTTGAGAAGATTTCCGGCCAGGCCTGCGGGCTGCACCGGTCCGGCGGCCTGATCCTGGCGGATACGCCGGAGCGCCTGGAATGGCTGAAGATGGCCCATGCGCGGGCCAAGTACCTCGGCCTTGAAACCGAGATGATGTCGATGAAGGAAGCCAAGGCGCTGAACCCGCTTCTAGAAGAAAAGTATTTTGTCGGCGCCATGCTGGACGCGGCGGACGGCAACCTCGATCCGGAAGGCACCACCCACGCCTATGCCAAGTCGGCGCGCATTGCCGGCGCCGAGATTTACCAGAATTGCCGCGTTGAGGATTTAAAGGCACGCGCCGACGGAACCTGGGACGTGATCACCGTAAATGGCAATATCCACGCCGAGCATGTGGTGAATTGCGGCGGGCTGTGGGCCCGCGAAGTGGGGCGCATGGTGGGGCTGGAACTGCCGGTGCTGGCCATGGAGCACATGTATCTGGTGACCGATGATATGCCGGAGGTCATCGCCTATAACAAGGAGCGCGGCCGCGAGCTGCCGCACATCATCGATTTCAAATCGGAAATCTACATGCGCCAGGAGCGCTCCGGCATTGTGCTCGGCACTTATGAAAAAGAATGCAAGCCATGGCAGCCCAAGCAGACGCCGTGGGACTTCGGTCAGGAGCTGCTGCCGCCGGACCTCGACCGCATCGCCGATCATCTTGAAATCGGCTACCGGCATTTCCCGGCGCTCGCCAAGGCGGGCATCAAGCGGGTGATCAACGGGCCGTTCACCTTCTCGCCCGATGGCAATCCTCTCGTCGGCCCGGTGCAGGGACTCAAGAATTTCTGGTGCGCCTGCGCCGTGATGGCGGGCTTCAGCCAGGGCGGCGGGGTGGGCCTGGCGCTTTCGCAATGGATGGTGAATGGCGATCCGGGTTTCGACGTCTGGGCCATGGATGTGTCGCGCTTCGGCGAATGGGCGACGCGGAGCTACACCAACGAGAAGGTGCGCGAGAACTATGCACGGCGCTTTTCCATCAAGTTTCCCAATGAAGAGCTTCCCGGGGCGCGGCCGCAGCAGACCACGGCGCTTTATGACACGATGATCGCGCAAGGGGCCGTGATGGGCGATTCATGGGGGCTTGAAACGCCGCTGTGGTTTGCGCCAAAGGGCGTAGAGCCAAAAGATGTTTTCTCCTTCCACCGCTCCAATGACTTTGCCCATGTGAAGGCGGAAGTGCTGGGGGTGCGCAATGGCGTTGGCGTTACCGAGATTGCCAACTTCGCCAAGTACCGTTTCACCGGGCATGGGGCGGAAGCTTTCCTCGCCCGCCTGATGACCAACAAGATGCCGAAGGCGGGCCGCCTCATCCTCACGCCGATGCTCAACCCGAACGGCAAGCTGATCGGCGATTTCACCATCGCCAATGCGGGAGGTGATACCTTCTACATGTGGGGCTCAAGCCAGGCGCAGAAATATCATATGCGCTGGTTCGAGCAGCATGTGCCCAGCGATGGCAGCGTGCATATCCACCGCTATGACATGGGGCTGGTGGGGCTTTCTATCGCCGGGCCGAAATCGCGCGCGGTTCTGCAAAAACTCACGGACGCGGATGTTTCGAACGCCGCGTTCAAATTCATGGACCACCGCGCCATGGACATCGGCAATGTGCCGGCGCTGATCAACCGCGTCACCTATACGGGCGATCTCGGCTATGAAATCTGGGTGGCGCCGGATTACCAGCGCCGCCTCTATCAGGAAATTATCAACGCCGGGAAGAGCGAAGGCATCATCAATTTCGGCATGCGGGCCCTGCTCTGCATGCGGCTGGAAAAGAATTTCCCCACCTGGTACCGGGAGCTGCGCCCGATCTATGGCGGCTTCGAAGCGGGCATGGACCGCTTCATAGATCTAACCAAGAATGATTTCATCGGCCGCGAGGCGGCGATGGAGGAAAAGCGGACGGGCGGCAAGCTGCGGCGCGTGTCGATGGTTGTCGAGGCCGGGCGATGCGGATGTGCTGGGTGATGAGCCGATCAGCCACAAGGGCAAGGTAGTGGGCTGGGTCACCTCCGGCGGGTTTGCGCATTTCGTTGATAAGTCCATGGCGCAGGGCTATGTGCCGAAGGAACTGGCCGATGATCTCGGCAAGGGCGCCTTCGACATCGAAATCATCGGCGAGCAGCGCAAGGCGACGATCATCGTCGATCCGCCGTTTGATCCCAAGGGCGAGCGGATGCGGGGCTAGTCCCTACTCCGCAAATTCCAGCGCGGCGTCGG
The DNA here is from genome assembly GCA_963773295.1 of uncultured Alphaproteobacteria bacterium. Classification (GTDB taxonomy): domain Bacteria; phylum Pseudomonadota; class Alphaproteobacteria; order Rhizobiales; family Aestuariivirgaceae; genus Aestuariivirga. The sequence goes on from CAVZAJ010000001.1 coordinate 82,259, forward strand.
TGAGCCAGTCGTGGACGCTGAGAGCGAAGGTGCGCAGCGCGTAGATTTCGAAGCGGGTTTCGCTGACGCAATGGACCAGCACGGGGGTGTGGTGGATGCCGGTCATGGCGAACATGCCGGGTTTGAAAACGGTTGGGTGGAAATCGAGCGGGATGCCTTTAGCTGAGAACATCACGCGCCGGCGCGCCTTCGATGATGATGCGGGTGCGGCTGTGCGACAGCGGCGTGAGGATGGCGATACCCGCCAGCTTCGTGGCAATGCCGTCATTTTCCGGGCCGATGATCCAGAACTGGTTTTCCCCGGTGCGCAAGAGTATGCGGCCATCGGCTTGCAGCGCGATCCCGACTTTGGCTGGGAGTTTGCCGGTGATGGGGCTTATGGCCTTTGCGGGGCCTGCGGCCTGCAACAGGGAGAAGCCGCGAGCTTCGCCGATCTGCAGGACGGGGCTTGCATAGGGTTTGGCGCTGGCCAAGGCTGAGCGGCGGTCAAGCATTGAGGCGCGCTCCTTCCCGGTCAATGAAATGCGGCGAGACGATGCGGGCTTTGACCTGCTCGTTCTTCAGGGGGAAGGCACAGATGATGTCTTCGCCTTCATGCTTCAGGCCGCCCTGATAGAGGCCAAGGGCGATGAACTTGTTCAGTTCGGTGGACCAGGTGACTGACGTGATGTAGCCGCGACCATGGCCTTTGATCTCATCGCTTGCTGAAAACAGGATGGAGCCACCGCGGAGTTTCTTGTCGGCCTCCATCAACTCAATGCCGACAAGGCTCCAGCGTTCCGGCGCCTGCAGATTTTCGCGCATGCGCAATTCCTTGCCGACATAGGCTTTTTCCTTGCCCGCCATTTTGCCGAGGCCGAGATCATCCAGGGTGTTGCGATGATCAAGCTCAAGGCCCGCCACATGGCCCTTTTCGATGCGCAGGGATGCCAGCGCTTCCAGGCCGTAGGGCTTGATGCCAAGGGGCGCCGCCACTTTCAGGAAATGCTCCCACAGGGCATGGGCATAGTCGGCGGGGCAATGGACTTCATAGGCGAGTTCGCCGGAGAAAGAGAGCCGCAGCAGGCGGATGGGTACGCCATCGAGATTCACTTCGAGGCAGCCCATGTAAGGCAAATTTTCGGTGGAGACATCGGCATCGGGGAAAGCCAGTTGCAAGGCTTCACGCGACTTTGGCCCCGAAACGGCCATGGCGGCCCATTCATCGGTGAGCGAGGTGACGTGGACCTTCAGGTCGGTCCAATGGACCTGCAGCAGGTATTCGAGCCAGGACATCACCTCGCCGGCCTGCGCCGTGGTGGTGGTCAGATAGAACTGCGTATCGGAAATGCGCGTGGTGGTGCCGTCGTCAAGCACCACGCCATCATCATTCAGCATCACGCCGTAACGCGCCTTGCCCACGGGCAATTTGGCAAAACCGTTGACGTAGACGCGGTTGAGAAATTCCGCCGCATCGGGGCCCTGCACATCAATCTTGCCGAGGGTCGAGACATCGGCGAGGCCCACGCCTTGGCGCACCAGTTCCATTTCCCTGACGTAGGCGGTCTCGGGCGAATTTCCGGCCCAGGCATAATACCAGGCGCGCATCCACAGGCCCGCTTCGATGAAGGTGGCGCCGCTGGCCTTGTTGGCATCATGCAGGGGCGACAGGCGGTAAGGCCTGAAGTGATGGCCGATGGTGCGGCCGGCGATGGCGCCGACCGCAAGGCCCGTATAGGGCGGGCGGAAGGTTGTGGTTCCGGCCTGCATGATGGGCACGTCGCGCAAGCCCGCCATGATGGCAATCGCGTTGATGTTGGAGGTCTTGCCCTGGTCAGTGCCCATGCCGAGCGTGGTGTAGCGCTTCAGATGCTCGACGCTGACATAACCTTCCTGATGGGCTGATTTGATGTCCTTCACGGTGACGTCGGACTGGACATCGACAAAGGCCTTGCCCTTGCCCGGCGAGGTCGGCAGCCAGACGGGCATGATGTGATAGGCGCGGTCCTTGCCTTCAGGAGCTGCCACGGGTTTCACCGTCTTGCCGAATTCGGCAACGGCCTTTGCGCCCACGTCGTTGCCATCCTTGATAGCGGCCTGGGTGCCGAAGCGGCCCATGAGGGCGCCGGCGCCGAAGTGCGATGCGGCAAAGCCGCCGGGCACAAAGGCGGCAATCTTTCCGTCGTAAGCAGGCTTGATGCCGCCGTGCGAGGTGAGATGCACCGCCGGGCTCCAGCCGCCGGACATGGCCAGCACATCGCATTCGATGGAGGCGGAATGGCTGCCGGCGAGCTGCACGCGGCTTACCTGCCTGGCGCCTTCCACATCGGCAACGCCGGTTCCGGGAAACATCGCCATGCCGAGCATGGCGGCCCGGGACAGCAGATCGGAGGGAATAACCTTGCGGTGGTCGGCCATGGTGACGGCAATGCCGGCATCGGCGAGATCGAAGGCAGTGAGGTAGGCCGTGTCATTGTTGGTGACAATGCAGACGCGCTTGAGGGGTGCTACTGCAAAGCGGTTGAGATAGGTGCGCAACGCCGAGGCCAGCATGACGCCGGGGCGGTCGTTATTGGAGAAAACCAGCGGCCGTTCGAGCGCGCCGGCGGCAAAGACAATGGATTTCGCGCGCAGCGAGATCAGCGTCTGGCGCGGCTTGCCTTTTGCGGCGTCGAACTCTTCGTGACGCTGCAGCAGCACCACGAAATTATCGTCGTAAAGGCCCTGGGCGGTTGTCCGTGCGCGGATTTTCACGTTGGAAAGCGAGGACAATTCAGCAAGTTGCGTTTTCCGCCAGGTTTCGAGCTCGCTCGTCCGTTCAGAGAGCAATTGCCCGCCCAATTCCGTGTCCTGTTCAACCAGAACGACGCGGGCGCCGGAGCGGCCGGCTGTTACCGCTGCGGCAAGCCCGGCAGGGCCGGAGCCCACCACCAGCACATCGCAGAATTCATGGGCCGTATCGTAGCGATCCGAGTCCCTTTCGTAGGAGCCCCTGCCGAGGCCCGCGGCGCGGCGGATGAAAGGCTCGTAGAACATCCAGGACTTCTTGAAGGGCCCCATGAAGGTCTTGTAGTAGAAGCCGGACTGGAACAGGGGGCCGAGCAGCGAGTTCACCGCCATCACATCAAAATCAGGCGAAGGCCAGGCATTCTGCGAATGCGCGACGAGGCCGTCGGTGAGATCGACAGTTGTAGCCGGAATGTTGGGTTCGTTCCCGCCGATGGTGAAAAGGCCGTTGGGTTCTTCGACGCCGGCGGAGACAATTCCGCGCGGCCGGTGATATTTGAAACTGCGCGAGGTCAAGGTCTTGCCGTTGGCGAGCAGCGCCGAGGCCAAGGTATCTCCGGCAAAGCCGCTCAGCGGCTTGCCGTCATAGGTGAAGCCGACCGGCTTGCCGCGGTCGATGCGGCCGCCCTTCTCAAGCCTGCGGAAAGCCGTCACGACGCCTCCCCAATCTCGTTAGTGGCCGTGTTGCGCGTGAGCTTGAACCAGTGGCGGCAGCCCAGCACATGCTGCCAGTATTCGGTGTGCGGGCCCTTGGGATTGTCGAAGAGGAAATAATAATCATGCCAGGCCTTGAGATCGCCCTCGCCGTGCCTGGGCCGCACCTTCGTGGCGTCGCCGCCGTAGCGGAATTCGCTCACGTCCCTCTCGCCGCAATGGGGGCACGGAATTCTCATTGCTTGTAGGTCCAGTTGCCAATGCCGTAGTCGTCAAGCTCCCTGCCCTTTTCGAAGCGGTCGAGGGCGTAGCAGCGGTTGAGTTCATGCTCCTCGTCGTGGGCGATGGTATGGGCAAAAGTCCAGCCCGACGCCGGGGTGGCCTTGAAGCCCTGGTAGCACCAGCCGCCGTTGAAATAGAGGTTCCTGATATCCGTGCGGCAAATGAAGGGGCTGCCATCGGGAGTCATGTCCATGATGCCGCCCCAGTGGCGCAGCAGGCGGAGCTTCGACATGAAGGGCAGCAGCGAGACGGCGCATTCGGCCACGGTCTGGATGCGCGGGAATTGGCCGCGCTGGGTGTAGGTGTTGAAGCCATCGATATGGCCGCCGAAGACCATGCCGCCCTTGTCGGATTGCGAGAGGTAAAACAGTTCTGCTCCCCAGGAGATCACGTGATGCACCATGGGCTTCACCGGTTCGGTGACGAAGGCCTGCAGGATGTGGCTTTCGATGGGCAGGCGCAGGCCTGCCATTTTCGCCACGTGGGAGGAATGGCCCGCCACGGCGATGCCGATTTTGCCGCCGAGAATTCGCCCCCGCGAGGTTTCAACGCCCACCGCCCTGCCTTCATCCATGATGAAGCCTTCGACTTCGCAGTTCTCGATGATGTCGACGCCCAGCGTGTCGGCGGCGCGGGCATAGCCCCAGGCCACCGCATCGTGGCGCACGCTGCCGGCCCGCCCCTGAATTATGCCGCCCCAGATGGGCCAGCGCGCTTCCCTGGAATAATCGAGATAGGGCAGAAGCTTCATCACCTGGCCGCGGTCCAGCAACTCCGCATCAATGCCGTTGAGGCGCATGATGTTGCCGCGCCGGGCATAGGTATCGAGCTGCACCGGGTTCACCGCCAGCACGACCTGGCCACGGTGCGAGACCATGCAATTGAAATTCAGCTCGTGGGAGAGGCCTTCCCAGAGCTTCAGGGAATGCTCGAAAAACTGGGTGTTGCCGTCGATCACATAGTTGGAGCGGATGAGGGTGGTATTGCGCCCGACATTGCCGGAGCCGATATAGGCCCGCTCGAGCACCGCCACATTGCGCATCCCGTGGTTTTTCGCCAGGTAATAGGCGGTGGCCAGGCCATGCCCGCCGCCGCCGATGATGATGGCATCGTAGGAGCTCTTGGGTTCGGGCGACGCCCACGCCCGCGGCCAGGGCCGTTCGGGCGAAAAGGCGTGCTGGGCAAGGGCCAGGGCTGAGTAAGGCTTGAACACGACAGACCCCCTACCAGAATTTCACGTCAATCGACAAGACGCGGATTTTTCACCCCCGCCGCCTGGCCCATTCCACCCCCTCGCTCACCAGCATGGCCACCACCGACATGGAGAGGAAGGCATAAACCAGGGGCATCACCGTGCCGTCATACTGCTGGCCGAACCAGGTGCCGATGGAGAGCGCCACGAGGGTTGAGAGGGTGCCGGAAATCGCCGCCGCCATGCCGGCGATGTGGCCCACCGGTTCCATGGCCATGGCGTTGTAATTGCCGAAGAGGATGCCGGAGCAGAAGAAGGTTCCGAACAGGTAGAGGCCAAGCGTCCAGAGCGGCGGATGGCCGGCATAGCTCAAGGCCACGGCAAGGAAGATTGCCGAAAACACGATGCAGCCGCGCACCGCCCATTTGGCGAGCAGGCGCATGCCGTGGCGCATCACCATGCGGCCGTTGAAGATCATGGCAAAGGCAATGGCTATGGCGAAGCCGCCGAACCATACGGCGAACCATTCGCCCTGTTCATATTGCTCGGCGAAAATCTGCTGGGAGGTTCCGAGATAGCAGATGAAGGAGGCGAAGACGAAGCCCACGGCAACGGTATAGCCCCAGGCGGCGGGAAAACGGAAAAACTCAACGGCCGAACGGAACAGGTTGCCAGCCGAGAAGGCCACGCGCTTTTCCCTGGGCAGGGTTTCCTCCTGGCGGAATTGAAGAAGGGCCGCCGCGATAATTGCCATCACCAGAAAGCCGACGAAAATCATGCGCCAGCTCGCCACGAAGAGAACAAGCTGGCCGATGGAGGGGGCGAGAATGGGCACCAGCATGAACACCGACATAACGAAGGACATGATGCGGGCCATGGCAGCGCCACCCTGCCCGTCACGCACCATGGCCATGGAGACGATGCGCGGGCTCGAGGCGCCAACGCCCTGCAGGGCGCGGCCCGCCAGCAGCATTTCAAAGCTGGTTGAAAACAGGCAGAGCAGCGAGCCCGCGAGATAAATGAGCAGGCCGGCAAAAATCGCCGGCTTGCGGCCGGTGCTGTCCGAAATGGGCCCGGAGAGAAGCGTGCCGATGGTCATGCCGGCAAAAAATGAGCCGATGATGTACTGGCGCTTGTTGGGATCGCTCACGCCAAATTCGCCGGCCATGGTGCCGATTGCCGGCAGCATGGTGTCAATCGACATGGCCACCAGAGCGGTGAGCAGGGCGACGAGAAAAATGAATTCTTTTTGGGAGGTGTGTTCGTTCGTCATGTAACGTAGTTCAACATCCGGAGGGCATCGAAGTAGTCATCCGTCTCAAAACGGATGGTTCGATTGCCGATGTGCCTGCAGCCGGGATACCAGCTGTGGCGGTAAGCGAGATTTGGATTGCCGTAGGTTATTTCCAATACAGTGTGCTTAGGCACTTCCAAAAGCGCTTTCTTCAAATCACCCTTCAAGGCCTTTTCGGCGCCGGCGCGAATGGCCTTTACCGCAGCGCCAGGCGCCATGGAAACCGTCGACTGGCCGCGGCCATCCTTCACGGCACAGCGGCCAATGGCGGGGTTGGTGTGCTGAACCTCGTCCATAAGGCCCTTGTCACCCGTGACAAAAACGGTGGGCACACCCAGCATGGAGGAGGCCAGGGCATGAACCAGGAATTCCGAGGCGGGCTTGCCGTTGAGCGTGATTAAAACCGCATCACTGGACAGCGTATGGGCCAGGCTGTTGGCTTCGGAGCCCGCCGCCGCATGGTAGCCCACCATCATCACCGCATGAAATGTTCCGTCCAGTTCCTGAACCATGCACAGGGGGTGCCCGGCCCAGGAGCGGATCAGCGTCACCCCGTCCGGCAGCATGGAGGTTATCAGGTTACGCCCGGTCTCGTGGGCATCCTTCACCCAGATTTCGGTGGCCCCGGCGGCACGGGCTCCCTCGATGGCAGCCACCGCCTCGCGGGTCATCTGCTCGCGGAATTCCGGATAATCGGCATGGGCCTTATTGGTTTCGTCCCAATGGGTTATTCCGGCCACGCCCTCAATATCGACGCTGATATAGACTTTCATTTCCGCTAGACTAGTTCCCATGAAGATAGATTCCAACAGCCGAAGCGTAGACCTAGACCCGCGCGCGGCGCAGTTCTATGAAAATCCCTACCCCGCCTACCATGAACTGCGCCGGAAAGTGCCGGCATTCAAATGGCAGCAATATGGCCATTGGTGCTTTTCCGCCCACGAGGATGTCAACGCGCTGTTGCGGGACCGGCGTTTCGGGCGGCAAATTCTCCATGTGGCCAGCCGGGAGGAGTTGGGCCTGGCCGACATCCCGCCGCGCCTCAAGCCTTTCTATGATTTCGAGCAGCATTCCCTGCTGGAACTTGAGCCGCCGGTTCATTCGCGGCTGCGCGGGCTGGTCAACCGGGCCTTCCTGTCGCGCCAGGTGGAACGGCTGCGGCCCAAAATCGACAGTCTTTCCAACCGGTTGATCGACGGCTTTGAGGCAAAGGGCGAGGTTGACCTGCTGCCCGCCTATGCAACGCCCATTCCGATCATCGTGATCTGCGAGCTGCTGGGCGTTCCCATCAGATAAAGCAGATCAGCTTTTGAGCTGGTCGCATGACATGGTGGCCATGTACATGGCGCGGCGCGACCGGGCGGTGGAGGACACGGCCGTGGCGGCCACCATCGCGTTCAGCGATTACATGCGCGGGCTGGTGAAGGCGCGGCGCAAGGATTTGAATGACGACCTGCTTTCGGCCCTGATCCGGGCTGAAACCGAAGGGCAGAAGCTTTCGGAAGACGAGCTCATCACCACGGCCATCCTGATTCTCAATGCGGGCCACGAGGCGACGGTCCACGCCATCGGCAATGGGGTGAAAACGCTGCTTGAGCTTGGCGTAAAGGAGCCCATCGGCGAAAGCCTGATCGAGGAAATCCTGCGCTTTGACGCGCCGCTGCATCTGTTCACGCGCTATGCGCTGGAAGATCTGGAATACGCCGGAATCAAGCTAAGGAAGGGCGAAGAAGTGGGGCTGATGCTGGGTGCGGCCAACCGCGACCCGGCCCGCTTTGTAAATCCCGATGAGTTCAATCCGGGGCGCGAGCCGAACCCGCATGTGAGCTTCGGGGCGGGCATTCATTTCTGCATCGGCGCGCCGCTGGCGCGGCTTGAAATGCAGATCGCCTTTCAAACCTTGTTCAAGCGCCTGCCCAAACTGGCGCTGGCCGCGTCGCCCCATTACAAGGACAGCTATCATTTTCATGGGCTGGAGGAGTTGAGGGTGAGGTTTAAGTTGCTCCCTCTCCCCACAAACTCAGCATGACCGGACTTGATCCGGTCAACTTCTTTCAACGGAGAAGATGCCCGTGTCGAGCCGGGCATGATGAAAAGTTGGGGGCACGATCTCAGTCGTTTCCTTTTAGCTACCCACCCACAGGCACCAGATGGCGAGCAGCGGCTGCGCTTCGGTTCGCATGGCATGGAGCACGTTGGGGTCGTTGTAGATCAGGCCGCCGGGCCCTGGCGTGGTCCACTCCATGTTGGCGTTCCACCAGGCGCCGCCGGCCAACGAAACATAAACCTCTTCCGGAGGATGCCGATGGTCGGGGTAGCGCACATGGGGCGCCAGCAGGCTGATGCCGACCCAGACATCTTCACGCTCTTCGAGGCCGCCGGGGCCTGCGACCAGGGCATTGGCGTGGCCATCGTGGAAGCTCGTGCCGTCGGGCTGTGAACTATCGCGGCGCTTCCATTGCAGGCGAGGCGACAGGCCGTTCAAGGCCGCAGCGAGCTCCGGAATTGGAGCCGGGCCTGTGCCTGCCACCTGCGAGGCGGACTCCAGCGTATCGCATACCGGCAGGCGCCCCGGCTTAGACCTGCCTTTGCCGCCCACATTGTTTCGCAGCGCGTCGAACACGGATTGTGCGGCGGGGCCGGCATTTTTGCAGGTATCGGCGCGCCGCCGAATGGCGGCCTCAGTGAGGTCATAGAATGCCTGAAGGGTTGCATCGCGGTGGGTCATGGACCTACCTTGAATGAAGGGCTTTTGCCTGACAAGCGGCGCCTCGCACTTCGCGTCGTTTCCGCGCCTTTGGCTGACGTTTATCCGCCGCCCCCTGCCCCTTGTTGCGCCTAAAGCTACCCCCTCGTGAAACTTTCTCAACAGGCCAGACCATGACCGATATTCAGCCCGCTCCCACCGGACGCCGACAGAGAAGTGCTGGCGGGGCCGATGCCCGCCGTGCGGCGCGCACCAATCAAGTCACTCCGCCTGCGGGCTATATCCGCCGCAAGATCAAGACCTATGAGCCGTACAGCGATGACCAGCTCGAACTGATCGAACGCAATGCGGAAACCGTCCTGCAGGAAACCGGAATCGATTTCTACGAAGACGAAGAAGCCGTGCAAATGTGGAAAGAGGCCGGCGCCGACGTCAAGCACTCGGAAACCGATACAAAACGTTTTCGCGTACGCTTTCCCAAGGGCTTGGTGCGCTCGCTGATCAAGACCGCGCCGCGCGAATACACGCAGCATGCGCGCAACCCGGCCAACAACATCATCGTCGGCGGCAACAACACGGTATTCGCGCCGGTCTATGGGCCGCCCTTCATCCGCAATCTCGATGAAGGCCGCCGCTATGCCACGATCGAGGATTTCCGCAACTTCTCAAAGCTCGTTTACATGCTGCCGAGCCTGCATCATGCGGGCGGAACGCTGTGCGAGCCGGTTGACATCCCGGTGGCCAAGCGCCACCTCGACATGGTCTACACCCACATCAAGTACAACGATAAGCCGTTCATGGGCTCGGTCACCTCGGGCGAGCGCGCGGCGGACTCGGTTGCCATGGCGGAACTTCTTTTCGGCAAGGAGTTCGTCGACCAGAACTGCGTGATGACCAGCCTGATCAACGCCAACTCACCCATGGTGTGGGACGGCGTCATGCTTGGGGCTCTCAAGGCCTACGCCCGCGCCAACCAGGCAACGGTGATTTCGCCGTTCATTGTGGCGGGCGCCATGTCGCCGGTCACCACGGTTGGAACGCTGACGCAGATTCTGGCGGAGGCATCGGTGGGCATTGCCTTCACGCAATTGTGCCGGCCGGGTGCTCCGGTGGTTTTCGGCACCTTTGCCGCGTCCATGTCCATGCAGTCGGGGGCGCCGACCTTCGGCACGCCGGAACCGGCGCTTGTCACCTTCGGCGCGGCCCAACTGGCACGCCGCATGGGCGTTCCCTTCCGCTCCGGCGGCGGCCTGTGCGGCTCCAAGGTGCCTGACGCGCAGGCGGCCTATGAAAGCTCCAACACGCTGTGGTCGACAATCCTCTCCGGCGTCAACTTCTGCCTCCACGCGGCGGGCTGGCTGGAAGGCGGACTGGCCTCCGGCTATGAGAAACTCATCATGGATGCGGACCAACTCACGATGTTCCAGAAGCTTGCCGAGGGCGCGGATTTCTCGGAAAATGGCCAGGCGATGGACGCCATCCGCGAAGTCGGCCCCGGCTCGCATTATCTTGGTGCTGCCCATACGCGCGCCAACTTCGAAACGGCCTTCTGGCGCTCGGGCCTTGCCGACAACAACTCGTTCGAGCAATGGCGCGACGAGGGCGAAAAAGACATCGTGGTCCGCGCCAATACCCAGTGGAAAAAGATGCTCGCTGACTATGTGGCCCCGCCCCTTGATCCCGGCATCGATGAGTCCCTGCAAGCCTTCATGGCCAAGCGCAAGGAAGTTCTGCCGGACAGCGTGAGCTAGAAAAACCGAGCGTCATTCCGGCGAAAGCCGGAATCTGGTTGCCATTCTAGTCCTGCACAGGATTCCGGCTTTCGCCGGAATGACGAAAATCTGGGGGCGCCTTCACATCTGTAAGCGCATAGAACCCCACGCCGGCGATGACCATGGCGGAGCCGATGGCGTCTACCAGCGTGAAGGGCTCGCCCAGAATCCAGACGGCCAGCGAGATGGTGATCAGCGGGGAAATCGTGGCGATCATCGAGGTGGATTGCGGCGAGATGCGCGAGAGCCCGGCGTTCACCAGGAACGACGGCAGGACGGTTGCAAAAAATCCGGTGCCCGCCGCCAGCCAGAAGAACCTGGGGCTTGAGGAGAAATCAAAACTCCGGCTGACGACCATGTAATGGATGATGCAGGCGAAACCCGAACCCGAGAGGGCAATCGAGGTAAACAATGCGCTGCCCATGGCGGTGATGAAATTCTTGGCCAGCAATTGATAGATGGCAAAGGTGAGGGCGCAGCCCAGCACAAGGGCGGTGCCGATCACCGTGGCCATGCCGCCCGCCGGGAGGTCGGTGAGAAAAACCACAACAAGCCCGGCATAGGTGATGATCGCCGCCACGATGCTTGTCCAGGTCAGCCTCGCGCCGAAAAACAGCCAGCCGAGGAACATGACAAATATCGGATAGGTGAACAGCACCAGGCGCTCAAGCTGGGCAGTGATATAAACCAGGCCTTCAAAATCGAGCAGAGAAGAAATGTAATAACCGACGAAACCGGCGAGAAGGGCGCGGACGGCGAGGCCCCAGCCGGGCAGCGGCTTTCCAGCCCGGCGGAGTTTATATACGGCATAAAGCCCGACGGCGATAAAGAAGGGCAAGGCGGTTGCCATGCGCAGCGCCAGCATCAGGGCGGCGTTGGCTTCCTCCATATAGGCCAGCTTGATGAAGATGGCCTTGGTTGAAAACAGGGCCGCCCCCGCCGCGGCAAACAGGTAGCCATTCAAGACACGATGCCGTTCCATGGCCCCGATTTAACCGCTTGCCCTGTACTTGTCTGCGTCTTTGGGTAACATGACTGGCATGCACATAAAGCGATGGGGCCTGTTCGATGACTGAATTGCGTTTTTGTTCCGCTCTGGAAATGGCGCGCCTGCTGCGGGCCCGGAAAATCTCGGCGAAGGAACTACTGGACGTCTGCCTCGATCAATATGCCCTGCACAACGACACGCTCAACGCGATTGTCGTCACCGATCTCGGGCGGGCCAAGCATGCCGCCATGGCTTCCGACAAGCGCCTGAAAAAAGGCAAGCCGCTGGGGCCCTTCGACGGGGTGCCGATGACGGCCAAGGAATCCTTCGACTGGAAGGGGACGCCGTCGACCTGGGGCGAGCCAGCCTACAAGGAAAATATCGCCACCTCCGACGCGGCGGCCATCACGCGGCTCACCGATGCGGGCGCGGTGATCTACGGCAAGACCAATGTGCCGCTGATGCTGGCGGACTGGCAGAGCTTCAACGAAGTCTATGGCACGACCAATAATCCCTGGGATGTGACGCGGGCTCCCGGCGGCTCATCGGGCGGCTCGGCGGTGGCGCTGGCCACGGGCATGAGCGCCCTTGAAATCGGTTCCGACATCGGGGCGTCGCTGCGCAACCCGGCGCATTATTGCGGGATCTATGCCCACAAGCCCACCTATGGCGTGGTGCCCTACCGCGGCCATCTGCTGAGCAATGTGCAGCCCAGCGATATTTCGGTGGCCGGCCCCATGGCACGCTCGGCGAAGGATCTTACCGCCATGCTGAAATTGCTCGCCGGCACGGACGGCATCGAGGCGCGGGGGCTGAGCCTGCATCTTCCCGACCTCAAGCAGAAGACCTTCAAGGACTTCCGCGTGGCGGTCATGCTGAGCGATCCGGTGAGCGAGGTGGACCAGCCGGTGCAGGACCTGATTGCCAAGCTGGCGCAATTCCTCGCGAAGAAAGTGAAGAAGATATCGCATGAGGCGCGTCCCGGCTTCACCACGCGCGAGGCCATGGACATTTTCATCGCGCTGCTGCGTTCGGCCACCAGCCGCCGGCAATCGGATGATGACTTCGACACCAACGCGGCGCGGGTGGAAAATTTCGCCGCCGATGATGACAGCTATTACGCCAAGATGACGCGGGCCTATGTCTTGCCGCACCGCTCTTGGCTTATCGCCAATGAGCGCCGGCACCAGATGCGCCTGCTGTGGGACCGCTTCTTCGACGATTGGGACGTGATGATCTGCCCCGCGGCGGCTTCCGCCGCTTTCCCGCATGACCATGTGGGCGACCGGCACGAGCGCAGCATCGAGGTGAACGGCAAGCGGGTACCGACGACCGATCAATTGTTCTGGGCGGGCTATTCCTGCGGCTTCTACCTGCCTTCGACGGTGGCGCCCATCGGCCTTACGCCGCAGGGCCTGCCATCGGGCGTGCAGATCATCACCCGGCAGTATGGCGATTACACCTCGCTGCGCTTTGCCGAATTGCTGGAAAGGGAATACGCCGGCTTTGTTCCGCCGCCGGGCTACTGATGGCGACAGGGCTGAGGCGCGCCACTCCGGCTGATGCCGCGCTGGTCCGCGACCTGACGCGGGCGGCTTACGCGAAATGGATTCCGCTGATTGGCCGCGAGCCAAAGCCGATGACCGCAAACTACAGTCGGGCGGTGGCCGAGCATATCATCGATCTCTACGAGGAGAACGATGTTGCCGTGGCGCTGATCGAGGTCATTCCGCAGGCAAGCTGTCTTTTGATCGAAAATATCGCCGTCCTGCCAGCGCAGCAGGGCAAGGGTCTTGGCGAGTTGCTTTTGAGCCATGCTGAAACCATCGCGCGCTCACGCCATCTCAGTGAACTGCAGCTCTACACCAATGCGGCTTTCGTTTCGAACCTCGAATTTTACGCCCGGCGCGGCTTTCAGGAGTTCCGCCGCGAGCCCTTCCCCGCGGGCGGCATTACCGTCCACATGAAAAAATTTATCTGATTGCGTCTTCGCCCGTGAAACGGAGAAGAAAGGGGCCCGTCCTGCGAAGCAACGCGAAGCAGGATGGGATAGATGAGGGCACTTTGGCCTCGCTCCCCTCACCTCCCTGTTGCTTTGCAACGGGTCCCTTCCTCTCCGTGGGGCGAGGACGAAAGGCGGGCCTTCGCAATTCATTTGATCACTCTTGCAAAAAACTCGGCTTCGCGGGCCCATGTCGTTTCCTCAAACAGCACGTCATGGCCAAAGCCCTGGACAATTTCCAGTTCCTTCGGCTGGTTTGCAGCGGCAAACAGCCGCTTGCCGAAATCCACCGGGATCAGCCCGTCCTCTTCGCCGTGAATGATGAGCAGCGGGGCAACGACCGCTCCGATGAAATCGATGGACTTGAACTGGTCCTTCATCAGCGCATGCACCGGCAGCCACCAGTAGATCCTGGCCGCCACCTCGACGGTTGAGGTATAGGGCGCTTCCAGGGCGACCGCTCCCACTTCGCGTTTTGCGGCGAGCTGCACGGCAACGCCGCTGCCGAGGGATTCGCCCAGCAGGGCGATCCTGCCCGGCTCGACGCCCCCGGCGAGAAGCCAGTCGTAGGCGGCGTTTGCATCGGCCATCAGCCCCGCCTCGCTGGGCGACCCGCTGCTGCCGCCGAATCCGCGGTAGGAGAGATAGGCCACGCCAAAACCACGGGCATGATAATAGTTGAAGCGCAAGGGCCGGTCGCCGATCTCGCCGGCGTTGCCCTGGAAATAGAGGATGGTGGGCATGCCCGGTTTGGCCGGCGCATGCCAGAGGATGATTTTCTCGCCGTCGGACGCGGTCAGGGTTTCGATGCTGGCGCCGGCGATGCCGACGCCTTCCGGTGTCAGGCCCTTGTTCTCCACATGATATTGCAGCTTGCGCTGAAACACATACATGCCAAGGGTGGCAAGGCCGTAGATCAGAATGGCGAACACTGCGATCAACTTGATGAGGCTCATGCATCAACCAGCTTGGCGGGCGTGTGGGTATCCTTGGTCCAGCACCATACGGTCAATAACGGTTCCTCAGCCGTTTTGGTTGCGTGATGCACCATGGGCGCGTGGTAAATTACGGCCCCCGCCTGTTTCGTTTCAAAGCCGCCCGCCCCCTGTTTCCATTCGGTTGGCCCGGTGAGCGGCCAGTAGAGTTCGGGGGCCGGATGATAGTGGTCCCGGTAGTGGCGCTGCGGCCCCAGCATGAGAAGGCCGAGGAGAAAGTCGTCGCCCTTGAAAAATCCCTGCGGCCCGATGACCTGGCACCAGCCGTAATTGTCGCCAAATCCCGCGCCAAGAATCTCGTCGGTGTAGGATTTCGATTGCAGCCATTTCAAATGCCCGTCGAGAGAGGCAATGGCCGCCGCCAGTTCCGGCTCAATGATCATGGTTTCGGCGATGGCCGCGGCGAAATAGCGGGTGACCGGCAAGGTCTGCGGGCGGGGCTCGACAAAATCTTCGCGCGTCATGTCCTGCGCGGCCAGGCGCTGCAGCACTGCGTCCACGTGACTGCCGCCGCGCGCATGAAGCCCGCGGGCAATAGCGCCCACCAGCCAGCGTGCGTCATTATAAAGGTCATCGCTCATGGCGCGCACCATGGCTGTGCTACCTTTGCAGGAACGTTAATGAAGATCGTAAACAAGCCGGGCCAACTCCAGCAATTCCGCATCGCTGGGATAGCGCAAATTGGCGTTCCGCATGGGGGCATTGGCGGGGCTGGCCATGTGCGCGGCCAAAAGTTCCGGGCGGGCCAGATCTAGGCCATCGCCTTCCAGTGAAATCTTCATGGTCGTGGCCCGCACCAGGCGGTCATAGGCGGCGACGGGATCGGGCGCTGCCATGGCCTTTGCCACCCGCGCATAGGCATCCGGCGCCCCATGGGACACCCATTTCATGGTGGCCAGCATGGCAAGGCCGGTGGCCCGGCCATGGGGGATGGGCGCCAGATCGGCCATGGCATGGGAAATGTTATGGGCCAGCGCCGTGCCGCAATTATCAATGGCAATTCCGCCGTAGCAGGAGCCCAGCAGAAGGGCGCCCCGCGCCGCGATGTCGCCCGGATTTTTTACGGCCCGTTCCAGGTTTTCGGAAATCAGCGCGATGGCTTTCAGGGCATAGAGATCATTGCCATCGGTGCGGTTCCGGTTGGTGGCCGCCTCGATGGCGTGGACCAGGGCATCCAGCCCGGTGGCCGCGGTGATGTGGGGCGGCACGGCCACCGTCAATTCGGGATCGAGGATCGCCACCTGGGGTTTCAGTTCGTCGCCCCAGGCCCAGACCTTGGCCTTTTCAGCATTGGCAAAAACCGAAATCCGGGTGACTTCCGAGCCGGTGCCCGCCGTGGTGGGCACGGCGATAATGGGCAGGATGTTTTTCGGCAGAGGTGTTTCACACAGCTGATAGCTCTGCGCGGCGATCCCGGAGGCGGCACAGGCGGCCACGAGCTTTGCCGTATCCAGGGCGGAGCCGCCGCCCAGGCCGATAATGGCCCTGGCCTTCAGCGCCCGGGCTATTCCGGCGGCCGCGTCGATGTCAGCGGCTTTTGGCTCGCCCCGTAGCCGGTCAAAAACCTGGGCTTCCAGCCCGGCCGCTTTCAGGCTTTCCAGCGCCCGCCCGGTAATGCCCAGGGTGGTGAGCATGGGATCGGCCACGACAAGGACGGCAGCACCTTTCCCGGCCAAGCCCTCGGCCTTGCCGGCGAGATCAGCGATGCGCCCGGCCCCAAAGATGATTTCAGGAAGGCGGGTAAGGGTAAAAGACTGCATGGAAGCTTCCGTATGGTGGGGCTGCCCTCCGCTTATGTCTCCCGCAGGAAGCGGTCAAGCGTGAAGCGTTTTCACCTAAATTGTCTTCTCCTGCTAAGCGGGAGAAGAAAGGGGCCCGTTTCACGAAGTGAAATGGGATAGATGAGGGCGCTTCGTTGGCAAAGCGCCCTCACCTCCCCCATTGCGTGCCGCAATGGGTCCCCTTCCTCTCCCGCTTCGCAGGAGAGGACATCAGGAAATTCCCGGCCCGGTAATCTCACGCAGCAGCTTGCGGTAGATGGCATCGGCGTAGGCCTGATAGTCGTTGGCGGGAATGACAAAATGGCCTTCGCCGCCCACTACCTGGTTCTGGAAATAAACATCCAGGGTCGGCCACTCATTGAGAATGGTGAGCGCGTTGATGGTGATGCCCTGGGCCACCAGACGGTCGCGCACCGCATTCACCGGAACGCCCACATTGTTGCGCCCATCGGAAGAGACATCGATCACCAGGCGCTGGGCCCGCGGCGCCCTGGAGAGATGGGCGGCCGAATAGAGCAGCGCGCTTGAAATCGAGGTGCCGCCCTCGGCCAGCTTGCGCGGCATGCCGGCCAGCGTTTCGCCGAAAAGATCGCCATCCTCCTCGGTTTCCAGAATGGTCCAGGGCATGGCCACCACCTGGTTGGATTCATCGGACCATTGCACCACGCTCACGGCGATGCGCTGGAGGTTTCCCAGGGCAATGGCGCGCTTGATTTCGGGCTTCCGGAACGCCGCTCCCAGGCCCCGCATCTGCAGGGCAAATTCCCGGAAATCGACGCTGAAGGAACAATCCACCGCGAGCACCAGGGCGAGGTCAACTTCGACGTCCTGGGCGCGGGTGGTTGGCGACGGCGTCGCCAGGGCCAGCACCAGGAGCGCCGCAACCACAACACGCTTCGTCCAGAATCTGGCGTGCTGCATCGGCCTATCCTCCTCCTGCTAGTGGTGCAATTCGATATAATCCAAGGCGCGGCAATCCTTCACCGACCAGCCCACGTTCACCGTCTTGCCATGGGCGATGGCCTCATTGCTGGCCTTGTTCGGCACTTTCACGATGAAATTGTCGTGACCGGCCACTTCCAGCCGGGCGCGGATATGATCGCCGAGATAAATGAGTTCGGCGATTTTGCCGCGCAGCAACACATCGACATTCTTGGCCAGCGGGTTGATTTCCACGCGCTCGGGCCGGATCGACAGCAGGGTGCGCTCACCCTTGGCGCTCACATTGACCGCGAGGGCTTTCACCACGTCACTGGAATCAAGTTTCACGGTGGCGATGTTATCACGATCGACGGCGGAAATCACGCCTTTCAACTTGTTGTTCTCGCCGATGAACTGGGCCACGAAAGAATTCTGCGGGCGCTCATAGAGTTCATCGGGGGTGGAGAGCTGCTGCACCACGCCGTCATTGAACACGGCAATGCGGTTCGACATGGTCAGCGCTTCGGCCTGATCGTGCGTCACATATACAATGGTTACCCCGAGGCGCTCATGGATATGCTTGATTTCATATTGCATCTGTTCGCGGAGCTGCTTGTCGAGGGCCCCCAAGGGTTCATCCATCAGCACGAGATCGGGTTCAAACACCAAGGCGCGGGCGACCGCAATGCGCTGCTGCTGGCCGCCGGAGAGCTGGCCCGGCCTGCGGCTGGCCATCTGGGGGAGCTCCACAAGCTTCAAGATGTTTTTGACGCGGTCCCCGATCTCGGCCTTGCCCATGTTACGCACCTGCAGGGGAAAGGCCAGGTTTTCGGCCACGGTCATGTGGGGAAACAGCGCATAGTTCTGGAACACCATGCCGATGCCGCGCTTGTGCGGCGGGGTGTTGTTGATGGGGTTGCCCTTCACGTAAATTTCGCCGTGGGTGGCCGGCTCGAAACCCGCCAGCATCATCAGGGTGGTGGTTTTGCCTGAGCCCGACGGCCCCAGCATGGTGAGGAATTCGCCCTTGGCAATATCGAGGTTGAGATCCTTCACAACCAGGGTTTCGCCATCATAGCTTTTTTGAACCTGGGAAAACCTGACCATAGGTTCATTGCCTGCAGCAGCAGTCTTCATCGCCCTCACCCTTGTTTTTGAGAACATATTATGCGGTCGGGACAAAAAGGGAAGCACTTATGTCCTCTCCCGTGAAACGGGAGAGGAAGGGACCTACCGCGCAGCGGTGGGGAGGTGAGGGAATCGAGGTGAAAGTGCCCTCATCTATCCCATTTCACTTCGTAAAACGGCCCCCTTTCTTCTCCCGCTTCGCAGGAGAAGACGATTTTACAATCAAATGCTCGGGGCCGTAGGGGAAGCCGGTTATGTTGCGGTTGCCCTTTTCGGTGATCACCAGAATGTCATGCTCGCGGTAGCCGCCCGCCCCCTTCTGGCCTTCGGGGATCATGATCATGGGTTCCATGGACACCACCATGCCGGGCTCGAGCACCGTGTCGCAATCCTCGCGCAGCTCCAGTCCCGCCTCGCGGCCATAATAGTGGCAGAGCACGCCGAAGGAATGGCCATAACCAAAGGTGCGGTATTTCAGCAGGTCATGCTGGGCATAGATGTCATTGAGGGAGCGGGCAATGTCAGAACACTTGGCCCCGGGCACCAGAAGTTTCTTGCCGACGTCGTGAACATGGCAATTCATTTCCCACATTTTGAGATGCTCCTTGCCGGCGGTTTCGGCAAACAGGGTGCGCTCGAGAGCCACGTAGTAACCCGCCACCATGGGAAAGCAGTTGAGGGAAAGAATATCGCCCCGCCTTATCTTGCGGCTGGTCACCGGATTGTGGGCCCCATCGGTGTTGATGCCGGATTGAAACCAGGTCCAGGTATCCATCAGTTCCGCATGCGGCCAGACCCTGGCGATTTCGCGCACCATGGCGCCGGTGGAATGGAGCGCCACTTCATGTTCCGGCACGCCCACGGCGATGGCGTCCACGCAGGCCGCCCCGCCGATGTCGGCAATGCGGGTCATCCTGGTGATGTGCCGGATTTCCTCGTCGGACTTGATCATGCGCATTTTCATGGCGGCGGCGGCCATATCGACAAATTCCACCCCCGGAAAGGCATCCTGCAGGCTCTTGCGGAAATCGATGTTCACATGATCGAATTCGAGGCCAAGGCGCTTGGGGCCCTTGATCAAGCCCTGAACCGCAGTGAAATAATTTTCCCTGGACCAGTCGGTGTAGGTCACGTTGTCGCCGAAGGTGCGCCTTGCGGGCTGGCCGCCATCGATGGCGGCGCTCACCGTGGTTGCCGCGTTCTGGGTTATCACCAGGCCGTATTTGCGCCCGAAGGAACAATAGAGGAAGTCGGCGAGGTAACAGATGTTGTGGTAGCTGGTGAACAGGCAGGCATCGACATTGCTCTTGGCCATCCAGCCGCGGATCTTCTCCTGCCGCCCCTGCATTTCATCGGACGAAAAAGTGGGTTTGGGCGGTTTTCCGTTGGCGCGGTAATCAACCAGGCTCGGGCGTTGGGCAGAAGTCATCGTCGTCCTCCAAAATCTGGCTGCCCTTTTGGGCGGCAAGCGGGGCTTGAGTCAAAAGATGATCGCTCACATAATGTATGAGTTATTTTCATGGAGCCACCGTGGCGCGCCTTCCTCCCCTGAATGCCCTGAAATGTTTCGAAGCGGCGGCCCGCGGCAACAGCTTTTCCAGGGCGGCCGATGAGCTGCATGTCACCCAATCGGCGGTGAGCCACCAGATCCGCCAGCTTGAAGAATGGTTTGGCGTGGCGCTTTTTGACCGCCAGGGCCGCCAGACCCTGCCCACGCCCGAGGGCGTGGAACTCGCCGCCTCCATGGCCGAGGCCTTCGGGATAATCGGGGCGGCCTGCCAGCGGATCGCCAAGAGCGACGGCAAGGCGGCGCTCACCATTGCCGCCATCCCCTCCATCGCAACAATCTGGCTCATACCGCGCCTGCCCGCCTTCATGCGGCTGCACCCCAACATCAACGTCCGCCTGATGCATGCGATTTACGACCAGCCGGTTGATTTCGAAGATGTGGACCTGGCCATTTCCTACGGCGACTGGGATGACGCACCGGCCCATGCCACCAAATTCCTCGAAGGGGTTTCGGTGCCTGTGTGCAATCCCGCCTATCTCAGCCAGATGGGGCCCTTCGAGAGGCCCGCCGACCTGCTGCATTGCTGCCTGCTGCATGATCTCGACCGCAGGCCGTGGTCGCGCTGGTTCAAGGCCGCCGGCCTAAAGCTTTCCGATCCGCTGCCCGGCCCGCTGTTCGAGGGCTTCAACCTGCTGCATTCGGCCATGCTGGCAAGCCAGGGCGTGGGGCTGGCACCCACCGCCATTCTTGCCGACGACCTGAAAAGCGGCAGGCTGATCCGGCTTTTTGAAACCGAAGTGCTGCATGAGAAGGCGTATTATATTTCGGAGCCGGCCAGCCCACGCCTGAGCCGGGCGGCGGAAGTCAAGATTTTCAAGGACTGGCTGCTTGAAGAAAGACGTTAGGCGAATGAATTGGCTGTAAGAACTGCCAGATCAGGGCACCACGAATAGTGTGCGTGTCAAAACCGACGTCCACACCGCTATATACATCAAAATTCTTTGATCCATAGTCGTCATAAAGATATTCAGCGCGAACGATCAGATTTTCGCTCGCTTTCACGTCAATGCCTGCGCCGACGGTGAAGCCCCACAAGGTCCTGTCATCTCCGCTGCTCGCACCCTGTTCTGTAACTTCAAATTTGCCCACGGCAAGCCCAGCCGCAATGAAGGGCATGAACATGTCCATGTCCATGCCAAGGCGTCCGCGCAAATGGCCATTAGCCTTGAGCTCGTAGCTCAAATCGGCACTATTGAAATCCTCGCCATCGACATCGCCAAAGCCTAAATCCGCTTCGATGCCAAAAACCAGGCTGTCAGACTGAATATTGTAACCCAGGAGGGCACCTCCAAGGAATCCTTCGATGTCGGCCTCGTCGCCGTATTTTCAGGGAGCACATGATGGCCAATACGCCGCCGCCGGTCTGGGTTTACAACGAAACGATCAAGATGTTCGCCACCCCCGGCGATCCGCCGTTCGAGGACAGGCACGAACTTGAAACCCATTGGGGCCGCGCCTGGGGCATCAACAATGACGTGGGCCGGATGCGCTCGGTGCTGGTGCACCGCCCCGGCAAGGAAATGGAGGTCATTGATCCGAAGAAGCGCATCGAGAGCATCGGCTCCTTCGGCGACCTGAAAGCCGGATGGTATTTCCAGAGCGATACGATGCCGCAGGTTGCCGAGATGCAAGCCCAGCATGACGCGCTTGTGGCGGCCCTTAAGGCCAAGGGGGTGGAAGTGCATCATGTCGATGGCGATGCGGCGGGCCGCATCAAGTCGTGCTACACCCGCGATCCGCTGATCATGGTGAAAGGCGGGGCAATCATCTGCCGCATGGGCACGCGGGTGCGCCGCGGCGAAGAGCTGGCGATCACCCGCACCCTGGCACGGCTCGGCATTCCCATTCTCCGCACCCTTTCCGGCAGCGCCTTGATGGAAGGCGGCAGCTTCGCCTGGATCAACGAGCGCACCGCGGTGATCGGCTGCGGCATAAGGGTGAACCGCGAGGGCGCCGAGCAGGTGGGCGAAGTGCTCAAGCGCCAGGGCGTCGAGCTGCTGGTCATCGACCTCTTCGGCTATGACCTGCACATCGACGGGTCGTTCCAGATGATCGGCAAGGACCTCGCCATCGTCGATCCCTTCGGCCTGCCCCACGCATTCCTGCAAAAACTCAAGGACCTGAAAGTGCAGACCGTTGAAATTTCCCCGGCCGATGACCGCTGGATCATCAATTCCCTGGCCGTTGCGCCGGGCGAACTTCTCATGCCGGAAGGCGCCTCAAACCAGACACTGGATGCGCTGGCCAAGCATGGGGTGAGCTGGACGGTGGTGCCCTATGGCAAGATGCAGCTCAACGGCGGCGGCATCCACTGCTCCACCACGCCGCTGATCCGCGATCCGGTGTGAGATCAGCGCTGCACGATATCGACGGGGAACAATAATTTAAACTCGGAGCCCGGCGAGAGCCGGGTGAACTTCAGCTTGGTATTGAGCTGACTTGCGAAGGCGTTGACAATACGCATGCCCAGGCCGCGCGACTTTTGCGGGTCAAATTCCTGGGGAAGGCCCGCACCCTCATCGCGGACGGAAATCAGAATGTTGCCATCGCCGTTTCGGGCGATGCCAACCCAGATCTTGCCGCTCAATCCATTGGGGTAGCCATATTTGGCGGAGTTGGTCACCAACTCGACAACGATGAGCGCCACCGAGATGGCGTTGTCGACCTTAACATTGATGCCACGCTCGGCCTCAACATGGATGGCGCAGTGGGCAACCGATGTTTCCATGTCCTGGCAGACCTCTTCGATATAGGTGCCGAGGTCCATGCTTTCGATGTAGTTGTTGCGGTACAGCCGTTCATGGGCGCGGGCTATGGCGGTGACGCGCCGGGAGGCTTCCTCGAACTGATTCATGGTTTCCTTGCCTTCAACATCGCGGGCCTGCATCTGCAGCAGGCTGGTGACGATGGTCAGGCTGTTTTTGACCCGGTGATTCATTTCCTTCACGAGGAACTGCTGCCGTTCGAGGGCTGCCTTGAGGTGGCGCTCGGTGCGCTCGCGCTCAATGGCCATGCCGAGGACGTTTGCGGCGCCTTGCAGGAAGGCGAGATCGTGTTCGACAAAGTCGTCCTCTTCCTGGCTGTCCACTTCGAGCACCCCGAACGGCTTGCCGTCACCCTGGAGGATGACGTTCATTGCCCTTTTAATGCCGTGCTGGACCAACACGTCGGGGGTGCGGAAGCGTTCCTCGTTCTCGAGATGGTTCGAAATGACCGGCTTGCCCGTGCGCAGGGCAAATCCGGCGGGCGAAGCGAGATCAACGCCGATGCTGGCCACGCCGACGATGCCGGGATCCCAACCGACGCCCGCCTGGACAAGGAGACGGTTATCCTCGGGCATGTAGCGCAGAACCTTGCAAAACTGGACCCGCAGCCCTTCGGCGGTGAGACGGACAGTCTCGGCCAGCAGGGCGTCAAAAGCCGCACCTTGCAGGGCGATCACGCCCAGTTCCGCCAAGATCTCCTGCTGGCGGATGCGTTGCTCAAGGGCGCGCAGCGTGAGATCCGGCGGCTTCACGTCCGGCTTTTCCTCCACCACCGCCTTGTTCTCGTTCGGCCCAACCATACCCGCAAACGCCTTTCACTGGAGCTTCGGGCAAGATGTACGCCGAATTGCAGGCGGTGTCAGCATTATCAGGGGCGAACAGGCGTCATAACGTCGTCGCGGCGGAACCCACGCTTTCCGCCCCGTCGAAGGTAAAAATCCCGCCCGTGGCATAGGCTGCTTCATCGGAGGCAAGGTAAACATAGAGGCCGGCAATTTCTTCCGGGCGGCCGTGGCGGCGCATGGGAATGATGCCGTTCACCTTCTTCAGCATCTCGGGGCTGTATTCGGCATCCTGCATGGGCGTCGAGGTGTAGCCGGGATTGACCGCATTCACCCGGACCTTGGGGGCAAGTTCGATGGCCATGGTCCGCATCATGGCCAGGACCGCGCCCTTGCTGGCGTTGTAATCGGCATAGCGCCGGTAACCCACGACGCCGGCGGTGGAGGCGGTGATCAGGATGGCGCCGCCCTCGGCTTTCATCATGTGGCGGGCGGCGAGCTGGCTGGGATAAAACACGCCATGCACGTTGACCCGCATCACCCGGTCGAAATCGGCTCGGTCAATGTCGAGAAAATCGCGCCGGACCGAGATGCCGGCATTGCAGACCATGATATCAAGACCGCCAAGCGCGGCGATTGAACGCGGGAAGGCCGCATCGACCTCGGTTGGCTCCGCCACGTCAACGCCCACGACATCGGCAAGGGCGGGAAGCTCAGCCTTGATGGCGGCGGCATTGTCCGGGTTGCGGCACCAGACGCAGACTTTGGCGCCCTCGGCAAGAAAGCGCCTGGCGACGGCGGCACCTATGCCGGTGGAGCCCCCAGTGATGACAACGCGTTTCCCAGCAAGTCTTTCCAAGACATCTCTCCCGTTAAATCACGTAGCCCCGCGGCGTGGGATCAAACATGCGCAGGACATGGCGTCCCTTCCGGCTTTCCAGCGTTATTGAAACGCCAGGTGCGGCAGCGCGCGTGACCGTGACATTGAGGCCAAGAATACCATAGAGGTCGTGGAGGATTTCAGCCTGGGGCGAGAACACTTCGATGCCGGCAATGCTGCCGCCGCGGGGAGCTGTCCTTGCCGGGTGTTCGCTGTCCAGCCAGTCAATGAAGAAGGGCACAAGGGCGCCAAAACTATGATTATGGAGTCCGAAACATTTCCAGCCAAGCCACCGGCCATCGGGAAGGGTCCGGCCCCCGGTCGCGAGTTCGCTGCCGGCAAGGCCGGCCGCACTTGCCCGCTGACGCAATTCGGTAAGATCAACACCGCCAATGGCCCAATGGTAAAGCCCTGAGCCCGAGAGGCCCCGGACTTCCGGAGCAAGGCTGGCTTCAGGCTGGTCCGGATCACGGCCAAGAATTTCCAGATAGGTTGCATCGGACAGCGAGAGGAGGCGGTTGGCGGTTCCTTCGCCGGGATGAACCCCGCCATAGACCGAACCGCAATCCATTGTTTCGGCGAAGTAGCGTTCGCCTTCCGCCAGATCGGCGCAATACCAGACGAGATGATCAACGCGCATGGCGGAAAAATTACATGCTGAAGCACCTGTGTCCAGTTAACCTACGACGTGTTCCGCTCATATCAGCCTTGCGCCGGCTTGGCTGGCGGCTGCCGCCGGGGCTTGCTAAACGAGCCTGACATTCAGGAAATCCCACGTGGCCACAGTCGAAAACCGCATTGCAAGCAACACCGTTTTTGCGGTGCTGATTGCCGTGACCGCCTGCCACCTGATGAACGACACGTTGCAGGCCCTGCTTCTGGCCATGTATCCGATGCTGCGCGATTCGTATGCGCTCACCCTTGGCCAGATCGGCATGATCACCCTGGTATTCCAGGTGACTGCCTCCATCCTGCAGCCGCTGATCGGCCATTACACGGACCGCCGCCCGCTGCCCTATTCCCTTCCCATCGCGCCTGCCTTCACGCTTTTGGGAATGGTGCTGCTGGGCATGGCCACGTCCTATCCGGTTATCCTTTTGGCTGCCGGGGCCATCGGCATCGGCTCGGCAATTTTCCACCCCGAGGCCTCGCGCGTGGCGCGCATTGCCTCGGGCGGGCGCTACGGCATGGCACAAAGCCTGTTCCAGGTCGGCGGCAATATCGGCTCTTCCATTGGCCCCTTGCTTGCGGCCTGGATCATCCTGCCGCATGGCCAATCCAGCGTCGTGTGGTTCGGGGCCATTGCCCTTGCGGCCATCGGCATCCTCAGCGGTGTCGGGCGCTGGTACAGCCATCATCTGCGCCCGAAAAACACGGGCCGCCCCACGCCTCTCGTGCATCACAACCTCAGTTCGCGCACGGTGGCGGTGTCGCTGTTCATTCTGCTGGCGCTGATGTTCTCAAAATTCGTCTACACCTCAGCCTTCAGCAGCTTCTACACCTTCTATCTCATCGACCATTTCCAGGTGCCGGTGAAGGACGCGCAGATCTACCTCTTCGTTTATCTCGGCGCCTTCGCTATCGGCACATTCGCCGGCGGCCCCATCGGCGACCGCATCGGGCGCAAGGCGGTGATCTGGTTTTCCATTTTGGGCGCCCTGCCCTTCACGCTGGCGCTGCCCTTCGCCAACCTGTTCTGGACGGTGGCGCTCACGGTTCCCATCGGTCTTATCCTCGCCTCGGCCTTTTCGGCCATGGTGGTTTATGCGCAGGAGCTGTTGCCGGGGCGCGTCGGCATGATTTCCGGGCTGTTCTTCGGCACCGCCTTCGGCATCGCGGGCCTTGCCGCCGTGCCCCTCGGCTACCTGGCCGACCACACCAGCATTACCTTTGTCTTCCAGCTCTGTTCGGTGCTGCCGGCCATCGGCCTTCTCACGATTTTCCTGCCCGGCACGAAGCAGATGAAGGCCGCTAAGCTCATTAACTCCAGCGCCACTGTCCCTTGCCTTTTCCGCCTTTGACTTGCGGCCATGGGCCATGACACATTCACCGGATATCTCAGGGGTTTCTTGAATGCAAAGTCATGCGAAAGTAGTGGTTATCGGCGGCGGCGTGGTGGGCTGCTCCATTCTTTATCATCTGGCCAAGATGGGCTGGAAGGACGTGGTGCTGCTGGAACGCAAGGAACTGACTTCCGGCTCCTCGTGGCATGCGGCGGGCATCATCCACACGATCAATTCCGATTCCAACATCGCCCGGCTGCAGGGCTACACCATCAATCTCTACAAGGAACTGGAAGACCTCACGGGCCAATCCTGCGGCATTCACCGCCCCGGCGGCATCTATCTGGCCTCGACCAAGGAGCGTTACGACTATCTGAAACAGGAGCGGGCCAAGGCGCGCTATCTCGGGTTGGATTCGGATTTCATTTCACTGGAGCATGCGCGTGAACTGAATCCGCTCATCGATCCCAAGAAATATGTGGGCGCCTTGTTCGAACCGGTGGACGGCCATGTGGATCCCTCCGGCGTCACCCATGCCTATGCCAAGGGGGCACGCCATTACGGCGCGAAAATCCACCGGGAATGTCCGGTCATTGAAACCAATCCGCAGCCTGATGGCACGTGGAATGTGGTGACACCGCAGGGCACGATCAAGGCGGAAGTTGTGGTCAATGCGGGCGGACTGTGGGCCCGCGAAGTGGGGCGGCTGGCGGGCATCGAGCTTCCGGTGCAGCCCTTCGAGCATCACTACATCATCACCGAAACCATCCCGGAAGTGCGCGACCATGGCAAGGAAGTGGCGGTGACCGTCGATTATGAGGGCAACACCTATACGCGGCAGGAGCATGACGGGCTGCTCTACGGCACCTATGAACTGAAGCCCCAGGCGTGGGCGGTGAACGGTACGCCGCCGGATTTTGCCGCCGAGCTTTTGCCGGATGATTTGGGCCGCATTTCGGAGCGGCTTGAGATCATCTTTGACCGCATGCCGGCGCTGGCCAATGCGGGCATCAAGAAGGTGGTGAATGGCCCCTTCACTTTCGGACCTGATGGCAACCCGCTCATCGGCCCGGTGCCGGGCCTGCGCAATTACTGGACCGCCGTTGGCGTCATGGCGGGCTTCTGCCAGGGCGGCGGGGTTGGCCTGTGCATGGCGGAATGGATCATCAACGGCGAACCGGGCATCGATGTGTGGGGCATGGATGTGGCGCGCTTCGGCTCATTCGCCACGCGCGACTGGGGCACGATCAAATCACGCGAGAATTATTCGCGCCGCTTCCGCCTCACCTATCCCAATGAAACCCTGCCCGAGGGCCGCCGCCAGAAAACCACCGCGCTTTATGACCGCTTCATCGCGCGCGGCGCGGTGATGGGCGTGTCCTTCGGGCTGGAACATGCCTTGTGGTTTGCGGGATCAAAAAACCAGGCGGAAGAAACGCCGACCTTCCGAAGGTCCAATGCTTTCAGCCATGTCGCCGATGAAGTGAAGGCGGTGCGTGAACATGTGGGCATGATCGAGATCGCCAATTACGCCAAGCATGAGTTCAAGGGTCCCGGCGCTGCGGCCTTCCTCGACCGGCTGCTGGCCAACACCCTGCCGAAGACCGGGCGGCTTGCCTTGACGCCGATGCTGACGCCC
Source organism: uncultured Alphaproteobacteria bacterium (assembly GCA_963773295.1). Taxonomy (GTDB): domain Bacteria; phylum Pseudomonadota; class Alphaproteobacteria; order Rhizobiales; family Aestuariivirgaceae; genus Aestuariivirga. The sequence goes on from CAVZAJ010000001.1 coordinate 110,380, forward strand.
AAGGGCAAGCTCTATGGCGATCTCACCGTGGCCAGGCTTGATGATGAAACCTTCATGCTGTTCGGTTCCGGGGCGGCCCAGGACATGCACCGACGCTGGTTTGAGATGCATATGCCGGATACGGGCGTCACCTACCGCAATGTCACCGATGAGCTGCACGGCTTTGCCATTTCCGGCCCCAAGGCGCGGACGCTGCTGTCGCGGCTTACCCGCGACGATGTTTCCAATGGAGCGCTGAAATTCCGCGATATCCGCCGCATGGTGGTGGCCGATGTCCCGGTGATCCTGACGCGTGTCTCCTTTTCCGGAGAGCTGGGTTACGAGATTTACTGCGCCCCGCAGTTCCATATGCGCCTGTTTGAAGCGCTGGAAGCGGCCGGCGCTGATCTCGGCCTCACGCTCTATGGCGGGCGGGCCTTGATGTCGATGCGGCTGGAAAAGAACTGGGGCGTGTGGACGCTGGATTTCCGTCCGGATTTCACGGCGGGCGAATCCGGCCTGGACGCTTTCATCGCCTTCGACAAAAAGGCCGATTTTATTGGAAAGGCCGCCGCCAAGGCGGACAAGCCCGGCAAGCGCCTGGTCACCATGATCGTCGACACCAAGGACGTGGATTGCCTCGGCGACGAGCCGATTTTCCATCAGGGTAAATGCGTGGGCTATGTCAGTTCCGGCGGCTATGCCCACCACGCCAAAATGAGCATGGCCATGGGCTATGTGCCGATAGGCTGCGCCAATGACGGAACGGAGCTGGAAATCGAGCTTCTGGGCGATTTCTACAAGGCCCGGGTGGTGGCGCGGCCGGTTTACGACCCTGACGGCCAGCGCATGAGGGCCTGACGTAAGCATGACTTGACCGTGACCCCCGGAACGCCCAAATTTAGGCCATGAGCCCAACCTCCCTCATTGATCCCTTTGGCAGGCATGTAAGCTATTTGCGCGTGTCGGTGACGGATCGCTGCGATTTCCGCTGTGTCTATTGCATGGCGGAGGACATGACGTTTTTGCCCAAGCGCGACCTGCTTTCTCTGGAAGAGCTCGACCGGATGTGCAGCGCCTTCATCGACAAGGGCGTGAAAAAAATCCGCCTGACCGGCGGCGAACCCTTGGTGCGCAAGGGCATCATGACGCTGGTCGAAAACCTTGGGCGGCATTTGCGTTCGGGCGCGCTGGAGGAACTGACGCTCACCACCAATGGCAGCCAGCTTGCGAAATATGCAAGCGAACTCGCGGGCCATGGGGTGCGGCGGATCAATGTCTCGGTCGACACGCTCGATGCGGCGAAGTTCAAGCAGATCACCCGCTGGGGCGATCTCGCCAAGGTGAAGGAAGGCCTTCGCGCCGCGCAGGCGGCGGGGCTTGCCATCAAGATCAACGCGGTGGCGCTCAAGGGCGTCAACGAGCAGGAAATTCCCGAGATGATCCGCTGGTGCGGCGATGAGGGCATGGATCTCACGCTCATCGAAACCATGCCGCTCGGCGACATTGACGGCGACCGCACCGATCAATACCTGCCGCTGTCGGTGGTGCGGGCGCAACTGATGGACAGGTTCACGCTGGAGGACATTCCCTACAAGACCGGCGGCCCGGCGCGCTATGTGCGGGTGAAGGAAACCGGAGGGCGGCTCGGCTTCATCACGCCGCTCAGCCATAACTTCTGCGAGAGCTGCAACCGGGTGCGGCTCACCTGCACGGGCACGCTCTACATGTGCCTTGGCCAGGAAGATGCCGCCGATCTGCGCGGACCCTTGCGGGCCTCGGAGGGCAATGACCTTCTCAACGCCGCCATCGATGAAGCCATCGGCCGCAAGCCCAAGGGCCATGACTTCATCATCGACCGGCGCCACAACAAGCCCGCGGTTTCGCGCCACATGAGCGTTACCGGCGGCTAACGGCCCCACTGCCAGACATGCTTCTGCGTTGACGCTCCCTTCTTCCGGCGCATGCGCGCCACCTTCTCCCCGGACGGGATAAGATATAAGACCGCCCCTCATGCCTTCTGCCCAAAACCATACGCTGCGCGCCGGCCTTTACATGGTGATCACCACGGCGTGCTTTGTGGTGGGCGACAGCTGCATCAAGCTGATCGGCACCACGCTCCCCCTGGCGCAGGTCATTTGCCTTATCGGACTGGTATCAAGCCTGTTCCTTCTCATGGTTTGCGGCCAGCAGGGCATCCTGAAAGACCTGCCGCTGATTCTCACCCGCACGGTCCTGTTGCGTTCGCTGTTCGATACCATGGCGACATTCATGTTCATCTCGGCGCTGATGCACATGCCGCTGGCCAATCTCTCGTCGGTCATGCAGAGCGTGCCGCTGGTCGTGGTGGCGGTGGGCGTCATTTTCCTCGGTGAAAAGGCCGGGCTCGCGCGCATCGCGGCGGTCGTCGCCGGATTCGCCGGGGTTCTCCTGATTGTAAAACCTTCGCCGCAGACCATCACCATCTACGAGTTACTCGCGGTCGCCACGGTTATCGTGGTGGCCTTCCGCGATCTCGTCACCAAGCGCATCCCGGGGCATGTTCCGCTTCTCGTCATCGCCCTGGCCAACGCGGTTTTCATTTCACTGAGCGGTTTCGGTGTTGGCCTTGCGCAGGGCTTCAAGGCCGTCGAGGCCTGGCAATGGGCCTTGCTTCTGGGGGCCGGCCTGATGGTGACGATCAGCTATTTCTTTATCGTGGCCACGGTGCGCCTGGGTGATCTTTCGGCCACCGCGCCGTTCCGTTATTCGGAAGTGGTCTTTGCCATCATCGCCGGAATCCTGGTTTTCGGCGAGTATCCGGACGCCATTTCCTATGCGGGCATGGCGTTGGTCATCGGGGCCGGGCTCTTCGCGGCCCACCGGGAAGCCGCGCAAGCGCGCGATGCCGAGGCCGAGCTGATGCCGCCGGCGTTTTAGGGAAAAAGCTCCATGCCTTCGCCACCGCCGACCCAGCCGCTCCGCGCCGGACTTTACATGGTCATCGCCATGGCCTGCTTTATCCTCAACGACACCTGCATCAAAAGCATCGGCACGACGCTGCCGCTGGGCCAGATCATCGCCATTCGCGGAATTCTTTCGGTTGTGGTGGTCGCCCTGATCTGCGCCCACCAGGGCGTGCTGGGCAGCGCCCTATCCCTGTTCACCCCCAAGGTTCTGGCGCGCTCACTGCTTGATGTGGCCGGGACTTTCCTGTTCCTCATCGCGCTCCTGCACATGCCGATCGCCAATCTCACCGCCATTTTGCAAAGCGTGCCGCTGGCGGTGGTGCTGGTGTCGGTGATTTTCCTCAGGGAGAAAGTGGGGTTGCGGCGCACCGCCGCCATTGCGGCGGGATTCATCGGCGTGCTGCTGATCGTGCGCCCAACGCCGTCCACGTTCAGCATTTATGAGGTTCTGGCGCTCGGCATAGTTTTCATCCTCGCCTTCCGCGACCTGATCACCAAGCGGATCCCGCATCATATCCCGACCTTCATCATCGCGCTGGCCAATGCCACATTTGTGGCTCTTGGCGGCATCGCCTATGGCCTGCTCGAGGGATTTCAGAACATGGGGCTTTGGCAATTGGGGCTGCTCGCGGCGGCGGCCCTTCTTCTGGCCACGGGCTATGTGTTCATGGTGGCCACACTGCGCCTTGGCGATCTTTCGGGCACGGCGCCTTTCCGCTATTCGAACGTGCTGTTTGCCATCATCCTCGGCATGGTGTTCTTCGGCGAGTTCCCCGATGCCGTGTCCTATGCCGGGATGGGGCTTATCATTGCCGCGGGGCTTTATGCGGCGCACCGGGAGGCCAAGCTAAACAAAGCTTAATAGACATGTGAATGAACCGCCGCGACAGCCCCTGCGTACAATCCAAACGACCCATAAGGAACTTTCCCGTGCGCGCCAAATTGCTCAGTCTTGCCACCGCCGTCCCGGAGCATGAACTCCGGACCGAAGAGGTCATGGTCGAAGCCGCCAAAATCTTCGGCGGCCGCCAGGAGGATTTTGACCGGATGATGCCCGTTTATGCCAACACGGGGATCAACATGCGCTATTCCGCCTGCTCCTATGACTGGTTCCGCGCCGAACAGGGCTGGGGGGAGCGCTCGGAAGCCTTCGTCAGCGGCGCCTCGCATCTGTTCGGCGTGGTCTCGGGCCGGGCCCTTGAACTGGCCGGATTGGAGGCCGACCAGATCGATACCATCGTCATGATCTCGTCCACCGGCATCGCCACGCCAACCATCGAGGCGCGGGTCATGAGCCAGCTTGGGTTCCGTGATGACGTGGCCCGGGTTCCGGTGTTTGGCCTTGGCTGCGCCGGGGGCGTTGCCGGCCTTTCACTGGCCGCACGGCTGGCCGTGGCCCAGCCCGACAGCAACGTGCTGGTGGTCGTCATTGAATTGTGTTCCCTGACCTTCCGCCGGGACGAAATGACCAAGTCCAACATCATTGCCACGGCGCTGTTTGGCGACGGGGCGGCGGCGGCCGTGCTTTCAACCAGGGCCGGGAACAGCCATGGCGAGATCGAGTTCACCGGCGAACATACCTGGCCAGATACGATCGATGTCATGGGCTGGCGCCTGGACAATGTGGGGTTCAGCGCCATCTTCTCGCGCAGCATTCCGGACCTGGCGCTGCGCGACCTGCGCCCGGCGGCGGACAAGTTCCTGCGCGGCCACAACCTGAACTTCGACCATATCGGGGCCTATTCCTTCCATCCCGGCGGGGCCAAGGTCATTGCGGCCATCGAAACGGCTTTTGACCTGGAAAGCGGCAGGCTGGTTGATGAGCGCAAAATTCTGGCAGGTTACGGCAATATGTCGGCGCCCACAGTCCTGTTTGTCCTCAACGAAGGCCTGAAGCAGAACTTCAGCGGCCGGCGTTTCGTCTCGGCCCTGGGGCCGGGCTTTACAGCGGGCTTCCTCACCATGCTACAATAGCCGGATGTGGATAAATTTCACCATCCTCGCGCTGGTCACCCTGCAACGCCTCGTCGAGCTCTACATCGCGCATCGCAACACCAAGCGCCTGCTGGCCAACGGCGGCGTTGAAGTCAGCTCCGGCCACTACCCGCTGATTGTCCTGTTCCACGCGATCTGGCTGGGCGGGCTTTGGTACATGGTGTGGGGCGAGATGGTGAGCTGGCCGTTCGCCCTGGCCTACCTCGTGCTGCAGGCGGCCCGCGGCTGGATCATCGCAGCGCTTGGCAGCCGCTGGACCACCCGCATCATCGTTGTTCCCGGTGAAACCCTGAGCCTTGCGGGGCCCTATAAATATTTCCGCCATCCCAACTACATGATCGTGGCGGCGGAAATTTTCATCCTGCCGCTGGTCTTTCACATGTGGTGGTTTGCCATCATCTTCGGCTGCATCAACCTGGGCCTGCTCTTCTGGCGGATCCGGGAGGAAGAAGAAGCGCTGAAGCCGCTGCGCACCGAACCGCAGCCAGAAGAAATTCGGTAACGGTGCAAAGGCGCCGCCCACATGACCATCGTCGCGGATGACAACCCCAGCCTCCACAGCGGGCGCTTATCAATTTAACTGTGGATTGCGGATTGACTTGCGAATCGCGCCATGATTCAACAATTAGGTTGAGCAGCGACTACCGCCTGCACTACGACCTCTGGCTAGAAGTCAAATGCGAGTTGTTTCGGCCACGCGGTGGGTTTGAGAGCTGTGACACTCATTCCCGTCGAACCGAAACCCCCCAGATGCTCACACAGATACGCAATACGCGTGTTCACATCTCAGCCTTCTTCCTCGTCGATGGCGGTTGGCCCATCGTCTCCAGTCCCCAGCGCCGTGAGGCCACTGACGCCATGGGTTCGGAGAGAGAAAGTCGGTGGCGGTAGCCGCCAGCCGGTAAAATCCGCCTTTTCTGGACTCATATCAAGAGGTTAATTGATTAAATTGTTGCTTTCCCGTCACAAAAAGGGGGGCATTATCCGGTTGAATAGCCTGTTTTCGCCATCGCCCCGGTCAATTGCCGGTTGAACCGCCGGTGTGGGCGTGTTCCTCCGCCACGTCGCCCACGTGGGCCATGACGTCGACCATCCCGGCATGCTCGAACTTTAGCTGAAGCATGATCATCTCGCCCTTTTTCAGGGGGGCTTTCAATCCGGTGAGCATGATGTGGTAGCCGCCGGGCTTGAGGTCGACGCTGCCGCCCGCCGGGATTTCGAGGTTCGCGACGGGCCGCATGGTGGCTACCCCGTCCTTTTCGATACTTTCATGCACTTCGGCGCTTGCGGCCGACCCAGTGGTGATTTGCAGCAGCTTGTCGGGCGCCGCCGCCTGGTTGCTCAGGGTCATGTAAACCGACCCGGCCTTCGCCGTGGTCAGGGCGGAAGCGCGGGCGAAGGCCCCCTTCACCAAGACGTCACTGGCCAAAACGCCGGGAGTCGATGCTAGGATGGCGCCAAGGGTGAGGGCAGTGGCCGCAAGGATTTCCAGGACAAGTTTACGCATGGCCCGGAGATTGCGGGAGATTCGGGCTGGAATGTGTCAATTCACGCGTGGCATCGGGTCGCGCAGTTTCTGTGTCCTGCTGGCGCTCGCCGCGCCCGCCCTCGCCCAGAGCAAAACCCCCGTGGTCATCGAGCTGGTGCTGGCGCTGGACAGTTCGGCCAGTGTCGATGCGCGCGAATTCCGGTTGCAGAACGAAGGCATCGCCTTGGCTTTCCGGGATCCGGACGTGCTGCAGGCATTTGACAATCTCAGGCCGTTTGGCGCCGTGATCGCGATTGTCCAATGGGGCGGGCCGGGCGAAACCCAGGTGGTTGTTCCCTTCGTCCATATCGAAAACGCCAGGGAGGCCAAAGCCTTCGGTTTCCGCGCAAGTCTCGTGCGCCGCTGGATGCGGGCCAGTTCCACCTCGATTGCCACGGGCATCGCTGATGCCCAGGCCCTTATTGAAAACAACGCCTTCGAAGGGCAGCGCAAGGTGATCGACGTTTCCGGCGACGGGCCGGACAACAGCGGCGATGATCTCGCGGGGGCGCGCCAGAGCGCCCTGGCATCCGGCATCACCATCAATGGCTTGTCCATCGAAGCGGAAGAGGCGGGCCTGCACGCCTATTACCGCGAGAAGGTGATCATCGGAGCCGATTCATTCGCCGAGCCGGCGCAGGGCTTTGAGGACTTCGCCCGCGCCATGAAGGAAAAACTTTTGCGTGAGCTCAGGCCGCTGGGGTCTTAAGTTCTTATTGCCCCTCCCCCTTGTGGGGAGAGGTTAGGGGTGGGGGTCGCTCCGACACAACCACACCCCCACCGAAATTCGCAATTGCGAATTCCGACCTCCCCACAAGGGGGAGGTGAAAAAAAGAAAGCTCTACAGCACTTCAACCAACTTCTTCGCAGCGGTTCTTAATTCCTTGTCGGTGAAACCGGCGAAGCTCAGGAGCAGACCCTGCTCACTCTGCCGTGCTGTGTAATGGCTTGACAGCGATTGCGCTTCGAGGCCGGCGCGGGCAAGCTTTGCCACCAGTTCCTCATCGTTTTCATCCCGCTTCAGGCGCAGCAGAAGCATCAGTCCCGAAGGCGATGCATCGATGGTAAAACGCTTGCTGCCCTTCAAAGCCTCGATCAGGGCCTCGCGCCGCGCCGCATAAATCCGCCGCATGCGGCGGATGTGGATGGCGAAGGTTCCGGACGTCATGAATTCGCACAGGGCGGGCTGGGCCATGAGCGAGGGCGGCGCGCCATGGGCCAGGCGTTCGCCGCGGAAACGTTCGGCGAGGGGCTTCGGCACGACAATGTAGCCCAGCCGCAGGAGCGGTGAAAAAACTTTCGAGAAGCTGCCGGAATAAATGACCCGGGCCTTGCGGTCGAGGCTCATCAGCGCCGGCAAGGGCCTGCCGACGTAGCGGTATTCGCTGTCGTAATCATCCTCGATGATGGTGGCCCTGGCCTCGTCGGCCCAATCGAGCAACTCGAGCCTCCGGGACAATGGCATGGTGACGCCGGTTGGATATTGCCGGGCGGGGGTGACGAAAGCGCCGCGCGCATTGCCGGCGCGTTCGCGGCCTTTCACCACCATGATGCCTTCCCGGTCAACCGGCACGGCGACAGTCCTGACGCCGCCCATGGAAAACACGCGCCTGGCCGTGGGATAGCCCGGCTCTTCCATCCAAATTCTATCTCCAGCCTTGAAGATGGAGCGGTTGATGAGATCGAAGGCATCCATGCCGCCCGCCGTCATTATTACTTCCGAGGCCTCGCAGGAAATGCCGCGCCATTCATAGAGGTGGCGGGCAATGGCCTCGCGCAGCGGCAGCCAGCCGAAGGCGTCATTGTGCTCCAGCATGGCAATGGGCGGATTGCGCCAAAAGCGGCCCAGCAGCCTGCCCCATTCATCGTGGGGGAAATGCTCCCAGTCGACAAGGCCCGAACGGAAGGGCTTTGCGGGCTCGCGGCTTTTCTCGTGGCGGGGCCTGCCCGTGGCCAGCCGCGCCGGGGTGGAGTTCAGAAGCGCTTCCGGCAATTCGGCGGCAACCCGCGTTCCGGAGCCTTTGCGGGCTTCGATATAGCCCTCGCTCAGGAGCTGTTCGTAGGCCTCAACCACGGTGGCGCGGGCCACCTTGAGGTCTTCAGCCATGCTGCGGGTCGACGGCAGCTTGGCCTGGGGGCGCAGGCGTCCGCTCAGCACAAATTCCCGGATTTGCCGGGCAATTTGCGACTGGATGGCCTCGCTGTCGGCCCGGTCGATGCCGATTTCGCTGGCCGCCGGGGCTAAAAGTGGTCTGCTCATTGATAGCCGTCTTGGTTCTTTCAAGCAGACCATATAGACAGCATAGAGGGTCCGTAAGCAAGAGGACTCCACATGACCCCAGCCCCCAGCGAAAGAACCCGCGTCAAGCGCCGCCATGACCGCGGAAAATATGATGCGGAAACCGTGCACGGCATTCTGGACGCGATGCCCATCTGCTCGGTGGGCTATGTGTTCAAGGGCACGCCCTATGTGACGCCTACCCTGCAGTGGCGCGAGGCTGACCACATTTACTGGCACGGCTCATCCGCCAGCCGGATGCTCGAAACATGCGTTGACGCGGATGTCTGCGTTACCGTCACGATCATCGATGCCATGGTCATGGCGCGCTCGGCCTTCAACCATTCCTGCAACTACCGCTCGGTGATGGTGATGGGCAAGGCCCACGTCATCAAGGACCCGGCCGAAAAGGAACAGCGCCTGAAGGTCTTCACCGAGAAGCTGTTTCCCGGGCGCTGGGATATCCTGCGGCCGGTCACGGCAAAGGAATTGAAGGCCACGATGATGCTTGGCCTGGCGCTGGATGAGGCCTCCGCCAAGGTGCGCAACGGCCCGCCCGGCGACGATGAAGATGATTACGCCCTGCCGATCTGGGCCGGTCTCATTCCCATACGCACGGAGATATTGGCGCCCACGGCGGATACGCGGAACCTGCCGGGGTTGACAGCCCCGCCTCATGTGAGCGGATTCAGAATTGGCTGACGCCTTCCACCCCTTGCCAAATTCGCCCTCATTCTCGCCAAAATATGCGAGTTAAGGGAAAGCAGGAGAGCCGTGGAGGACCTATCATTTGAATGTGATCGCACACCGCATCGTCGTCTTGCTGGCGCCCGCATTGTCCGCCCTGGTGAGCGGACCCGGCGGCGCCCGTGCGGATGATGGCGGCAAGGTGGAAGCTTCTTATGAGGTCAACGTCCGGGGCGTGACGGTGCTCAACATAAACTACAGTTCCGAAATCTCGGCTACCGCGCACCGCTCCCAGGCTTCCCTCAAGACCCGTGGGATGATTACCGTTTTTTCGGATTATCGCATGAAGATGGCGGCGACGGGCGGGTTCGCCGATGGCCAGCCCACTCCGCAGCGGTATTCATCGCACAGCGAGAAGAATGACAAGGAAAAAACCGTCGAGCTCCATTGGTTGAAAGGGGTCTTGCCAGCGTCAGGCCGTCCGGCGGCAAAGACACCTGAAATCCAGGCGGACATTGATGCGGCCCTTACCCCGGCCGTGACCGATCCCCTGACCGCCATTTTCCGGATTGGCGCATCGCCAGGGGGAGCTCCCGTGCCGGGGGATGCACCGGATTTTTGACGGAAAGGAAGTGTTTGAACTGCGCTTCAGCTTTAAACGGGAAGCCATTCTCGACGACAGTTTCCCCGGCGCCTACCACGGCAAGGCCTATGAGTGCCAGGCCAGCTACGTGCCGATAGCCGGCCGCTACGCGGCAAAATTCAGGAAGAACAAGGAAGAAGCGCAAACCTATAACGTCTGGCTTGCGCCCGTCGGCGAAGATGTTTCCGGAGGATCACGGCTGGTTCCGGTGCGCGCGACGGGACGCCTTGATGGGCTGAAATTCGAAGCCTACGCCAGCCGTCTCAAGATCGACGACCGGCCGTTCAAAAAAATTCCCGCGGCGGTAAACTGAGGAAATCCTAAAAACGCACCCGGATGCCGGCGCTCAGGAATGTCGAGCCGCTGACAACCCCATCAAACAGGCCAAATACGCCGGAGCGATGGTGAAGCCTGAGCACCAGCTCCAGGTCCTTGTTATCCGGGTCGGCGAAGGTGAATTCCGGCCCGAGGTAGTGCAGCAATACGGATGACCTTCCCTTGCTGTCGCGCCATTCCTCGAAGTCGGATGTTTCAGTCAAGAGGCTCAGGCCGGTATTGATCCCGACGGTCGTGTATACCGTGTCATTCCACGGCAATCCGTCATAGCGCAGGTAGAGTGCCGTCCAGGCTTCGCCGAGGCTCTCATCGCCAAAGCGGACTGATGTGCCTAGCTCGCCCTCGATTGTGAAATCGTCCCCGATGCGGCCAAGGCCGCCGCCGCCGAGCAGATTATTGATCGTGCCGAACCGGTGCGAGTAACTGGCGCCGATTACGCCAATGTCGTTCAATTCGGTGGTCCATGGGGCGTAGATAATTTGGGCGAAGTTCGTCTCGCTTGCCACACCGCCAAAGACCATGAGCGAATCCGCCTTCTCCCCTGGACCCGGCCCATGCGGGAGCGGTGAGCCAAAGGGCTGCCAGAAGGGCTGAAACCATTTTGCAAGCGGGCGGGCAAATCATCTGCTGCGAGGCAATCCCAAACATAAACCACACACCTGTGATTCAATTCCGTCATCGGGCGTAACACGCCGCCCGGGAGGTGTCCAGCGGACACGATCTGCCCGTCATCAATGAGCGATAAGTGGTGTCCATCTTGCCACAGTTCCGCTGAAGGCACATATTCATTCATGCATTTGGAGGATGGCCATGGGCACGAGGATTTCATTTCCAAGAGCGGACGGAAAACCCGGCACCGGATATCTGGCGAAAGCCGCCAAGGCCAATGCACCGGGCGTTGTCGTCATCCAGGAATGGTGGGGCCTGCAGGACCAGATCAGGGGCATCTGCGACCGTTTGGCGCTCGCCGGTTATGAGGCCCTGGCGCCCGATCTCTATGCCGGAACGGAAGTTCCCTATCACGACACGGAAGCGGCGGCGCGCGAGATGAATTCGCTCAATTTCGCCGAGGCAACCGACCAGGTGGTGCGGGGCGCCGCGCAGTATCTCGCCAGGACCGGCGTCAGCGGAACTCGGCTGGAAGCGCATGCTGACGTTCTGGAAGAAGCATCTTTGAAAGCGGCCTTCAGTCCTTGACGGGTTCCACGTCCTGCACTTCGACCGTGGTGATCAGACCCTTGGAATTGAAATGGATCGTCTCGATGCCCTGGCGCTTTACCTTCCGCCCCGATGACTTGGTGGTGGCCTGGAGCCGCCAGTGGGTGCGTATCGACGTGTCATTCAGGAGCGCGATGCTGTCGTTGGTTGAAGCCTGGTCGCTGAATTCGTGAAAATAGGCCTTCATCGCCTCGATGATGGCGGGCCGGCCATAGAGCCCGCCCATGCCCGAGGAATGATACTCGGCATCTTCGGCGAACATTTTCTCCAGGGCGGCGTAATCAAAATTGTTCAATGCTTCATAGTAGCGTTCGGCCAGTTTCAGTAAATCCTTGCTCATCGGCTTACTCCGCTAAGGCCCCCATGATGCGCACCCAGCTTCGAACCCCCTTGTGGAAACTCGACAGGTTGTATTTTTCATTGGGGGAGTGAATGGCATCATCATTGAGGCCGAAGCCAACCAGAACGCTGTCCATGCCCAGAATGTCCTTGAAGCTCCGCACAATGGGTATGGAGCCGCCGGAGCCCATCAGCACCGGCGCGCGGTTGAACTCGGCTTTCAGGGCGGCGGCCGATTTCTGGATGAAGGCGTTGTCTTCGCTGATCTCAGAGGCAGGCGCTCCGCCACCGCTGCCGGAGAAAGCCACCTTGCAATCCTTGGGCAGCAGGCCTTTCACGAATTTCTGGAAGGCCCGCAAAATCTTTTCGGGATTTTGCCGGCTCACCAGCCTGAAGGTCAGCTTGGCATGGGCCTTGGAGGGCAAGACGGTTTTTGTCCCGGCACCGGTATAGCCGCTCCAGATGCCGTTCACTTCCGCCGTGGGCCTAGCCCAGACCTGTTCGAGAACGGATTTGCCCTTTTCCCCGGCGGGAACTGCGAGCCCCACGTCGCCGAGGAATTTTCTCTCGGAGAATTTGAGCGATTGCCATTGCTTCCTGGTGGCCGCCGGCAGCGGCTTCACGCCATCGTAAAAGCCGGGAATGGCCACCTTGCCGGTCTTATCATGGAGTGCTGCGAGCACCTTGCTCAGCACACGGATGGGATTCATGGCGGCGCCGCCATACAGGCCGGAATGCAAATCGATACGGGGGCCCGTGATGGTAATTTCCTCATGCACCATGCCGCGCAGCCGGGTGGTGATGGCCGGAGTTTTTTCGTCCCACATGTTGCTGTCGCAGACAAAGGCCACGGCACAGGACAGCTCGGCCTTGTTTTCCTTGAGAAAGGGAATGAGAGAGGGCGAGCTTGACTCCTCTTCGCCTTCGATAAGAAAAGTCGCCTTGATGGGCAGGCTGCCGGTGGCGGAAATCCAGGCGCGGGCGGCTTCCACAAACGTCATCAGCTGGCCCTTGTCGTCGGCCGCACCCCGGCCATACAGTCGCTCGACGCCGTCCTTGCCGGCCTTGCGCACGGGTTCAAACGGCGGCGAATGCCAGAGCTCGAGCGGGTCAACGGGCTGCACGTCATAGTGGCCGTAGAACAGCACATGGGGGGTCTTGGCGGTGGCCGTTTTGGGGGTGTAATGGGCCACCACCATGGGCCTTCCCGGAGTCTTCCGGGCGGTTGCTTCAAAGCCCAGGGCGGTGAGTTCCACCACCAGCCAGCGGGCAGCCTTTTCACAGGCATCCTGGTAGGCAACATCAGTCGAAATGGAGGGGATGCGGAGGAAATCAAAGAGCCGTTCGAGGCTTTTATCGAGGCCTTTGTCGGCGGCGGCCAGGGCGGTCGTGGTATCTGTCATCAAATCCTCGTCAGGCTGTAAACTGGTAGGGCAAAAATCTGTTCCCTGCCATCTTTCCCTTTGGGCAATTGTGGTTCAAATGGTGGGGTGTTCCGCGCCCTTCGGGGCTTTCGGGCGACACGCTGTAATGGCCATGAAAAGGGGTTTGGGGCATATGGGATGTCATGCCTTGGGGCATAGGTCTTTCAGGTGCCGGGCCGGCGGCGAGCCCGAAGCGCTTGGCTGTGTGACGGAGAGCGGCGCCCATAAGATTATCCTAACACTTCTGACCTTAGAACCTTATCCCATGGAGATTACAGCAACTGCAAGGGTGGGGGCATGACCCCAGCGCAAGCCACAACCGCCTTTTCGCTCGCCCGCGACAGCCTGCAGGCCAATGAATCGTCGGCCCGCCTTGGCCGCTTCAGGCGGCGCGGCTACCAGCGCTACCGGCTGGTCAGTTCGCAAATCGATCTTTCCATCGTCTGGAAGCGGCGCTGGTTCATCATCAGCATGCTGCTCGGCTTTGCGCTGATGTCGGCGCCCACGCCCGCAGGCCTCACCCATGAGGGCCAGATCGTTCTCGCCATGTCGATCATGGCCACCATTCTTTTCATCACCGAGGCCATTCCGCTGCCCACGGTTCCGCTGCTCATTATCATAGGCGAAGTGCTGCTACTCAAGGTGGACGCCACCAAGGTAGCGCAAAGCCTGATGACGGATTCCGTCCTGTTCATCATGGGCTCGCTGATGCTGGCGGTGGCCATCGTCAAGCAGAGGCTCGACAAGCGCATCGCCTGGTGGATCGTGCGGATGACCGGCACCAACGTCTACTGGATCAGCTTCGGCATCACCGTGGTCTGCGGCGTGCTTGCGGCCTTCATCGGCGAGCACACGGTTGCCGCCATGATGCTGCCGGTGGGCGTGACGCTCATTACGCTCACCTCCAACGATCCCAAGAAGGTACATAATCTTGCCGCCGTCATTCTCTTTTCCATCGCCTATGGCTGCTCCATTGCCGGCGTGGCGACACCGTCCGGGGGGGCCCGCAACGCCATCATCATCAGTTACTGGAAAGACTTCTTCTACGATCCACTGAATCCCGAAACGCGGCGCTACCTCATGGATTACGTGTCGTGGATTTACTACGCCTTCCCCATGTTCCTGCTGCGCCTGCCCATCGTCGCCGCCCTGCTGATCTTCACCTTCAAGCCGGAGGTGACCGACATGTCGCGGGCCATCAGCCGGCTTCGCACCCAGGTGTCCATGCAGGGGCCGGTGAAAATGTCGGAATGGCTGACCATCGCCGTATTCCTCGCCACCATCGCGGGCTGGATCGCCTTTTCCACTGAACTGGGCCTGGGCGTCATCGCCATCAGCGGGGCGGCGGCCTTCCTGGTGCTGGGGCTGGTCCGCTGGGAAGACATCAATTCTGGCGTGAACTGGGGCGTGGTGCTGCTCTATGCGGCGGCCATTTCGCTCGGCGTGGAAATGAAAGAGACGGGTGCCGCCGAATGGGTGGCCGGAAGCGTTATTACCGCCATGAACAACATAGGGGCCGGCAGCGATCTTGGCTTCAATTTCGTGGTTTCGCTGCTCACCATCGCGGTTTCCAATACCATGACCGCCGGCGCGGCGGTGGCGGTGCTCGCTCCCATCGTTCTCAAAACGGCGGTTGTCGCGGGCGAGGATCCGATCAGCGCCGGCTTCGTTACGGCCATTTCATCGGCTTTCGGCTATCTGACGCCGGCGGCCCAGCCCGCCTTCACCATCATCTATGCTTCGGGCTACCTGAAGGGCGCCGACTTCCTGAAAATCGGCGTGCGGATGATGCTGCTGTCGCTTATCGTCCTGCTTCTGCTGTCAACCTTCTATTGGCCGCTGCTGCGATGAGAAATATTTTCAAGCGCTCGCAGCTTTCCGACCGGCAGGAAGTGGCGGTCCGCAAGACCTTGCAAAACCTGCGGGCCCAGCGGCGCAACCGCTTCCGGGTGCTGGCCTGCGTCGATGGCAGCGAGAGGGGCGAGGAGACGGTGCGCTTCGCGGCGCAATTTTTCGCCGGCAATGATTGCGACCTCATCATCCTCCATGTGCGCCCCATCGATCAGGGCCTGCATTCCGGCGGCCTGCAGGTGCGGCTGGCGCGGCAGAACATGATGGATGCGGGGTTTGAATTGCCAGGGGTGCGCTATCTCAAGCAGGCCCTTGTCGTTCTGAAAGAGCAAGGCATCGATCCGGAAAGCTGGCCCAAGGAAGCCGCCACCCAGGATGCCTGGGGCGATCCCGCCGGGGATACCAAGGTTGAGTACCGGAGCCCCGAAGGCCGCAGCGTGGTGCTCAAGCTCAAGACGGCGCCTGACGTCACCAATGGCATTCTCGATCAGTATGAGCTCGGCCCCTACAACATGATGCTCATGGGTGAGCCGTCACGCTGGCGCGGCGAGTTTGCCGCCTTCTTTGATGCGGGCATCGTGCAGCAAGTGACCACGCTTGCCCCCTGCTCCGTCCTTGTGGTGCGCAAGGGGCCGGAAAAAACCGGTTACTTCATTTGCACCGACGGCACTTCGCGCTCCATGCAGGCGGTGCGCCGCGCCGCCGTCCTGGCCCATGTCACGGGCGAGCCCATCACGCTGTTTTCAGTGGCCGATACGGAGCAAGGCAAGGGAGCGGCCGAAGAAGCGGTGGCCAACGCCAAGGCGCTGCTCAAGGCCATGACCATTCCGGTCCATGAAACCAAGGTGGCGGTGGGCGGAGCGGTTGAGGAAATTGTCGAAAGCGGCTCGCTCTACAAAATCATCGTGGTGACCGACGAAGGCCGCTCGCGCTTCCAGCGCCTGTTCCGGGGCTCGACGGCAACCGAAGTGGTGCGCAAGGCGCGGACGAGCGTTTTGGATGTGAGGTAATCCACCTCTCTTCTCATCATGGCCGTGCTTGACACGGCCATCCTCTGATCGAACAAGAAGATGCCCGCATCAAGTGCGGGCATGATGAGATATAAGAAGTAAGCTTTAAGCCCTGACAGCCTTCACCTTCATGGCCGTCAGCGCCGCCACGGCGCCAAGGGCGTGGATGAGCGAAGTGGCCGTCACGAATCCTGCGCCGAAGACCCAGGCGCTTGTGCCCGCCGGAATTTCAGCGCCGTGGGCGTAACCGTGGGCCAGGGCGAAGAGGCCGGCGACGGCCATGCCGCTCGCGACCGGAAGTTCGACACGCAAAATCGCGAGGGCGGCCAGCACGAGGACCGAGGCCATTATCATGGTCTCGACGAAGGGCACTTCAACTCCGGTCATGGCGAAGGCGCCGCCTACGATCATGGCGGTGACGAAAGCCGCAGGCACGGCCCAGATGGCACGGCCGCCGAGCGTGGCGCCCCAGGCGCCAACCGCCAGCATGGCGATGAGATGGTCCCAGCCGAGGAAAGGATGGAGAAATCCGGAGGCAATGCCGTGGCCGGCGTGGGCGAAAGCCGGAGTTGCCGAAACTAAAATCAGTGTTGCAATAAGTGCTATGCGCTTCATTGTTATGATCCCCTTCATTTGGTCATGATCGGGGCTCAAGCTAGCAACGGTCCCGGCAAAAGTCTCCCCTCAAATGCGACATGGCTGGCTTGTTCCGCGCCTTCCGCCGGGTTACGCTCCGTCATGGGCAGCTACCAGCTTTACTGTTTCGGAGAATCGGGCAACTGCTACAAGGCCGCCCTGATGCTGGAATTGTGCAAGGCGGACTGGCAGCCGATTTTCGTGGATTATTTTGGTGGCCAGACCCGTTCGCCGGAGTACCGCGGCCAAGTCAATGAAATGGGCGAAGCTCCGGTTCTTGTTCATGGCGGCAAGAAGATTTCGCAGTCCGGCGTGATTCTCGATTACCTGGCGGAACAGATAGGTAAATTTGGTCCCGGCAACGAGGACGAGCGCCGCGAAATCCTGCGCTGGATGCTGTTCGACAACCACAAGTTCACCAGTTACATCGCCACCCTGCGCTTCATGGTTTCACTGGCCAAGACGGGGGAAACGCCGGTCACTGAATTCCTGCGCCAGCGCTTCAGCAATTCCTTGAAGATCGTCGACGGCCATTTAGCCAAGCAGCCGTTCCTCATCGGCAGCCGCGCCACCATCGCCGACTTTTCGCTGTGCGGTTACATGTTCTATGGCGCCGAAATCCCGTTGCCGCTTGAACCCTACCCCAACCTGCTGAACTGGCTTGAACGGATCAGGTCACTGCCGGGATGGAAGCACCCCTACGACCTCATGCCTCGGGCACCATAGCTTCGAGATATTCGTCGAGGTGTTCCAGGTTTTCGAAGCGCATCCAGCCGTCATCGGTTTCGGCTTCCACGGTGCCATCGGACAGCACCCGGGCGGGGCGGCCGCGAATGACCTTCTCTTCGACCACATAGAGCTCGCCGTCGCCTGCTTCGGTTTTCTCGTCGGGCTCGGGGACGACTGCAACCGGCACTTGAGGCGCGGCTTTCTGCGGCTCAACACCGAGGGCCACGGCAATATCGGTCTTGGCCTGCTCAAGGGCCGCGACCGTATCGGCAACGCTGGTCTTGGAAGCAGCGGCCGTTTCGGCAACCGCGGCACTTGCTTCAGCGACCACCGCAGCGGCGGCGGTTTTCTTTCCGAAGCCAGTGAATTTTGGCGTGGCGGGTTTTTCCTCCGGCGTTTCAATGACGGTGTCGGCCACAACCGGGGCAACGGTCCGGTCGCGCAGCGCGCCGATGGTGCTGCCAAGGCCCAAGCAAAGGGCGCCGCCCACAAGCAGAATTGCCGCCACATCCGCGGTCAGGCCCCGCACCTGCATTTCACCGGGCGAAAAATGGATGAGAAAGCCGAGGGCCACACCTGCAGCCAGGAACAGAATACCAAATATGAACATCAGTTTCGACATCAAAACCCCTTGGACCTTATCGTTGGTCCCCCCTGTTTCCCAAGCCCCGCTAGGAATCCCGCCTTATGGATAACACTTCCTGAAACCTCTGCCTAGCTTTCAACCGCAATGCGGGGGGCGGGCTTGGATAACTTTCCGCCTTCGATTGCCGCCCATACCTGGCGCGCAATATCGCGGTAGATGGCGGCATGCAACGAGTCCGGCATGGAGACGACGACGGGCTCGCCGCTGTCGGAACGGAGGCGCACTTCCTTGTCAAGCGGCACCTCGCCAAGGAATGGCACGCCCAGGCGGCCCGCCTCTTCGCGGGCCCCGCCATGGCCGAAAATTTCATGGCGCTCGCCGCATTTGGGGCAGACGAAATAACTCATGTTTTCGACAATGCCGATCACCGGAACATTCACCTTGCGGAACATGTTGAGGCCCTTGCGAGCGTCGATCAGCGCCAGGTCCTGCGGGGTTGATACAATCACCGCACCCGATAGCGGCGTCTGCTGGGCGAGCGTCAATTGCGCGTCCCCGGTGCCGGGCGGCATGTCGACAATCATCACATCGGTTTCGCCCCAGGAGACTTCGCGCAACAGCTGGGTCAGGGCCGACATCACCATGGGGCCGCGCCAGATCATCGGGGTGTCCTCGTCCACCAGGAATCCGATGGAGGCCACTTCGATGCCGTAGCGCGCCATGGGCTTCATGCGCTTGCCTTCGGCGTCGCTTGCCTCGGGCTTGCCGGTCAGGCCAAAAAGCTTGGGCATGGAGGGGCCGTACACATCGGCGTCGAGCACCGCCACCTTCAGCCCAAGGGAATGCAGCCCCAGGGCCAGGTTAATGGCGGTGGTGGATTTGCCGACGCCGCCCTTGCCCGAGGCCACCGCCACGAGATGCTTCACGCCGGGAACACCGAGGCGCAGTTGCTGCGCTGAACTGACCTTGGGACCCGCGGGCCGGGCGGGCTGCTGCTCGGCGGTGAGCGCCACTAATACCTTGTTAACTCCAGGCAGCCCGCTGACCGCCTTTTCCACAACGGCGCGCAGCGCTTCCATGGCTTTCAGGTGCTGGGGTTCGGCATTCAGGGCGAACATCACCTTGCCTTCAAAAATGGCAATCTCGGAGACAAGGCCGGCGCTTACAATGTTTCCCCGGCCATCCGGGGCGGCAATGCGCTTGAGGGCGGCCAGCACCAATTCCTTAGTAATATCAGTCATTAATCACCTTCTGTCAGGGGCTCCGCTTAGACCCAAAGGCCGGTGCCCCGCAAGCGGCGTTAGAAAGGCTTTAAGCATACGTCTCAAATTTTAGGAATCCCGCAAAGCAGACCTTAGGGCGCCGCATGATAGGGTTCAACCTTGGGATCGAATTAAAGTGGGTTAAGCCTTGAACCATGAGCAATGAAAGCAATTCGGAAGGACTTCCCGGCCGCGGTAATTTTTACCGCGACGAGCCCGTTCCGGCCGCGCCAAAAAAGCGCTCCACCTTCGAGGACGACACCATCTGGGAACGCGCCGCCGAAGCGCCGTGGAAGCTTGAACTGCTGACCATCTTCCTGCGCAACCAGCTGCGCATCGCCCCGGCGATGCCGCTGCTCACCCTGATGCTGGCATTCACCAGCCTGATGTGGGTTCCGGCCCTCATTTCCATGTTGTGGCTGACCGTGACGCTGGCGAGCCAGGCCGTGCAAGTCTATCTCTGCGCGCATTTCTTCAGCAAGGAACGCTCCGAAAGCCAGCAGCATGACTGGATCGGCATGATGGCGGCCTCGGAACTGGTGCAGGGCGTATGCTGGGTCATGCCGCTCTTCCTGTTCTGGCACGGCGCCAACAGCCTGCAGGCCATTTATCTCGTCTCCTTCATCATGGCGATCATCGCGGTGCGCCTGCTTGTGGTGAACAATTTCATGCCGGTCCTCGTGGCCGGCACCGGGGTCATGACCATCGGCGTTGCCATCCGCTGCGCCAGCCAGGGCGAACCCATTTTCATAGCACTTGCCGGCCTCATCATCGTGCTCGAGGCCTTCTTCCTTTTCATCGCCCGGCAATTGGGCGATACGGCGCGCGACATGGTGAAGTTCAAGGCGCAGAAGGACACGCTCATCGACGAACTGAAGCTTGAACGCGACAGGGCCGAGGCGGAAAAAAACAAGGCCGAGGAAGCCAACAAGGCGAAGTCCATTTTCCTCGCCACGATGAGCCATGAACTGCGCACGCCGCTCAACGCCATCATGGGATTTTCGGAAATCCTCAAGCGCGAAATGTTCGGCCCCCTTTCGGTTCCGGCCTACAAGGATTACGCTGGCGACATTCACCACTCCGGCGGCTATCTGCTGGATCTCATCAACGACATTCTTGACCTTTCGCGCATCGAGGCGGGGCGCCGCGAGATTCAAGAAGAGCCCTTTGACATCCTGGCCTGCGTCAAATCGGCCAAGGCCCTGCTCGCCGGCAAGGCCAAGGAAAAATCCATCGCGGTTAATGTTGAAATCACGCCTTCCATGCCAAAATTGCTGGGCGACCTGCGCGGCGTCAACCAGATCGTGATCAACCTGCTCACCAATGCCATCAAGTTCACGCCGGCCGGCGGCAAGGTCGTGATCTCGGCGGCGCGCAACGCTTCGGGCGCCATGGTTGTATCGGTCAAAGACAACGGCCCCGGCATTCCGGCAGAAGAGGTTCAATCGGTGCTCACGTCATTTTCGCGCGGATCGCTCGCCACCAAGGATGCCGTTGACGGCGCAGGCCTCGGCCTGTCCATCGTGAAGGGCCTGATGGACCTGCATGGCGGCGAAATCAACATCCTGAGCGAAGTGGGCAAGGGCACCGAGGTTCTGATCACCTTCCCGCCGCAGCGGGTGCTTACCGGCCCCCGTGGCGAAATCATCGCGGCGGCGAACGTTCAATCGGAAAGCCAGCGCAAGCTGATCGCGATCACCGGATAATTATTTTTCCTCGCCCCTGGGGGAGAGCGAAACCAAAGCCGGAAGATATTGTTTTGCAGATTTGCGGGCCGGCATGCTAGCCAGCGGCCATGCCGTCCTTTGATGTCATCATAATCGGCGCCGGTGCGGCGGGTCTCATGTGCGCCATCTCGGCGGGGGCGCGGGGCAAGAGGGTGCTGCTGCTCGACCATAATGCCCAAGCCGGGGCAAAGATCATCATCTCCGGCGGCGGGCGCTGCAACTTCACCAACACGGGCACATCGCCGCAAAACTTCCTGTCCGAAAACCCGCATTTCTGCCGCAGCGCCTTAAGCCGCTATACGCCCCCCGATTTTCTGGCCCTTATGGCCAGACACGCGATTGCCTGGCACGAAAAAACCCTTGGGCAACTTTTCTGCGATGGTTCGGCCAAGCAGGTGGTGGCCATGCTGCTGGCGGAATGCGCCGCCGCAGGCGTGGCGGTCAAGCTCGCCACAAAGGTCACCGACGTTCGCAAGGCCGATGGCTTCACGGTGGAAACGGCGGAGGCGATCCATACCGCCCCGGCCCTTGTCCTTGCCACTGGCGGACTTTCCATTCCCAAAATGGGAGCGACCGGATTTGCCTATGAGGTTGCCGGGAAATTCGGCCTCAAGGTCATCAGTCCGCGAGCCGCACTTGTTCCCCTGAAGGCAAAACCAGAAGAGTTGGAGTTCTACAAAAACCTTTCCGGCGTTTCACTCCCGGCAACCGCCTCGTGCGGCAGCGCTTCATTCCGGGAAAGCATACTCTTCACGCACCGCGGCCTGTCGGGCCCGGCCATCCTGCAGATCTCTTCCTACTGGCGCGATGGCCAACCCATCAGCCTTGATCTCGCCCCCGGCATTGACGCGCTCGCGTTTCTCAAGGAGCGCAGGCATGCGCGGCCCAAGGCTGAACTCAAAACCGTTCTGGCCGACCTCCTGCCCCAGCGGCTGGCGCAGGCCATAGCTCCCACCGAACTGACGCAAATAGCAGCGCGGCTTAAGAATTGGACATTGACGCCCGCCGGGTCCGAGGGCTTTGCCAAGGCGGAAGTCACCGCCGGCGGCATTGATACAGCTCAGTTTTCATCAAAGACCATGGAAGCACAGGCGGTTTCCGGCCTCTATGCCATCGGCGAAGCGATGGATGTCACGGGCTGGCTCGGCGGCTATAACTTCCAATGGGCCTGGGCCAGCGGGTGGTGCGCCGGCCAGGCGGTTTGACCGGCCCCCTCACCAAACTGTAATGTAATAACTGCAGACGAAGCCCCGCGAACCATGTACAAAGAGAGTCAGGAATCATAAATCCGTACTGGGGAACTTCTTGGACATTCAAAACGACACGCAGTTTTCTGCGGAGCTGCGGCTGCAAGCAAAACGGCTGACCGCCCACTGCAATCTTTACCGGGACGCCGACAGCCGCAAGGCGATCATGCAGCTGATCACCACCGCCGTCCCGTTTTTCACCCTGATTGCCGTCATGTTCCTGGTGGCGCCGCATGCCTACTGGCTCACCCTGCTGCTCGCCGTTCCGACCGGGGCGCTGCTTACGCGCTTCTTCGCGCTCCAGCATGATTGCGGCCATGGCTCGTTCTTTCCATCACGGCCCACCAATGAATTGTTCGGCAGACTCATCAGTGTGCTGACCTTCACGCCCTATGACCATTGGCGGCGCTCGCATGCGCTGCACCATCAGTTGTCGGGCAATCTGGATCACCGCGGCTTCGGCGACATTGAAACGATGACGGTCAAGGAATACAGCCAGTTGAGCACCTGGGCCCGTTTCCGCTACCGGCTTTACCGCAATCCGCTGATCATTCTGGTTCTTGGCCCGCCGATCTTTTTCCTCGTGCTGCAGCGCCTCGCCATCGGCTCCAACTTGCCGCTGCGCGACAGCCTGCGCGGCGTCCTCGGCCATGACGCGGTGTTGCTGCTGGTCTATGGCACGCTGGTTTTCCTGGTGGGCCTGTCGCTCACCCTGCTGGTGATGCTGCCCATTTATTTCATCGCGACGTGGATTGGCGGCTGGCTGTTCTTCGTCCAGCACCAGTTTGAGGAAACCCACTGGGAGGGGGCCGACGAATGGGACATGAAGATCGCCGCCCTCAAGGGCAGTTCCTTTTTGGTGATGCCGCCCGTGCTGAACTGGTTCAGTTGTAATATCGCGCTTCACCATATTCATCACCTATGCAGCCGCATCCCCAACTACCGGCTGCAGGAATGCCTGAAAGGCAATCCGGAGCTTGAAACGGTTTCGCCGCGGCTGTCGATCTGGCAGGCGTTGAAAGCGTCGCGGCTTGCCCTGTGGGATGAATCTTCAAGGCGGCTGATTTCCTTCCGCGAGTATGGGCGGAACCATCAGCTGCAGATGGCATAAGTCTTCCGCTAAATGACCCGCACATCGCAGGTGCAGGCTTTCAGGGTATAGCGGGGCATCGGCAGGTCGGCCAGCTCCCGCATCGTCATATGCGATAATTCCGGGTGATCCAGCGGTTCGCGATACCTGTAAGCAACAGCATTATCAATCCGTTGGGACTTTCTTGTAAACCTTGATGTGAACCATTCGTAAGTCATGGCCAGTCTCCTTTCCGCTCATCATGTGCCATTCCCAGGATGGATTTTCTATGGAGTTTTGCCCTCCAAGACTGTAGAAAAACTACATGGATCAACTCAAGCAGGTGCATCTCAATGGCTTGCGCGCGGTGGAGGTTGCGGGCCGGCTTGGAACTCTCGCCCTGGCGGCGACGGAGCTGGGCGTTTCGCTCGGCGCGGTCAGCCAGCAAATCCTGAAAACCGAGCAACAGCTGGGCCGCGCGCTGTTCACCCGCACGCCCAAGGGCTTAGTCCCCACGCCCTTTGGCGCCGAGGTGCTGGTCTATCTGGAGCGCGGATTCCGCGAGCTGGCGCGCGGCGTGGCCCTGGCGCAGGCGCCAAACCGCCGGCTGCTCACGGTTTCGGTGGCCCCGGTTTTCGCAGCCAAGTGGCTGGTGTGGCGGCTGCCGCATTTCCAGCAGGCACACCCTGACCTGCAAGTCAGGATCGACGCCTCGATCGAGCTTGCCGATCTCGACCATTCGGATGTGGACCTCGCCATTCGCGTCGGCCCTGGAAACTGGCCTGACGTGAAAGCCGAGCTTCTGCTTGAACAGCGGGTCTTTCCGGTCTGCGCCCCTGCCATTGCAGCGCGCCTGAAATCGCCGCGTGATCTCGCGGAGGTGCCGATCATCCATGACCGGCCCACGGTCATTTTCAATATTTTCCAGGTGCGCTGGAACACCTGGCTGGCGCTGCACGGCATGGATGAAAGCATGCTTGCTACACAGGGCCCGAGTTTTTCCGATTCAGCCTTGTGCCTCGATGCGGCCATCGCCGGCCAGGGCGTCATGCTGGGCTGGCACGCGCTGGCAGGCGACGCACTTGCTCGCGGAAGCCTGGTGAAGCCCTTCGCCGAGGAAGCCGACACCGGCTTGGGCTACTACCTCGTCACTTCGTTGGCGCGCGGCAACGACAAAAAAATCGCGGCGTTCCGGGCGTGGATCAGGGAGGAGATCAAGCCGGCGGGCAGATGAGTTGGCCGTCTTGGTGAAAAAGCCAGGCAATCGCCCGCCCCCGGGCTGGCTGGTCACCTCGTCACCTTTCCGGTCCGCGGCGTGGAAATTATCCTTATTCGCCCTTGCCGGAGACGCCGGCGCTGGCGAAGGTGGCCATGTCATTGTGGAGGTTGACCGCCGCCTTGAGCAGCCCCGCCGCAAGGGCGGCACCCGAGGCTTCGCCCAGCCGCATACGGAGATCCAAGAGCGGTTCCTTGCCCAGCCGCTTGAGCAGATTGCGGTGCGCCGGTTCGGCTGAACAATGGGCCGCGAGGCAATGATCCAATGCGTCCGGCCGGATGGCATGGAGCACGGCGGCGGCGGCGGTGGCGACATAGCCATCGAGGAGAACCGGCACGCGCTGGGTGCGCGCCGCCAGAATGGCGCCGGCCATGGCGGCCAATTCGCGGCCGCCAAGCCGGCGTAAAACTTCAAGCGGATCAGACAGATTCGCCTTATGCAGGGACACGGCGCGGGCCACGGCGGAGGCCTTGCGCTTCAGGCCTTCGGCGTCCACGCCGGTGCCCGGCCCCACCCAGTCTTCAGGTTTGCCGCCGTAAAGTCCATGGCATATTGCCGCGGCAATGGTGGTGTTGCCGATGCCCATTTCACCGATGCACAGCAGGTCGCAGCCACCGGCAATGGCCTCCATGCCATAGGCCATGGTGGCGGCGCAATCGGCCTCGTCCATGGCGGCTTCCTGGGTGATGTCTTTCGTCGGTTTTTCCAGAGCCAGTTCAAACACCTTCAAACCGAGATCGAAGGTCTTGCAGATCTGGTTCACCGCGGCCCCCCCGCCCTGGAAATTGAGCACCATTTGTTTCGTCACTTCAGCGGGATAAGCGGCAACGCCTTGGGCCACAACGCCGTGGTTTCCGGCGAATACGGCCACCACGGGGCGGGTGATTTTCGGCGGGTAATTTCCCTGCCAGGCCGCCACCCATTCCGCCATGCTTTCAAGCCTGCCCAAAGCTCCCGGCGGCTTGGTCAGTTGCGCATCGCGGGCCTTGCATTGGGCCGCCGCCTTAAGGTCAGCCCCGGGCAAATCCCGCAGCAGCTTTCTGATGTCATCAAAGGGCAAACCCGTTGCGGCAATTGTCATTCTCTCGTCCTTTTGATCATCCTGCTAGTGTCCTAATCACGGGATTCGGGGTATCAGTGCAACATGAACGACATGTCTTTGCCGCCCAGCGAAAATACCTGGAAAATCAGGCCTTTTGCCGAGACCCTGGTGGCGCTGCGCTTTCTCACACGGCTGCCAATTCCCTTCGTGCGCACGCTGGATTTGCCGCCGCTTGCCGAAGGCATGCGCTTCTTTCCCCTGGCCGGAGCCATCATCGGGGCGATCATCAGCGCGGTCCTGATCGGCGCGAACATGCTGGGATTGCCATCGCTCTTGGCCGCCGCGCTGGCGCTGGCGGCGGGGGTTCTGATCACCGGCGCACTTCACGAAGACGGCCTCGCCGATGTGGCCGATGGCTTTGGCGGAGGGCGCACCCGGGAACAGCGCCTCGAAATCATGCGCGACAGCCGCATCGGCACCTATGGCACCATCGCGCTCTGCCTCACCTTCCTTGCCCGCGCGGCCATTTATGAAACGCTGTCAGGGGCGGAACCCCTGACCATCCTGGCGCTGTTGGCGGGTGCGGCAGCCTTTTCCCGCTCCCTCGTGGTTGACCTTCTATGGGCCACAAGGCCGGCGCGCAGCGACGGTCTTTCGGTGTTTGCGGGAAGGCCCGGAAAGCGCAGCGCCCTGTTCTCGCTTCTTACCGGCGGCATTGGCGCTGCGGTTGCGGTCGGACTTGCCCTGTCGCCCGAAATCGCGGTGATCGCCATCATCGCCGCGGGCATTGTCCTGGCCGGGATGCGGGCCCTTGCGATGCGCAAGGTCGGCGGGCAGACCGGCGATGTCTGCGGCGCCGTTCAGGTGTTGACGGAGCTCACCATGCTCACGGTATATGCGGCAACAGTGGGTTAACCTTAACGACAATTGTTACAATCATTTTCAATACTTGTTGAGAGTGCAGCGGCCAGTCTGAGGCAACTAAGCCAAGGAGTTGCCACATGCGTTTGCCGGGTGCGTTGTCACCGCTTGCTCTTGCCTTTCTGTTCATGATCGCCGGCGGCTTGCCAAACGTGGCGCCGACAGGGGCGGCGGAAATGCCGCAGCTCAACGCGGCCACGGCGCTAAAGGCCGGGCAAAACGGCCATTTCATCGTCAAGGTCGAAATCAATGGCAGAGATGTCAGAGTGATGGTCGATACGGGCGCCTCGGCGGTGGCGTTAAGCTACGAAGATGCCCATGATGTCGGTCTTCATCCAGGCAACCTCGACTATAATATTCCGGTGTCCACGGCAAACGGGGTAGTGAAGGCTGCCGGCGTCAACCTGGACAAGATTGAAATTGACGGGGTACGGGTATCCGACGTGCAAGGCCTGGTGATGCCGGAAGGCGTCATGCGCGGCTCGCTGCTCGGCATGAGTTTTTTGGGCAAGCTCAAGAGTTTCAAAGTCGAAGACGGCGTGCTTTATCTGAAGAACTAGAGCTTGTCCCCGACGCAGTTGCTTCACTTCGCGGTCGAGGACGTTTTTGCTTCAATAATGGCGCGTTCGGATGGCCAAAGACCCGCAGGATACCTATGTTAACGGCATGAACGCGTTTGATTTGCCAGAAGTCGAAACACCCTGCATCAAGGTTTGCGTGGTCGACCCGGAAACTGGCTTTTGCATCGGCTGCGGGCGCACCCGCATGGAAATCGGCAGTTGGCTCGGGCTGAGCCCCGCCGAGCGCCATTCCATCATGGCGGGCCTCAATGAGCGCGTCGAAACGCTTACATTGCGCAAGCGGCGCCGGGGCGGACGCCAGGGACGGCTGGCCAATTCTTAGAACTGGAAGGCGAGGTTGGCGCCTGCCGTGTACGTATCCGAATCCTCATGGAGAAGCCCGCTTACTTCTGCGGTCAACGCCAGCTGGGCATTGGCGCCAAAGGCAAAATTGAGGCCGCCTTGCAGCCGCAGGTCGGTGTAGGGGTCATTCAAGATAGTGCCGGTCGCGTCTTCGACAGTTTTGTTTATTCCAACCCAATCAAGCTGGGCGCCAAGCCAGGGCTCGACAGTTGAGGCGCCCCCGATCGAGACGGAATTGCCAATCTGAAAGCCGGGAGAAATGATGCCTGTTTCAATGGTCTGGGCACTTAAGCCGCCGCTGGCGTCCTGCCATTCCTTCGACCAGGCGACCGTGAGCGACGGCGAATAGCGCCAGGTGCCGGAATACCAATAGCCGGTCAAGGCGCTGCTGGCCTGCATCCGTGCGGAAGCAAAACTGGTGCTGCCATTCACATCGGTATCAAGGCCGGTTCCCACGACGGTGGCGGATAACACCCAATTGTCGTTGAGCGTCAGCCCCAGATAGGCGCCGCCACCCCAGCCCTCGGTATCCTCGGTCACTCCCGGCCCTTCCAGATCGGACATTTCATAGGTGCCCATAATGCCAAGCACCAACCGGTCAGACACCTTGTAATCGGCGCCGACAATGCCATTCACCAGCGAACCATCAAGATCGGTAAAAGCGTCGGTATCGTCCAGCCAATTGTATTTTCCATCGATCCAGATATTCCACATGGGGCTGGCAGCGGGAGCCGCCACATCGGCGGCCGGCGCAATGGTAATTCTCCCGTTGCCCTTCAGGCGCTCCAGAATATCCGTGGGATCATTCAATTCAAGGCCGGCGGGCTCGGCTTGCTGCGGACCCGCGTCGAACCTGTCGATAATGACGTTGGTGAGCGAGGATGTGGTATTGATCAGGGATTGGCGGTTCAGCAAGGATTTGGCGCAGGCGGTGATGTTTGTTTCCAACGTATCATCAAGTATCCTGCAATCCGCACCGTTGCTTTGGGCCAAAGTTTGACTGCTGCCTGCAACGCAGGCCAATATGACAACAGCCGCAACGGTCCTTATCCGCATCGTGACCCTCGAATTCCCCATCCGGTTCGAGCCATATCACAAAATCGCGGTATTAAGCCAGCGGCTTCATTCGGCTGCGATCAGGCGATTTGATTGGGTTTCAATGGCTTCCAGCCCGCGGCGCAAAACATCAATTCCAGCGCCGGGAAGATGGCTTTGTTCGGAAATAATTTGCCGCCAATGTCGGCCCCCGGGCTGGCCATGGAACAGGCCAAGCAAGTGGCGGGTCATCTTTGAAAGGGGCTCGCCCCGGCGCAACTGTTCCTCAATGTAGGGGAACATGCCGGTCACGGCCTCAAGGCGATTTGCCAGCGGTCCCGCCTTTTGAAAAAATACCCGATCGACATCGGCAAGAAGCCATGGGGTGTGGTAGGCGGCGCGCCCCAGCATGACGCCATCAAGACCTCGGCTTTCATGCTCGGCCTGCGCGAGTGTGGCCAGCCCGCCGTTCAAGATGATCTTGAGATGGGGAAAGTCCGCCTTCAGCTGATGAACGCGGGCATAGTTGAGCGGGGGAATTTCCCGGTTCTCCTTTGGGCTGAGGCCCTTCAGCCAGGCCTTGCGCGCATGGATTATGAACACATCACAATCCGCTGCGGCAACAGTTTCAACAAATCGGTCAAGGCCCTCGGCCTCGTCCTGGTCATCGATGCCAATGCGGCATTTCACCGTTACCGGAATTGTGACAGCCCGGCGCATCGCTGCCACACAGCCGGCCACAAGCTGCGGTTCGGCCATGAGGCAAGCGCCAAACCGTCCCTCCTGGACCCGGTCGGAGGGACAGCCGACATTGAGATTGATTTCGCAATAGCCATAGTCCTCGCCCATCCTGGCGGCGTCCGAAAGCAAAATGGGATCGCTGCCGCCGAGCTGGAGCGCTACGGGCTGCTCAAAGGGATCAAAGCCCAGCAGACGCCGGCGGTCGCCATGGCGAATGGCCTGGGCCGTCACCATCTCCGTATAAAGCAGCGCGTGCCGGGTCAGGCGGCGGTGAAAGACACGGCAATGCCGGTCCGTCCAATCCATCATGGGGGCAACGCAAAAACTATGCGCGGGGCGCGTGGCCATTGAATTCATCTTCCCATCTTCCGTGAGCGGATAAAGCCCAGCGATTGGCTGTTGACAGGCTCCTTATAGGCTGCACTCTGCCCTTCGCTCAATTGAAAAAAACCATGAAATAAGGGGCAAAAACGGGGATTAACCACACTACGGATCTGCCGGCGCCGCGTTAGGCGGCCTTCGGTCAATATATTGCAGGAACAGCTCGCGCTCGGTCGTGATGTCGAGTTTTTTGTAGATGTGCAAACGGTGGTTTTTCACGGTGCCTGCCGCGATGCCAAGTTTCCTTGCGATACCGGCTGTCGGATGGCCGGCCAATATCAGTTTCACGAGTTCGCGCTCACGCGCGCTCAGTTCCGGCCACAGATCGGCGGGAAGAAGGGTCGCACTTTGTGCGAGGGGTTCGCGGCCCAAGGCTGAGGGCTGGGTCGTCCGCATAAAATTAGAGGTGCGCGAGCGCGTATCAAGATCGTGAACGGCGGCAAAGACCGCAAAGCCTGCTTCGAGCCGGGCAATTTCCTTCAGGGTGAAATTGCGCTTCTTGCGATCCAGAAAAATGCCCAGGCACCAGCCCGGGCCATCGTTGAGCATGACGCCCACTTCATCGGAGATGACGGACTGGCCGAGGAACTCGGCAATATAGATGCCGCGCCTCTGGGTCTTTGCCTGCAGCCGGTTCAAGGGATAGACGCCGGGTTTTTGATGCTTGCGCCAATGGGCGTAGAACGGGTCGTGGACATAGTAGATGTCCAGATACTTGCGCACCATGAGGTCCGAGTAATTCCGGTGCGAGACAAATTCCGGCCTCTGGGTGGCGGAATACCGCACGATGGTTATCAGTTCGTGGGGCACCAGCGCGCCGATAAGATCAACCAGCCGGTCGACGTGGCTGTTTGAGCCTACGGCAGAAATGGCGCCCGCCAGCGCCTTCATGGCCGCCTGATTTGTTTTCCGATCGCCCAGCATCGCCCCACCCAATATGCCTTTAGGCACATAGCGCCAGTTCAAGCCCTGGCATAGTCTCAAATTTCAATTTTACGACAGAGAGTAAAAGCCCGTGACAAATCCCATCGTGATTGGCATCGATGCCGGCGGAACCATGACCGACACCATCCTTGTGGACGAGCACGGCCATTTCAAGATCGGCAAGGCCGCGACGACCCCAAAGAATGAAGCGGAGGGGTTCCTAAGCTCGGCGGAAGACGCGGCCGAGGCCTGGGGGATTTCGCTGGAAGATCTCTTCAGCGGCGTGAATGTGGTGCTTTATTCCGGCACCGGGATGCTGAACACGCTGCTCTCGCGAACCGGGCGGCGGTTAGGCCTCATTACCACCAAGGGCCTTGAAGACATGATACTGATGGGCCGCGGCCTGCAAACCTGGGCCGATTATTCCTATGCGGACCGCCTGCATGCCATCACCCATCATCATCCGGACCCGCTGGTGCCACGCAAACGCACGCATGGCGTAACCGAGCGAATCGACCAGTTCGGCGACGTGATCATTCCGCTCTACGAGAAGGACGTGGTCAAGGCGGTGAAGGCGCTGATCAAGGACAAGGTCGACTCCATCTGCATCATGACGATTTTCTCCCATGTGAATCCGGTTCACGAAAAACGCATTGCGGCGATTGCCCGCGCCGAGATCAAAAAGGCGGGAGCCGGCATCGCCGTCTACACCAGCCATGAGGTGCGCCCGGTCATCCGGGAGCAATCGCGCCTCAACAGCGTTCTGATCGAGGCCTACGCCACGTCGCGCGGGCGCCAGCAGCTCAAGGGCATTGAGGATATTTCGAAGAAGTACGGCTTCAAATACGGCGTGCAAACGCTGCTGTCCTTCGGCGGCCTCACCTCGATCAATCATCCGCGCCTGCATGAAACCATGATTTCAGGGCCTATCGGCGGCATTCTGGGTGCGGCCTATGTGGGCAAGCTCATCGGCAACGACTCGCTGGTCTGCTCCGACATGGGCGGCACGAGCTTTGACATGGGGGTGATCACCCATGGCCAAACCCGCATCGAAAACGAGCCGATCATGGACCGTTTCAAGCTCAATGTGCCGACGCTGCATCTTGACACCATAGGCGCCGGCGCCGGGATGATCATCAAGGTTGATCCGCTGACCAAGAAAGTGAGCCTTGGACCGGAGAGCGCCGGTTCCGATCCCGGCCCCATTTGCTTCAACCGCGGCGGCACGGAGCCTACCATCGCCGATTGCGATGCCATTCTTGGCCGCCTCAATCCCAATTATTTCCTCGGTGGCAAGGTGATACTCGATGTTGAAAAGGCAACGCGCATTTTCAAGGAAAAATGCGCCGATGTCCTGGGCGTGGAGATCACCGAAGCGGCGGAAGGCATGATCGACATGCTGGAGCAGGACGCCAATGCGGCGCTGCGCCGGGTGATCTCCGGCCAGGGCATTCATCCCTCGCAATACACGCTCCTGTCCTACGGCGGCTCGGGGCCTTTGCATCTTGCCGGATGCAGCAGGGGCACCGGCTTCAAGGACATCATCACTTTCCAGTTTGCCGCGGCGTTCTCGGCCTTTGGCTGTACGACCGCCGACTACATGCGGCGCCATTCGGTTTCAACCCAGATCGACATCCCGTCGAGCGCCGACGACAAGGCGCTGGCCGCCTATGGCAGGAAGATTTCCACGATCTGGCATGATCTTGAACGGGCTGCCGTCGATGAAATGCTGGCCGACGGGCACGGGCGCGAAAAAGTAAAGGTCGAGGCGTTCCTGATGATGCGCTACACGGGCCAGCTCGAAGATGTGGAGGTGAAGGCACCTCTCAGCGTTCTTGCTTCAGCCGACGACATGCGCCGCACCCTGGCCCAGTTCGAGGATGTCTATGCCAAGATCAACCACCGGGTGTCGCGCTACGGCGCGGTGGGCTTCTCGGTCATGGAACTCGGGGTGACGGCGACCGCCGACAAGGTGAAACCCACATTGGAAAAGCGCCCGCTGGGAAAGTCCGATCCCGCCGCGGCGCACAAGGGAACCCGCCAGGCTTATCTTGGCGGACGCTGGCACACGGCCAATCTCTATGAGATGGACCGCCTGCAGCCAGGCCATGAAATCAAAGGCCCGGCGATTGTCGAGCATCCGGCGACAACGCTGGTGGTGCATCCCAACGACACGGTCTTCGTCGACGAGTGGACCCTGCTCCATTACCGCCACGCTTGAGGAAAAATGACCATGAACATGCACGAGAAAATTCAAGACATGCTTCCCCTGCGTGACCGCCTGCTGGACTCCGAGCGGATGATGAAGGAAACCGGCTGCTATGACGGGGTGACGGAGCTCACCCTGCGCAAGCAGGATCCGCTCAAATTTGAGTCGCTGCACACCAAGCTGCGCGCTTCCTGCGTTTCGGCGCGGGAAATGGCGCGGCGGATTTCAGCCTCCCCGGGGGTGCGCGAAGTGGGCGAAATGGTGGTTGCCATCTATACGCCGGAAGGCGACGCCATCGCCCTTTCCAATGGCATCATGGTGCATGTCCACACGATGAGCCGCTTCATCAAGTGGATGATCAAGGAGGGGTATGAAGCCAATCCCGGCATCAGGGACGGCGACATATTCGCCAACAATGATGCCTTCATCGGCACGGTGCAGGTGCCGGACGTCATGGATGTCGTCCCGATTTTCCACGGGGACGAACTTGTTGGCTGGGCGGGGGCCGTTTGCCACGAGTTGGAGGCGGGCGGCATCACGCCGGGCGGCGACGTCTGCCTGGCGCAGGAGCGCTTTACGGAGGGGCTCTTCGTCTGCGCCGAAAAGATCGGCGAGAATGATGAAATCCGCCGCGACTATGTGATCCGCTGCGAGCGCAACCTGCGCATGCCGATCTACTGGGTGCTGGACGAGAAGGCCAAGGTTGCCTCCTGCATCGACATGCGCGAAAGCGTGCGCGCCATCATCGCCGAAACCGGCATAGAGTATTGGCGCCGCGTGATGAAGGAATTCATCGAAGAGGGGCGCCGGGGCCAGTTGCTGCGCACCCAGCAGCTCACGGTTCCGGGCATCTATCGCGGCCATACGTTCTACGGCCATGTGACCGAAGGCAAGCCCGGCTTCCAGCCCTTGGGCCCGCCCGACTGGCTTTACAACATTCCCATCGAGATGGAGATCACCACCGCCGGGAAGATCATCATGGATTTCGAGGGCACCCAGCCCTGGGGCTACCACTCGATGAACTGCACGCCGGCGGGCATGGACGGCGGCATGTTCGTGACCCTCACCCAGCACATGAATTTCGAAGGCCTGGTGAACGACGGCGCCTGGATGGCGACCGAATTGAAGCTGCCGCACGGCACCTGGACAAACCCGGACAATGAAATGGTGGCCACGGCGACGTCGTGGGCCCTGTTGCTGCCGGCTTACGGCGTGTTCCAGCGGCTTCTGTCGCGGGGATTCCTGGCGCGGGGCTTTGTCGAGGAAGTGTTCGTGGGCCAGGTGAACAGCCCGATGATCGAAATGGGGGGCACCAGCCAGTACGGCACGCCCTTCGGCATGGCGCATTTCGAGTGCGCCGCGGCGGGCTCCGGGGCACTGGCCATCAAGGACGGGCTCGATACGGCCTACGTGGGCTGGAATCCGGAATCCGATATGGGAAACATCGAAATCTGGGAACAGAACATGCCGATGCTTTACATCGGCCGCTCCATCCTGCCCAATTCGGGCGGGGCCGGAAAATACCGTGGCGGCTGTTCCTTCATCTCGACCTGGCTTGTCAACAAAACCAATCACCTGCGCCTTGTGACGTCTGAACATTCGTCGCGGGTTTTCGACAATGCGGGGATGTGCGGCGGCTATCCCGCCCCCACCTGCCAGATGCACCGCGCCGTCCGCAATACGAATATCAAGGACCTGATCAAGAAGCAGAAGCCCCTGCCCCACGGCATCGGCATCGATCCCAACCACTCCGACCTGGAAAAGCTCGTAAGCGGCACGCACGACACTTCCGAAGGCCCCTACATCACGGCACCTCACAAATCCGGCGACATATTCACCCATGCCTATAACGGCGGCGGCGGCTTTGGCGACGTTCTCGAGCGTGATCCCATCAAGACGGCCTGGGACGTGGAAAACGGTTTCCTCACAGCGCAGGTCGCCCACCAGGTTTTCGGCATCGTGCTGGTTGAAGACCAGGAGGGAAACCTGCAAGCCGATCTTGCGGCGACGGTGAAATTGCGGAAAGCAATGCGGGCCAAACGCCTGAAGAAATCCGTTCCGGTTTCGCAATGGATGAAAAACGAACGCAAGCGCGTGAGCGCGGGGCGCTTTGCCATCGAAGTCATCCGCATGTACGCCAGCGCCATGAAGCTCTCCAAGCGCTTCACCAAAGACTTCAATTCATTCTGGGGCCTGAAGCCCAGTTTCATCTACAAGACCGAGGACTAAGCCATGAGTTCATACAGCAAGGAAGTCATCCGCGATCTCGCCGCCGGCGCGCTGCCGTGGCCGCAGACCAAGCGCATCATGAGCGCCTACAAGGACGATGACCGCTTCTTCAAGATTTTGGACGTGTATCAGGACCGCGTAAGCTGGAAGGAGCGCATCCTGCTGCCGGTTGGCGATCATCTTTTCATCGTGCAGGGCAAAAAAAGCCGCGTCACCAAATGCGAATGCGGCCACGAGTTCGGCCATTACAAGAAGAACTGGAAGCTTGCGGCCAACATCAACGTCCGCAACACCAGGAAGGCGCTCCGCGAGCTCTATCCCAACAATGACATTCCCGATCCGGAGTGGATGGAAATCCGCGAGTTTCTCTGTCCAACCTGCGGCACCTTGCACGAGGTGGAAGCCTGCGCCCCGGGCTATCCCATCGTCCATGACTTTGAACCGGACCTTAAAGCGTTCTATCGTGACTGGCTGAAACAACCCCTGCCGGAGGAATAGCTGTCCATGAGCAAGCCGCGTCCCAATATCGTTCTGCTGATGGTTGACCAGCTTGCGGCGGCGGCACTTGCCGCCTATGGCCATCCCCTGGTGAAAACTCCGCATATTGATTCAATCGCCAGGCGCGGCGCAGTGTTTGACAATTTCTATTCGAATTTCCCGCTCTGCGCGCCGGCCCGGCTGGCGCTGATGACGGGAAAGTTATGCTCCAACATCCAAGCCTGGGACAACGCGGCGCAAATCCCGGCGGATATTCCAACCTTCGCCCATTATCTCCGGGTTCTTGGCTACCGCACCTGCCTGTCCGGGAAAATGCATTTCATCGGGCCGGACCAGCTGCATGGCTTTGAGGAGCGGGTGACGACCGACATTTGCCCCTCCGACTTCAACTGGACAGCCGACTGGGATGATCCCTGGCGCACCATGGACTGGTTCCATGACATGAAAAATGTCAGCAACGCGGGCATTGCTGAGCGTTCGTTGCAGCAGGACTATGATGAAGAAGTGGCGCACAACGCAACGCGCAAGATTTTTGACTGGGCCCGCGAGCCCGACAAGCGGCCTTTCCTGCTGGTGGCATCATTCACCCATCCGCATGACCCCTACGTCACGCCGCGCCGCTTCTGGGACCTGTACAAGCACGACGAGATCAACATGCCGCGGGTGCCGTTCATTCCGCCGGACCAGCGCGATCCGCACAGCCGCAGACTTTGGGAACAGTATGACCGGGGCGAATTCGGGGTGGGCGACGAGCACGTGCGCAATGCGCGCCATGCCTATTACGGCAGCATCTCCTACGTTGATGAACGCATCGGCGAAGTGCTCGATGCCCTGGAACGCGCCAAGCTCATGGACAATACCGTTGTAATTTTCTGCGCCGACCATGGCGACATGCTGGGCGAACGCGGGCTTTGGTACAAGATGAGCTTCTACGACTGGTCGGCGCGCGTGCCGCTGATCATGGCTGGCCCCGGCGTTCCGGAAGGCCGGCGCATCAAGGCCAACTGCAGCCTGGTTGACATACTGCCGACACTCGTCGATCTGGCGATGACGGACGAATGGGAGGGTTATCCCGAACCGCCGGATGGCGAAAGCCTGCTGCCGCTCCTGAAGCAGGACAGCAACAGCCGCATTGCGGTGAGCGAATTGATGTCGGAAGGCGTCGCCGCGCCCTACGTGCTGCTGCGCAAGGGCAAATACAAGCTCACCTATGTTGAGCACGACCCGCCGCAGCTTTTCGACATGGAGGCGGACCGTGACGAACTGCATGACCTCGCCAGCAGCCCCGCCCATGCGGATGTCCTCAAGGACATGCTGGCGGAAGTTGCCCGGCGCTGGGACATGCCGCGCCTCAAGAAGGAAATCATCACCAGCCAGCGCCGCCGGCGCCTTGTCTACAAGGCGCTCACCACCGGCAAGATCACGCCGTGGGATTACCAGCCTTGGCAGGACGCATCGCTGCAGTATTACCGGGGCACCAGATCCTATCACGAAGCAGAAGCACGGGATGTTCTACGCGACTAACACAAAAAAATTGAACAAGGAGAGAAACAATGACACGTGATTCGTTGAGGATGCTTGCCAAGGCGCGCGGCCTGTCGCGGCGTGAATTCATCCAGCGGGCAATCGCCGCCGGCATTGCCGTTTCAGCGGCGGAAGGCATGTTTGCCGCGATGGCCCGGGCAGAACCCAAAAAGGGCGGACGCTTTCGCCTTGCAGTGGGCAGCGGGTCGACCAGCGACACGCTGGATCCCGGAAGTATCCCGGATACCTTCAACCAGGTCGTGGCCTGGGGCACCCTGCGATCCAGCCTGACGGACGTCACGCCGGACGGAAAAATCGTTCCCGATGTGGCCGAGAGCTTTGAATCCTCGCCCGATGCGAAGCAGTGGGTGTTCAAGCTGCGCAAAGGCGTCGAATTCCACAACGGCAAGAGCCTTGATGCCAACGATGTGGTCGCCTCATTCCAGTATCATCTTGGCGCGGATTCGAAGTCGGCGGCCAAACCGCTGCTTGCTGACCTCACTGAAGTGAAAGCCGACGGGAAGGATACGGTGGTTTTCACGCTCGCCAACGGAAATTCCGACTTCCCGTTCATTGCCTATGATTTCCATATTCCGGTCATGCCGGCGGTGGATGGCAAGGTCGATTGGGAGTCCGGAATCGGAACCGGCCCTTATGTCAAATCGAGTTATGAGCCGGGCGTGCGGTTCGAGGGCAAGCGGTTTGCCAATTACCATGGCGAGACCTATTTCGACGAAATCGAGGTTCTTTCGATCGTCGATGTGGCGGCGCGCATGAATGCGCTCCAGTCGGGCGCGGTGGACTACGCGGACCGGGCCGACCTCAAGACGCTTTCCATGCTGGCCGCCAACCCGGACATGACGGTGTCGGAGATCGCCGGCTTTGCCCATTATACGGCGCCGATGAATTGCACGATTGCGCCTTTCAACGACAAGAATGTGAGGCTGGCGCTCAAATATGCCATAGACCGCAAGGAACTGGTTGATAAAATCCTGCTCGGCCACGGCACCGCCGGAAACGACAATCCGATCGCCAAGGGCGTTCCGTTCCATGCGGAGCCGAAAGTCCAGCATTCCTACGATCCCGACAAGGTCAAATTCTACTTGAAGGCGGCAGGGCTGCAGACCTTGAAAGTTGACCTCTCGACCGCCGATGCGGCCTTTGCCGGCGCCGTCGACGCCGCTTTGCTGATGAAGGAGTCGGCGGCCAAGGCCGGCATCGACATCAATGTGATCCGCGAGCCGAATGACGGCTATTGGTCCAACGTCTGGTTGAAGAAACCCTGGTGCTTCAGCTACTGGAACGGCCGCACCACGCCGGACGGCATGCTCACTACGGCCTACGCTTCCGGGGCCGCCTGGAACGACACGTTCTGGTCGAACGAAACATTCGACAAGACATTGATCGCGGCGCGGTCGGAACTGAATGCCGCGAATCGCGCCCAGATGTATGCCGATTTGCAGAATCTCGTGGCCGAGGACGGCGGGGCGATGGTTCTCATGTTCAACAACTTCGTGAATGCCCATTCCGCGAAGCTTGGTCATGGGGCAGTCGCGCCCAACTACGATGTTGATGGCATGAAGATCACCCAGCGTTGGTGGTTTGCATAAGGAGCGCGCCGCGGTATTGCATGTACCGCGGCTAACTCATGGTGTGACAGTATGAAAACCCTTTCCGGGCGCGCGGCGCTCATCACCGGCGGCCTCACCGGCCAGGGCCTTGCCATTGCGGAAGCGCTTGCCGCGGAAGGAGCCAATGTTGCGGTAGGATCATATGTCGGGGCCGCAAAAGGCCGCGCCGGGGATGCGGCGGCTTATCCTGAACTGGAAGAGATCGGCCGTGTAAAGTCGGTGCTCACCGACAAGGGCGTCAAGGTCTACGCGGCGCATCTCGATATCCGCGACACGGCGGTCATCAGATCGTTTATCGCCGCAGCCGAAGCCCTATGCGGCCCCTTCGATATTCTTGTGAACGCGGCCGGCACAACTGCCGAACAACCCGTGTGCGGTCACTCCGACGATCTTTGGCTCAAGATCATCGATACAAATCTGAACGGCGCGTTCCGCATGACGAGGGAACTGCTGCCAGGCATGATCGCGCGCAATTGGGGCCGGGTGATCAACATCGGTTCAACCGCGGCCTCGGTCGGCTGGAAAGACAATCCAGCCTATTGCGCCTCAAAATCCGGGCTCCTGGGGCTTACCCGTTGCGTGGCCCTCGAGGGCGCCGCACATGGGGTTTCTTGTGTCATGATCAGCCCGACTTGGGTCGAAACCGAGCTTATGCATCGCAACGTGGCGCAGGTTGTGAACACCGAAGGCAAGGGCAAAACCGTTGCCCAGGCCATGGCGGAGATCGCCGCGCAAAATCCGCAGAAGCGCATTATCCAGCCCCGGGAAATTGCCGCTCTCGCCGCTTTTCTGTGCGGTTCGGACGCTGGCGGCATAACCGCCGAGGAGATCAAGATTACCGGCGGCGCCCTTTGGTAAGGGTGTTCCCGGCGACAGTTCGATCCGGTTGATTGTGATTTCAATTTTCTTCCAGGGCTATTGACTAAGCCCGGTTGCCGGTGTGCTGTTTGCAAGGAAGCCAGGGAAGGTTGAATGCGCATCCTAACATTGTCCGTTTCCTTAGACGCCGGCGCGGTGTAAATTGCGAACAGTGTCCAGGAAATCGACACCCGCCACGGGAACTTTGTGGGCTTTCGGGCGTTAACGGTCCAGCGCCCGCACGCGGCTGCAATGCGAATTTGCGTCTCGAGTTTCTTTGCCCGGCCTGAAAGACATTGGAGTATAATCAACGATGCTGCGTGTGATCGGACAGCGTATTCGGCATAAATCCCCAGCATGGGATGACACTCAGCCAATCAGCGCAGAAATCTTCGGCCTCGAACGTTCAAAACAGCACGCGCGCAGCCTCGCCGAATCGCAGATCGTCACGGATCACCCGCCCCCGGTCTATTCCATCATTGACAGGCTCAGCGATAATGCCGCGGCCCTCCTGGCGGCCTACCGGGAACTCTGCGCCGCTGTTGCGGAAGGCAAAACTGTCACGCCCGCCGCTGAATGGCTGATCGACAATTATCATCTCGTCGAAGAACAGATCCGGCAAACCCGGGCCGACCTTCCGCCGGGATTTTACCGGCAGCTGCCAAAGCTTGCGGAGGGACCGCTGGCCGGGCATCCGCGGATTTTCGGGCTGGTCTGGGCCTATGTGGCGCATACTGACAGCCACTTTGATCCCGCCTTGCTGACCGATTTCGTCAATGAATATCAACGGGTGCAGCCGCTCACGATTGGCGAGCTGTGGGCGGTGGCGATTAGCTTGCGCTTGATTCTCATCGAGAATTTGCGCCGCATATCACAACGCATCATCGCCGCAAGGCGTGGCCGGGACGCCGCCGACAGGCTCGCTGACCAGGTTCTCGATCTTGGCGAGAAGGAAACGAATGCAACCCGCCTTTTCGGTCCATATGAAGAATGGGCGACCTCCAAGTCCTTCGCGGTGCAGTTGATCCAGCGCCTGCGCGATCAAGAGGCAATGGCCGCGCAGACGCTCAACTGGCTGAAACTCAAGACCGACGCGCTGGGGCTTTCCTTCGAAGCCGTAGTCAACGACGAGCATCACCGCCAGGCCGCCGCCAACGTCACCATCCGCAACATCGTGACCAGCATACGCTTCATTTCAGACGTGAATTGGGAAGTTTGGTTTGACAGCGTCAGCCTCGTGGACCAATTGCTGCGGACCCACCCGAATTACGGCGAGATGGATTTTCCAAGCCGCACCATCTACCGCACGGCGATCGAGGAATTGTCGCGTGGCTCCAGCCATGGAGAGTTGACCGTTGCGCAACGCGCCCTGGATTATCTCGAAGACAGCGGCAAGGCCTCCGCAGAGGATCCCGGATACTATCTCATCGGGACAGGCCGCGCCAAATTTGAAGCGGATCTCGGTTTCGAACCCCCGCTTCTGCGGCGCGTCAGAATGGCGGTGCGCGCGTTCGGATTGGCGGGCTATCTGGCGAGCATTGCGGCCTTGACGGCAGCGGCAATGCTTGCCGGCATTTTTCCGCTGCTTCAGCCGGACGTACCGGCGGTCCTGCTGGTTTTTTTGGCACTGCTGGCACTCCTTCCGGTGTCCGAGACCGGCATGGCAATTGTCAATTTTGCGGTGACACGCCTGATGGAGGCGGCCGTCATACCGGGGCTGGCGTTACGCGAAGGCGTGCCAAAACAATTTCGCACGCTGGTTGTGGTTCCGTCGCTCCTTACCTCGCGCGACGACATTGAGGAACTGATCGACCGGCTGGAAGTTCATTTTTTGTCGAACGCCGATGGCGAGCTGTATTTTGCCCTGCTGACCGACTGGACCGATGCCAGCGCGGAACATATGCCCGCCGATTCTGAACTCCTGACCATAGCCCTGGACGGGATTTTGCGCCTCAATTTGCGCCACAGCACAGACCGATTCCTGCTGTTGCACCGCTCCCGGCAATGGAACCCGCAGCAGGAGAAATGGATGGGCTGGGAGCGCAAACGCGGCAAGCTCCATGAGCTTAACCGCTTGCTGCGCGGCGCAGCCGACACGAGCTTCATCATCATCGGCGGCAAGCTTCCGGAAGCAGTTCGATTTGTCCTCACGCTGGATGCCGACACCAAGCTCCCGCGCGACGCGGCGCGAAGGCTGGTGGGAAAACTGGCGCATCCGCTCAACCAGCCGAGGTTCGACCCGCAGGCCGGCAGGGTGGCCGAGGGCTACGGCGTGTTGCAGCCGCGCGTCACGCCATCGTTGCCTGTCGGCCATTACGGTTCGCTCTTTCAGCGCGTCTTCTCGTCTTCGCGCGGCATCGATCCCTATGTCTTCGCGGTTTCAGATGTGTATCAGGATTTGTTCAGCGAAGGCTCGTTTGCCGGCAAGGGGATTTATGACATCGATGCCTTTGAGAGCGCATTAACGGGCAAAATTCCTGAAAATGCCATGCTGAGCCATGATCTTTTCGAAGGCGTTTTCGCCCGCGCCGCGCTGGTCACCGACATTGAAGTTGTCGAGGAATATCCGGAACGCTACGGCGTTGCGGCGGCCCGGCAACACCGGTGGGTGCGCGGCGACTGGCAATTACTGCCATGGATGCTGGCCTGGCGATCAATGGCGCCAACGCATCCAGAAGGCGGCATACCCGCCCTAGGCCTCTGGAAAATGACCGATAATCTCAGGCGCTCGCTGATCCCCATAGCGGTGGTGCTGGGGCTCTTTCTGGGATGGATATTCTTGCCTGCCGGGCTTGCAGCGGCATGGACGGCATTCATCGTTCTCATTGGCATTATTCCGCCCCTGCTTCCTGCGCTTTCCGGCGCCGTGCCGAGGCGCCTGCCGCTTACCGTGGCAAGCCGCATCAGGTCATCGCTCGGCGATTTTGCCCACGCTTTTGTTTCCGCCGGCACAAACCTGGTGTTTCTGGCTCATCAGGCCGGCCTGATGGCCGACGCCATCGGGCGCACGCTTTACAGGCTTGCCATCGGCCGCAAAAAGCTTCTTGAGTGGACGACCGCGGCGCAGGCAGAGGCAAGCCACACGCCCAGCATCATCGGCAACTACCGCCTTATGTCCATCAGCCTGGCTGCCGGAATAGCGGCGCTGGGCGTTGCGTTCTATCGCGCCGACAGCACATGGATTCCAGCGCTTCCATTCGCGCTGTCGTGGCTTGCCGCCCCCGCCGTGGCTTACTGGATGAGCCTTTCGCCGAAAATGGAAGATGAGCTGGATTCATCGCCGGCGGACCGGAAGGCGCTGCGGCTTGTCGCCCGGAGAACATGGCGATTTTTCGAAACCTTCGTCACGCCGGCGGACAGCATGCTGCCTCCCGACAATTTCCAGGACGATCCCAAGCCGCTGGTGGCGCACCGCACCTCTCCAACCAACATTGGGCTTTACCTGTTGTCGGTGGCCAGCGCGCGCGAGCTGGGCTGGCTGGGCCTGAGCGACGCGGTTGGAAAAATCGAGACCACCTTCGCCACCATCAAGCGCATGGAAAAATACCGGGGCCATCTGTACAACTGGTACGACACAACAACCTTGCAGCCATTGGATCCGAAGTATGTTTCGACGGTGGATAGCGGCAATCTCGCCGGACATCTGATTGCCCTCTCCAATTGCTGTTCTTCCTGGATGGTGCAGCCGGGCGATGTCAACGCAAGGCTCGACGGCATCGAAGACATTCTCGACATTCTCAGCGAGGATCTTGCGGCAATCCCCAATGACCGCCATATTCTGCGGCCGATCCGCAAGCATTTTGATTCCCAGGTGTCAGCCCTCCGGCGCGCGATCGGCAAGGCCCGCGAAACACCGGAATATTTTTCCGTCCGCTTGATCGAGTTCGCGGTGCTGTCCGCCGACATTCATGTGACCGCGACGAATATTGCCGGAGAACTCGGCACGCCCGCAAGCCGGCAATTGCTGTCCTGGGCAACGGCACTTCGCGAAACGGTGGAGAGCCATTTCAAGGATGCATCTTCCGGACTGGAAATGACAAATGCCTTGAAGAAGAGTCTGACAGCGGCAATCGACGACATGCGCGAACTGGCGCTTGGGATGGAGTTCGGGTTTCTGCTCGAGCCGCAGCGCCTGCTTCTGTCGATCGGATACCGGGTGGCCGAAGCCATGCGCGACGAAAGCTGCTACGACATGCTGGCATCGGAAGCGCGGCTTGCAAGCTTCTTTGCCATCGCCAAGGGCGACTTGCGGACCCGCCACTGGTTCAGGCTCGGGCGCACGGTGACTGCGGTGAATGGGGGAGCGGCCCTCGTATCCTGGTCCGGGTCGATGTTTGAATACCTTATGCCGTCACTGGTCATGCGCGCGCCGAGTGGCGGACTGCTCGATCAAACCACGCGGCTCGTCGTCCTCCGCCAGATTGCCTATGCCAACTCCCTTGGCATTCCGTGGGGCATTTCCGAATCTGCCTTCAGCGCCCGCGACATTGAGTTCACCTACCAGTATTCAAACTTCGGCGTGCCGGGGCTTGGCCTGAAACGCGGCCTGGCGGACAACACGGTGATTGCGCCTTATGCCACGGGACTGGCGGCAATGGTGGCTCCCCGTTCCGCCGCCAAGAACTTTGACAGGCTGGCGCGCGATG
Organism: uncultured Alphaproteobacteria bacterium; assembly: GCA_963773295.1. GTDB lineage: Bacteria > Pseudomonadota > Alphaproteobacteria > Rhizobiales > Aestuariivirgaceae > Aestuariivirga. The sequence goes on from CAVZAJ010000001.1 coordinate 154,710, forward strand.
GCGGACGGGGCGAGTACGGCTTCTATGAGGCGCTCGATTTCACCCCGGTGCGCATGCGCAAGGGCGAGACCGTGGCCATCGTGCGGGCCTATTTTGCCCACCACCAGGGCATGACGATTGTGGCCATCCTGAATGCCGTGAAGAACGGTGAAATGCGCGACAGATTCCACGCCGAACCGATGATTCGGGCGGCTGAATTGCTGCTGCAGGAACGGGCCCCGCGCAACGTGCCCGTCACCCATGCAAGTGCGGCGGCTTCCAGCCCCGGCGTGGCGGCGCTTGATGTCGTGATCCCCACGGCGCGGACCTTTAATGCGCGCGCGCTTGGATCGCCCGCCACCCATGTGCTTTCCAACGGCGAGTACAGCGTCATGTTGACGGCAGCGGGCGCCGGTTACAGCATGTGGAACGGGCAGGCTCTGACGCGCTGGCGCGAAGATGGCGTTCGCGACGACTGGGGCTTCTTCATGTTCCTGCGCGAGCCGAAAAGCGGAAAGGTATGGTCGGCGGGCCACATGCCCGTGGCTGCGGCGGCAGACAGCTACGTGGCCTCGTTCACCGAGGACAAGGCCGAGATCATCCGCACCGACGGCTACTTCACCACGACGCTGGAATGCGTAGTTTCGTCGGAAGACAATGCGGAGGCGCGGCGCCTGACCATCGCCAACACCGGGCTGACCGCACGGGAAGTTGAACTTACATCCTATGCGGAACTGGTGTTGGCGCAGAGGTCGTCGGACACGGCTCACCCGGCCTTTTCAAAGATGTTCGTCGAAACAGAATTCGTAAGTGAACACGAGACACTGGTGGCCACACGCCGCCGGCGATCGCCCGGCGACCCGGAAATCTGGCTGGCCCAATTTATGCTTGTGCAGGGAACCAGCGTCGGGCCACTCGAGTTTGAAACGGACCGGGCCCGCTTCGTCGGCGCCGGCAACAGCACGCGCCTGCCGGCGGCCATGAAAAGCAGCGAACGGCTGTCGAATACGGTGGGCTCGGTTCTCGATCCCGTGTTCGCCATGCGCCGGCGCTTGCGGATCCCGGCGGGCCGGCAGGTCCGGTGCACCCTGTGGACCGTGGTGGCCGATTCGCGCGAGGCGGTCCTCGATCTTGTCGACCGGCATCGCCAGACCGCCGCCTATGACCGCGCCCTCATGCTGGCCTGGACCCAAGCCCAAATCCAGCTGCGCCATCTGTCGATAGGCACCGATGAGGCCCATCTCTACCAGACCCTGGCCAGTCATCTCATCTATGCGAATGCGGCGCTGCGCGCCCCGGCAAAAACCCTGCTGCAGGACATGGGCTCGCAATCGGCGCTGTGGCCCCAGGGAATTTCAGGGGACCGGCCCATTCTGCTGGTGCGGATCGATGAGAGCGAGGATATCGAGATCGTGCGCCAGCTCCTGCATGCTTTCGAATACTGGAAAACCAAGCGGCTGGTGGTGGATCTGGTGATCCTGAACGACCGCGGGTCTTCCTACGTGCAGGACCTGCAAGGCAGCATCGATGCACTGGTGCGCAAAATCAACGTGACGCGCGCCCCAGGGCTGCGCGGTGAAATGGGTCAGGTCTTTGCGCTTAGGGCCGATCTCCTGTCGCAGGAAACCTTGCGGGTCCTTCCTGCGGTTGCGCGCGTTGTATTGATCGCCCGCCGGGGCGACCTCGCCAGCCAGCTGGCCCGGGTGCGGGAAGTCGCCGCCGCGCCGTCCAGCCAAGCAAATGAACCCGTCTCTTCATCGTCACGGACCAGACCTGCTGCCGCCAGCCCGAAGCACCTTCAATTCTTCAATGGCTTCGGCGGATTTTCCGCTGACGGCAGCGAATATGTCACACTTCCCGAAGCCGACCGGCCAACCCCTGCCCCATGGATCAACGTCATTGCAAATCCTGCCTTTGGCTTCCAATGCGCCGCCGACGGCGGCGGCTACGCCTGGGCAGGAAACAGCCGTGACAACCAGATCACCGGCTGGAGCAACGATCCTGTCAGCAACCGGTTGAGCGAGGCGATCTATGTCCAAGACAAAAAAGACGGGCTGCTGATTTCGCCCACCCTGGCGCCGCTCAAATCAGGCGACGGAACCCATCTGGCGCGCCACGGCTTTGGCTACAGCGTGTTCGAGCGCGAGGCGCAGAAGCTGCGCCTGGAACTGCTGCAGTTTGTGCCCTTGGCGGACTCCGTCAAGCTGTCCAGATTGAGATTGACCAATGACTCGTCATCGTCCCGCACGCTGACGGTGACGTATTATGCCGAATGGGTTTTGGGAGCGGCGCGCGCCGCGACCGCATCATACGTGACGACAACGATCGACGAGCAGACCCGTGCCATGTTTGCACGCAATCCATGGAAAACCCAAGCCAGCGAGCAAATCGCGTTTGCCGATATGGGCGGCAGGCAAACCAGCTGGACCGGCGACCGGCGCGAGTTTTTGGGGCCTTATGGCCGTCTCGCGGCGCCCCGGGGCCTGACCGCCTTGACAGGCCTGTCAGGCCGCACCGGCGCCGGATTGGACCCTTGCTGCGCGCTGCAAACGGTTGTCACAGTTGAGCCAGGCGGCTCGGTGGAGCTGGTAATCATGCTGGGGGCTGCGCCAAATGCCGGGGAAGCCCAATCCCTGATCACGCGGTACAGGGCGAGCAGCATCGATGAGGTCCTGGGAGAGGTAAAGCGCTACTGGGCCCAAACCCTTGGCGCGGTACAGGTAAAAACGCCGGACCGGGCCCTGGACATCATGCTCAATGGCTGGCTCCTGTATCAGACGCTGGCCTGCCGCATGTGGGCAAGATCAGGCTTCTATCAGACCAGCGGGGCCTACGGTTTCCGCGATCAATTGCAGGATTCGATGGCCCTGCTGACGGCGCGCCCGGCCATTGCGCGCGAACATATCCTGCGCGCCGCTGCGCGGCAATTTGTCGAAGGGGATTTCCAGCATTGGTGGCTCCCCGCCACCGGCATGGGCGTCAGGACGCGCATTTCCGATGACACCGTTTGGCTTGCGAATTGCGTGAGCCAATATGTAAAGGTCACGGGAGACAATGCCATTCTTGATGAAATTGTGCCATTCATCGAAGGCCAGGGGCTGGCACCCGGCGAGCACGACGCCTTCTTCCAACCCGCCCTGGCGGAGGAATCGGCCACCCTTTACGAGCATTGCGCCCGCGCCCTTGACCGCAGCCTGCCGCACGGCGCCCATGGCCTGCCGCTGATGGGCACCGGCGACTGGAACGACGGGATGAACCGGGTCGGCGAGGACGGCAAAGGAGAAAGTGTTTGGCTGGGCTGGTTCCTGCTCACGACCCTGAAAGCCTTTGCCCCGGCCGCCGAGGCGCGCGCCGACGTCAAACGCGCCGCCGCATGGCGCGACCGCGTCAAAGGGCTTCGAGCCTCGCTTGAAAAGCACGCCTGGGACGGGAACTGGTATCGCCGCGGGTTCTTTGACGATGGCACGCCGCTGGGATCAGCCCAGAACGAGGAATGCCGTATCGATTCCATCGCCCAGTCGTGGGCGGTCCTGTCAGGGGCGGCCCCTCCGGAACGCGCCGTTGCCGCCATGGACGAAGCCTACCGGCAATTGATCCGTCCGGATGACGCATTGGCGTTGCTGTTCACCCCGCCCTTTGACAAGACACCGAAAGACCCAGGCTACATCAAGGCCTATCCCCCCGGCATCCGCGAGAACGGCGGGCAATACACGCACGGCGCCATCTGGTCGGTTTTCGCCCACGCCAAGCTCGGCCAGGCCGAACGGGCGCATCAAATATTCTCCTTGCTCAATCCCATCAATCATTCACGGACCGAGCAGGAAGCCAGGACCTACCGGGTCGAACCTTATGTCATTGCCGCCGATGTCTATTCCGTAGCGCCGCATGTGGGCCGTGGCGGCTGGACCTGGTACACAGGGTCCGCCGGCTGGATGTACCGGGCGGGACTGGAAGCCATCCTTGGCGTGAGCCGGGAGGGTCCGCTGCTGCGGATCAAGCCATGCGTTCCGGCGAGCTGGACCGAGTTCGAATTCGCAACGCAATTCGGCGCCACCCGCTATGAAATCAAGCTGTCAGGACGGGAGAGCGGCGCGGACAGCTTGCCGGCGGATGTCCAACGCCCGTCGCCGGGCGAGTACCTCGTCTCGTTGAAGGACGACGGCGGGGTTCGCAGCCTCATCCTGCCGCTCATTGCCGCCGAAGATAAGCCATAAAAAAGGCCGGATGACGAAAGCCGGCCTTGATAAAATGTGCTTCGCGCGAGCTATTGCAAGTCGCTGCAATTCTTCTCGTCAACACCTTCGCGTTCGCAGAGTTCATGGATTGCCCGGCGCACTTCGCCCAGGCGGGAGCGTTCGCCGCCAGTCATGTTTTCATCCGACGCGACTTCCAAATCACGGGCATCGGCTTCCCAGCGCTTCAATACCTTCAGCTTCTGGCTTGTGGTCATGGATTCGGTTTCAACCACTTCCATCGGCAGATCGAAGATTTTTTGCGGCGTGAGCAGGGCCTGGTCGTAGTCTTTTGCTGTGAACATGGTGGTATCCCCTATGGGTTGAAATTGGAGGCCAGCTCAGCCGGCCTCCAATTCTTCATCAGATGCGTCCAAGCCAAGAGTCGACTTCGGTCCTTACCTTGTCCTTGGCGTAGCCATAATGCTTCTGCAGGCGGCCTTCCAGCTCGTCGCGGCGCCCTTCGATGACATCAAGATCGTCATCGGTGAGCTTGCCCCACTGTTGCTTGGCCTTGCCTTTCACTTCTTTCCAGTTTCCTTCTACACGATCCCAGTTCATGACGTTCTCCTTTACATGTCTCGCGTCAAGCAGAGGTGCTCGACCTTGACGGTAAACGTCCTACGCAGGTTCTGGTTCCGCTAGGCGGCGGCCCGCGATTTCGTGTCGAAAAAGAGCGCCTGGCTGACCACGGCCTTCACCATGTCCGGCATGAATGGCTTTGTAATGAGGAAAGCGGGTTCGGGTTTTTCACCTGTCAACAGGCGCTCCGGAAATGCCGTGATGAAAATCACCGGCACTTCGAAATCGAGCAGCATCTTGTTGACGGCGTCGATGCCGGAGCTGCCGTCGGCCAACTGGATATCGGCAAGCACCAAACCGGGACGTTTGGCGGACGCGAGCTTCATCGCCTCTTGTTCGGTGCGGGCGACGCCGGTTACCCGGTGGCCGAGGCTTTCCACAAGCGCCTCCAAATCCATGGCAATGATCGGTTCGTCTTCGATAATCAGCACGTCGGTGGCGACCTGATCGACAATGGTCTTGGACGCTTCATCAAGGAGGGCCAGAACTTCCGCCGGCTTCTTTGCCAGAATGAGCCCGACTTCGTCCTTGTTAAATCCTTCCACCGCCATCAGCAGGAAGGCTTCCCGCGCCTGGGGGGCAATGGTGGCCAACTGGCGCTGGGCCGACGCTTCCCAATCCTGGCCCAGGTTGGGCTTTTTGAGGTTCAGGGAGATTGATTCCCACAGGCGGCAATAGCTGCGGTAGAGCGACGCCCTGATATTGGCGCCGCCATCAAACTGCGACGGATCGGCAATAATCGCTTCCAGAAGGGCCGCCACATAGGCATCGCCGCTATGCTGGCTGCCGGTCAGCGCTCGGGAAAACCGCCGCAAATAGGGCAAATGCGGTGCTATATTGGCTGCAAGACTCATATTTTACCCCTCAATTTGGTGTCGGAACAACGAGTTTTGGCTTTTCAGCCGCAGCAAGTCAAAGCTGTTAACGTTTGATTTGTACTTATGTTCCCGTAAGAAATACAAATATTTCGATTTAGCAGGAACTATTCGCCGCAATCGGCATTAACATATTGGTTCCGGAGTGCCAAAAGGCCCTATTTTGACACTGGCAGGGGCGGACCACGCAGAGTTCAGGTGACCCATGGTTGAAGATGGCAACAAAACGGCAAAACCAAACAAAAAAACAAGCGATAAGACTGAAAAAAAGATTGAAAAGATGAACCATGCACCTAATCAGCCCGAAATATATGATCTGATCGGCCAGCGCCTGCGCAATTTCTACGACGAGGTTGCACAGCAGCCGGTACCTGACCGGTTTGTGGAGTTGCTGAACCAGCTTGAAGCGAAAAGTTCGCAAAAAAAGCCTCAATAAGCTGATTTCCCATGTCCCAATCAGAGGCAGACGAAGCATGACAAGGTCCACTGAGTTTCGCGATCAGCTGATTGCCGCCATCCCCGGGCTGCGCGCCTTCGGGCTTTCGCTTACCGCGCGGGGCGACCGGGCCGACGACCTGGTCCAGGAAACGCTTATGAAGGCGTGGAAGCATTACGACAGTTTCGAGCCCGGCTCCAACATGAAGGCCTGGCTTTACACCATCCTCCGCAACGAATTTTACACCCAGTTGCGCAAGCGCAAGCGGGAAGTGGAGGATGCGGACGGCTTTTATTCAAGCCGTGTGGCAGTGCATGCGGAACAGGACGGCCACCTCGACATGGCCGATCTGCGCGGCGCACTCGGAAATTTGCCGGAAGACCAGCGCGAGGCCATCATCCTGGTTGGGGCCTCCGGCTTCTCCTATGAAGAGGCGGCGGAAATATGCAACGTAGCCGTCGGCACAATCAAAAGCCGGGTCAACCGGGCGCGCGCCCGGCTGGGGGTTCTCATGCACATCGAGAGCGACGAAAAGTTCGGCCCCGACGCCCAATCGGATGCGGTGCTCAGCGGTTCTCATCGCGGCTGATAGCCGGCGGACGCGGGGAACAAAATTAATCTCCTGACGTTGCATTGGCACATCAAGACAGGAGATTTGCCATGAACTCGATAATTTATCTGGTCGGATTGGTCGTTGTCGTCCTGTTCATCCTCTCGCTTCTCGGCTTGCGCTGAGACACCTCACCCATCATTCACCAGGAGAACAACATGACGATACAGAGCCTCGACGAGCTGTTTCACGAAACGCTGAAAGATCTCTATTATGCCGAGAAGAAGCTGGTGAAGACGCTTCCCAAAATGGCGAAGCAGGCGACTTCTCCCACCCTCAAGGAAGCCATTGAGCATCATCTCGGGGAAACCGAAATCCATGTCACGCGGCTGGAGGAAGTTTTCGCTGCGATGGGCAAGAAGCCGGCTTCCAAAAAATGTGAAGCGGTGGAAGGATTGATCAAGGAAGCCGAGGAAACCCTGGCCGAAATTGAAGATGCGCCGACGATTGATGCGGCGATCATTTCCTCGTCGCAAACGGTCGAACATTACGAGATCGCGCGCTACGGAACGCTGGTCTGCTGGGCCCGCCAGCTTGGCATGAAAGAGGCGGAATTCCTGCTTCAGAAAACCCTCGATGAAGAGCAGAGCACGGACAAGAAGCTTACCCGCCTCGCCGAAGAATACGTCAATCAGAAAGCGGCAGCCTAGTAATCATACCCATGCCGAATAAAAAGGAGAGGCGAGTTGGCCTCTCCTTTTTTTGTGGGCTATTCCTTAGCCTTATTTGCGCCGCCGGGACCGGGCGGGAGCCGGCTTTGCCCGGCGCGTGAGGCCGCCTGCCGTGGGGAGCATCGAGCCGAGCGCCATGCCAATCCCCAGGCCAACCGCGCCGATAATCAATGGCCTGTCGTCAATCATGGCCTTCAGGGACTTTTGGTCGGGCAAGCCGAGATCACGGGTGCGTCTTGGCAATGCGCTGCCCGCTTCGCCGGCCCATGCATAGGCATCGCCAAAAGCCGCCTTGCCGCGGGCGATGAGGCGCGCCGCTGAATCGCTGTAGCCGGCAAAGGTCGATTGCCCCTGGGCGAGGCGTTTGGTGGCAGACCGCGAGGGGCGTTTGGCGGAGGCCGAGAGCTTGCGTGAGGCAGGCTTGGTTTTCCTCGCAACTTTGGCTTTGGCCGCCTGGCTGAGGTCCTTGGCGGTTTTTGATACTTGATCAGTCGCTTTCATGGATGGTCTCCTTGTTTAGGGTTTTGAGGTTGGCGTGCGGTAGATGAGGGTATGCGGACGGGGCACGTCCATTTTTGTATTTGCGGCGCACCGGCCGCAGGACCTGCTTGAGCAACCAGCTTGCGCCGGCGAGAGCGCCCGCAGCCAGGAGGGGATGACGTTTGACCGCCAGAAATGCAGGCGGCAGCCGTGAAAAGTGCGGGTCCATATGAAGGAGCGCTTCCTTGGCCAAACCGCGAGGCGTCAAGCGGCTTTGGACATCGAGCAACGTAACGTTGAATTGCGCGCGCCGGTCACGGGCTTCTTTTTCGAGCTGTTGCAAGGTGCTCATTTCAGGCTGCTTTCCGGCGTGTCGCCGGAGAGCCAGCGAAAGACCAGGCCGACGGGCTTCGGTCTATTGACCAATAGGCTTTTGGCCAGCAGTGCCAAGAGCGCCACGACAATCAAAAGAACGATGCCCACCGCAACACCGGCAACCGCCGGACTGCTCACGTAAGCGGTTAATGCCGCCACGCCGGCTTGCGCCAAGACCACCATCGCGGCGATCAGGATTGCGAGACTTGCAAAGGCAACGCCAATCCCGGCGGCATAGCCCCGCACCCGCAGGCCGGCTTCAGCCTTGGCCAAAGCGAGCTCTGCCTCGAGCCAGCGCTTCCCGTCGTCAGCGAGTTCCTTAAACAGTTCAGGGAACGCCGGCTTTGAAGACGGGTAGTGCAGCGGCTCTGGGCCCGCCTTAGGCATGGGCGTGTCCATTGGAATTGCGCCGTGCCTGCGCACTGCGCTTGCTGGCACCCGAGGCGGCGGCGCGGCGCGGACTTGCCTTGCGTCCGGGCCGTGCCGTTGCGGTGACGGGGCGCCGGTACATGAGGCGGCTCGCCGCCATGCCCGCTGCAACTGTTACAGCCAAAGTCGCCAAGGGGTGGCGGCGGGCAAAAATCCCCGCATCGCCTACCATCTGTTCGATTTCGGTATGCATGACATAATCGGCCACGCCTTCCAGGCTGTCAGCTGCCGAAGCCACCTGGACGCGAATATTGGGCAGGTCGGTCATTGAAGCGGCATATTCGCGGGTCAGCGAGGCAAGCTCTTGCAGCTTGTCAGCACCCAGTTCCTTGCGACCGCTGGCCAGGGTTCCGGCCAGCGCCAGGACATCGTCGAAAATGCGGCGCGAACCACCGCGGGCCGCGCCTGTCTTCCTCTTGTTTCCGTTGCTCCGCGATTTCTTTGCTTTAGCCATGGCCAGGTCCTTTCAAGGCAAGATGATTGTTCCTGTCCTTAACGGTTAAAAGCGCCAATGGTTCCATCCGATTGATGGAGCGGGTGAGGGCCGGTTTCGTGGTGCCGCTCATCCATTTGAAAGCTTGAAGATCTCTGCGTCGGGGTCTTTTATGCCCTGGATTTGGCGGGAGATCAGTTGTGCGGCGAGCATGCTGAAGGTGATGCCGTTTCCGCCAAAACCCAGAACCGCATAACACCGCGGCAGTTTCGCAATGGGGCCAATGGCCGGAAGCCCGGTTGGACTTTCTCCAAAGCTGCCGGTCCAGGCGTAAGCCGCCGTGAAATCGATATCCGGAAAAATGCGCTTGGCTTTTCTCGCAATCGCCGCGATCTTTTTGGGAATTAAACTGTCTCTCAGTGTTTCGTCGGAAAACGGTTCATCTTCGCCGCCCACGATCACCCGGCCGTCCGCTGTGGTTCTCAGGTAGAGATAGGGATCGGCGGCTTCCCATATCAGGCTCTTGCTGGGCCAAATCCTGGCTGGCTGCGGCCGGGTTGCCAGAGCCCAGGTTGAAATGACTTTATAGCCTTTCGGCCGGGCAAATTTCATCAGTTCGTAGCCGGTGCAAAAAACCGCATATTTTGCGGTGATGAATTGCCCGTCTTTGCTCTTGAGGCGGACGCGGGAGCGCGTGTTGCCTACCTCCGTCACCTCCATATTGGCCGCCATGCGGCCGCCCCGGGCGAGGAAATGACGCCAGAGGCCTGCGACAAGCCGCACCGGATCCACCTCACCATTCCCGTGCGAGAGAATGGCGCCGGGCTTGTCCATGCCCGTAAGGTTATGAAGATGCTGGCGGCCGATGAACTCCGAACGCAAACCCAATTTCTGCCGCGCCGCAGCTTCGAGCTTCAGTTGGTTGGTTGCAAGGGTATTTCCGGGCAGGTAGATCGTCGACCTCTCGGCCAGACCGCAGGGGATCCGCAAGGCGGCGATTCGTTCCTGCAACGCCCGAACCGCCTGTGCCGACCGCCACCAGGCGCGCGCGGCATCTGACTTGCCGATCTTTCGCGAGAGTTCAGTGAGGGGCGTATCAAGCTCGAATTGCAGCAGGGCCGTGCTGGCCGGGGTTGATCCGGACATGGGTTCACGGCGATCCAGGGCGAGCACCGAAAAGCCAGCCTGCATCAGCGCGTCGGCAACCAGGGCCCCGGAAATGCCGGTTCCCACCACGACGACATCGGCGTGGAGGCCAGCGACGGAGCGTGACGTCCTCAGTGGCGGGGGTTTTTTCGCAAGCCAAAAGGACACGCCTGTTCTGAGGTCACGTTTGTGACTTCCCACATGCTTCATTGCGTGCCATGCACGGGGGCTATCAAACCAGGGGCGACTTCCGGTGAGGGTTCAATGCGGTTCGAAATTTTTCGGCAGAAGCTGGGCACTTGGCCTAAAGTCGCCATAAAAGAATAGGTTCCAAGGCTTTGCCCCCGCGTGCTTTTTATTTGCCCTTCAATTAAAATTCGACGATCCCCGTTAATTACGCAACCCCTTATTATTACGAAATAAATTGGACAGGTTGAGGAACCCTTTTGACAGTTTTGCGTTTATTTGGGCATTATGCCTGAAAGAAGGGAGTGGTATTGGACAATATACTGATGACTCCCGAACAGCTTGAAATTGAAAAACGTTCCCGCCTTGCCGCCGAGGCCCAGTTGCGCCTTGTTTCCGAACGGCTGGAAACAATCGAGCACGCCGCCGGGGCGTTGTTCTACGACTGGGATGTGGCCGCCCAAACGGTCTGGCGGAGCACTGGGATAACCCGGCTCTTGGGATGGCACCCCGATGAAGTCGCTACCGGGGTCGAAGCTTGGGCGGCGCTGCGGCATCCAGACGACGAGCGGCGCTTAAAAACTTCAAACTATGCTGATTACCTTCAGGCAAACGACCATTACCTCCTGGAATACCGGATGCGGCATAAGAATGGCCGCTATCTGTGGGTGCTAGATTCAGGCCGCGTTTTCCGTGATTTTTCGGGAACTGTCACGCGCGTTGCGGGTGCAACCATCGATATTTCCTCGCGCAAGAAAGTTGCTGAATCGCTGAGCCGCCAAACCAACCTGATCGAAATGTCGTTTGAACCGATCTTTGTCTGGCACCCGGAGAAAGGCATTGTCGACTGGAACCGGGGCGCCGAACAGCTTTATGGGTTCACCCGCGAAGAGGCGTTGGGCCAAAACAGCCACAAGCTGCTGCGCACGGTCCATCCCATTGAACCGGCCGACCTTATGCAACTTCTCAAGACCGTGAGAAGCTGGACCGGCGAGGTGCAGCACCTGAGCAAGGACGGGCGGCAAATTCTCGTCGAGAGCCGCCATCAAGCCATCGAAACGGATGGCGAAATCATGATCCTCGAAACCAACCACGACATCACCGAGCGCAAGCACGCCGAGGCAGAAACGGCGCGGATGGCGGCGGTGGCGGGCGCTTCCCACGACGCGTTGTTCGGAGCCACGCTTGAAGGCCATATCGAAGCTTGGAATCCGGCCGCCGAGCGGCTCTTCGGCTACACGGCCGCCGAGGCAATCGGGCAGCATATCCGTATCCTGGCGGCCCCTGCAGATCAGCGCGACCAGAGAGATTTCCTGGCGCGCGCCTGTGCGGGCGAAATGGTTCCGCCCTATCAGGCCCGTCGCCTGCGCAAGGATGGAACTCTTGTCGACGTGACAGTAGCGCTTGGGCCGGTCAAGGCGCCAGATGGTTCGGTGATTGCCATTTCGGTTGCCATGCATGATGTGAGCGAGCGGAAGGAGTGGGAGGCGCGGCAGCGGCTTATGACGCGCGAACTGGCACATCGGGTGAAGAATTCGTTTGCCATTTTGCAGGCCATCCTGCGCTCGACATTGAAAACGTCACCCAATCCCGAGGATTTCGCCGCGAAATTTTCCGGCCGGCTGCATAGCCTCGCCGCGGCGCAGGATATTCTTACCGCCAATGACTGGAAGGGAGCCGAACTTGGCGCCTTGGCGCGGCACCTGCTTCTGCTCTACGTCGTCGAAGGCGAGCGCCTTACGATTTCAGGACCCGAAGTCAATCTTCCTGCCGAGTATGCGGTTCCCTTTGGATTGATCTTCAACGAGCTTGCCACCAATGCGCTGAAATACGGCGCGCTTTCCACAGCAAACGGAAAAATCGAACTGAGCTGGCAGATTGAAAGCAACGCCAAGGGAGGCACCATACTCAATCTTACCTGGCGCGAGCGGGGCGGACCGAAGATCACCTCTCTCGATACCCGGGGGTTTGGCTCCACCCTCATTGAAAAGAGCCTGGCCGGAGCTAAAGTGGAGAGGTCTTTCGATGCGGAAGGCTTTATCTGCACGATTGAGCTCACGCTCAAGCTCTTGCGCAGAATCAGGCGCAAACGGCGGGTGGCCCCCGTGCAGACCTAAAATCCACTGACAGATTATTTGATCCCTGGAGATACCCCAGGGAACCAAATCCCGGCGGGATGGTTGTTATGTCCATGATGACCCATGTTCAAACCATCGCCAAAAAGATCATTCAGCCTCTCGTCCTGGCAGTGGCCATGCTGTTCATGACTCCTGTCGTCGGGTTGGTCAGCGCCAGCTTCAACGCCCCTGCCCCGGTTCAATATTCTTCAAATGAAACAGTGGTTTACAAGACGGTGCAGACGTCGGTGGCATTTAAGGGCTAAGCGCCGGGAACCATTGCGCCCGCTGGGCGTTATCACCCTTACCGAAACCTTCGAGATCATTACCGTGCCAGGGCCGGATGAAACGGGCTAGTGAAAATCCCGCGATTTCGGCACGGTACGCACGTTGCGGGGATGGCGATGCCTGGCTGCCTGCGCGCGGAAAGAGGGTGCCTCCGTTACATCTTCCGACAGGCGCTCAAGCTCATGTGAACGGTCAAAGAAGCGCCCGGCCACGAGATGGACAACGCCTTCGGGGCTGCGTTGCACCCTGCCCTCCACCAACAGCAGCCTTCCACCCATGATCTCGCGGCGGAAAGTTTCAACCAGCTTGGGCCAGACCACGACATTGGCAATGCCCGCCTCGTCGCTGAGCGTGATGAAGACGACGCCGGAATCGCCCGGCATCTGGCGGACCAGCACGATGCCGGCACAGGAGGCGGGCGTGCCGTCTTTCGCGTTGGAAATTTGCGCACAATCCCACACCCCTTCGCTGCGGAACAAATCCCGCAGGAAAAACATCAGGTGGGCACGAAGCGACAGGCGCAGCATCTGGTAGTCGGCCAGAACATGCTCGCTCAGCGGCATCAGAGGCAGGGGCGCGATTTCTTCCTCTGTCTGCTCTTCCACATACTGCGCGGCAAAGAGCGGCAAGGCGTCGTCATCGGCGATGCGGCGCACCGCCCAGAGAATTTCGCGGCGGTCCAGGCTGATTGACTGGAAGCTGTCGGCCTCCGCCAGAATGATGAAGGCGCGTTTCGGCAGGCGCACCCGGCGGGCTATTTCGCTCACGGCGCGGTAGCCATTGGCGCGCGAGGCCAGCAGCGTCTCGGCCCAGTCCTCGCGAAAACCGCTGACCTGGCGAAAACCCAGGCGCAGCGCCAGGCCGCCCGCGCAGGGTTCGAGCGTGTTGTCCCATTCGCTGAAGTTCACATCGACATGGCGCACCTCGATGCCATGTTCGCGGGCATCGCGCACGATTTCGGCGGGCGCGTAAAACCCCATGGGCTGCGAGTTCAACAGCGCGCAGGCGAAGGCATCGGGATGGAATTTCTTGATCCAGGCGGAGATGTAGACGAGATGGGCGAAGCTTGCGGCGTGGCTTTCGGGAAAGCCGTAGGAGCCAAAGCCCTCGATCTGCTTGAAGCAGCGTTCGGCAAAGTCCTGTTCGTAGCCGCGCCCCACCATGCCGCCTATGAACATTTCCTTGAAATTATTGATGGTGCCGACATGACGGAAGGTCGCCATGGCACGGCGTAAGCCATTGGCCTGATCGGGCGAGAATTTCGCCGCAACAATCGCCAGTTTCATCGCCTGTTCCTGAAACAGCGGAACGCCCATCGTCTTGCTGAGCACAGGGATAAGTTCATCTTTTGCGGCGGGGTCCAATAGAGGAGACGGATACTCAATGATTTTGGTGCCGTTTGACTCCCTATGCTCCTTTCGCCGCTTAAGATAAGGATGAACCATGCCGCCCTGGATGGGACCGGGGCGGACGATGGCGACTTCAATGACGAGGTCATAGAACTCCTTGGGCTGCAGACGCGGCAACATGCTCATCTGGGCCCGGCTTTCGACCTGGAACACGCCGATGGCATCGGCCTTCTGCAGCATTTCATAAACCCGGGGGTCTTCGCGCTTTACCGAGGCCAGATCGAATGACTCGCCCTTATGGATGCGGATGAGGTCGAAGGCCTTCCGGATGCAGGTGAGCATGCCGAGCCCCAGCACATCGACCTTCATCATGCGCAAGGCATCGATATCGTCCTTGTCCCATTCGATGAAATGGCGGTCCTCCATGGTTGCGGGACCCACGGGCACGATTTCATCGAGCCGGTCACGGGTGAGCACGAAGCCGCCGACATGCTGGGAGAGATGGCGCGGAAAACCAATGAGTTCATTGGCAGCCTCCACCGCACGCTTGATGACCCGGTTGAAGGGATCGAGCCGGCCCTGCCGCACCTGGCCTTCCTTCAATTCGCTGCCCCAGCTTCCCCAGACGCCGCTGGCAAGATTTGCGGTCACGTCCTCGGTGAGGCCGAAGACTTTTCCGGTTTCACGGATGGCGCTGCGCGGGCGGTAGCAGATGACGGTGGCGGTCAACGCCGCGTTATGAAGGCCATAACGCTTATAGACATGCTGAATGACCTCCTCGCGCCGCTCGTGCTCGAAATCGACGTCGATGTCGGGCGGCTCCTTGCGTTCCTCGCTGATGAAGCGCTCGAAGAGAAGATCAATCTGCATCGGATCGACGGCAGTGATGCCCAGCACATAGCAGACGGCGGAATTGGCCGCGGAGCCCCGCCCCTGGCAGAGAATGTGCTGGCTCTTCGCATAGCTCACGATGTCATGAACCGTCAGGAAATATGGCGCGATGTCCATCTTGGCGATGAGCGCCAGTTCCTTTTCCAGTGTGGCGCGCAGCTTGTCCGGGATGACGCCGCCATAGCGCGATGCCGCGCCCTGCCAGGTGATCTCCTGCAAATGCTCCTGCGCGGTCTTTCCCTTCGGTATGGGCTCGTCGGGATAATTGTATTTGAGCTGGTCGAGGGAGAAGGCGATCCGGCCGGCGAAGCGGATGGTTTCGGCGATGGCGTCGGGCGCTTCCTTAAAAAGCTCCGCCATGTCATCCGGCGATTTCAGATGCCGCTCGGCATTGGCTTCGAGAAGCCGGCCCGCCTCGTTCAGGGTGACATGCTCGCGGATGCAGGTGACGACATCCTGCAACTCGCGCCGTTCAGGGCAGTGATAGAGCACATCATTGGTGGCCAGCAGCGGCACATTTGCCATGCGGGCAACGCGCTGCCATTCCCGCAGGCGGCGGCGGTCATCGCCCTTATGCGGCATGGAGACCCCAAGCCACAGCCTGCCGGGCGCGGCGTTAAGCAGTTTTTCCAAAAGAGGCTGGATTTCCCCGGAGCTTGCTTGTGGAGCATTGGCATGAATTTCATCCGGCAGTTCGCCCACTTCTTCATCTTCCTGGGCAAGACCTTTGTTCCAGAAATTTTTGGGGGTTTCATCCAGCCTCTCCTTCCGGCCGGGATGGGGCGCCATAACCACCAGCAGCAGGCCCTCCTGCCATTTGAGAAGATCATGGAGAGCAAGATGGCATTGGCCTTTGGGGGCGCGCAATTTTCCAGCGCTCAGCAATCGGCAGAGGCGGCCATAGGCGGCGCGGTCCGTGGGATAAGCGAGGATGTCGGGGGTGCCATCGACGAAGACAAGGCGCGCGCCAACCAGCAGCTTGGGCCGGTTTTCCTTGATCACCTGCACCGCCGCATAGGCGCGCACGATGCCGGCAAGGGTATTGCGGTCGGCAATGCCGATGGCGGCGAGCCTGAGCTTTGCCGCCCTCCCGGAAAATTCCCAGGGATGCGACGCGCCGCGCAGGAACGAGTAATTGGTCGTCACGGCGATTTCGGCATAGGCAGTCATGCGAAAATCCCGTGCAGGAACCATTGCGGCGGCACACCGGCACGGTAAAGCCAGTAACGCCGGCCTTCGCCATCCTCCAGGCGGAAATAATCGCGCGCCGGCTGCGATGTCTCGTGACGCCACCATTCCATGGCGATGCGTTCGGGGCCTTCACACTGCGCCACCGCATGCTGCACCTTGCGCCAGCGCAGATGTTGCGCGCCTTCCAGGGTTGTCAGAAGGGTTGCAGGTTCGGGCCTGGCGAAGAGGCGCAAGGGGCGGCGCGGCGCATCCCCGGGCTCACGGATTTTTTTCCACGGCAGCTCCGAGTCTTGCGCATATTGCGCCGGCACCGCTGCCCAGGCCGCTTCGGGAATATGCGTGTCGTTGGGCTGGAAGGCGAGAATGCGCCGGCTGCCGAAGCGCGTGGCCAGACGGTCCACCAGAAAGCCGATGTCGGCCTTCCCGTTGATGCCGGCATCGAAATCAGCCGCTTCGAAGTGGGCGCGTTCCACCCGGCTGGCGGAAAGCCGGATGAGATCGAAGCCGAAACCGGGATCGAGCGGATCAATGAGCGTGTCCAGCTTTTCGCGGAAGAGCCGTTCGATGACCACGGGCTCGCGCGTAGGCACACCCAGGTCAATGGCGATGCGGCGCACCGCGCCATCGGCCCGGAAGAACACGGCCTCAAGGCGGCGCGCCCCCTCGCCGCGCTTTTCCAGAACGCCGGCCAAGGCGGCGGCGAGGAATTTCAGCGTGGCGCGGATCACCTCTTCGGTGGCGATGGGTTCGGCGAAGCCCTGCTCCTTCCAGTAGCGGGGGCGCGGCAGGCGCGGCGAGAGCGGCTGTGCGCCATGGCCCAGGGCCTGGTCGAGGGTTGCGACCATGGCGGCGCCGAAGCGCGCCGTCATCTCGGTGCGTTTGCGTCCGGCCACTTGCCCTACGGTCTTGAGGCCGGCGCGGCGGAAGGCGTGGGTGGTGATGTGATCAAGGTTGAGGGCCGCGACGGGAAGCGGGGCTATCATCTCCGCTTCGTCGCCAGGTTCTATGACGATGCCATCGCGGTAGCGGGCGAAGGCGCGGGCTGCTACCGCGGTTCCGGCCATGGCGCCGCGCACGGCAAAGCCCTGGGCCTTCAGGCAATCGCTAATCCGGTTGAGCAGCGCCTGCTCGCCGCCGAACAGGTGAGCCGCACCGGTCACATCCAGCAGCAGGCCGCGCGGGCCATCGAGCGCCACGTAAGGCGTGAAGCGGTCGCACCAGTCGGCGATGCGGCTGAGCAGCTTCAGATCATCGGGTTCGTTTGCCGCCACAACCTTCAGCTCGGGCAGCATGGCGCGCGCATTGGCCAGCGGCTGGCCGATGGCAAGACCCAGCGACGTGGCCTTGCGGTCCACGGCGGAGAGGCGCAGCGCATTGTCCAGCTTGGACACAACCACCAGCGGCGGCGCTTCAGCGGCCTGCCGCTTGCCGCGCCGCTGCAGCCGGTCGGTCGGAAGGCGCGGAAACCACAGCGCCACGATGCGTTTCCTTGAAGAGACCATCATCACAACTCCACTCCATGAGCCACTGTCCCGTCCGCCCATGCCGGTTGCGCACGAGGCCTGCCTCGAAAACCGGATGGCCCCAATTTTCCTCCTGGGGCGGCGAGGCGGCGGCGCGCACCAGCCAGCGGGTTTCCGCGGTGCTGGCCTCGGGCTCCGCATTGAAGCGCAGGAGAAAAGCCGTGACGGTGTTTTGCGCTGAGGCGAGCGTCAGCCGCCGGCTGGCCATCAGATCAAGAATTTTCGGCGTGCCCGCAATCTCGATGACGACAGCACCCAGGGCCGCACAGGAGAGCGCATCATTTGCGGCGCGAAGGCCGTCGCCTGCATCGCCCGCACAGAGCAGCAACAGGCGGGTGGGATCAATTCCAAATTCAAGAAGCCCGGTTGCCGAAAGCTCGCCGAATTCGCGGGCGGAAAAATCCTGGCTGATCCAAAGCAGGCGTTGGCGCGCAGCCACGCGGGCAGCAAGTCCGGCCACAAAACCGGTTGCCGCCGCTTCATGGCCAATGGCAGCAAAAACCTCATGCAGCACGCCGCGCTCAAGCCCGCCCTTCAGGCAAAGATCGGCGGCGGCATGGCCGAGCGGAACGCGGATGGAGGCTTCCTGCAATCCCGGCTTGGCGAGGGAAGCCCGAAGGGCCGCTATCTTTTCGACGCGCATGGGTTGGGCCCGCTCATGCGGCCCGGGCGGAAGCCCGCAGGCAGATATCCGCAAGCGGGCAGGAAAAACATCGGGCCTGGGCCTGCGCACAGGCCTTTTGCCCAAGGCTTTTCAGCTGCCAATGCAGTTCATAAAGATCATCGGCAGCGAAATCATCCGCCGCCGCCATCACCGCGTCATAAGCCTCCTCGGCGGAAGCATTTGCGTCCACGAAACCGAAGCGCCGCAGGACGCGCAGCACATGGCCATCGACGACAAAGGCGCGCCCGTGAAAGGTGCTGAAATTCAAAGTCGCCGCGGCGATCTTTGGGCCAACGCCCTCGATTTGCCTGAGAAGGAAAAAGGCCTGCTCGATATCCAGATCGACAAGAAAATCAAAACTGATCTTGCCGTAGCAGGCGCGAATTTGCCGCAAGGCGGCTTTCAACTCAGGCGCCTTCTTTTCAGGAAAGGTGACATCGCGGATCAGCGCTTCAATGTCAGAGGTGGGCGCATCGGCCACCGCATCCCAGTCGCGGTAGCGCGTAACGAGCCTTGCGAAAGCTCCCCAGGATACGTGTTCGAGGGTGCGGCTGCCGAGGAAGTAACGGACGAATTGGCTGACCGGATCAAGCCGCTCCTTGTCCTCGATTTTTCCAAATTGAAGGCACAGGCGGTCCCGGATGGAGCGCAGGTCTTCTGCTTGCTTGAAGTCAAAAGTGGGTTGCATAGGCCTATAAAAGAACAAAACAGGAACATAGTCAAGCCCTGTTCTAGAAGACCCTGTTACGCTTCGTCCAGCCGGTTGATGGCCTCGACATTGGCGGCGGAGGCGCCCTTGGGGTCAAATTCCGAGGCCAGCCAGGCGTCAACGATGGCCTTGGCGAGTTCGGGACCGATGACGCGGGCCCCCATGGTGATGATCTGGGCATTGTTGGATTTGGCGGCCCGCTCGGCCGAATAGGTGTCATGGGTGAGCGCGGCGCGAATGCCCGGCACTTTGTTGGCGGAAATGGAAACGCCGATCCCGGTGCCGCAGCAGAGGATGGCGCGCTCGTATTTTCCTGCCTTCACCGCCCTGGCAATGGTGGCGGAAAGGTCGGCGTAGAAACCGGGCTGGCTAAGATTGGTCACTTCATGGCCCGGCATTGCCTTGAGGTGGGCCTCGATCACATCGATGAGGGGCTTTCCGGCGCTGTCGCCGCCCAAGGCGATTTTCATGGTGTTTCTCCCAGGTCAGAAATAACGGCTTCGACAATGCCAATGAAGCCCGCAGCATTCCACGCGGCGCGGCCGATGAAAAGCCCATCGATATGGGGCTGGCGGGCAAGCCCGCAACAATTCTGCGGATTGACGCTGCCGCCATAAAGCACGGGCAGCGCCGCGCCTGCTTCGGCAATGGTCACGGCCTTGATGCACCTATGCTGTTCATTGGCGAAGTCCGGATCGGCGGGAACGCCGCCTTCACCGATGGACCAGACGGGCTCATAGGCAAGAATGACCTTGCCAACGGCCGATTTGCCGACCTGGCTCAAGGCGGCGCGGGTCTGGCGCTCCAGAACTTCGGTCGTCCGGCCCGCGTCATACTCGGCTCTCGTATCACCGATGCAGACCAGGGCCAGCAGGCCATGCTTCACGGCGGCTTTCACCTTGCGGGCCACGGTCTCGTCGGACTCATTGAAAAAAGTGCGGCGCTCGCTGTGGCCGAGTTCCACCATGGTGGCTCCGCAATCCTTCACCATCGCAGCGGAGATTTCACCGGTCCAGGCGCCCTGCTCTTCCCAATGCATGTTCTGCGCGCCGACTTTCACCTGCGTGTCCTTCAAAATATCCGCCACCTCGGCGATATAAGGAAAGGGCGGGAGGACAAAGGTCCGGGCCGACAGGGTGCTGGCAATAGTTGAGCCTTTAAGCGTGCTGGCAAAGCCAACCGCATCGGCGCGGAGCTTGTTCATTTTCCAGCCGGTGCCGATCCAGGGAATTTTCCGGTTCATAAAGTCAGGACAGTCCTTCGAGCAGCCGCGCCACGGCCACGGCACCCGGATCAGGAACGCCTTTCAGATTGGCCGAGGATACGTAGGTCGAGCGCCCGGCCCCGGCGCGCGTCATGGTGGCCGTCGCATCGGCACCCTGGCGGGCAACGGCCGCGGCATCGGCCAGGGATTTTCCGCCGGCGAGTGCGGCAAGGGCCGGCTCCAGCGCGTCAATCATGGTGCGGTCGCCGGTTTTGGCGCCGCCAATTTCCTTCATGCGCGTGAGGCCTGTCTGCAAGGCGGCGGGCAAGGAACCCCCGGCTTTCAGAGCCTGGCCCGCGGCGGCAAACATGATGGCCAAGAGAACGCCGCTCGAGCCGCCCATGGATTTGCCGAGATGATCGCTGATCGCTGCCAGAAGGCTTGCGTTATCGGCCAAGGGCAATTTAGCGAGATGGGATTTGAGGCTGCGCGCCCCGGTGGCAATGGTTGATCCCGTATCGCCATCGCCCACCTTGGCATCAAGGGTATTGAGTTCCGCCTCGAGGGCCGCCAGCAGATCGCAGGATTTCGAAATGAACGCCGCGACGGCGTCATTGCGGCTCGGCTTGCTGGCCGTGCTTTTCAATTGCCTGGGAAGCTTGAGTCGCTTCAACTTGGCCGGCGTGCGCGGTGAAGGCCAGGCTGCCGGGGCCACGGGTGCTGTCAGTGCCGTTATGTAATCGCGGGTCAGCGGCAGAAGCGAAGCGGAGAAGCCGTGCATGTCAAGCGACGTCACCATCA
The DNA here is from genome assembly GCA_963773295.1 of uncultured Alphaproteobacteria bacterium. Classification (GTDB taxonomy): domain Bacteria; phylum Pseudomonadota; class Alphaproteobacteria; order Rhizobiales; family Aestuariivirgaceae; genus Aestuariivirga. The sequence continues at coordinate 175,881 of CAVZAJ010000001.1, forward strand.
AGGCAGGCCCGATGATCAGCTTGATCTTCCTGCCGTTTGCAGCGGAGAGAAATTCATTGGCCAGCACGCCCATTTCCAGCAGCGTTGTCGAGCCCAGGTTGTTGAGCAGCAGGGCATAGCCCGACGCCTTGCCGGCCCGTTCGAAAAGGCGCTTGCAAAGAATATCGGCGGCCGCTTTGGCGCCGCCGAAAGCAATGAGCTCCACGCCGGGCTCGCCGTGGATGCCGAGGCCCAGTTCGGCCTGGCCCGGCGGCACGCGGTCTTCGCGGCCGGCACCCGGCAGGGTGCAGGAGCTCAGGGAAATGCCAAGCGTCACTGATTTTGCGGCAACGCTGCGGGCAGCGGCGGCAACGGCGGCAAGATTGGCGCCCTTCTCGGCGAGATAACCCGCGATCTTGTGGACGAAGAGCACGCCGGCCACGCCGCGCGGCTGGGCAATGCCAGGAATGGCGATATCATCACTGACAATCACCATCTCGACCTTTTTGCCCAGGGCCCGGGCCCGTTCGGCGGCAAGGCCGAAATTGAGCCGGTCACCGGTATAATTCGGAACGATGAGAAGACAGCCGGCCTTTCCGGTCACGGTAAGGATTGCCGCCAGAACGGCATCAAAGCTCGGTGAGGCAAACACTTCACCGCAAACAGCCGCGGTGAGCATGCCCTTGCCGACAAAGCCGGCATGGGAGGGCTCATGGCCCGATCCGCCGCCGGAAATGATCGCGACCTTGGACGACGGGAGATCGGTGCGGCAGACAACCTTGATGTGCGGATAGCCGTCAAGGGTGGCAATCGAGGCGGATCCGGAGGCGCGGCGCAAGCCGTCAATGGACTCGGTGACGATCTGCTCTTTGACGTTGACAAACAAACTCATGGACAGCCCCTTCAGCGCTCAAGACCCGACCGAATTGCCACGTTAGTTTGGAGCGGTCAAGAAATCTGCGGTTTGCCGCCGGGACACCTAGTAATTCACGTTTCAATCAGCATCAAGCACAGCTTCGCCGGGGGTGAAAACGGTTATGCCGTTTCCGGGGCAGGCGAGAAAGAAGCGAAGGGTTGCGTGGACGCAAGCTCTCGCAGAAATGCCGGTCGTGTAGTCCGGCGGTTGGCGCGAGCTCCGCGCCCACGCTTTTGCGGCGGTTTTTGCCTCGGGGAAGATCTTGCAGAGCCCTAGATCGCACGGTGTCTGAGGTTTTCCGCTAGGGTTGTTTAGCCATTTAAGACGCATTGGGTCGTAATGCCCAAGGGCCCTCCCTCCGGCTCCCGGGTGCCTGGTGAACGTTTCACCAAACCCGCAGGCGCCACATCCACCCCATCTATGATCACCGTCATGACCGAGACCCCTTCCGGGATGGACAGGAACATACATAGCACAGTAGGAATATAGTGTCAAGGGGATTTATTCAATTTTAACTGGCCTCTCCCCGCAAGGGCCCTCATCCGCCCTGTCGGGCACCTTCTCCCATCCTTCGGACGGGAGAAGGCCCAACCTTTAAACATTATCGCCTTCTCCCATCGTGCGTAACGAAGTGAAGCCGGATGGGAGAAGGTGGCCGAAGGCCGGATGAGGGCTCTTACCAGCAGCAATAGCCGCCATCGGCGAGAACAATCGATCCGGTCATCAGGCTGGCGGCGTCGGAGGCCAGGAAATGCACGACGGAGGCGATTTCGTCGGGCTGGCCGACGCGTCCCATGGGGGTCATTTCCAGCCAGACCTTGTACATCTCCGGTGATTCATTGATGCCAAAAGCAGTCAGTGGCGTTTCAATGTAGGTGGGTGCTACGGCATTGACACGTACGCCGCGGGCACCCCACTCCGCCGCAAGGGAGCGGGTGAGATGATGCACGGCGGCCTTCGAGGCATTGTAGAAGGATTGCGGCTGGGGCTTGTTGACGATGAAGCCGGACATGGAGCCGATGTTCACGATTGAGCCCTTGCCCTGCTTGAGCATGGCCCCGCCAAAGGCACGGCAACACCAGAACAGGCCATCGACATTCACATCCATGTGGTGGCGCCAATGGGCGTCGGTGGTGTCTTCGGCGCGGACGTCGCTGCGGGCCACGCCGGCATTGTTCACCAGGATATCGACATGGCCATGGGCCTTGAGGATGTCGGCGCAGACGGCGTCAACTTCCTTGGATTTCGTCACATCGAGCTTGGCGCCGTGGGCGTCGATCTTCAGTTTGCGCAACTCGGCAACGGTTGCCTCAATGCGGTCCGGCATGAAGTCGGCGACAATGACTTTTGCGCCGGCCTCGCCCAAGGCCCTGGCGCAGGCGGCGCCAATGCCCTGCCCGGCGCCCGTTACCACGGCAACCTTGCCATCCAGCTTCAATTTTTCCAGATACATTTTGTTTTCCCTCAACTCATCCACTGGCCGCCGTCGACATTGTAAGTCTGGGCGACGATATAATTGCTGTCTTCCGAGGCCAGAAAAACCGCCATGCCGACGAGATCTTCCGGAGTGCCCATGCGCCCGTAGGGAACGCCGGCGGCCACCTGCTTTTTCTTTTCGCCGATGGCGAGATTTTCATACCTGGCGAAGAGCGCGTCGACGCCTTCCCAATGCTCGCCATCGACGACGCCGGGGGCGATGGCATTGACATTGATGCCGTGCTTGATGAGGTCCAGCCCCGCCGACTGGGTGAGGCTGATAATGGCCGCCTTGCTGGCGCAATAAACGGCAACGAGAGCCTCGCCCCGCCTGCCGGCCTGGCTCGCCATGTTGATGATCTTGCCTTTGCGCTTGCTCCTGATCATGGAGCGGGCAACGGCTTGCAAGGTGAACAAGGCGCCACCGACATTGATGCTGAACAGGCGGTCATAGCTGGCGCGGGGAATCTCGACGATGGGCGCCATGTCAAACAGGGCGGCATTGTTGATGAGGATATCTATGCCGCCGCAGCGCTTTTCGACTTCGGCTATGGCGCCGTCGATGGACGCCTGGTCGGTCACGTCGAGGCGGATGGCAAAGGCAGACGGGCCAATGGCCTTTGCCGTCTGCTCGGCGCGGGCCATGTCAATGTCGGCGATGGCAACCGTCGCGCCTTCGCGCGCATAGGCTCCGGCAAAGGCTGCACCAATGCCGCGCGCCGCGCCGGTGATGATGGCAGATTTGCCCTTCAACCTCATTTCCGAATGGCCTTCCCTTCGCCGTCAAAGCGGTGAATGCGGTCAGGCTCCGGGGTGAGAAAGATTTTGGCGCCGGGGGCGGCGTCATATTCGCCCTCGGCCCTGACCGTGACCATGCCGCAAGGCCCGGCATCGACGTGGAGAAACGTGTCGGCGCCCAGGTGTTCCGCGAGCAAGATCTTGGCGGGCCAGGTGCCATCCTTGAGCGAAATCGCAAGGTGTTCGGGGCGGATGCCGATTGTCTGCGCGTCAAATTTTTCGGCCGGCTTTCCGGAGATCAGGTTCATTTTCGGCGAGCCGATAAATCCGGCAACAAAGAGCGAGTCCGGCCTGTTGTAGAGCTCAAGCGGAGAGCCCACCTGTTCGATATTCCCCCGGTTCAAAACGACGATGCGATCGGCCATGGTCATGGCTTCCACCTGGTCATGGGTCACGTAAACCATGGTGGCGCCCAGATCCTTGTGCATTTGCATGATTTCGAGGCGCATGTTGACGCGCAGCGCCGCGTCGAGATTTGACAGCGGCTCGTCAAACAGGAAGCCTTCCGGATTGCGCACGATGGCGCGCCCGATGGCAACGCGCTGGCGCTGGCCGCCAGAAAGCTGGCGCGGCTTGCGGTCAAGGTATTCGGTGAGATTGAGAGTGGCTGCGGCCTTGGCGACCTTTGCATCGATTTCACTCTTCGGCATGCCGGCCATTTTCAGGCCGAAGGAAATGTTGCCGCGCACGCTCATGTGCGGATAGAGCGCATAGGACTGGAACACCATGGAAAGGCCGCGCTTTGACGGGGCTGCCTCGGTCATGTCCTTGCCGTCGATGAGAATGGCGCCGGACGTCAGGTCTTCCAGGCCCGCGATCATGCGGAGAAGCGTGGACTTGCCGCAGCCCGAGGGGCCGACGAAGACCACGAACTCGCCGTCCTCGATGTCGAGGCTGGCGCCGGGAATAATGACGACATCGCCAAAGGCCTTGCGTGCGTTCTTGAGAGAAATCGTGCCCATTTTATTTCACCGCTCCGAATGTAAGACCGCGTACAAGTTGTTTCTGTGCGAACCAGCCGAGAACCAGGATGGGTGCTATGGCCATGGTGGAGGCTGCCGAAAGCTTGGCCCAGAAGAGGCCCTCGGGGCTTGAATATGACGCGATGAATTGCGTCAGGGGGGCCGCGTCCTTGGTCGTGAGCGCCAGGGTCCAGAAGGCTTCGTTCCAAGCGAGGATGATGTTGAGCAGCAGCGTCGAGGCAATTCCCGGGATCGCCATGGGGGTGAGCACATAGAGCAGCTCCTTGCCAAGCGAGGCGCCGTCCATGCGCGAGGCTTCCAGAATCTCGCCGGGGATTTCCTTGAAATAGGTATAGAGCATCCAGATGATGATCGGCAGGTTGAGCAGCATCAGCACGGTGATGATGCCGCCGCGGGTGTCAAGCAGGCCGAAGTCGCGGAAAATGAGATAGATCGGAATGAGGGCGCCCACCGGCGGCATCATCTTGGTGGAAAGCATCCACATCAGAAGGTCCTTGGTGCGCTTTCCCGGGGCAAAGGCCATGGCCCAGGCGGAAGGAATGGCGATCACCAGGGCAAAGAAGGTGGACCCCAGGGCCAGAATGACCGAGTTCATGGCGAACTGGACGTAGTTCGAGCGGCTTTGCACGACGGAATAGGCCTCGGTCGTCCAGCCTGTCGAGAAAAAGCCGGCGATGTTAATGGCGTCACCCTCGGTCTTGAAACTGGTGAGCACCGTCCAGAGGATGGGGAAGAATACTATAAGGCCCAACAGCCATGCCAGGACCGTGACTAAAATTTTACGCTGCTGTGTTTCCCTGCGTGCCATGTCATGCGTCCAGATTCTTGCCAATCATCCGCATCAGGAAGAAGGCAACGATGTTAGCGAGGATGACCGCGACGATGCCGCCTGCCGACGCACCGCCGATATCATTGGCAATCAAGCCATATTGATAGACAAGGAAAGGCAAGTTACCGGCGGGGCCGGCCGTGCCGGTCACATAGATTTCAGCAAAGACGTTGAGCAGGAAAATGGTTTCGATGAGGATCACCACCGTCATCGGGCGGATCAGGTGAGGCAGCACGATATACCAGAAATACGAGAGCGGCGGCGTGCCATCCATTTCGGCGGCTTCCTTCTGCTCTTCATCAAGCGACTGCAGCGACGTGAGCAGGATTAAGGTGGCAAAGGGCACCCACTGCCAGGCCACCATGATGACCACCGCCGCCAGGGGATGGTGGGTAAACCAATCAATCGGCTGCAACCCCAGTGATTTCGAGATGAATGCGAAGAAGCCGGAAACAGGATCCATCAACATATTCTGCCACACCAGCGCGCTGACGGTGGGCATGACGAGGAAGGGGGCGATCATCATGATGCGCACGAAGCCGCGGCCATAAAAGGCCTGGTCGAGGAGAAGGGCGAGAAGCGTTCCGCCCGCAACACTGATGGCGAGCACCCAGCCCACCAGCTTGAGAGAATTTCCCATGGCCTTGAAGAAGGCGGGATCGGTCAGAAAATAGTAGTAGTTGGTGAAGCCGGCGAGGCAGCGGTTCTCGGCATCCAGCAAAGCGCCGGGCGAGAGCAGCGAACAGATCGGGTTGGGATCAAGCAGGTTGTAACGCAGGAAGGAGAAGTAGATGGTCATGGCCAGGGGCACGATCATCCACATGAACAGCGCGAAGACGGACGGTGAAACGGCTAGCTTTCCGAGTGTGCGTGTTTGCTGCGTGGCCATGTCTCACCCGCGACCTTAAATTTATGGATCAGAAGGGACTGCCCGGCGCGTTGCCGGGCAGCCAAGTTTCCATGGGAGGAAAGTTACTTGATGTAACCGGCTTTTGTCATGTCGCGGGTGACGGACGTTTGCGCTTCGGCGAGGGCCTCATCCGCGGTCTTTTCGCCGGCAAGGGCCGCCGAGAAGATTTGGCCTGTCGTCGTGGCGATGCCGGCAAACTCAGGAATGGCGACGAACTGCACGCCGACATAGGGAACCGGCTTCAAGCTCGGATTGTTCGGGTCGGCAGAGTTGATTGAGTCAATCGTCATCTTGGCAAACGGAACCTTGGCGTATTCCGGATTTGCATACAGCGATGTACGCGTGCCTGGAGGCACGTTGGCCCAGCCTTCCTTCTCGGCCACAAGCGCGGTGTAGTGCTTGCTGGTCGCCCATCCAATGAACTTCTGCGCAGCTTCTTCCTTTTGCGTGCCGGCTGGAATTGCGAGCGACCAGGCCCACAACCAGTTGCCGCGCTTGCCAAGGCCGTTATCAGGAGCGAGCGCGAAGCCCACCTTGTCAGCCACCGTCGAGTCCTTGCCGGTTACGAAAGAAGCAGCCACGGTGGCGTCAATCCACATGCCGCATTTGCCGGAGTTGAAGAGGGCCAGGTTTTCGTTGAAGCCGTTGGACGAAGCGCCTGGAGGACCAGCGTCGGCCATCAGCTTGAGATAAAAGTCCAAGGTGGCTTTCCATTCCGGCTGATCAAACTGGGGTTTCCAGTTTTCATCAAACCAGCGGGCCCCGAAGGAGTTTGACATGGCGGTCAGGAAGGCCATGTTTTCGCCCCAGCCGGCCTTGCCGCGCAGGCATACGCCATAGATTTCGGCAGACTTGTCGGTCATGGCGCGTGCCGCCTGGCCAATGAATTCCCAGGTGGGCGCATCAGGCATCGTGAGCCCGGCCTTGTCCATCAGGTCCTTGCGGTACATGACCATGGAGCTTTCGCCATAGAAGGGTGCTGCCATCAGCTTGCCGTCAACGGTGAGGCCACCGGCGATGGCGGGCAGAAGATCGGCCGGATCATCAACTTGAGTCAGCGGAACAAGCCAGCCCTTTTTGCCCCAGATCGGAACTTCATAGGTGCCGATGGTGAGAACGTCGAACTGGCCGCCCTTGGCGGCAATGTCGGTCGTCACCTTTTCACGCAGCACGTTTTCTTCGAGGGTGACCCATTCCAGGGAAATATCGGGGTTGGCCTTGGTGAAATCATCGGTCAGACCCTGCATGCGGATCATGTCGCCATTGTTCACGGTGGCGATGGTGAGTTTGGTTTCAGCAACAGCGGTTGTCGCCAAAGCGGCGAACATGAAAGCGCCAAAGACGCCTGTAAAGACGGGTTTCATTGAATTCCTCCCAAATGTGTTCTGTTGAGCTTTTGCCAACTTAACGGGCATATACTCGACCCTAACCATCGCCGTGAGTCAAGAGGAATTCGTTGCCGCAGCGCACAATTGAGATGCAAAGTGTGTTTTAACAGATTGAAAATATTAGGATTAAGCAGCGGCAGGCTTTTGCATTTTATTTCAGCAAAAGCTCAGCCATCTTCTCGTTGGTGATGAGACCGTTGATCAGTTTGCCGATCAGGGCGCCTTTGACGGCGCGCAGGCGTGGCGGAGCCATGGCGATGCCGATGACCCGGCGCCTGGCGGGCTGTTCGAGCGGGGCGCTCACCACCCGGTCGTTGGTCAGGCCTTCGATGAGCTGGCCTTCGGCGTCATAGGCCCAGCCGATAATTTCGCCTGCGGCACCCGCCTTCACCAAGGCGCGCATTTCTTCGGGCTTTACGAAACCATCGCGAATGAGGGCCGCGTCATCGCCCATGGTGCCGACGCCGACAAAGGTGACATCGGCCTGGCGGCCCAACTCCATAACATTGCGCACCGGGGTTTGCGAGAGCAGGAGGGACTTGTCCTGAACCGTAGTGGCGATGACCGGAAGCGGCATGGGATAATGCGGGGCCTTCACCGTGTCTGCCACCCGGCTCACCACGTCATAAAGGGAGGCGGAACCGTCCGAGGCAATGTTGCCGACAAGGGACACGATCTTGTGCTGGGGGCAGTCCATCGGCGTCAACTGATCAACCATGGCGCGCAGCATGCGGCCCGTTCCCATGGCCACAATGACGGGATGGGGCGACATGATATAGCGCTCAAGTTCGGCCGCGGCGGCCTGGGCCACGCCCAGTGAAACCGTGTCCGATTCAGGATCGCTCGGCACCACTTCGCAGAAATCAATGGCGTATTTCTGTTTCACCCGCTCGGCCAGCTCGAGACAATTGGCAATGGGATGATCCAAGCGCACCTTGATGAGCTTCTCGCTGATCGACAGGGAGACCAGCCGCTGCGCCGTCTGGCGCGAAACCCCGAGCTTGCGGGCGATCTCATCCTGGGTGTTGCCGGCGATGTAATAGAGCCAGCCGGCGCGAGCGGCTTCGTCGAGGCGGCTGGTCTCCTGTTCGATGTTTCGCACCATGGCGGCGGCAGTTTCCCTAGGTTAACCGCAGCTCAGGCGCGGCATCGAAAAAAGCATCCATACGATCAAAAACCCGATCCACCAAATGTTCTGTGCCCTGATGGTTATAGCCGTGCCGGAAATGGCAGCCGCCGGCAAACTGCCAAACCATCATTCCCGCGGCCTTTGCTGCCTCCACCCCTGAGGCGCTGTCCTCAATCACCAGGCATTCCCGGGGCGGCACCCCCAGTTCCCGGGCGACATGGAGGAAGATGTCCGGGGCCGGCTTGCCGCGGGTCACCATCGAGGTGGTAAACACCCGGTCCTTAACCCTGGCCGAGAGGCCGGTCAGTTCCAGGGACCGGGTGACGCGGAGCGGGCTGCTGCCGGTGGCCACGCAGTATGGAACGGCAAGTGAGTCCAGCACGGCAATGACGCCCGGCATGGGCTTGAGCTCCGAACTGAAGCGGCGCAGCAGGCTGGCGCGGTAATCGGTTTCAAACGAATCGGTGACTCCGGTGCCATGCAGCTTGGCGAATTTTGCGGCAACGGAGGAGAAGCTGTGCCCGAGAAAATGGGTGTAGACAAAAGGCAGGTCGATGTTCACGCCGATGTCGGCAAAGGTTTCAACAAGAACCTGGGCACTCAAATACTCGCTGTCGACGAGAACGCCATCGCAGTCAAAAATAACGAGGGAGATTTTACGCAAGCGGGCCCCAGCCACACGGCAGTTGCATTGAAAAAACCGAGCGTATAACAGAGGCGCCATGCAGTCCACCCTCCACTATCTTGAAAAACTTGTGGCTTTTCCAACGGTCAGCCGCGACAGCAACCTGGCGCTGATCGATTTCGTCGCGGGCGAGCTCAAGGCACTCGGAATTGCGTCGACACTCATTCACAATGAGGATGGCAGGAAGGCCAATCTCTGGGCCACCTTTGGACCGGCCAACGCGCCGGGCGTGGCGCTTTCCGGGCATACGGATGTGGTTCCCGTCGATGGGCAGAACTGGAGCAGTGATCCGTTCAAGCTGACCACCCGCAGTGGAAATCTGCTGGGCCGCGGCAGCGCCGACATGAAGGGGTTTATCGCGGCGTGCCTGCATCTGGCGCATCATGCGGTGAAACGTAAACTCCACACGCCGCTGCATTTTGCTTTTTCCTATGACGAGGAAATCGGCTGCATCGGGGTCAGGCGCATGCTCGACATGCTCAAGACCATGCCGGTGCGGCCGCGGCTTTGCATCGTCGGCGAGCCCACCATGCTGCAGGTGGTCACCGCCCATAAGGGCAAGCTGGGCTACCGGGTGACGGCGCATGGCCTTGAGGCCCATTCGAGTCTGGCGCCCATCGGGGTGAACGCCATCTACATGGCCTGCGACCTGATCGCGGAGATCCGCCGCATCCAGGACGACATTGCCGCGAACGGGAAGCGCGACGGCGATTACGAGGTGGCCTACACCACCCTGCATGTCGGCAAGATGGCGGGCGGCGAGGTGATGAATATCGTGCCGAACCTTGCGAGCTTTGATTTTGAAATCCGCTACCTGCCGGAAGATGATGGCAAGGCAATTTTTGCGCGCATTCGAAAGGCGGCGGAAAAAATTGCCGCTGGGTTCCAGAAGGTTTTTCCCAAGGCGCGCTTCGAGTTTGCAAACCTGCAGAGCTATCCTGCCCTCAACACACCGGTGGACAGCGAGGCGGTGAATTTCGTCCGGGCGCTGACGGGCGGAAACTCCACCGGCAAGATCACCTTCGGCACCGAAGGCGGATTGTTCCAGCAGGAGCTCGGCATCCCCGCCGTCGTCTGCGGCCCCGGCAATATCGCGGTGGCGCACAAGCCCGATGAATACGTGAGTGAAGAGCAACTAGCATTGTGTGATGCGATGCTGGCGAGATTGCTGGACCGTTTATCCAGCTAAGTGGTTTCGTCTTCTCCCGCAAAGCGGGAGAAGAAAGGGGCCCGTTTCACGACGTGAAATGGGATAGATGAGGGCACTTCGACCTCGTTCCCCTCACCTCCCCATTGCTGCGCAATGGGTCCCTTCCTCTCCCGCTCCGCAGGAGAGGACGAAATTTTATGGATCGCCGGGGACGCCGTAGCTTGGCGCTTGTGTTGGATCAATAGCACGTTGGAGATAGGGGCCCATTTGCGGGCGGTAGTCTTCCCACAGCTTTCGCAAGAATTTGATGGGGTTTTCGTCATCCCAATCGACGCGCAGGTTGACCAGGGGGAAATCCTGCTGGTGATAGACGATGAGGGCGGCGGAATGCACCGGGCCCTCCTCGCCGCCCGAAGCCAGGCCCGCTTCCAGGGATCGCAACAGACGCTCGGCCAGGTGTTCGGAAGCGTTCTTGGCGAAGCAATCGGTCATCACTTTCGGCAACTCAGCCGATTTCAGGAGATTTCCAGCGGCCACGCAGTCGCGCTGTTCGGAGACAGCGTGAGTGCCCAGAATATGTTTGCCGGACCAGCTTGCGGAGTTGCCCTTGTTATCCACCGCCGTCAGTTGGCGGTATTCGATGAAAGGCCTGTCACGGATTATCGAGTCAATTGCATCCTTTGCGCTCAGTTCCTTGAGACATTAGATCAAGAAGCAGCGGCCCCAGGTTCGGATCGGTGACATTCTGGGTGGCGACAGCGCCAACCCCGGCGCGGGCGTGGGGGCAACGGGCGCCCACGGCTATCGACGAGGTCGTGATGGCGACCCCGAAAGCCCCGGATTTGGCGCAGCGCCCGGCGATGGAAAAGGTCATCGCATCACTCCGGAATGACGGCGGTCACTTCGATTTCCACCAGCCATTCGGGCCGCGCCAGCGCCGTGATGACCAGGCCGGTTGAGCAGGGAAACACGCCTTTCAGCCATTTGCCCATCTCGCGGTAAACATCCTGGCGGTAGCGCACATCGGTCAGATAAACCACGATGCGGCAGATATGGTCCATGTGGCCGCCCGCCTCTTCCATCAGCAGCTTGATGTTGGCCATGGTCTTGGCGGTCTGGGCTGTGGCATCGCCGACATGCAGCGACTCGCGCGTGTCGAGATCCTGCGAGACCTGGCCGCGCACGAACACGGTGGCGCCGCGGGCTACGACGGCCTGGCAGAGGTCATTGTCGAGCTTTTGCTCTGGGTAGGTATCCTTGGTATTGAACGGACGAATTCTTTTATGTGCGGTCATTGCCTGTTTCCTGTCCTGTTTTCCTGGGGCGCTTTATACGCCAAATATCCGCGCTGGGTGGTGATATGGTCCGCCAGATACCTGGCGTCATGCCAGACACCCCAGATGAAGCTTGATCCGCGCCGCGACAGCCATGGCAGTCCGAGGAAATAGATGCCCGGTTCGGATGAAACGCCGCGCTGGTGCTTGGGCTTGCCTTTGGCGTCAAAGGCATCCACCTGAAGCCAGCCATAGTCGGCCGAAAAACCCGTCGCCCAGATAATCGCCGTGATACCGGCATCCGCCAAATTCAGCTCGCGAACGGGATCGGTCATGCACGCCGGGTCCGGCCCGATGATGCGGGCTTCGGGCTCGAGGGGCAAGTCGAGGCCATTGCGGGCAATGAACGCATCGGCTTCGTCCAACACCGATAAATAATTCGCGTCACCTTGCGCGACATTGCGCCCGAGATCGGCTGCGAAATGCATCACACCGTCCTTGAACCTTTCGGTTCTGCCGAGCAGCGTCATTCCTCCAGCGGCCAGATTGCGGAAGTCGACCGTCTTGCCGCCATCGGCGCCGCTCACGGCAATCGTCGTATGTTCCCGGCCTTCCGCCGGGGCGGCGGCATCCCATTTTCCGAGAACCCCCAGCCACCAGCAGAAATCACGCCCGCGGTAGCGGCGCGGAGGCCGGTCGTGCGGCCCGACGGAGAGATAGACTGTTTTGCCGGCGCGCATAAGCTCTTCGGCAATCTGCGCGCCTGACGACCCCGCGCCCACCACAAGCACGGCGCCTTCAGGCAGTTGGCCCGGATTGCGGTAGGCGGTGGAATGAATCTGCAGAATCCCGGCACTTGCGGGAACGAGAGCGGGCATGACCGGCTTCTGGAATGCCCCGGTGGCGGCAATTACAAAATTGGCTTCAATGGCCCCTTGCGCTGTCTCGACGCGGAAGCCGGGACGGCCCTCATTCTTCCTAACCGATTTGACCTCGACGCCGCAGCGGACGGGAGCCTTGATCTTTTCGGCATAGGCCACAAAAGAATCCGCGACCTTTTCCTTGGGCACGAAGGCGTCCGGATCATAACCGGGAAATTCCAGGCCCGGATAGCAATCGTGCCAGGCGGGGCCATTGGCGACGAGGCCATCCCAGCGCTCCGAACGCCAGCGTTCGGCAATCCGGCTCCGTTCAAGAACGAGATGAGGCACATCGCGCTCACGCAAGTTGCCGCTCATGGCCAGTCCCGCCTGGCCTGCGCCCACAACGAGCACTTCGATCTTCTCAACTGACATTATTCCGCCGCCTGCTTGCTCGCTCCCCAGATGCGGGGGCTCATCCCACCAGCCTTCTGGGCAAATTTCAAGGTGCTGTTCCAGTCGAAATTCCGGTAGACGGCCGCGGACTGGGCGAATGGCGGAGCCTGCGCAAACAACTGGAAGGTCAGCCGGTGGCCGGCGTAGTCCGAATTCAGAAGATCGCGGGCAAGGACCAGCAGCTTGCGGCGGTCATCGGCCAGCCACTCGTCGTTGATGGTGTAATATTTGTCCATCCACTTCTTGGTTTCGGGGTGCTCGAAGACGGCGGCATCAGGCGTCACGCAGATTTGCCCGCCGCAGAGTTCGCGCGCGGTGTGCATCATGCGGGGGAGATTATTGAGGGCATGGCAGCGGCCCGACATCAGCAGCGACTGGTTGGGCATCAGCAGGCCATTGGGGCTCGGTTCGGCCATGACGATGGAGGCGGTGAGATGAGCGTTGATGCCTTCGCGCCAGACGGCAAGCTCGGTCAGTTTTTCCTGCACGGCCTGCTGCTTGTCGAGCCCCGTCTGCTTGGCGTTCCACAGGGCGGCACCGATGATCAGGTCGGCATAGGACAGGGTGCGCTGCACGAAGGGGAAAGCGGAGTAGCGGTGCAGCGTCTGGCGGATGAAGGCGGCGGCGCGGGTGTGCTGATAAAACAGCACGTCCTCCCAGGGAATGAGAACATTGTCGAGAATGACGATGGTATCCACTTCATCGAACTTGTTCGACAATGGATAGTCCCGTGCCGGGGCGCGGCCGGTAAAGCCGGTGCGGCAGATGTGCTTCACGCCCGGCGCGTTCATTTTCACGATGCAGCCCAGGGCATATTCGGAAAGCTTGGCGTCGCCCCAGTTGGCGATGGTGGGCTTCAGGAAGGCCTGGTTGGCATAGGCGGCGGCGGTTTCATATTTGGCGCCGCGGATGATGATGCCCGCATCGGTTTCCTTGACGACATGGACCAGCATGTCCGGGTCCTGCTCCTGGGGCGGCTTGGAACGGTCGCCCTTGGGGTCGGTGTTGGCCGAGACATGGAACGGATCATGGGCAATGGACTCATGGATATGGCGTTCGATGTTGGCGGCAAAGCGCGGATCAATCTCGTTCAGGATGTCCTTGCCATCCCAGAGCGACCACATTTCGCCCACGGTTTCATCGCCCACACGGGTGACGACACCGCCCACTTCATACATCACCGCATCAACGGCATTGCGCTTGTCGGTCCAATCCTTCTGGGCCCGCGGCAGGCGGTTGCCGATGGCGAAGCGCTCACCTTTTTCCTCATAGGTCATCATCTCGCGGTGGGTTGCCTCATGCTGCATGTCATAGATGCGGGCCCTGATATCGACCACGGGCTTGAACATGGGATGGCGCGTCACGTCCTTGACGCGCTCGCCATTGATCCACACTTCGCGGCCATCGCGGAGCGACTCGCGGTATTGTTCGCCGGTTCTGATCATTTCACATTCCTCACAGTTCGGCCACGCGCCCGAAGGCGCGGTTGCAGTAGACCAGGGGTTCAGCCGCATTGCGCCTGGCGTTCACCACCCGGCCAATGAAGATACGGTGCGATCCCGCATCCTGGGAACACTCAATTTCACATTCAAAGCTGGCGGTCGCGTCGCTGAGAAGCGGCTGGCCCATGAAGCCCTCCTCCCAGGCGTGGCGTTCAAAGTCGTAGGGCTTGCCGGTCTGCGGCCGTCCGGCAAAGACCTCGGCCACGTCCCTGCTGTTGAAGCCCAGGACATTCACGGCAAAGCGGCCGTTCCGGTCCATGGCGGCAACCGCCGGGCTCTTGCGGTTGACGCAGGCCAGCAGCATGGGCGGCTCGGCTGAAACGGAGGATATGGCGCTGACGGTGAGGCCGAAGCGGCCGGCGCAGCCTTCCGTGGTGACGACCGAAACCCCGGTGGCGGCGGCGCCCATGGCGGCAATGAAGTTGGCTGTTGTAACCGCTTGATGATCCATGGCCGGCATTGCAACCTCCTGTGGCTGACGGCTTTACTTAACGTGGAAATCGGCTTAGAAAAAATAGATAATATCTCTTAACAAGATAGATTAAATCTATGCTGCGATATACCCTGCGCCAACTGGAACACGCCCTTGCCATTGCCGAGCTTGGCTCGATCGCCAAGGCGGCGCAGCGCCTGGGCGTGGCCCAGCCATCGCTTTCGGCCTCGTTGCAGAAGCTTGAAGCGCAATTGGGCCTGCAGCTCTTTATCCGCCACCACGCGCAAGGCGTTTTACCTTCGCCGCAAGGCTTGCGCTTCTTGAACGCGGCGCGAAGCCTGGTTGCCCATGGCAGCGATTTCCAGCGCGACAGCACCGATGCGGGAACCTTGGTGGAAGGCGAACTCACCATCGGCAGTTTTTCGACAATTGCTCCGGTCTATGCGCCGAGACTTATCACGGGCTTTCAAAAGCAGCATCCGAAGGCGCGGCTGCGCCTGGAAGAAGGAGCCCAGGAGCAGCTCATCGCCGGCCTAAGGTCCGGGCAGTATGATCTCGTGCTGCTCTACCAGCTTGACATGACGGATGACCTGAAGGTGACCGAGCTTGCCAGGCTCAAGCCCTATGTCTTGCTCCATGCCAATCATCCCCTTGCCCGGAAGAAAACTGTTTCCCTGCATGACCTGGCAAACGAGCCGCTTATCCTGCTCGATATCCTGCCGAGCCGGACCTATTTCACACGGCTGCTGGAAAGCCAGGGGATTGCGCCCAAGATCAGTTTCGCCTCGCCTTCCCTGGAACTGGTGCGCGGCCTTGTCGGGCAAGGGCTGGGCTATTCGCTTCTGATCACGCGGCCGCATGGCGATCAAACTTATGATGGCCAGCCGCTTGCCATCCGCCCGCTTGTCGAGGAAGTCGAGGACGGCGTTATCGCCATAGCTGCCCTGAAAAGCCTGCGGCCGACGCGGCTGATCTCGACCTTTGAGGAATTCTGTGTAAATTTCTTCAAGACTATTCATCCCGCGAGAACCTGAGTTCCATGCCACACCCACACGCGACAATCATCGGCGCTGGCATCGTCGGCGTTTCAAGCGCCGCATTCCTGCAGCGGGCGGGCTACCGCGTGACGCTCATCGACCGGCTGCCGCCGGGCGAAGGGTGTTCCTTCGGCAACGCGGGCGGGCTGGCCTATGCCGAGATCAAGCCCAATGTTCATCCGCGGATATTTGCCAAAATTCCCGGCTGGCTGCTGGACCCGCTGGGGCCTTTGACCATCCGCTGGTCCTATCTGCCGAAGGCCTTGCCCTGGTTCATGGCGGCGGCGCGGAACGGCATGCCGTCGCGGGTCAAGGCCATCACCGCAGCACGGGCCGATCTGGGATTGCGGGTGCTCAGCGATTTTGAAACGCTGCTCAAGGCGGCGGGACATCATAACCTGATGGATTACCGCGAGACGCTGCGGCTCTTTGACAATGAAAAGCAGTTCAACAGCGAAGCCGATGAGCGGGCCTTGAAGAAGGCGCATGGGCTCGAATGCCGGACTTTTACGGGCGATGAGGCCCGCGAAATGGAACCCGCCATCGCCAAGCATATCAGCCACGGGGCGTTTCACGGCGGCTGGACTTTCGTGAGAAATCCGGAACGGGTGGTGAAAAGCATCGCGGAACAGATTGTGCGCGACGGCGGCGAGATTGTCGGCGACGAAGTGGTGCGGATTGAAACCGACGGGAGGCGCGCCACCTCGCTTGATTTGAGCTCAGGCCGAAGCATCGCTCTCGACAGGCTGGTGATCTGCGCCGGCGCCTATTCCCGTCTCCTGGCAACGCAACTCGGCGACAAGGTTCTGCTGGAAGCCGAGCGCGGCTACCACATGGTTTTGCCCGACCCGGGAATCACGCTGTCACGCTCGCTGACCTATGCGAGAACTCCTGCCGTGGCGACGCCGATGGACATGGGGCTGCGGCTGGCGGGCACTGCCGAATTCGCCGGCCTCGACGCGGCGCCGAACTGGGCGCGGGCCGATGTCTTGTGGAAAATATTCAAGATCCTGCTTCCCGGCCTCAACGAACCCGACGCGGCAACCACCCGCTGGATGGGCCGCCGCCCCAGCACCCCCGATTCATTGCCGGTCATCGGACCGTCAAAAAACGCGTCGAATGTCTGGTATGGCTTTGGCCACGGCCATATGGGGCTGACCTGGGGGCCCTCCACCGGCCGCCTGATCAGCGAGATGATGGCCGGCGCACGGAGCAATATCGATCTCGCGCCGTTCCGCGCTGACCGGTTTTAGGTTGTAGGAAGACTCGAGCCGCTCAGTTCCCCGCGTTGAACGAGCGCGACATGCGGGTGACCACTGCATCAAAGGCCCGCTTGGCTTTGCGCGGGTAGGAAATATGCAAAACACAGATGGTTTCATTGTCGGGCGACAAAGTTACCTTCGTGTAAAAGATATTGCTCCCGCGAAAGCCTGACAGGACCAAAAAATCGGTTTTGGTCCGTTCATAAACCAGGTCGGCCTTTCCCTTCTCCTTAAGGTATTCAGCCCTGATTTGACGGGGGGTCAATTGCTCCTCGTTGGAAAGGCTGTTGACGCGGAAATAGGTATTCTTGCCGGGTCCGGAAAACCACTGCACATTCTCCGCATCGATCGCACCCAAGTCGAACAAACCGTCGGGATAATCGAGCCTGCAGCGATCAACGCCGTCTTGGTAACGGGTCCAGCTTTCGGCAGGTGCCGCCGCGGAAGCGAACGTGCCCAAAGCCAAAAGCAAAGCTAGAACAGCAAGTTTCATTTCTTACTCCACGAGAACAAGCCCATAACCCGCAGAAACCTGTAAGGTTCCAATTGAACATGGGCGTACGCCTCTCCCGCAAACCGCAGGTTTGCGAACCGCGCGCGATGCGGATCACCGTCACCAGAATACTGGAACTAGCGAAAGCACCAGCAATCCTGCCATTGTCCAATTGAACGCCGATCTGGCTCGCGAATTTGCCAGAAATTGCCCCAGCATTGTGCCGAATCCCGCCCAGATCACCACCGAGGCCAGACATGCGGTCGCATTGACCATGGCAATAATCAAAGTTTGCATCAGCATGTTGCCTCCCGCCGTCGTGAAGGCCGTGATGGCTCCCACGGCGAAAACCCATCCCTTCGGATTGATGCACTGAAACAGCGCTGCCTCACCAAAGCGGATCGGTTCGGCGTGTGCGGGGGCGCTGCTGCCCGAATCTGCCCGCGCAATGCGCCAGGCAAGATAAACGAGGTATGCTGCGCCGATAAATTTCAATGCGGTGTGCAAGCGCGGTTCGGCATGAACGACGCCGGCCAAACCAAGGCCCACCGCCATCACCATTGCAAAAAAGCCCAGGGTGATTCCGAGCATATGCGGAATGACTTTCCGGAAACCGAAATTCGCTGCCGATGCAGTGACCATGACAACATTGGGGCCGGGTGTCAGCGACATGACGGCGGCGAACAGCACCAAAGGACCCAGCAACTCGTACACAATTCCTCCCGCTCATAAATCGGTTATTTATGAGTGCGAATGCTTTCTTTATGAAACTTCGCCTGTCGGCGGAGCATGATCCGTGCCATAAAGCGCACCACTGATTTCGCTGCAACTACCTCAGAGATACTGATGAAGAATGAAATGACATTCGCCTCGAAGTTGCGGTGGTGGCGCGAGCAGCGCGGGCTCTCGCAGCTTGCGCTGGCAGGGCGCGCTGACATTTCCCAACGGCACTTGAGCTTTCTCGAACTTGGGCGCGCCTCGCCAAGCCGCGAAATGGTTGACCGGCTGGTGCGGGCGCTCGACATTCCGCTGCGGCAGCACAATGCGCTGCTGCTGGCCGCGGGCTTTGCGCCCGAATGGCGCCAGCGCGACCTTGCGGCGCCCGACCTGGCAGAGGTGGCGAGCGCCCTTGGCTACATGCTGGCGCAACAGGAGCCGTACCCCGCTGTGGTGGTTGACCGCCACTGGAACCTGCTTAAGGCCAATGGCGGCGCGGTTCGCCTGGTCGAGTTCCTTGTCGGACCCATTGCACCAGGCACGGCGATCAATCTCGCCGACGCGCTGGTCGCACCGGATGTGCTGCGGCCCCATCTGCTCAATTGGACAGAAGTTGTCCGTCATTTTATCCGCAGTGTGGAGACCGATGCAACTGCGGATGGCCTGATCGAGACAACGGCCCTGCTCGAAAGGCTCCTGAGCTACAGGGGCGTTCGGAGCGCCCTCGGGACCGGTTCTGGCAATGCTGAAAGCGGGCCGGTCCTGGCAATGCATTTTCGCAAGGGAAACACCTCATTGCGCCTTTTCACCAGCATTGCCACCCTGGGCACGCCGCAGGACATCACATTGCAGGAGCTGCGGGTCGAATGTTTCTTCCCAATGGACGAGGAGACGGGAAAGATCCTCCGGAGCTGGGCCAAGCCGCCATGACGGAGTTTTGGTGTGGCGCGAGACTGAGTCCCCTGGGCCTTGCAGCGGGCAGGCTCATCCACCCCAGAATTTATCCATCTCATTCCGGTTCACGTCGCCACGCGAAAGACCTAAGTCCTTCAGGTGATGATCGCTGAGACGGGCAAGGTGGCGGCGTTCCCCGGCACCCCGGGCCATGATCGGGAAATGGACGGCCGCTTTGCACAGGGATGAGCGCCATGACCGCGCTGCGTGGCGCGTCCGTGCAGCCGAGATGAGCAGAACTCCGATGACACCTGCCCCAAGAGCAAGCAGCGCATAAATGCAAATCGTTTCATCCATCGGAAGTCCAGGCATCGCCACCATCATTTGACAGGCCGCATTCGTGGCCCACAGTTCCTCCGGCGCTACATGCTCAGCTGGCGGCAACTCAATCAACTACGCCGGAGGTACTTGTAAATCCGCCTTTGACAAAGGCGGCGCCGGGCTTCACCTTGCGGATTTTTCCCCTGATGCCGGAGTAACCATGGCCCAAGACGTGCCGACGACCATTCACCTGAAGGATTACAAGCCGGCGCCCTATATCCCCGGCGACCTGTTCCTGAATTTTTCCCTTGATTCCCGCGCCACGCGGGTGACCTCGCGGCTGGCGTTCAGGCCCAACCCTGCCGCAAAGGAAAAAAACGCGGGGCTCGCCCTCGCCGGAAAAAAGATCAAGCTGATCGGCGTGAAGCTAGACGGCAAGGCGCTGGCGCCAGCGGACTATCAGGTCACCGACAGCGACCTGACAATTCCGAAGGTTCCCGCCGCGCCCTTCACCCTTGACATTGAAACGGAATGCGACCCGCAGGGAAACACCGAGCTTTCCGGGCTCTATCAATCAAACGGGGTTTTCTGCACGCAATGCGAGGCGGAAGGCTTCCGGCGCATCACCTATTTCTACGACCGGCCCGATGTGATGACGCGCTACACGGTGCGGGTGGAAGCGAACAAGGCGTCCTGCCCCATCCTTTTGGCCAACGGAAACTTCCAGGAGGGCGGCGACATTGCGGGAACCGACCGGCACTTCGCCCTTTGGCATGACCCGCATCCGAAACCGAGCTACCTGTTCGCTCTCGTTGCCGGTGATCTGGCCGGCGTCCCTGGCAGCTTCACGACAATGTCCGGCAAGGAGATTAAACTCGGCATTTATGTCGAGAAGGGCAAGGAGGACCGCTGCGCCTGGGCGATGGAGTCGCTCAAGGCTTCGATGCGCTGGGATGAGGAGGCCTTCGGGCGTGAATATGATCTCGACGTGTTCAACATCGTGGCGGTCTCAGACTTCAACATGGGGGCCATGGAAAACAAGGGGCTTAATGTCTTCAACGACAAATACATCCTGGCGCTTCCCGAAACGGCGACCGACCTGGACTACACCAATATCGAAGCCATCATCGGGCATGAATATTTCCATAACTGGACGGGCAACCGCATTACCTGCCGCGACTGGTTCCAGCTTTGCCTGAAGGAAGGCCTCACGGTTTTCCGCGACCAGGAGTTTTCCTCGGACCTGCGCTCGCGGGCGGTGAAGCGCATCACCGATGTGAAGACGCTGCGGGCCCGGCAGATGCCGGAAGACGCGGGACCGCTGGCCCATCCGCCGCGGCCCAACGCCTATATCGAGATCAACAATTTCTATACGCCGACGGTTTACGAAAAGGGGGCCGAGATCTGCCGCATGATGAAGACGCTCATCGGCGAGAAAGCCTTCCGCAAGGCGATGGACCTTTATTTCGAGCGCCATGACGGGGAGGCGGCAACGGTGGAAGATTTCGTGGCCTGCATGGCCGATGCCTCGGGGCGCGACCTTAGGCAATTTTTCAAATGGTACGAACAGGCGGGTACGCCGCATGTGAAGGTCACGACGCATTACGATGCGAAAGCCAAAACCTTCGACCTGACACTGGCGCAGAAAACCGCGCCCACCCCGGGCCAGCCCGACAAGCAGCCCATGCATATTCCCTTCGGCCTGGGCCTTGTGGGGCCGGCGGGTGAAGACATGGCGCTGGACCTCGAAGGGGTGGGCAGCCTCAACGCGCCGATCATCGAATTGACCGAGGAAAAGAAATCATTTCGGTTCCGAAATGTTGCGTTGCGCCCGGTTTTGTCATTGAATCGCGGCTTCTCGGCGCCGGTCATCCTGCATGGAACCACCAGCCGCGAAGACCAATTGTTTCTCATGGGGCGCGACAGGGATACGTTCAACCGCTGGGAGGCCGGCCAGTCCCTGGGCAGGGACTTGATCATCGCAACTATCAAGTCTGCCGATGCGTTGAGCGAGGTCATGGGTGACATTGGCGGATATGCCGCGGCTCTCCAGGCGACGCTTGACGACCGAAACCTGGACCCGGCATTCAAGGCTTTAATGCTGGGCCTGCCAACCGAGGCCGACATCGCCGCGGCCCTTGGTTCCAATGTTGATACGGACCAGGTTTTGAAGGGACGCGATTTTGTGCGCGGCCAATTGGGCAGAAGGCTTCGGGATGCGCTCCTTGGCATCTGGAACGATACGCGCGAAAGCGGCCCTTACGAGCCCAGCCCCGACAGCACGGGGCGCCGATCATTGCGCTATGCGGTGCTTGGGCTGCTTGCGGCAGGGATGCCCGATACGGCGATTGACCTCATTCAGCGCGAGCTGGCCTCCGCTTCAAGCATGACGGCAGAGATCGGCGCATTGACGGCGATGCTGAGCATTGATGCCCCCGAAACCCTGCACGAGCTGGAGACGTTCTATGAGCGCCACAGGAACGACAGCCTGCTGGTCGACAAGTGGTTCGCGCTGAACTCGTATGCGGCAGACGCGGCAAAAATCGAGAGGCTCATGGGCCATCCGGATTTCCGCCTCAGCACGCCCAACCGGGTCTATGCGCTGATCGGCGGCTTCACCGCGATGAATCTTTCCGGCTTCCATGCGGCCGATGGCGAGGGCTACCGGGTGGTGGCCGATACCATCCTCAAGGTGGATGCGATCAACCCCCAGGTTGCGGCCCGCATGGCCACCGGTTTCCGCAGCTGGCGCATCATGGATGAGGTGCGCCGCAAGGGCGCCGCAAGGCAGCTTGAAAGGATATTGGCCAGCCCCGGCCTGTCGCGCGATTGCATTGAAATCGTTTCGAAAACCCTTAACGGCTAGGCTTTCACAAATTCATAACTGGACAAGTCGTTTCGTTTGCAAATCAATAGGGGATTGATTCGGTTTTTGGCGGCCAAATGCGTTTCAATTGCCGTTTCTTGCGGGCGACGTTCAAAGGTATCTCATCTTGGGTAAGGCACAGATCGGGGAACTGTTCTTCAGGGAGCGCGCGCTGCGCCTGCCCTCGCCCTTGCCCGGCCGGTGGCGCATCACGATTTCCGAAAAATCCCTGCGCCGGCTGATCATGGTCCTCACGGCGCTGTTCCTTCTGGCGCTGTGCATTTCGCTCACGGCGCAACTCATGCAGAGCCGCAGGAGCCACCTCGCCGAGCAAAACCGCCTCTCCATCCTGCAGGCGGAACTGACGACACAAAAAATCGTTGCCGCGCTTGCCGCCGATGTGGCGAACGGGCAAACGGTGCGGCCCCTGACGGCTGAGCTGCTGACGCAATCGCTGGCGGCCGGAGCAGTGGCCGAGGACCGGGTTTTTGCACTGGTTGACAATTTCGGCCAGATCATCGCCAGCGCGCCCGCCTTTGCAAAACTTTCCGGCCGGAAAATAACCGATGTGCTGGGCCCGCAATTCATCACCGATACGGATTTCAACGCCCAGACCATGCGCCCCTTCGTGCTGGCCAACGGCGCAGCGGCTTATGTGACGGCGCGCCAGTTCGGGGTTTTCCCGGGAAGCCTCGTGGTGTTCCAGAAACGCTCGGACCTGCTGGGGGCCTGGCGCGACGGGGTCACCCGCCTTTCCATTCTGTTTGTGGCCACCGTGCTGGTTCTCGCCATGCTGGCCGGCGCCTTCCACTGGCAGGCGGCGAAGGCGGCGGAAGCCGACACTACGCTCGCCATCGCCACCGAGCGCCTGGACAAGGCGCTCGACCGCAGCAACTGCGGCATGTGGGACTGGAACCTGGCCGAGGGCACGATTTTCTGGTCCAAGTCGATGTATGAAATCCTCGGGCTTCCGCCCAAGGGCGAGCTTTTGAGTTTCGGCGAAGTGTCGGAACGGCTGCATCCGGAAAACGCCAACATTGAATTCATGATCGAGGAGCTGCTGCGCGGCGAGCGCACGGTGTTCAACCGCGAATTCCGGATGCGCCACGAAGATGGCCATTGGGTCTGGCTCAGGGCGCGCGCCGCCCTGGCACCCGGCGACAATCCGGAAGCGCCGCATCTCATCGGCATTGTCTTTGACATCACGGCGCAGAAGCAATCGGACAAGCTCAACCAGGATGCGGAGCTCCGCCTGAAGGACGCGGTGGAAAACATTTCCGAGGCCTTTGTGTTGTGGGACACGGAAAACCGCCTGGTGCTGTGCAATTCAAAATACCAGCAGTTCCATTCCCTGCCCGCCTCGTCCTGCGTTCCGGGAACGCCCTATGCCATCGTCACGCAATCGGCGAAGGAACCCATCGTGCGCCAGTATGTGCCGACGGCGGGCGGCGACAACTTCGAAGGGAAGTCCCTCGAGGTCCAGCTCGGCGATGGCCGCTGGCTGCAGATCAATGAAAGGCGCACCAAGGACGGCGGCTTCGTGTCGGTGGGAACCGACATCACGGCGCTTAAGAAACAGGAGGAGCGCCTGCTTCTCTCCGAGCGCACCCTGATGATGACAGTGCGCGACCTGCAGAAGGAACGCCTGCTTGCCGACCAGCAATCGCAACGCCTGGCGGACCTCGCCGACAAGTATGCGCGCGAGAAAACCCGGGCCGAAACGGCGAACCGTTCGAAGTCGGAATTCCTGGCCAACATGAGCCATGAGCTGCGAACTCCGCTCAATGCCATTATCGGGTTCAGCGAAGTCATGCAGGAAGAGATGTTCGGCCCCCTGGGCTCGGGCAAATACACGGAATATTCGCACGACATCCACAAGAGCGGGCAATTCCTCCTCGACGTGATCAACGACATTCTCGACATGTCGAAGATCGAGGCGGGGCGCATGGAGCTTGAGCTTACGACGCTGTCGCTGCCGTCGGTGATTGACGACATCATGCGCTTCGTGGGGCCGCGCGCGGCGGAAGGCAAGGTCGACATTCTCCTCGATCTTCCGAAGACCTGCAACATCACCGCCGACCGGCGCGCCCTGAAGCAGGTGTTCATCAACCTGTTGTCGAATGCCGTGAAATTCACGCCGGAGGGCGGCCAGGTCAAGGTGTCGGTGGCGAAAACCAAGGAGGGGGCGCGGATCACCATCAGCGACACGGGGATAGGCATCCCGCACAACGACATTGAAAAACTGGGGCGGCCCTTCGAGCAGGTGGAGAACCAGTTCACCAAGAGCAAGGGCGGCTCGGGCCTCGGGCTGGCAATCTCAAAATCGCTGGTCGACCTTCACAACGGCTCGCTCACCATCGCCAGCACGGTCGGCTCCGGGACAACGGTCACGGTCGAGCTTCTGACGTCACCAACCGCCGAGAATTCCAAAGCGGCTTGAAGCGCGAGAGCCAAGCGGACATTTACCTCCGCCTTCTCTCCTTCATCCGGCTGGAGCGGTCGCGGATGGCGCTGGCCAAAACCTTGCGCTCGTCGGGGGACAGTTGGCCAATAATGGCGAGAGCCGCATCACCGCCGCGGACCGCGAGTTTCCCGCTCTGGCCGGCAAACTCGCTGACCACAAGCTTGACCTTCTCCACATCATAGGGCTCGCTCTCCAAGGTCTCGGCGAGCTTGGCGGCAGCGGCTTCGGTGCCTTCCCGGTCGGCGCGGAATTCCTTGCGGTATTGCTTCAATATGTCGAGAAGTACGCGCCGCCTGTCGTCCGGCAAATCGGCAAAGAAGCCCCGGGGGATAAGCTGGGTATAGCTTGCCCCGATGAAGCGCTGGGGACCGTCACGTGTGAGAAAGCGCGTGGCGATCACCCCACCAATGAAAAGATTGAGGGCAAGCGAGGCGATCAGCAGGGCTGACCACCAATGCGAGCCTTGGGATGGCCAATAGCGGGATTTCAGAGTTGGGCCGTCGTCGCTCATGTCATGTCACCTTCGGCATAGCTTTCAGCGTCATCAAGGCCCGTGGAGGGAATTGTATCGGAGAGGTCCGCGGTGGCCCCTTCGACGATGGCGTCGGGGAGATAGGCGTCGAATGTGTCCTTGGAGCCGAGATAAATTCCAAGAGCCAGGGCCGCCGCCAGCGGCAGGCCCACGGTCCAGCTCTGCATTCTCGGGCGCGGCTGAATGGGCACAACATTCAACTTCTGCTCAACCGACCGGAGAGCCAGCATGAGGCGCGCCTCGGCGCCATCGGGAACCGCAGGATCGGTGGCGCGCCTCAGCAGCTTTGCGAGGGCAGCATCCATCTGGGTCTCGTCATATTTTTCCATATCACACCTTCATCCGGCTTTCGAACTCAACTCATCCAACAATCCGCGCCAATCCTCGGCAAGGCTTTCCCGCAAGGCCCGCTTGCCACGGGTCAACAGAGACTCAATGGCGTCCACCGAAACATCCATCACCGAGGCCGCCGAAATATTGCTCATGCCCTCAAAGTAAACCAGGGTTACCGCCAATTTCTGCCGCTCGGGAAGGCCGGCGACGGCCTGGTTAACGCGCACCGTAACGGCCCGCTCTTCAAGCTGGGCGCCAGTAACCTGGCGCGGGTCCGCCACCTCGGCGATGGCATCAATGTCGGCGTGGGGCTTGCGGCGCAAGCGGTCAATGGCAAGATTGGAAGCGACGCGCATCAGCCACCCTTTCAGCGCCCTGGCCTCGCGAATCTGCGCCGGGTCCTGCCAGAGCTTGACAAAGGCTTCCTGGGCCACGTCTTCGGTTTCGGCATTGCCGTTCATCATGCGCCACACCATGCGGTACACCGGCTTGTAATAACGCGAGACCAGTTCAGCGAAAGCCGCGGCATCGCGGCGAGCCGATGCCAGGAGCAAGGTGGCATCGCTCGCCGTCCGCAGGTCCGCTGAACTGGTCTCTTGTATTTCACTACTCCATACGCTTCATCCCGGCCTCAGTTCGCCGATGTCAGTTGCAAAGCTTTACGCCATTTTGCGATTTTGAAAATACGCGCTTCGGAAAAAGATACGCCGCCGTCACTGTCGGTATCGGCGCCGGCCACCATGGCCTCGATGTAGCCGTCGAGTTCGGCGCGGCTGATGGCGCCATTCTTGTCGGCATCGAGATTAGCCAGAATGCGGTTGCGCCGGCGTTCCAGGGCGGCCTGGAGCGAGGCGTCGATTTCGGCAGTGCTCAACGCATTGTCCTTATTTACATCGATGCCGAGAAACCGCCTCTCGGCCACGGGAGTGAACTCGGCAAGGTTGATCTTGCCATCCCTGTTCAGATCGATCCGGTCAAAGGATTTCTGGGCCTTTGGCAGATAGGGCTCGGCCGCCATGGCAAGGCTCCCCACGGCCATGAGGCCGGCCGTTAACAGCACCGCATACAGAGCTTTCTTGGACATTGTTACCTCCATTGGATCTGGGAATTCGCGCTTCCCAAAGCCAAGACGAAACGGGAACCCGGAATCCGTCGCCCTCAGCCAACAGGGCCAATAAGCTCGTCAAACAGGCCCGCAACCCGTTTTTGCGTGTCATTAACCAGCGAATCGGCGGCCCTGATATCGGGGACTCCGGCGGCGCGGGCTACCAATTGGTTCAGGCCCGCCGGAGACTTGGCCGGATCATAGACCCCCTCAATGGAAAGCCTAAGAACCTGGGTAATCCGGTGGTAAAGCAGGCAGGCCTCCTTGAGTTCACCGGCCACTCCGGCGTCAAGGAATCCTGCGGCGGCGAGCTTGCCAAGGGCCGCATGGGTGTTGGTGTCGAGGATTTCAGGATGCGGCGCGGCATGTATGAGCTGCAGGAACTGGGCGATGAACTCGACCTCGACCAGTCCGCCGCGGGCCCGCTTGATATCCCAAAGCCCGGCCGAGCCCTGCTCCTTCACCATCAGGCGGCGCATGTGGAGAACATCCCGCCGTGTTGCTTCCGCATCACGATCGGCGCACAGGCTGGCGGCGGCGGCCTGTGAAATTGCTTGCGCCAGATCCGCATCGCCGCTCACCACGCGGGCCCGGGTCAGGGCCAGTTTTTCCCAGGTCCAGGCGGAAGTCTTCTGATAGTCGCGGAAGCTTTCAAGACTGGTGGCCACGGGGCCCTGGCTGCCCGATGGGCGCAGGCGCATGTCCACCTCGAACAGCACGCCCTCGCCCGTCGGCGCGGTGATCGCATTGATCAACCTCTGGGTCAGGCGGGTGAAATACTGGTTCACACTCAACGCTTTTGCACCGCTGGAATTTTCGGTTCCCGGTTCGCTGTCATAGATGAGCATGAGATCGAGGTCGGACGAGGCGGTCATTTCCCGCCCGCCCAGCTTGCCCATGGCAACCACGCAACTGCGGCCACCGGCCACATCACCATGGCGCATCCGCATTTCCTGACGGGTGGCGGCATGCAGCCGCTGCAGAAGCAATTCGGCAATGGTGGAAAAGGAGGCGCCCGCCTCCACCGCGCTGACAGTTTCCGACAGCACTCGCACGCCGACGCGGAACATCTGCTCGCGGCCAATGATGCGGACACGGTCCACGACTTCATCCAGCGATGCGCCCACGGGAACGACGGTGGTTATCATGGCCTGTATTTCACTGGCGCGCGGCAAGGCGTCAAAGAAGCCGGGATCAAGCACCGCATCCAGCACGCGCGGGCGGGCGCTCAACTGTTCGGCCAGGCGCGGCGCGGTTCCCAAGATGGTGGCGATGAGATCAAGCAGGTTGGGATTGGCTTTCAGCATGGAAAAAAGCTGAACCCCGGCGGGAAGCCCGGCGATGAACTTGTCAAAGGCGAGAAAGGCCAGGTCCGGCTCGCCGCTGCGGGCCAGCGCCAGGAGAAGCTGCGGCATCAGTTCGGTAAGCAGTTCCTTGGATTTGCCGCTGCGGGTGGCGGCGTAGCGGCCGAAATGCCAGCCCCGGACGGTTGCCGAAATATCGCTCGCCCGCTTGAAGCCCATGCGTTCGAGGGTTTCAATGGTTTCGGGATCGTCCTCGCCGCCGGTAAACACTAGGCTGCCGGTGTCGGTACCCAACTCGCCGGCACTTTCAAAGAGCGCAGAGTAGTGGCTTTGCACCAGTTCAAAAGTCCGGCGCAGCTTTGCTTCGAAATCCTGCGTCGAGGCAAAGCCCGACAGGCGCGCGAGGCTTTCGAAGGCCTGCCCGTCGTGCGGCAGGACATGGCTTTGCTCGTCGTTCACCATCTGGATGCGGTGTTCAATGCTGCGCATGAAACGGTAGGCTGCCTTCAATTCGTCAGCGGCATCGCGCGATATCCATTTCGCCGCGGCCAAGGCGTCGAGCATTTCGAGGGTGCGCAGGCCGCGCAGCGCCGGGTTGCGGCCGCCGGCGATGAGCTGCTGGGTTTGCACGAAGAATTCGATTTCACGGATGCCGCCACGGCCCAGCTTGATGTTGTGGCCATGGACGGCAATTGTGCCATGGCCTTTCACCGCATGGATCTGGCGCTTCAGGGATTGCACATCGGCGATGGCCGCGAAATCCAGGTATTTGCGCCAGATATAGGGCTTGAGCCGCAGCAAGAACTCCATGCCGAGACCAATGTCGCCTGCCGCAGCCCGCGCCTTGATCATGGCGGCGCGCTCCCAGTTCTGCCCCATGCTTTCATAATAATTGGCGGCGGCCTCCAGGGCGATGGCAACCTGGGTGGCGCGCGGATCGGGGCGCAGGCGCAGGTCAACGCGAAAACCGTAGCCGTCTTCCGTCACCTCCTGCAAAATCGTCACCAGCCGCTTGGTGAGCCGCACAAAGAAGGTGGCGGGCTCGACGCCTTCCGCCAGCGGAGCGGTTTCCGGATCGTAAAGAATGATGAGATCTATATCGCTGGAGTAGTTCAGTTCAGCGGCGCCGTGCTTGCCCATGGCAAGCACCACGTAGCCGCAATGGCGCGCGGGGTCTTTCTCGTCGATACAACGGAATTTTCCAGCGCGGGTGGCATCAAGGAGCAGCCAATTGACCGCGGCTCCCAGCATGGCATCGGCAAAGCGCGTGAGAGCTGCCGTTACCTCGTCCACGGACCAAACCTCTCCCAAATCGGCGAGGGCAATGAGAAGCGAGGCTTTGGCCTTGGCATGGCGCAGGGCGGCCATGATTTCCGCTTGGGCGGCAAGGGTTTGTGCGGCGTGAAGGCCGGCGCAGAGCGACGTCAGCAGGTCTTCGGGCGCCTGGCTCAAGAGGTCCGCGAGAAACTGCGGGTGGCGCAGCATAAGGGCCCGGAGGTGGGGCGAGCCACCGGCCACGGCTTCCAGAAATTTCCGGTTGTCTTGCAACAACGCCTGGGGACCGGGCGCAAGATCATTCCAGAATCTCACCGCACCTTCGCCATCATGGGGCGCAGGCAGTTGGTGCTTCAATCGTTCGGAAAAAACCCCCGTCATGGGGCCATACTAGCTTTGGCTCTCGTGAAGCGGAAGCACCAGCTTGGCGCGCAGGCCCGGCTCATTGTCTTCAAGCAGCAAGGCCCCGCCGTGCAGTTTCATGACGCCGGCCACGAGGCTGAGGCCCAGGCCATTGCCCGGCTTACTGCGACTCGCGTCGAGACGCACGAAACGGTCCAGCACCCGGGCGCGGTCTTCGGCTGGTATGCCTGCCCCGCGGTCGGCCACGAGGATGACGACATTGCCCGCCTCGAGCTTTGCCTCGATTTCGATGTGCGGCTTGGGATTATCCCCGGTCACCCCGTATTTCAGGGCATTGTCCACCAGGTTGCTCAGGGCCTGGGACAGCAACTGGCGGTCGGCCAAGACATTCAATCCGGCAACCACCTTCACATCCAAGGTCCCCCCATCCTCCTCGGCGATGGGCGCGTAGAGTTCGGCCACACCTTCGACGATCTCGCGGGCATCGATGGGCTGGAGCATTTCCCTGGACTGGCCGGCTTCGGCGCGGGCGATGGACAGCAGGGCATTGAAGGTTTGCAGCAGGCGGTCCGATTCCTCGATGGTCTTGTCAAGGGCGGCGCGGTATTCGGTCTTGCTGTTGGAACGCAGGGCGGATTCAACCCGGGCCCGCAGCCGGGTCAGCGGAGTCTTCAGGTCATGGGCCACGTTGCTGCTGACTTCCCTCATTCCCGTCATCAGCCGTTCAATCTGGTCGAGCATTTCGTTAAGCGAGCGGGCCAGCTTGTCCAGTTCGTCGCCGGTTCCCAGAACCGGCATGCGGCTTGAAAGATCTCCGCCCATGATGGTGCGGCTGGCGTCGGTAATGGCATCCACCCGGCGGAGGAAGTTGCGGCTGGTGAGCAAGCCACCGCCCAAGCCCAGAACAAGGGCAATGCCCAGGGCCCAATAGAGCGTGCGCCGGATGATGTCGCCGAACTGCCGCAGTTCCTGGACATCGCGGCCCACGATCAGCTCATAGTCGTCCTTCAGATCCGTGTGAAAGGCGCGGGCCGACCGGCGCTGCTTGTTTTGGCCAACCTGGATATCAAGGGGAAAATCAATCCAGCCGGTTTCATCAATCACCTGGGGCGGCACGGATTCGAGATTTCCGGCGACGCGCTTGCCTTCGGCATCGGCAATCAGGTAGACGCCGCCGCCGCGCTCGGCGCTCCGGCGCTGCACCGTGTCGACAATGCCGCGCAGACCCAAAAGGCGGTACTGGTCGGCAAGGGCCCGCACTTCGGCGCGGATGGTAGCATCGGTCTGGCGCTCCAAAAGGCCTGCCGTATTCCAGAAGACGTAAGCCAGGATGGAGCCCACGGAAAGGGCGAAGACCAAAAGGTAGATGGCCGCCAGACGAAAGGTCGAGGTCTTCAGTATCTTCGGATTAAACTGCACGTATCATATATCCGGCTCCACGCACGGTTTGCAGAAGGGGCTCGTCAAAGCCCTTGTCGATCTTCGACCGGAGCCTCGATACATGCACGTCTATCACATTGGTTTGCGGATCGAAATGATAGTCCCAGACATTTTCCAGCAGCATGGTGCGGGTGACGATATGGCCGGCATTGCGCATGAGGTATTCCAGCAGCTTGAACTCGCGGGGCTGCAGCGGAATGGTCTGGCCGGCGCGCGTTACGGCGCGGGTCAGCAGGTCAATCTCAAGGTCAACGGCCTTCAGCTTTGTTTCCATCGGCTCCTGGGAATTGCGCCGCCCCAGCCCTTCCACGCGGGCCAGAAGCTCGGAAAAGGCATAAGGCTTCGCCAGGTAATCATCGCCACCGGCGCGCAGGCCCTTGACCCGCTCGTCAACGTCGCTCAGAGCGCTCAGAATCAAAACGGGGGTGGCTATGCCCTGGGCCCGCAGGCTGCGGATAATGGAAAGGCCATCGAGCTTCGGCAGCATGCGGTCGACGATGAGAATGTCGTGCAGATTCTCCTGCGCCATGGCCAGGCCATCCTCGCCATTGGCGGCATGGTCGGTCACATGGCCGCTTTCGGTCAGCCCCTTGATGAGCCAGGAGGCGGCGTCGCGGTCATCTTCAATTACCAGAATACGCATTTTGTCGGCGGCCAGTCCCAATCCCGGAGATTCGCTTTTAGGTGAGGTGGAGACTTGCATGACTTTCCCTTTCAGAGAAGAGTGCGCGGAAGCCACCGGATCAGGGGGGAACCTTGGGAGGCGGCCTCCGCGCTATTGGACGTCAAATGCCGAGCGGAGGGGGCATTCGGGCGTCCTAACTTTTATCCCTTGGCCAGGGGAAGAGCCAGGAAACGCTGGCTTTCACCGGACCGCACCAACATCAGCACCCGTGACTTGCCCGCCTCCTTAAGGGCGTTCTTCACGTCGGCCGGGCCGTTCACATCGTTTCCGGCCACCTCGAGGATGATGTCGCCGGCTTTCAGGCCCTGGTCGGCCGCAACGGAGTTTGGCGCAACTTCGACAATCTTCACGCCGGCGCCATCTTCAGCCGGGCCGAGTTTCAAGCCAAGCGTGGCAACATCAGCCGAGTCCTGGCTGCCGCCTCCCCGGCTGGCCATTTTCGCGTCATTCGGCATAGTGCCGATCTTGACGGCGACCGTCATGGGCTTGCCATCACGGACAATGTCCACATTGATGGATTTGCCGGGGGCGAAGCGGGCCACTTTCTTCGAAAGGTCGCGGGCATCGGCTATCTCCGAGCCATCGGCCTTGAGAATGGTGTCGCCCGGCTTGAAGCCGGCGGCAAGGGCGGGGGAATCCTCGGTAACGTCGGAGACAATCGCGCCCTTGGCACTGGCAAGTCCGAGGCTCTCGGCGATCTCATCGGTCACCGGCTGGATTTGCACGCCAAGCCAGCCGCGGGTCACGCTGCCGCTCTCCCGGAGGCTTGCGACCACATCCTGGGTGATGGCAGCGGGGATGGCAAAGCCGATGCCCACGGAGCCACCCGAGGGTGAGAAGATCGCGGTGTTCACGCCAATGACTTCACCTTGCAGGTTGAATGCCGGGCCGCCGGAATTTCCGCGGTTGATGGAGGCATCGATCTGCAGGAAATCATCATAGGGGCCGGACCCAATGTCGCGTCCCTGGGCCGAGACAATACCGGTGGTGACCGAGCCGCCGAGGCCAAAGGGATTGCCCACGGCCATGACGATATCGCCAACACGGGCCGGCGTTTCGGCAAATTTCACGAACTGGAAGGGCTTGTCCGACTTGATCTTGATGAGGGCCAGATCGGTCTTGGGATCGGTGCCAATCACTTCGGCCTTGAACTCCGAGCCGCCTTGAATCTTGACGGTCACTTCATCGGCGTCCTGAACCACATGGTTGTTGGTAACCGCATAGCCGTCGGCGCTGATCAGGAAGCCCGAGCCCATGGCGGCCCCGCCGCGCGGGCGGCGATTCTCAAAACCGGGGGGCATTTGGTTGCGGAACTGGGGAAACTGGTTGAAGAAGTCCTCGAACTGTTGCGTGCGGGGGGCAGCTTCGCCGTCCGTGTCGGCGGCATTGGCATATTTCACTTCAACGCTGATGACCGCCGGCATCACGCGGTCCACCAGATCGGCAAAGCCCTTGGTGGGATCAATGGCGGCCTGAATCTGGGCGTGCACCACATTCGGCGGCGCCACGACCAATGACGTGGTTAACGCCGTTGCGCTGAGCAGGCCGGCGGCAAGCAGGCCAAATACGGTTTTGCGGGTGAGGGTGAATGAGGCTGACATGTAAATTTCTCTCCGTTGCAGGGAATCGATGCACTAGAGATAGGGGCTCGCGGCTTACACGCAGGTTTCGGCGGCATGAATTATTTGTAATGTTTGGCTAGCTGGTGAGGTCACGCAGGGTTTTTTGCTCTTCGGCGCTCAAGGCCTGTTCGGCTGGAACGCCCGAAATCCTGCGCCGCCGCAGAATGACGACCAATCCGGCAAGGATAATCAGAAAAGGCGTTGCCCAGAGAATGAGGGTGTGGGGGGTGAGCCGGGGCTTGAGCAGGACGAACTCGCCGTAGCGGGCCACGACGAAATCCCTTATCTCCGCGTCGCTGTCGCCCTTGGTCAGGTGCTCACGGATGAGAATGCGCAGGTCCTTGGCCAGCGGCGCATCAGATTCATCAATGGATTGATTCTGGCAGACGAGGCAGCGGAAGCCCGTCGAGAGAGCGCGGGCCCGCTGTTCCAGTTTTGCATCGGCCAGAATTTCATCGGGCTGTACAGCGTAAGCGGGCGTCAGCAGCAACAGCGAGAAAAGCAGAAACCATCTCATTCCGCCGGAACTCCCGCGGGGGTGAGCTTTTGTTTGGGCGCGCCCACACGGTAGCGGCGATCGGTGAGCGAAAGGACTCCGCCAAAAAACATGATGAGGGCGCCAAGCCAGATCAGCGACACCAGGGGATTGAAATACATACGCACCACCCGCGCGCCATCGGCGGTTCTGTCACCCATCACCACATAGACATCCCCTGCCAACGTCTGATGCAGGCCCACTTCGGTTGTCGGCGTGCCCATGGGCTTGAATTCGCGCTTCTCGGAGACAACGGTGGCGATTTCGGCTTCGCCGCGGAAAATCCGGAACTGCCCGGCGCGGCCGGTGTAGTTTTCGCCGGTGAGCGGCGTTTCAGCCACGAACTGGACGGTGTAACCGCCAACCTCGGTGCGCTCGCCGGGCTTCATCGCCACGATATGCTCCACCTTCCACAAAGTGATGGCGATGATGCCGATGATCATCAGGCCAAGCCCCGCATGGGCGCAGGTCATACCGAGGCTTGAGCGCGGCAGGCCCGCAAGGCGTGGCAGGCTTGTTCCCAGGGGCGCGCGGAACAGGGCAATGCGATTTGCCAGATCCGCCAGGCTGCCAAAAATAAGCCATGCTCCCAGCGCCATGCCGAGCGGCGCCAGCCATGGCCCGCGCTGGCTTGCCACGAATACCAGAACGCCCAGGCCGATGGCCAATGCCGCTGCGGCCCAGAGCCGTTGCAGCACGGCAAAAAGGTCGGCCCGCTTCCAACTCAGCAAGGCACCGATGGGCACAAGCAGCAGAAGCGGCAGCATGATGGGTCCGAAGGTGAGATTGAAATAGGGCGGCCCCACGGAGATTTTTTCGCCGGTGATGGTTTCGAGTGCCAGGGGATAGAGCGTTCCGATCAGGACCGAAGCGCAGGCGGCGCAGAGGAAAAGATTGTTCAGCACTAGGCCGCCTTCCCGGCTGATGGGCGAGAAGAAGCCGCCCGCCCTTAAGGCTGGGGCGCGCCAGGCAAAAAGTGCCAGCGCGCCGCCAATAAAGAAGCACAGGATGCCGAGAATGAAGATGCCGCGCGCCGGGTCAACGGCAAAGGCATGAACCGAAGTCAGGACGCCGGAGCGCACGAGGAAGGTGCCGAGCAGCGAGAGCGAGAAGGCCAGGATCGAGAGCAGCACGGTCCAGACTTTCAGGGCGTTGCGTTTTTCGACGACGATGGCGGAATGCAAGAGCGCCGTTGCCACCAGCCAGGGCATGAAGCTGGCGTTCTCCACCGGATCCCAGAACCACCAGCCGCCCCAGCCCAGTTCATAATAGGCCCACCAGCTTCCCATGCTGATGCCGATGGTGAGGAACATCCAGGCGGCCAGCGTCCACGGCCTTACCCAGCGGGCCCAGGCTGCGTCAACCTTGCCTTCGATGAGAGCCGCAATGGCAAAGGAAAAGGCCACGGAGAGGCCGACATAGCCCGCATAGAGAAAAGGCGGATGGAAGGCGAGCGCCGGGTCCTGCAAAACCGGATTGAGGCCATTGCCTTCGATGGGCACGGGATTGAGCCTGGCAAAGGGATTGGAGGCCACCACCATAAAGAGAAGGAAGGCAAAGCCGATGGAACCCTGCACCGCCAGCACGCGGGCCTTGAGCGTGGGCGGCAGATTATCACCGAAGATCGCCACGGCGCCGCCGAAGCTGGCGAGAATGAAAACCCAGAGCAGCATGGAGCCTTCATGGTTTCCCCAGACGCCGGATATTTTATAGAGCAGCGGCTTGGCCGAATGGGAATTCTCAAAGACGTTGCGCACGGAAAAATCGGAAATAAGGTATGCGTGGGTCAGCGCGGCAAAGGCCACATAGACGAGAATGAGCTGGATGAGCGTGGCGGGAACCGCCGATGCAATCATCCGGCGGTTGCCGCGTTCGGCGCCGATGAGCGGCACCAGAGTCTGGAAGGCGGCAACGGCGAGCGCCAGGATGAGGGCGAAGTGTCCGATCTCGGCAATCATGGCCCTGCCCCCTTGCCTTCCTGCCAGACGCCTTTTTCCTTCAGCTTGTCGGCCACATCTTTCGGCATGTAGTTCTCATCATGCTTGGCCAAAACCGTATCGGCCATGAAAACCCCGCTGGCATCCAATATGCCTTCAGCGACAACGCCCTGCCCCTCGCGGAAAAGATCGGGCAGTTGCCCGGTATAGCTGACATTGAGGGTCTTGATCATGTCGGTCACAATGAAGGTAACCGTCGTGCCGCCGGCTTTGGCAATGCTGCCCTTCTCCACCAGCCCGCCGAGGCGCAGCCGGGTTCCGGGCAGCACGCTCTTTTCGGAGATTTCGCTGGGCGTGTAAAAAAACACAATCGAATCACGGAGCGCATAGAGCACCAGCCCCGCGGCAAGTCCCAGAATGGCGAGGCCACCGACGATGACGGACAGGCGCTTTTGCTTACGAGTCATCTAAACCCTCTCCATGGTCGGGCATGACCCGACCAAGGCTTTCCGGGACTCAAATGTTTCCGCTGCTGCATTTCGTTCCAACCCCAAGCATTCCCAAAACGCGGAAAGTCTGGGTGGTCGGCGTCACGCCGGACGATGAGAAAGATGAAATGAAATGCGCATCAATTGATCCCCAGTTCTTTTGCAAGGTTGCGCAGGGCTTCCAGAGAGGCGGGCTCGCCCTTGAAAACATTCATGGCGAGGTCGAGCGAGATTTTGGCCTTGTCGATGTCATTGGAAATGCGCCGGGCGCGGATCAGGCGCTTCCAGCCTTCAAGGTCACGGCTGTCCTTGCCGAGTTTCTGCTCGAGGCCATCCATCATGCCAGCAATCATCGCCGTCTGGTCCTGGGCCGGCATGGCCTGCACCGCCGCAATCTGTTCATCGCTCAAGGCGGGGGCTTTGCCCTCCTGCTTCAGGGCCATGTCGTAATAGTATTTGGCGCGCTCGTTCACTGCTTCGAGTTTCAAGGCCTCGGCAAAAGCACCCTCGGCCTCAGCGGTCACCATGCCTTCATTGGCGAAGACCAGCATTTCGCCATAATCGGCAATGGCATCGGCGGTGGGCGCGGCGAGCCGCAGGACATTGGCATAGGCCTCAGCCGCATCGCTCCAGCGCCGTTCGCGCTTGTAGGCCGGGGCCAGAACTTTCCAGCCTTCGATATCATCGGGAGCTTCAGCCAAATGGGCCTCCACGGTTGCCACCAGTGCTTCAAAATCCTGGTTGGCGATGGCCCCCTTCAGGCGTTCCTGCAAGGGTACATCGGGCAGCAGCGGATTGCCGAATTTGGCATAGACCGGCAGGGCAATGAGCGGCACCAGCAGAACCGCCAGCAGGGCATGGCGGTTTCCGGCAGCGGGGGCTTCCGGTGCCGCCACCTGCAAGAGGCGCCTGGAGATTTCATTGCGGGCCGCCTGAGCCTCCGCCGCGCCGATCAGTCCGCGTGCGGCGTCCCGGTCGAGTTCCTGCAACTGGTCACGGTAAATGGCCCGGTCGAAGTCGGAATCGGGGCTTTGGGGGCCTTCGGATTTGCGCATGAACGGCACAAGCAAGGCGGCCACCACGGCGGCCGTCATGCCGGCAAAAATCAACCAGATCATCATGCGGTTACGGGTTTTCTCATGGTGAACCAACAATACAATTCATAGCCATCCACCTGTCACGTCGCATTGTCGCATGGCGGCAATGGGGCGTCGGAAAGCTGTAGTGATTGCGGGGCCCATTTGATACAAGACAGAGGCATCAAGGATAGGCCCGATGAAATCCCGTTATTCGATCTTTTCACTCGCCCGCAACGCCATGAATTACCACAAGGATTGGGAGCGGGCCTGGCGCTCTCCGGCGCCCAAGGCTGCCTATGACGCGGTGATCGTGGGGGCTGGCGGGCATGGCCTGGCCACGGCCTATTACCTCGCGAAAAACCACAAAATGACCAACATTGCCATCCTCGAAAAGGGCTGGCTGGGGGGCGGCAATACCGGGCGCAACACCACCATTATCCGCTCGAACTACCTGCAGGATGCCTCCATCGCCATTTATGAACTGGCACGCTCGCTCTACGAGGGGCTGAGCCAGGAGTTGAATTACAACGTCATGTTTTCGCCGCGCGGCGTTTTGATGCTGTGCCAGACCGAGCATGAGCTCCGCGCCTTCAAGCGTACAGCCCACGCCAACCGTTTGGCGGGACTGGATTGCCGGATGATCTCTCCGGCTGAGGTGAAAGAAATCGTTCCGATCATCAATGATGATCCGAACTGCCGCTATCCCATTCTCGGCGCTTATTACCAGCCGCGCGGCGGCACGGCGCGGCATGATGCGGTGGCCTGGGGCTATGCCCGCGGGGCTGACGCTTTGGGTGTCGATATTATCCAGAACTGCGAAGTCACCGGGATCAGGCGCGAAGGCGGGAAAGTTGTTGGCCTTGAAACATCCCGCGGTTCGATCAAGACGAAAAAAATCGGCGTTGTAACCGCAGGCAATGTTTCCACCCTGATGCAGACCGCCGGCGTTCGCATGCCGATCGAGAGTCTTTGTTTGCAGGCGCTTGTCTCGGAACCGATCAAGCCCGTCATTGATTGCGTTGTCATGGCCAATACGGTGCATGGCTATATCAGCCAGTCGGACAAAGGCGAGCTGGTGATCGGCGGCGGCACGGATCCCTACAACAATTATTCGCAGCGCGGCTCCTTTCCTTCGCTGGAACACACGGTGACGGCGCTGGTTGAAACCTTTCCGATCATTTCGCGGCTGCGCATGCTGCGCATGTGGGGCGGCATCGTCGACATGACGGGAGACCGTTCGCCGATCATTTCCAAAACCGATGTGGAAGGCCTCTATGTGAATTGCGGCTGGGGCACGGGCGGCTTCAAGGCCATTCCCGGTTCTGGTTATGTCTTCGCCGACACCATTGCCCATGACAGGCCGCACCCCATCGCCGAGCCGTTCGGTCTCAACCGTTTCGCGGAAGGCCGCCTGATCGACGAAAGCGTCGCGGCAGCGGTGGCACATTAGGAGCAGATGATATGTTAGTTGTTCATTGCCCAGTGTGTGGCGCGGAAGGCGACGAGACGGATTTCCATGGCGGCGGCCAGGCCCATGTACGACGGCCGGCGACCCATGATCCGGCGAATGTCAGCGATGAAGCGCAGCGCGATTACCTGTTCATCCGGCACAATCCGAAGGGCCTGCATTTCGAGCGCTGGCGCTGCGACCGGGGCTGCGGGAAATGGTTCCATGCGGCGCGCGACACAGTGACCATGGAATTCAAGGCGTTTTACGGCATTACCGAATTGCCGCCGCGCGAGGTGATGGAACTGGCCACGGGCGAATGGGCGGCGTATTTCAAAGACAGGCTGAAGGCGGACGCAAAACCATGAGCAACAAGCCTTACCGCCTGGCCCAGGGCGGCACCCGCATAGACCGCACGAAGAAGGTGCATTTCAGCTTTGATGGCAAGCAGCTCACCGGCTTTGCCGGTGATACGCTGGCCTCGGCGGTCATGGCCAATGGCACAAAACTTTTTGGCCGCAGTTTCAAGTATCACCGGCCGCGCGGGGTTGTCGGCCTTGGCTCGGAAGAAATGAATGCGCTCGTCGGCGTGGGCGATGGCGCGCGCCATGAACCCAATTTGCGCGCCACACAGGTTGAACTTTTTGACGGGTTGCAGGCGGTGAGCCAGAACCGCTGGCCTTCGCTTGCCTTCGATGTGGGCTCGCTCAACAGCAAGGTCTCGCGCTTCATTCCCGGCGGCTTCTACTACAAGACCTTCATGTGGCCGCAGCGCTTCTGGAAGCATGTGTATGAGCCGCTCATCCGCAAGGCCGCAGGCCTGGGCCACGCGCCGGAAGGCCGCGATCCCGATGCTTACGAAAACATCCATGTCCATTGCGATGTGCTGGTGGTGGGCGGCGGTGTTGCGGGATTGGCAGCGGCTGACTCTGCTGCAGCGACCGGCGCCAAAGTTATTGTGGCCGATGAGAATGCACAGTTTGGCGGGGTTGCGGATATTTGCGGCGGAACGCTTAATGGCAAGCCGCAAACGGCCTGGGTCGCCGAAAAGGTGTCCTCGCTTGCGGCGGCGGAGAATGTACATCTCCTGCCCCGCACGACTGTCGTGGGCCATTGGCACCATAATTACCTGATGCTGTTTGAGCGGGTGGCTGACCATGATCCCGCATTGCTGCGGGAAGGCGCGCCGCGCCACCGCCTTTGGAAAGTCCGCGCCAAGCAGGTGATCCTTGCAACCGGGGCCATCGAACGCCCGATTGCCTTCGCCAACAATGACCGGCCCGGCATCATGCTGGCCTCGGCGGCCCGCGCCATGGTGGAGCGCTATGGCGTAGCGCCCGGGGTAGAAGGCATAGTTTTCACCAATAATGACGACGCCTATCAAACGGCGCTGACACTGAAGGCCGCGGGGATTGGCGTCCGGGTTGTCGACTCGCGGGGCCGGGCGGAGGGCGCTTTGGTCGAAAAGGCCCGCGCCGCCGGCATCGACGTGGCCGATAAGTTCGGTGGTGTCAGCGGTCGAAGGCAATCTCGGTGTCACCGCGGTGCGCGTTGCGGCCTACCGCAAGGGCCAAGGCCGGGTCATCACCGAGCGGAAAGTTTCCTGCGATTTCATCGCCATGTCGGGCGGGTTTAATCCGGCACTTCATCTCTGGTGCCATAACGGCGGCAAGATCAAGTTTGACGACGGCCTGCAATCCTTCCGGCCCGACCGGCATCAGGACCCGATCATCGCGGTTGGCGCTGCCAACGGCACCTTTGGGCTGGCCGACATCATCGCCGAAGCCTCGGCGGCGGGCGAGACAGCGGCAAAGCGGAAAAGCAAGGCGGCCAAGGCAAAACTGCCCAAGGCCGAGCAGGATGTGCAGAGGCCTCTGGAAGCCCTTTGGTTTGCGCCGGCCACGGGCAAGTATAATGAGGGCAACAAGCATTTCATCGATTTCCAGAACGACGTGACGGTTGCCGATCTGGAACTGGCGCAGCGCGAGGGCTACGAGTCGGTGGAGCACACCAAGCGCTACACCACCTTCGGCATGGCCACCGACCAGGGCAAGACGTCGAACCTCAACGGCCTCGGGGTTCTCTCGGAAGCGACAGGCAAGAGTATTCCGGAAATCGGCGTCACGACCTTCCGCCCGCCCTATACGCCGTTTTCCTTCGGCTCGATTGCGGGTGTGCTGACCAAGAACCTGTTTCTCCCCGTTCGGCGCACGCCGATTTACCAATGGCATGCGGACAGGAACGCGACGTTTGAACCGGTCGGCCAATGGCGCCGGGCTTACACCTATACGGGATGCCGGCGAAGACAAGCATGGCTCGATCAACCGCGAAATCCTTGCGGTGCGCCACAAGGTGGGCCTGCTTGATGCCTCGACCCTTGGCAAGATTGAGATCAAGGGGCCGGATGCGGCGGAATTCCTCGACCGCATGTACACCAACATGTTTTCAACACTGAAAGTCGGCAAGTGCCGCTACGGCTTGATGATGAACGAGCTGGGTTTCCTCACCGATGATGGCGTCACGGTGCGGCTGGGAGAAGATCATTTCCTGATGCACACCACCTCCGGCGGGGCGGACCGCATAGCCGCCTGGCTTGAGGAATGGCTGCAAACCGAGTGGACGCATTATAAGGTGTTTGTCACGCCGGTGACCGAGCAATGGGCGCAATTTGCCATCGCCGGCCCACGGGCGCGCAATGTGCTGGCGAAGCTCGGGGCTGATTTCGACCTCTCCCATGACGGCTTCCCGCATATGTCCTTCAAGGAAGGCAAGCTTGGCGGCTATCCCGTTCGCGTCTACCGCATCAGCTTCTCCGGCGAACAGTCCTATGAGGTGGCAACGCCAGCCAACATGGGGCGCGGGCTTTGGAATGCCATTCTTGATGCGGGCAAGGAATTGGGCATTGAACCCTATGGCACGGAAGCGCTGCATGTGCTGCGCGCCGAAAAAGGCTTCATCGTCATCGGCGATGAAACCGATGGCACGACGACGCCGATTGATGTGGGGCTTGATGGCCTCGTCTCAAAGAAGAAAACTGACTTCATCGGCAAGCGTTCGCTGGAGCAAAGCTATCTCAAGGGGCCGAACCGCAAGCAGCTCGTGGGGCTGCTCACGGAAGAGCCCACGGATGTTTTGCCGGATGGCGCCTACGCCGTGCGCCAGGTGAAAGACAAGCCGCCGATGGAAATGATCGGCCAGGTCACCTCGTCTTACCATTCACCGACGCTTGAACGTTCCATCGCCATGGCGCTCATTCAGAATGGCCGGGCCCGCATCGGCGAAACGCTGTCATTCCCCCTCGAAGGCGGCAAGGTGATCCGCGCCAAAATCGTCGATCCCGTATTCTATGACAAGGAAGGAGCGCGGCAGAATGTCTGAGCTCTATGTTGAAATCTCCCCTCGCCCACCGCGAATCTCCCCAGGGCCTGAGCATCGAGCTTCGCGAAATCACCGACCGCGGCATGATTGACCTGCGTGGCTCCACTGCGGACAAGAAGTTCATGGCGGCGGCGAAAAAGGTTCTGGGCCTTGATTTGCCAAAGACACCACGCACCAGCGTGTCCTGGGGTGATGCAAAAGCCTTGTGGCTCTCCATCGACCAATGGCTCATTCTCTGTTCGCGCGCCAAGGCGGTTGAGCTCACCGCCGCGTTGCGCACCGAACTCGGAAATATTCATTCACTCATTGTTGATGTCTCCGACATGCGCGCGGTTCTGCGCCTTGAAGGCGAAGGGGTGCGCGAGGTTCTGCTCAAGGGTTCATCCCTTGACCTGCTCAGCGGTGACTATGGGCCGGGCGCGGTGCGCCGCATGCGGTATGCGGAAATCGCGGCGCTGCTACATGTTGTGGAGGACACGGTTTTTGACATTTATGTGTTCCGTTCCTACGCCGATTATGCGTGGGACTTTATCCTCGCAACGGCGCGCGCGCCCGCGAAAGTTAACTTGTTTGGGGCGCAAAACGCACCTAATTGAGGGGCTGAAGCGGCCGCTGCACCGGCGTTGTGCAAGGCCTCAACAGGTTTTCAAATTTTTGTTAACATATTGATATTGCTAGATCAAAAATATGTGATCAACAATATTACATTTCTTCTTGTAACCAACCCCTGGCTTCTTACATCGAACCTATCGGGACTGCGATGAGCGCGGTTCACGACGTAGGATCAAAAAGAGAAGTAAAGGATATTATCATGAAGAAGATCGCAATTTCCCTCCTCGCCCTGGCCGCTGTTTCAACAGTTGCACTTGCCGGCGAAAGCCGCAACCATCCCAGCGATTCAGATGCATATTTTGGCCAGTACTCGAACCAGGTGAAGGCCCAGTCCAACAGCAGCAATGCCTTTGCCGTCGGCAATGACGCCCAGGTATGGACGAATGTCGAGGGCGGCCAGAGTGGTTCGGAGGATAGACAGCGCTCCAGCCGCTAACTGATGAACGCGTAAAAGAGTTTGGCCGGGATTAAAACCCCGGCCACAGCTTTTCAAGTGCATCAGCCTGCCAATTTCGGCGTGAGCCAGTCGAACATCTTGTCGAAGCCGCCGAAGGGATAGAGGTGCGGGGCCTGAATGCCCAGTTCGGGGCGGTCGAAATGCAGCACGGCGAGCTGCTCGATAAATTCATCGGGCGTGTTCACCGTCAATAATTTCGTAATGTTGAGAGCCTGCTTCCTGATGAAGCGCGCCGAATTTCCAACGCCGCACATGGCGGCATATTTCACCAGGGTCTTGATCGTCGCCGGTCCGGGAATGCCCACATGAATGGGAAGATCGATGCCGTTGTCGCGCAGCATGCTGGCCCAATAGGCGACGGGCGCCGCTTCAAACAAAAACTGCGTGGCAATGAAGCCTGACATGTTGTTGGCCTTCAGCCAGGCCTGCTTCTCACCCAGGGCTTTCAGCAGTACCGCTTCACCATGAACCTTGGTGATGTCGGCATTGCCCTCCGGGTGGCCGGCGATGCCGATGCGCGTCACGCCGTTGTCCTGGAACACGCCGGTTTGCAGCAACTGGATGGCTGCATCAAATTTTCCCATCGGCGTAGGTGCTCCGCCGCCCAGCACCAGCATTTGCGTCACCCCCGCCTCGCCCGCCAAAGCGGCAATGCGGTTCTTCAAATCCGCTTCATCGAGCACGAAGCGGGCCGGCACGTGGGGAACAGGTTCAAGGCCGGCCTTGCGCAAGGCCGCCGCCGCCGCCAACTGCCCCGCCTGATCGGCCGGATCGATCAAGGCGATGAAGACCGGCGTGCCCCTGGGCAGGCGCTCCTGCAAGACCGGCAGTTTTTCAATCTGCCTGGCGGTGATTTCAAGCGACAGGTTCTTCAGGAATTCACGGGAAGGATTGGCCATCAGGTGGGATTTTGCAGGGCTAAGAAAATGGGGAGCATTCACGAAAGGGCCTCCGGGCAAGTCAGCCTGTAAAATGGCGGGAACGCCTGTTATTCGCCCAAGGATTTGCGACAGCAACAATACGAAACCGACCATTTACCCTGT
This sequence comes from uncultured Alphaproteobacteria bacterium, assembly GCA_963773295.1. Lineage (GTDB taxonomy): Bacteria > Pseudomonadota > Alphaproteobacteria > Rhizobiales > Aestuariivirgaceae > Aestuariivirga. The sequence goes on from CAVZAJ010000001.1 coordinate 220,338, forward strand.
CATAAGTCGGTTTTCGACTGCGACATGGCGCTGGTGGACAAAGTGCCGGAACTGCCGCAAAGATGCGGGCCTCGGAGAAAACCCATGTTTGGCGACAAACCCAAGGACGTGCCGCAGACCTTTGCCCTGATTCTGGTGCCGGAATTCACCATGATGCCGGTGACCTCGGCAATTGAGCCCCTCAGGCTGGCAAACCGCATGTCGGAGAAGGCGCTTTACCGCTGGACCATGCATTCGGTGGATGGCCAGCCGGTGGCTGCCTCCAACAACATTCTCACCATGGTCAACGGCGATCTGGAAACGGTTCCGCCGCATGCCACCATCATCGTCTGTGCCGGGCTCAATGTGCAGCACCATTCGGACAAACGGCTGATTTCCTGGCTGCGCAAAACGGCGCGGCGGGGCAATGACATCGGCGCGGTCTGCACCGGGGCGCACCTGCTGGCGGAAGCCGGCATTCTCGACGATTATAAATGCACCATCCATTGGGAAAACCTGCCGGGCTTCTCGGAAGCCTTCCCGGACATCAATGCCACGGGTGGCCTGTTTGAAATCGACAAGGACCGCTTCACCAGCGCCGGCGGCACCACGGCGCTCGACATGATGCTCACCATGATCGCCAGCCAGCATGGGCCGGACCTCGCCTCGGGCGTGGCCGAGGCCGTGCTGCATTCGCCGATCCGCCACCACAGCGAGCACCAGCGCATGTCGCTTCCCGCCCGCATCGGGGCGCGGCACCCAAAGCTCGTGGGCATCATCGAGAAGATGGAAGAAAATCTGGAGGAGCCGCTGTCGCCCAGCCTGCTGGCCAAGCAGGCGGGCCTTTCGACGCGCCAGCTCGAGCGCCTGTTCCGGCGCTATGTCGACCGGTCGCCCAAGCGCTATTACCTGGAACTGCGGTTGAAGAAAGCGCGCTCGCTGCTGTTGCAGACCGACATGTCGGTGATCAACGTGGCGCTGGCCTCCGGCTTCTCAAGCCCATCGCATTTTTCCAAATGCTACCGCGCCTTCTACGGCCGCACCCCATACCGCGAACGCGGCATCCCGGTGATACAACAGGCCGTGGCCTGATTAAAAAACGGCAGCAAGTTACAGGGTGGCAAAGCTTTTGCACTCAGGCTTTCAATACCGCATTGCTCCGCGACAGTTTTGCAATGTGCTTGCTAAGGCTTGACCAAGGTGCAAATCTGGGATGATTATAAAGTACTAAAAAGAAATCCCGGAACGAGGGTCAATTCAATGCCTTCGAGGGATCGCAAGGGAGGTCATCTGAATGCCCGCAATTTCCATGAAAGTGAACGGCAAGGCGGTCGGCGGAGAGGTTGAAAACCGCACGCTGCTGGTTGATTTTATCCGGGAGAATCTGGGTCTCACCGGAACCCATGTGGGCTGCGACACCAGCCAGTGCGGGGCCTGCGTCGTCCATATCGATGGCAAGGCGGTCAAATCCTGCACGACGCTTGCGGTGGCCTGCGAAGGCGCTGCCGTCACCACCATCGAAGGCATTGCCAAGAACGGCACGCTGCATCCCATGCAGCAGGCCTTCCATGAGAATCACGGCCTGCAATGCGGTTTCTGCACCCCCGGCATGATCATGGCCTCCATCGACATCGTGAAGCGCAATGGCAAGAAGGTGAGCGAGGAGGTCATCCGCCGCGAGCTTTCGCAGAACATCTGCCGCTGCACGGGCTATCATAACATCGTGGCGGCGGTTCAATCCGCTGCCGAAAAAATGTAACGGAGGCAAGCAACATGTCCGACACAGGAATTGGCGCGCGGGTGATGCGCAAGGAAGACAAGCGGTTCATCACCGGCAAGGGCCAGTATACCGACGACATCAACCTGAAAGACCAGACCTACGCCTATTTCGTGCGCAGCCCCCATGCCCATGCCACGATCAAGTCGATCAACACCGCCAAGGCCAAGAAGATGCCGGGCGTGGTCGATGTCTTCACTTCCAAGGAAGTCGAGGAAGACAAGATCGGCGGGTTGATCTGCGGCTGGATGATCCATTCCAAGGACGGCTCGCCCATGAAGGCGGGCCCGCATCCCATTCTCGCCAGCGGCAAGGTGCGCTACGTCGGCGACCAGGTGGCCGTCGTCATCGCGGAAACCCGGGAACAGGCCAAGGCTGCCGCCCAGGCGGTTGTCGTGTCCTACGGCGTGCTGCCGCATAATGTGGATGCCGCCCAGGCCATGAAAACCAAGGCGCAGGTCCATGACGTGGCCTCCGACAACCGGGTTTACAACTGGTCGATCGGCGACGAAGCGGCAACGGATGCCGCCTTCAAGTCAGCGGCGCATGTGACCAAGCTTGACCTCGATCAACAACCGGCTCATTCCCAATGCCATGGAGACCCGCGCCGCCATCGGCTCCTATGATACGGGCTACGAGCACTACACGCTTTATACCACGAGCCAGAATCCGCATGTGGCGCGCCTGGTGATCTCGGCGTTCCATGGCCTGGCGCCGGAACACAAGCTGCGCGTCATCGCTCCCGATGTGGGCGGCGGCTTCGGCTCCAAAATCTTCATCTATGCCGAAGAAGTCATCTGCGTCTGGGCGTCGAAGCGCATCGGCGGGCGCCCGGTCAAGTGGACGGCGGACCGTACGGAGGGCTTCCTGTCGGATGCCCATGGCCGCGACCATGTTACGCATGCGGAACTGGCGATGGATGCTGCGGGCAAGATCGTGGGCCTCAAGGTCCACACGATTGCCTCGATGGGGGCCTATCTCTCGACCTTCTCGTCCTGCGTGCCGACCTATCTCTATGCCACCCTGCTCTCGGGCCAGTACAATATCCCGAACATCTATGCGGAGGTTGATGCGGTTTACACCAACACCGCGCCGGTCGACGCCTATCGCGGCGCCGGACGGCCGGAAGCCACCTATGTCGTCGAACGCATCGTCGAAACGGCGGCGCGTGAAATGAAGATCGATCCGGCGGAATTCCGGCGGCGCAATTTCATCACCCAGTTCCCGCACCAGACGCCGGTCATCTTCATGTATGACGCGGGCGATTATGGCGCGTCGCTGGACAAGGCGCTGGAGCTTTCGGACTACAAGGGCTTTGCGGCGCGCAAGGCGGCGTCCGCCAAGAACGGCAAGCTGCGCGGCATCGGCTTCTCGGCCTATATCGAAGCCTGCGGCATCGCCCCTTCGGCGGCGGTCGGCTCGCTGGGTGCCGGCGTCGGCCTGTGGGAATCGGCCGAAGTGCGGGTCAATCCGGTCGGCACGGTCGAGGTCCTCACCGGTTCGCACAGCCATGGCCAGGGCCATGAAACGACCTTCGCCCAGCTCGTGTCGGACCGGCTCGGCGTGGACATCAACAATGTGGCGATCGTCCATGGCGACACCGACAAGGTGCAGTTCGGCATGGGCACCTATGGCTCGCGCTCGGGCGCGGTCGGCATGACGGCGATTTCAAAGGCGCTGGACAAGATCGAGGCCAAGGCGAAGAAGGTTGCCGCCGCCGTCATGGAAGCGTCGACCGATGACATCGACTTCAAGGACGGCACCTTCACGGTCAAGGGCACCGACAAGAAGATGGCCTTCGGCGAAGTGGCGCTTGCCGCTTATGTCGCCCACAAGTTCCCCACCTCGGAAATCGAGCCGGGCCTCAAGGAAACCTCGTTCCACGATCCGACGAACTTCACCTTCCCGGCGGGCGTCCACATCTGCGAGGTCGAGGTCGACCACGATACCGGCGTCACCAAGATCGCGAGCTGGACGGCGGTCGATGACTTCGGCACGATCATCAATCCGATGATCGTCGAGGGCCAGGTGCATGGCGGCATCGCCCAGGGCGTCGGCCAGGCGCTGCTTGAAGGCGCTCCTATGACCGTGAGTCGGGCCAGCTGCTGACCGGCTCCTACATGGACTACTGCATGCCCAAGGCCGGCAACATGCCGCAATCGAAAACTTCAAGCTGGGCTTCACCGAGACCAAGTGCCCGTCCAATCCGCTGGGCATGAAGGGCTGCGGCGAGGCGGGCGCGATTGCGGCGCCGCCCGCCGTGATGAACGCCATCACCGATGCGATCGGGGTGCGAGAGATTGCCATGCCGGCGACGCCGCAGACGGTGTGGAATGCCATGCAGCCCATGAAACGCGCCGCAGAATAAGGGGACAGAAAATGGAAAATTTCAACTATCACCGCCCCGCAACCGTCAATGCTGCCGCGGCACTGCTCAAGAAAGCCAAGGGCGGCAACTTCATGTCGGGCGGCATGACGCTTCTGCCGACCATGAAGCAGGGCCTGGCGTCGCCCTCCGACATCATCGACCTCGCGGCCTCAAGGGCATTTCCGGCATCACCGTCGGCAAATGCCGTGGTGATCAAGGCCGGCACCACCCACCAGGACGTGGCGACATCTGCCGCGGTCAAGAAAGCCATTCCGGCCCTGGCGGAACTGGCCGGCAACATCGGCGGCGTCCATGTGCGCCACCGCGGCACCATCGGCGGCTCGATCGCCAATAATGATCCGGCGGCGGATTATCCGTCCGCCTGCCTCGGCCTCGGCGCCACCGTCGTCACCAACAAGCGCAAGATTCCGGCGGATGACTTCTTCACCGGCATGTTCCAGACGGCGCTCAAGGATGACGAGATCGTCACCGCGGTGAGATTCCCCGTGCCGAAGAAATCCGGCCACATGAAATTCCCCAATCCGGCCTCGCGCTATGCGATGGTGGGCGTGTTCGTGGCGCAAGGGGCGCGACGGCACAGTGCGCGTCGCGGTGACCGGCGCCGGCCCCAAGGTGTTCCGGGTGCCGGAAATGGAAACGGCGCTGGCCAAGAGCTTTGCGGCCTCGGCCGTTGCCGGAATTTCGCGTCAAGGCCAAGGGCCTCAACAGCGACATGCACGCCTCCGCCGAATACCGCGCCCATCTCGTCAGCGTCCTGGCGCGCCGGGCGGTGGAAGCGGCGAAGTAAGATCCATACTGCGCGTCGGACCCGCGGGCTGTCACTTGCGGGCTTTCTATTGCCGAGAGGCATCATGACGGCACTTCCCACATCCATCGACGAAACGGCTGTTCTGCTGAAGGCCAATGGCTATGTCGCCGGCCGGGATCTGGCGACGGTCGTGTTCCTGGCCCTCAACATGGGGCGGCCCTTGTTTCTCGAAGGCGAGGCGGGCGTCGGCAAGACCGAGATCGCCAAGGTTCTGGCCGAAGGCCTGGGCCGCAAGCTGATCAGGCTGCAATGCTATGAGGGCTCGACGTCAATTCGGCCGTCTATGAGTGGAACTATTCGGCCCAGATGATCGAGATCCGCCTCGCGGAAGCTTCGGGCGAACTGGACCGCGAGCGCCTGGGGCAGGATGTTTTCTCCGAACGCTTCCTCATCAAGCGGCCCTGCTGCAGGCGCTTGAAGCGCCGAAGGCGGCGCGCCGGTTCTGCTCATCGATGAGCTCGACCGCACCGATGAAGCCTTCGAGGCATTTCTGCTGGAGGTGCTGTCGGACTTCCAGATCACCATCCCGGAACTCGGCACGATCAAGGCCGAGGAGCCGCCGATCGTCGTCATCACCTCCAACCGCACCCGCGAAGTGCATGACGCGCTGAAGCGCCGCTGCCTCTATCACTGGGTCGGCTATCCGGATGCCGAGCGCGAACTCGCCATCATCAAGGCCAAGCGGCCCGATGCCTCCGCCGCGCTCGCGCGCGAAGTCGTGGGCTTCGTCCAGGCGCTGCGCGGCGGCGATCTCTTCAAGTCGCCGGGCGTTGCCGAAACGCTGGATTGGGTATCGGCGCTGCATGAGCTCGACGCCGTGTCGCTCGATCCGCAGACGGTCAACGACACGCTGGGCGTGCTGCTCAAGTACCAGGACGACATCGTGCGCATGGAAGGCTCGGAAGCCAAGCGCATTCTCGACCAGATCAAGGCCGAGATCCGCACCACGGCTGCGGCCCGCGTGCCGTGATGGGCGAGTCGCCGTCCGGGCAAGCTTGCGGTCAACATCATGCATTTTGCCCGGGTGTTGCGCGAAGCGGGCCTGCCGGTCGGCCCCGGCTCTGTGATCGATGCGCTCGATGCGGCGCTGAGCGGAACGCTGCGCATCCGCGAGGATTTCTATTGGACGCTGCATGCCGTCTTCGTGAAGCGGCGCGAGCACAAGGAGATTTTCGACCAGGCGTTCCACGTGTTCTGGAAGAAGCCGAAGATGCTCGAGCAGCTGATGCAGCTGCATGTTCCAGCAGATCACGCGGCCGGCCGACGACAAGCCGAAGGAGGCGGGCTTCCGCCGTCTGGCCGAAGCAATGTTCGACAAGGTCGAGACGCAGAGCCGGCGCGAGGAAAAGCCCGACACGCTCGAACTCGATGCGACTTTCACCGCGTCCGCCGATGAGGTCTTGCGCACCAAGGATTTCGAGCAGATGACGGTGGCCGAGCAGGCGCAGGCCAAGGGGCGATCGCCGCCTGCGCCTCCACCGGCGCGAGGTCCGGACCCGCCGCTTCCAGCCGGCTCATGGCGAGCGCATCGATATGCGGCGCACCTTAAGGCTCGCTGCGCGCCGGCGGCCATGTCATCGATCTTGAGCGGCGCGAGCCGCAAGATGCGCGAGCCGCCGCTGGTCGTGCTGTGCGACATATCCGGGTCGTGCTCGAACTACAGCCGCATGTTCCTGCATTTCCTGCATGCGCTGATCAATGACCGCGAGCGGGTCAGGTATTCCTGTTCGGCACGCGACTGACCAATATCACGCGCGAATTGCAGCATCGCGATGTGGATGAGGCGATGGACAAGGTCTCAGCGGCGGTCAAGGACTGGTCGGGGGGCACGCGCATCGGCGCGGCGCTCCAGGAGTTCAATTACAAA
>CAVZAJ010000002.1:0-387611 GCA_963773295.1 uncultured Alphaproteobacteria bacterium
CCCCGCTGCGTAAGTTATGCTTTCCGGCTGGGCCAGAACCAAGAGCGGAAAGCCCCTGTCCAGCATCAGCCGGCTAGCGCGGCCGCGGTTTAGAATCCGAACCCAAATCGCCTACTTCGTTGTCAGATTGTAATAGACGAGATCGGGCTCGGCCCCATGACGAAGTTCTTCACGTTGGCCCGCGTCGCCAGCTGCGTCGTGTCCTGGAACATGATGATGAAAGGACCTTCATCCATTACCTTCTTCTGCAGGTCCTTGTACATCTGTTCGCGCTTTGCCTCGTCACGTTCGCGCACCGCCGCATCGGTCATCTTGGTGATCTCGGGAATATCCCACGCGTTCCGCCAAGCCAGAGGCTTTGCTTTCGGGGCGTCGGAATTGTCGTCATTGCGCGCAAAGGAAGAGGCGTTGGTGTGAGGGTCCATGTAGTCCGGCCCCCAGTAAATCAGCAGCATTTGGTGCTGGCGGGCGCGGTATTTGGTGAGCACCGTTTTTTCTTCTGCCGGGAGGATCTTCACCTTGATGCCGCCTTGTGCCATTGTTGACTGAATGGACTGGGCGATATTGGTGAAGGGCGAAGAGTTAGGCGTATCGAGCGTGACTTCGAAGCCGTCTGTGATGCCGGCCTCTGCCAAAAGCGCTTTGGCCTTGGCGGGATCGAAGGCGTATTGGTTTTCGTCGAGGGCGGCCCAGAAGCCCGAGGGCCAGAAAGTCTGATGCACCTTCAAGCCCCCCTTGAGGAAGGAATTCACCATGCCGTCATAATCAACGAGATAGTGCATAGCTTGACGCACTTTGACGTCCTTAAACTGGGCCATCTTCGGGTTGAGGCCCACGTAGTAGAGTGTGGCTTGCGGAACCGGGGTGATAGTGATGTCTTTATTGTCCACGATGCCGGACACCTGGTCGCCCGTCAGGTCGCGCGCAATGTCTGATCGCCCTTCTCGATCGGAGACGTTGGGCTGCAGGCTCCGGCACATGGCGGATCACCACGCGCTTCAGGGCAGGCTGGCCGCCGCGGTAGTTGGGATTGGCGTCAAGCGCCACGCTCTCGTTGGCTTTCCAGGCTGCGAGTGAATAGGCGCCGGAGCCGGCTGAATTGGTTTTCAACCAAGTGTGGCCCATGTCGCTGTCGGTTTCGTGCTCCATGGCGACTTTCATGTCGACCACCGAGCCCACGACCGAGGACATCAGGCTGAGAACCAGCGAAGGCGCGAAATCCTCGGTAATGGTGATCTGGAGCGTCTCGTCATCAGTCAATTTCACCAGTTGATCGACATTGTCCTTGGTCCATCCTAGCTGTCCGATAAGGAAGGCAGGGGTTTTGTCGAGTTTCACCACCCGCTGCAGTGAGAAAACTGCATCTGCCGCGGTAATGGCATTGCCGGAGGCGAATTTTGGTCCACCCCTGATTTTAAATGTCAGGGTTTTGCCGTCCTCGCTCAAGGTGTAGCTTTCGGCCACGCCGCCCACGAGCTTGGTAATGTCGGTCGGCTCCAAGCGCATGATCCGGTCATAAATATTGCTAATGATCTCGATGCCGGAGAACTCATAGGCTTCGGCGGGGTCCAGGGTGATCATATCGTCGATATTTTTGCGATCACCAGCGTATCGGCCGGCGTATCGGCAAATGCGACAGGTGTTACCGTCACGAGTGCGCAAGCGAGAAGCGCATACCTAAAGCGTTGTAACATTCAAACCTCCAGATCGATTGTTGAACCCGAGCAGTGCAGGGGTGGCCCGCTCTGTGTCGGACTGAAGGTTCATCTCAGACCCTTTTGGCGGGCAAAGCAAGGTTCGTCTGCGATTGACTTGGGGCCCTGCTGAACCCCCGGCTCGCGGCCAGGAGTTCCAGACTATAGGCCTCCTTCGCCCTACCACGCCGCAGACTGTCAACATCAAGGACTTCAACCAGCCTGCCGCTCTGCATGATAGCAATGCGGCTGCACAAATGGGCAACTACGCCCAGGTCATGACTGACCAGAATGCTGGTCAGCTGGTAGCTCCGCCGCAGGCGGGCAATAAGGTTGAGAATTTCTGCCTGGACCGAGACATCAAGGGCCGAGGTTGGTTCATCGAGCAGGAGAATTCGGGGACGGAGGATCAATGCCCTGGCAATGGCCACTCGCTGGCGTTGGCCGCCGGAGAGCTGGTGCGGGTAGCGAAACCGATGAAGGGGCAGGAGTCCTACGTCGCTCAGGGCAATGGTAACCTTCTCGGCAGCGTCAGTTAAGCTATGGATGAGCAGGGGTTCGCGAAGGATATCGTCCACGGTCTGGCGGGGGTGCAGCGATCCATATGGGTCCTGGAACACGAACTGCATCAGATGACGGTCTGATTTGGATCGATTTATCCCTAGCAGTTGCCCATTGATTTTCAGACCGGGAGCGTCCGCTTTCACCAAGCCGGCGATGGCCTTGAGGATAGTCGATTTGCCGGAACCCAATTCTCCCACAATGCCAAAGGTTTCACCCTCCGCAACCATGAAACTCACGCCACGCACGGCGGGAATGGCATGTCCGTTGTGACGGAAGGTAACGGATAGATCGCGGACCTCAATCATAGGAGCCACTCGGGGTTTCGCTTGACCACGGCAAGTTCGGTCAGCTGGTGCTCGAGGGAGGGGGCGGCTTTCAGAAGCGCGCGGGTGTAGGGATGCTTGGCGGCCTGAAAGGAGTTGGCCTGGCATTCCTCGACGATCCTGCCGCCATACATCACCAGAACCCGGTCACAGAAGCTAGAGACGATGGTCAGGTTGTGGCTGATGAAGATAAGGCCCATGCCGCGATCGGTGACCAGATCATCGAGGATACGCAAGACTTGGTTCTGCACTGTCACGTCGAGTGCCGAGGTTGGCTCATCGGCGATCAGCAGGTCCGGCTCGGCAATCAGCATCATGGCGATCATCGCTCGCTGGCCCATGCCACCGGACAACTGGTGCGGATAGAGGTGATAGACCAGATCGGGGTCACGTATCTTGACGGCGTCGAGCATCGCTAGCGCCCGGCGGCGGGCGTCCTCGGACGTCGTGCGGTGGTGCAACTGGTAAGCCTCCTGCACCTGATCGCCAACCTTTATGACTGGATTAAGTGAATATTTGGGGTCCTGCATTACCATGGAGATGCGGCGGCCGCGCAGCGCCTGCCAATCGGCGTCGCGCAGGCCGATAAGATCCTGGCCTGCAAAATTCATACACTTAGCGGTGACGATGCCCGGAGGCGGAACCAGGCCGAGGAGGGCGCGCCCGGCCGTTGATTTGCCCGAACCCAATTCCCCGACTATTCCCAATCGTTCCCGTCCCAGCGAGAAGGTGACGTTCCGAACGGCGCGCGTTATGCCACCACGGCCTGGAAATGACACGCTGAGATCTTCAACCTCAAGAAGCGGGCTCTCGCTCATGTGTTTTTTGGATCGAAGACATCGCGCAATCCATCCCCTAAAAGATTGAAGCCCAAACTGACGACGAAAATGGCGATGCCCGGTATGGTAGCTACCCACCACTGGTCCAAGATGACGTCGCGCCCGGCGGAGACCATTGCGCCCCATTCGGCCGTGGGTGGTTGAGCCCCGAGGCCGAGAAAGCCCAACCCGGCGGCGGTCAGAATGATACCGGCCATGTCCAAGGTGAGCCGGACGATAAGGGATGATAGACAGAGGGGCATGATGTGGCGGAACAGTATCCTCCATGTCGAGGCGCCCTGTAGCACGATCGCGGAAATGAAATCGCTGCGGGCGATCGTGACGGTCTCGGCTCTGGCGATACGTGCGTAGGGCGGCCAGGCGGTGAGGGATATTGCGATTACCGCATTTTCTATGCCGGGGCCTAAAGCCGCCGCAAAAGCCAGCGCCAATACGAGACGGGGGAAGGCCAGGAAAATATCGGTGATCCGCATCAGGACCGCATCAACCCAGCCGCCGAGATATCCGGCCAGCAGACCCACCGCGAGGCCTATAGGTGCCACCACCACTGACACAAGCATGACGATGGTCAGCGTCACCCGCGCCCCATGTACTGTGCGCGAAAAGATATCGCGTCCGAGTTCATCGGTGCCAAACCAGTAGAGTGAACTCGGAGGGGCCAACCTGTCAGACAGAGACTGATGAACTGGTGAAACATGGCCCGCGATCAAGGGGGCAAAAATGGCAATAAGTACCAACGTAAGGACAATCAAAAGGCCTGTCAGGGCCGCCGGGTTGCTACAGAGCGCCACTACGCCGCGATAGAAATTACCCAGCATGGCCTGACGCCGTGACGTGGGCGCATCATTGGTCAGCCACTGTAGGAGTGACGGCCGTATTTCAGGAGAGGGGGGATCCAGCAGCGAGCTCATGAGGTCCGCAATCGTGGATCAAAAATCTTGTAGAGGAAATCACAAAACAGATTTACCCCAATGAAGACAGCGCCCACGACGAGTGTGCCACCCAGCACTGCGTTCATATCGCCATTGAACAGCGAGCGCGTAATATAATTTCCGAGCCCCGGCCAGGCAAAAACAGTTTCGGTAAGCACCGCCCCTTCCAGCAGCGAAGCGTAGCTCAGGCCAATGACGGTTATCAGTGGTACCATGATATTTGGAAAGGCATGCTTCCAAACGGCCCCGTAATAGGAGCGGCCTTTAATCCGGGCAGCTATTACATACTCCTGGCTAAGTTGTTCGATCATGAAACTCCGCGTCATACGAGCTATATAGGCCAGCGAGTAATAGCCGAGGATAGAGGCCGGCAGGACAAGGTGGCTGAAGGCATTCCAAAAAATGGCCCACTCGCCTTCGATTGCGCTGTCGATGAGGATGATCCCGGTGCGCGAAGTCACAATATCATCGTAGGCCACATCAAGGCGTCCGGGTCCGCTCACCCAATCGAGCTCACCATAAAACAGGAGAAGTCCCACAAGACCGAGCCAAAACACCGGTATGGAATAGCCGAAGAGGCCGATGACGCGAACGAGGTGGTCCGGCCAGCGGCCTTTGTGCGCGCCGGCCATGACGCCTACCGGCACCCCAATGACCACTCCCAGAACCGTTGCGATTGTGGCAAGCTCAAAAGTGGCGGGAAAAAAATGAATCAAATCAGATAGAACTGAGTGGGAGGTAATGACCGAATGCCCCATATCGCCGGAAAGCAGTCTTTTCAAATAGAGGAAATACTGCTCCGGCACGGAACGGTCCAACCCCATGGAAATGCGGGCGGCGTCATAAACTTCCTGGGTGGCCCTGTCGCCCACGACGGCGAGTACCGGATCGACTGTTATAAAGCGCCCTATCACGAATGTCACGGCGGTAAGGCCCAGGAAGGTCAAGGCCAACGAACCCAGAAAATTTCCAAGTCGCCCGATTACTGAAAAAGTAATCTTCCCGCCGCCGATGCCACTTGTTTCGGACATTTGCTCCCCAAAATTTGCTCACTGTACTGCATCGGTGTTTTTGTGGTGTGAGTCAAATTCTCCATTGCGCCTCTTTGCTTACAAAACGCCCTCAGACAGAAAAGATTCCAGGACGCCAAAAGCAGATGATCCTTCATGATGGCTCGAACATTATACCGCAGGAGCTTGAGGACGCCCTTCAGGAACACCCCGTAGTGGCAATGGCCGGGGTTGTCGGTATTTACGATCTCGTCCATGGGGAGAATGTCCGCGCATTCATAACACTGAAACCCGGTGTCGTTGGGGTATCTTTAACGGAGCTTATTGAATTCGCCCGCACACGCGTCGGCTACAAGGCACCGGAGCAGATCACAGTGCTCGACCAAATGCCTCTGACTTCGTCGCAAAAAGACGATCGTACCGCGCTGAAAGAGTTGGTCCTCCTTTAGCTGGGGTGCCAATGGAACAGTGGCTGCGAAATCTCAATTGCCGAGACTTCAGCTCTACACTATTAATTTCGGGCTGGCTTCCGCATCTGGCCCGAAGCTGACACCTAAGCCAATGTTGCGTATGTTTTTCCTTGACCAAAGGACGAAAGCAAGTGTTTAGGTTATTTGGCCTTTGTCATTTTCAGTTTGGACGTTCAGTGGCCATATAATCGATCATTGCCTGCCACTCATCGGGCAAGTATCCCCAATCCGGCAAATCGGGGATGACCGCCTGCAACTTGGCATTACTGTTTTCACGCATCGCATTTACTGCTGCACGAGCTGTGCCTAGACGGGATTGCCGGTATCACCTTCAGCCAGCAATCGCTTGGGCTACTTTGGCAATCATGCTGCCGCTCGTCATCGCGTGCTCGTATGGGTTGGCAGCATGATAACTCCCACTATTTCAATTAATCGATCTACGCTAAACCCCAAAGCAACATTTCCGTTGGCTTATTAGTGAGCGGCAATAATTCAAACTTGAGCTCAACATTTTCGGTTTCTTGGCAATTTGCCAGACTGTTAAGCGTGGCTGGCAGCCCTCTGAGGTCAGGGGAATATTCAGGTTAACAGGAAGTCGGTGGGAGTCTTCACTGCCGACAAATTTCAAGTCAAATAGCCAAATTGAATTGCCGCGAAGTTCTATGCCAAGTTTGGCCATGCCTCTAGCCTTGCGTATATCAAAAGAAATTGATCGGGTATTTGGCCTTAGAATTCGCTTCTGCAATATCACCCAGTTCTCTTCCGCCTGAGAGGGACGAGGTGCTGAGATAAAAGTAACCGCCATCAGGAACTTTAATGTTGTGCGTCGGTTCATCCGAATTTCCTCGTTATTCAATAACGCACACGGGATCGTTCGGAGTCATTAGCTGGCATCGAATTCTTCCGAAAAGTTACGAAAAGAGTATTGAATTCTCAATGAACTGGCATGCCCATTTCCCCACTGGCAGTCATCTGGTAAACGTCGGATAGGCCTGTGAACTTGCCGGCGATTGATATCTCGGACAGCGGTGCTGCGGCAGCGGTATCTGTTCATAGGGGTTGCTCGCCAACATTTCAGGGGTGACGGGACAGTTTCGAGTTGGCAGGGGCTGCGCCTCGGGAATAGCCTCCAACAGGGCAATAGCTGGGGGAAAGCCGATCATCCAGTCGCCGTCGTGGCCTTCCTGGTTCATCGCAAAGCTATAGGTGGAAGCAACAAGTAGCTGTTCAACTAATACGCCAATCAATAAAAGGCCACGGAATGACCTCCGGTTCGTAACCATGATACCCTCCCAGCAATCCTGTTGGACGCCTGAGGATTATGCTTGCGTAACCATTAGTGGTCCCAAAATTCGTCCTAAATCTTCCGAATTCCTGCAAATTCATGTAAAATGGCGTGATGGAACAACAACTCGAATTTGGACCGTTCGTATTCGACAGCAAACGAAAGCTCTTGCTCAAGGACGGCTCGCCCGTTGCAATTGGGCAAAGGGGTATGGCGCTCCTGGAAACGTTATTGGCGGCCGGTGGTCGCGCTGTATCAAAGTCGGAATTGCTGGATGCCGCGTGGCAAACCGAGAACATCGGAGAAAGTAATCTTTCGGTTCAAATTGCGGCACTGCGCAAGTGCCTGGGTAAATCGAAGAACGGCGAGGAGTGGATCGCAACGGTCCAACGCGTTGGATATCAATTTGTAAATTCGCAACAGGATAAACAGAAGCCCCTTGACCTGGGTATCCTACAAAGACCCGAAGCACCGCGCGACAAGCCCTCAATCGCTGTTCTTCCGTTTACCAACATGAGCAGTGATCCCGGTCAGGAATTCCTTGCCGACGGCATGACCGAAGACATTATTACGGCTTTGTCGCGAATTAGGGAGCTCTTCGTCATCTCGCGAAACTCCAGTTTTGTTTACAAAGGGCGCGCGGTACGCCTCGAAGATGTCGCGCAAGAGTTGGGCGTGAAGTTCCTTCTTGAGGGCAGTGTGCGAGTCGCGGGTAACAGGGTCCGCGTAACGGCGCAGTTGGTTGACGGCCGTTCCGGGGGTCATCTTTGGGTCGAGCGATTTGAAGGTGACCTCGAAGATATATTTGCTGTACAGGACGACATCACCAGAAGCATTGCCCTCTCCATCCAGGTCAAGCTTACCTACGGCGAACTCGCGCGGCTCTGGGAAGGTCAGACAAAGAACTTGCGGGCATGGGAGAAAATGGCGCGTGGGCGTGATCATTTTCTCTGCTTTGATGTCATAAACAATCTGGCCGCACAGCGCGTTCTCAAGGAGGCGCTTGATATCGACCCAAATTACACCGGCGCCATGATCCAGCTTGGATTATGCTATTGGTGGCAAGCGCGTTACAACGCTTCAGTGGACAAGGAAAGTTCGCTGTTGCTCTGCGAGCAACAGGTAGAGCGCGCCCTCACAATCGATCCAAACATAGGAAGCGCCTACATGTTGAGAGGAGGTATTGCTTTCCTGCGCGACCGACACGAAGAGGCAACCGCGCTCTGCGAAAAGGCGATTGAACTCGCGCCAAGCGATTCCTGGGCGCTAGCATTTCTTGGTCTGGTTTGCACTTATGGAGGAAAGAGCGAGCGGGCGGTAGAGGTACTCAAGATGGCCTTACGGCTCAGTCCCCACCCCCCTCACTGGTACATTGAATCATTTGCAATGGCCAATCTTTGGTTCGGCGATCTTGCGATGGCAAGAAAGGCGGCGGAAGAAAATTTTCGGCTGGAACCTGATGATCAGGATGCCCATCAGATTTTGGCGACTGTCTACGGATTTCTGGGCAACGAATCCGAGGCCGCGCGCATTATAGCCGGACTAAAGACAAAGCATCCGCGCTATAGTCTTAGAAATATCGCGCTTTCCGAACGATATCTTCAGCGGGGAAAACTGGACAAAGTGACAACAGTACTTCGGCGGGCGGGTTTACCAGAGTGATTTGGGCATGTAGCTCGATGATTTTCCTCAAAGTCCATCAAACGTTCGCTGGGCAAGATTGTTAGGTTGGTCTACGACGAACGGGGTACTTATAGTACCCCCGTATCGTATCGAAGTTTCGTAGGTAAGCACCTACGCCAGCTACGAAAACCTACGTTCGTAGGTAGTTCGTAGGTGGAGGGAGGGTATTGAATTTATTCAACGATTTTTCCTCTGACAGCGGAATATGGGCTTTCCGTGTGCGGATTGTTTAACCTTCTCATTCCCAATTTTGGCAACTTTTTCTCAAAACCTCTTGGGAGGCTTTCGGCACAAGTGATTTGGACGGAAAATTATCTCCGAGCTTCCGCAGCCATTTTTTCGACCTTGCCATAGCCCTAGTGTGCTTAACTCCACTTTCCTATCATTGGAGGGTGTTATGCGGCAATTATCCATATTTGCTTTCCTCACTCTTTTCCTAGCAGGCCCCGCGATTTCGGAAGAAGCGGGTTCAATTGCGTATCTTCCCGCCAAAGATGGAAATCCAGCACAGACCATCAAGCTCCCGGCGGGAGAGCCGCAAGCTGTTATACAAAGCGAAAAAGGCGATCGTCCCAATCAGTGTCCGCAGGACGCGTTCTGGGAATATAAGGCAACGCCCGGTGAGTTAGTAAATTGTAGCGAAGGCACTGTGTTTGAAATCCAGCCATTTGAAAGTACAGACGGGTCTAAATATACGATGAGATTGGTTCCATTGTCCAAACACAAGCCTGGCACTGACGACCCTGGCGCGAGCAATAGTGGGACGGGAGTGCAACCTGAGCTAAACCCATGACCAGTGATGATACAGGATAAAAGTTCTGGAACAGTGGATCGACGGTTCAACCAACCTCTTTTTTTGACTCTTCCTAATGTCTCAGGGCGTCCATAAGTTTCCAATCGCTCTAATGATCAGTTCGGAGCGTGGAACGCCTTTGGCGCGTATCTCAGTCGGTTGCCCCCGGATAAGTTTTTTGCGGCCATCAACACGAACTAGAGTGCATACTAGCAATGTTTCCCCAGTCATTTCAAGAACATGGGCATTCAAGCAACCAGTGTTTTAGGAGCTATACGCACGAGCACAGGGTGTGTGACTTTTCTGCCTCAGCTTTTGACTAGTTTTCAGGCGTGGCAGTTTTGAATATCTAACTGTTTAACGTGGTAATATCATCTGCTTGAGAATTTGAGTACGTCCAAGCGACTTCCTCCGGGGGCAACATGACAATTTCAATGAAAAGAGCGGCCATTCTTCTAAGCGGAACAATTGCGGCAGGGATTTATGGCAGCGTATCCCTGGCCGCCGATATTGAAGCAACCGGCCCGCTTCCGGCGGTTTCGGGCCCCAACGGCAAGATTGAAATTGGCGGCGGCTGGACTGATATTGATGAATTGGGCAGTGATGAAGTGTTCCGCGGCGGCGCTGCTTTCAGCTTCCCGGTCGGTGACATGTTCGGCATCCAGGCCGACTTAACGGCACTGAACGCCTATGGCGAAACAGCGCTGGGCGGGGCTCTTCACGCGTTCACACGTGACCCCAGCTCCTACCTCCTTGGCGCTTATGGCGGTTATGTTAATGCTGGCGCAGCCAATATCTGGTATGTCGGCCCCGAAGTTGAGCTTTACCTCGACAATGTCTCACTTGAGGCGGTTGGCGGTATCATGGACATCAGCGATGGTGTCGGCACCGAATTTTATGCCATGGGTAAAGTGGCCCTTTATGCTACAGACAACCTAAGGCTTTCGGTTGGCGCAAGCACGGTTGCTAATTTCGAATCGGCCAACGCCGGACTTGAGTGGTTTATGGGTGACACCGGTCTTCCTGTTTCCTTTACCGTTGACGGTGAAGTGGGTGAAGATGGTTATACCTCCATTCAAGCGGGTCTTAACCTGTACTTCGGCGGCGAGGACAAGAGCCTGATCCGGCGTCATCGTGAAGACGATCCGCGCCTCCACTTCTTTAGCCTCCTAAGTGCAGGCGTTCTAGGCGCTCTGAACGCCAATGACGAGTTGCCTGAAGAACCTGTAGATGAAGAGCAAGAATGTATAGATGAGGGTGGGGATTGGATACCCATTGGGGATGGTTATTGTGATTTCGCTGAAACGTAATCGCCTGGTCTGATAGCGAAACGAACTGTCATTGGGCACCACCTACAACCTCTTTAAAGTTGTTTTTTTTGCGGCTGAAAGTTACCCCGAGCGGGTGGCTGTCCGGACGATTGGCAAGACCCTAACTTATGGCCAACTTCAGAAAAGGGTCGTTGAGGCCGCAGAGGCCTTTTACGAGCGCGGCATTGACAAACACTCCTGCGTCGCCCTCGCTACTGATAAATCATTGCCCGCGCTGACGGCAGGACTTGCTCTTGCTTTAATCGGTTGCAAATGGGTTTACGCATCCCGCGAAGCCCTTAATAATCCCCTGTTGTTTATCACACATATCGTGCACGACGAGCCTCGCAAATCGACTTTCTCTTTCAAATCCGTGATTATGGATGAGGCATGGCACAGCGGAGCCGGCGCGAAACCTTCCCTCTCAATTGGTCGGATTGTGGGCCACAGTAGCCCGCGGGACATCCTAGTTGTTGGACAGTCTTCCGGTACGACAGGCGAGCCGAAATTTTTCCCCATTACAGCTGAAAACGCAATCAAACGCATAAATCCAAGATACCTGCTTGACCCTTCTCCCAAGCCGGTTATTGCCTCGGTGTTTCAAGTGCTTCATGCAGCAATCTACTTTGTCCTGCTGCGCGTCTTCGCAAAGGGCGGCACGGTTGTTTTTGGGGTCAACAAGGCCCATTGGCTGGAAGCCGGCGTGACCATGTTGATGGCTTCACCCATGCATGCCGCGCAGATAATTGAGGGCCGCGCCGGTCAGGCAAGCGGCAAAATCCCACGGATCTGGCTGGCCGGAAGCCCGGTCTATCCAGCGTTTCTCGATCTGGCGTTGAACCATTTTGGCGAGGTCATAAATGCCTATGGTGCCATGGAAGCAAGCATCGCTTGCCATAAAGCCATCAAGCACCGGATGGCAGAAGGGGAGGTGGTTGGGGTTGGTCCAGCCATGCACGACGTTGTGCTCGAAGTCGTGGACGAGTCAGGTCGGCCAGTAAAAACAGGAGATGTGGGGGAGGTTAGATACAAAACCCCGTTGCTTGTGACAGGCTATATTGGGGACGACGACGCTACCCGCACATTCTTCAGGAACGGATGGTTCTATCCAGGGGACACGGGTTACCTCAACTCAACAAGACAATTGTTCATAACGGGCCGTGTCAATGATCTTTTGAACATCGGCGGGACCAAGTTAAACGCTGCAACAGTTGATGGTGTGCTCCAATCGGCACCGGGCATTGGCGACGGGGCCTGCTTTACCGAGCCAGGACCCTCGGGTTTTGAGCAACTATCCGTTGTCGTGGTGGTTCCAAATGCTGGCGGTGGCCGGAACCAGATAGCGGGCGATCTGTTGAAGCGGCTTGAGAAGCGTTTTCCTCACCCAGTGGTGCCAACTTGTGTCTACTTCGCCGAAACAATACCGAGAAATGACAATGGGAAGGTGCTGCGCGCCACTGCGCGGAAAAAGGCGCTTGCCGGCGAATGGACAAAAATAACAGTTTAGTGACTCTGCAATCACAACTATTGGATCATCAATGCTTTCAACTTCATGGCCGTGTAAACAGGGCATTCACAGTTTTGTCGGCTGCGAGCTTTGCCACTGCAACACAACTATTGAACTGGATCAGAGCTTCAATGAAAAGCCCCGCCACCTTTCAGCAGCGGGGAAAGTTTTGGAAAGTTTTAGGCGAGGAAGCCTCAGCGACTGGCAGGGACTGGCGGTTCAGCGTAGATTTATGGGTAGGGCACAGTTTCGCCGATGAATGCCTCGGGGACTTTCGCGTCGGCAAGTCGTTGCCAGGACTGGGCGAGTTTAAGCCACTCAGCTTTAGACTTTTCGTCCTGAGTCCATTGAGCGCGTTCCTTACATTCGGTTGCTCGCGCGTGGTATTGGTCGTGAATGTGTCCCATAGCAATTCCTCGCTCCAGGCTAATACGCCATTCAGCTTACGTATCGATTAAATTGAATGCCTGTTCAAGCTGATTTGTAAGATAATTGCCAGTCGTGTCTTTCCGCCCACATCCCGCCCATTGTGATAAGAGTGAAATACCCGGCGCCTTGGAGCCGGAAAAACCCATCCTCTTACGTCGCGGCCCCTGCAGCCCAATCTCCACGGTTAACCCACAATGAGCGAAGTCCGGCAGAGATGCCGGGTTGTTCAATTATGCCTCGGTGCCGTTTCCATACTGGCGGTCGGGCCTCGGATCGCCGGAAGGTTTGTCGGGAAGTTGGTTCAGCATTTCGTCGATTTGTTGTAATGATGATGGATCTAGGTTTGCGGGCAAAGTCGTATCCTCATCTACAAGCCAATAGACCGCCGCCTCAGGATCTGTGGGATCATTGTTTTCCCAAGGTTCAAGAAACATGCCCTTGTGCTGGGCTTTGATGTCGATATCTCTTTTGTCAACCATTATGGCTCCCGCTTCCAATATACCAGGATAGCGCTGCGAAGTCGACGATTACGCCCACCAAACTGAAGAACAAGACGTATCGCACATTATGTCCAGTGACGCCGGCGCGCGCTTCAGTGCTGGTTTCAACAACGAGCTCGTCCGGGCGCTGTGGCATGTTTAATGCCTTGTAGGCGAAACGCTCTGATCCATAGCCAATAGTGAAGCGTCGCCCCAATCTCCTGGGTGGCCCTTATCCAAAGCTCCAGCAAGGGCCCGATAACCTACTGCCATCGAAAGCCAATGAAGTTCCGTTTGGGAATCAGTGGTCCGCTCTGCCCATTCCAAGCATTTTTGAGCCTGGGCCTGATAATCGGGAGGTGTGCTGAAGTCCATGAGGTTACCTCGTTTCTGCCAACCCAACCAAACTGTTCTCGATAAAGTTCCAATGAAAAGCCCCGGCGCGGGGAAGAACGCACCGGGGCTAAAAGCTTGGATTGAGCAAATTTAGAGGGGGAGACGATATCCAAGCTGCGCGTGGGTATAATGCGATAGCCAGAAGTTAGTTCCCGCAAGCATTCAGCTTGCTTTCCAGCTCATCAGCCATTCGGGTCCATTCTACGGCTACATCCTCCCAGCTATGAGACTTACTAGGATGTGCATCAGCTCGGACCTTACAGGCAGCGGCTGCAGCACGATACTTAGCGATTTTGACCTTGTTCATGGTAATCGTATTTGCTCTTGGATTCTGTCAGGCGGCGGCAAAGACGACGAGAAGACCAATCACGATGAACGTATCAATGAGCCGGAGGCCCCAATTATATTTGGCGGGCTGAGCGAGTTTCTCTTCGGCACGGGCGGTTAATGAAGCTAGGCGGGTCTGGAACATGGGCTCACCTCTTTCGACCACCATTAAGATCGAGCGCTCCAAAAGGTTCCCCTTTCGGTATAATCGGGCACGCCATATGCTTTTATTTTTACTCTTAATTCTTCAACTGCCAAATTATCTAGTAATCTCAATAATATTTGGCTGTTCATGACAGCCTTCAGGTGTTAATGAGTTTCGGGCTACCGTTTGCATTGTCCTACCTATGATTTGGCCGCCAAGCTCAGCAATGCGCTCTTCACTGCATTTAATAAGCGGAACCCGCCATAGGCCAGTGATGGCGTCAAGCACCTTGTAATGATGAACTGCGATCATGGAAATAATCCCTTTAGGATTAAAGAGGGACCATACACGCATTACGTTCTGGCGCACCTATTATATTGGTAATGATTGTTTCCATATTCTCAACCCGCTCCACCTTCCGCTTCGGCCATGGAACTGCCCCTGCGCTTTCACGTTAATCAGCGTGGCCGAGTCTGCTAATCCGGTTTGGTCACAACCGTGGCCCTATACCGTGCCTCCCCAGCGTACGGCTAGGGCCATATCAATTGACGGGTTATAAATCTTGGTAAGCGTGTGGGTCTGAGGACACGCTCGGAACAAAGTCGCATGAACAAGGCATTTACTAAGGAAACTGACGATGCGCCTACTCCTCCACCAGAGGAGCGCCCAGTTAGTTCAGCAATCAACCTGGTAACGCCGCGAGGCGCGCGACTTATCAAGGAGCAGATTGATGCAATCGAGAACAATCTCGCCATTGAGGTAGATCCTGTCATAAAATCAGGATTACGCCGTGACCTTCGCTACTGGCTAGCGCGACATTCCTCTATGCAAATAGTGGCACAAAACAAAGATACCAATGCGGTGGGCTTTGGCAGTCGGGTCACCATCCAGCGAGGGACTTCAGTAGTAACCGTTACGATTGTTGGTGAAGATGAGTTAGACCCAAAGGCCGGACTGATTGCGTGGACGGCACCTCTGGCCCGAGCAATTAATGGCGCAAAAGTGGGGGAGGAGGTTGATCTAGAAGGTGCGCGCGATGAAATGGTCACTATTCTCTCAATAGCCGACACAGACGAAAAGGGATAGGGCGGCCGCGGGCGTCACGCAGCAACGAGTAGCATTCATGCCTCAAGGACACGCGTCGCGCGCCCCGCTATCAAAGATGGCTTAGCCCTGCGAATAGAAGATATGGCGTCCGATTTTGGTCAAGCGAGTGAGCGACTTGGACCAGACCGGATCAACATAGTCGGCGTGATAGTTGGTGGCGGTGGAAACAAAAAGAAACTCTTTATACTTCCTTTTTTGCTCACTGGGGAGCAGGAGGTTGGCAATCGCTACTGCTTTCTGCCAAGCACGCTTTGCTTGCGGAATATCGGATTTGCCATCACAGGCGAAGGAAAATTGGCAAGCGTTGAAGCGGCTTGACCCCTGAAAAACCACGCCACAGATCGTTGCAGGATAGGCTGGAGTTTTCGTTCTGTTGATTATAACGTTGGCCACTGCCAGTTGTCCTGAAGTAGGTTCCGAACGGGCTTCAAAATAGACTGCAGTGGCCAAGCAGCTTTTTTCGACCATCCGCAAAGAGAATATTTCCGCTATACGATTTCTCCACTCCGCGAATGGTGGTACTCGATTGCCTAATGCGGCGGGTTCTTGGGTATCCTGTGTTTGCAAAAACTTGAAGAAGTTTTCACCCTCCAGAGAAGTAGGTAGATCGTTTGGCCTAAGTGCTGCTCCCATGGGAGTGGATTGAAGTGCCAAAGTGCACAATACAAACGCCCCTGTAAGAACGAACCTGTCCATTCGGACAAAACTCACATCATTTGAATAGGTTCCAAAATCGGTGGGTGCATGCCTAGGCAGCCTAAACAGTGCATAAGCGGCTCGCAGGGAAAAAAGGCCCTGTCCTCCGAAGAATACAGGGCCCTACATCCAGTCTGTTTATAAGCCAAGGATGTGATGCCCCAGGTGATGATGCCGGGGCGCCGAGAAAACTCAGAAAGACTCGAAATTGTTCCCGCAAAACATGTCACATATTTGGTTCTGGAAAGCGAAACTGGCGAATGCAAATGCCAGCCACGCCAGCGCAATAGCGCAAAGAAAAACCCCGCCACTTTTCAGCGACGGGGCAGGGGAAAGAACCAGGCTGACGAAGGCCTGAGCGTTTGGAAACGCCACCGTATAAACCAATTTGCTCTCGGAAAGTTCCAGCAACAATTACGTTGACGTTTTGGCTACCTTTTTTGTGGAAATCTCGATTAAATATCTCAGTTGCTTTCGAAGCGACGCGCCTTCAATCTGGTCGAGGGAATACCCTTCCGACTTCAGCTGGAGCGAGATCTCGATAAGATTATAATATTTTCCCGTGCGCGCCAGCTCAAAGGCTCTTTCAAGAGTTGTGAGTTTGTCCTCCATAACCCATTGAAATGATTATGAGGCCTTTTCGTTCCCCGGCAGGGCTCCGCCGCCGTCGGCAACGGAGCCCCATGCCGTCTGCTAGAGGCCACTCATAACAAACAAACATTGCTCGAAGTGTTTCCGAGCAAGGCGCCGACACGTCAGAGCCCTTGGGCCATCAAATGCCACCACCGCTCAATCTACGCGAGCCCCGGTCGAATCGTTCCACAGGCCCATAGGAATCCTTGACTCGGGACGGAAGTGGTTCTGTGTTCGTTCCATGTTTACCATTGCCTTAAAAGACCAAGTCGATCCGCACCGCTTCACCGGCAAGACGTTCACGCGCCGCAAGGCCTTCCTCAATTCCGAGGATGATTACGTCATCAGGATTGACGGACTGACTGCAGGCCGGATTATGAAAAAAATTCTGCCCGGCCAGAAGGCAGTTTGGTTTTGGACCTTGACCGGACCCTATTTCCCCGAACCCAAATCCTACGATGGGGAGGAAGAGACCTTCGAGGCGGCTCGCGACGAGTTCAAGAAAGTCTTTTGGCAATGGCACGCCTGGGCGATACAACAGCAAGGCATGGCAACTTGGTATGGGGCGACGGAATGACGGCACGAGGCGTGGATTTTCTCAATGATTGGGTAAGCGAGAAACTGCCTGCGATGCCAACAGGCGACAATGAACTGGTCCAGATGCTGGTGCAAAAACTCAAAGACGACGCTGGTGCTGCGGGCTTCACCGTTACAGACTTGGAAATCGAGAATTCCCAAGTTGAACAGTTCATGGGAGAAACCCTAATTCATGTAGCCGAGCCAGGAACGCCGGGCGACTAAGTAAGAAAACACGGCATAAATTCTTGAAAGTTGGCTAAGCATTGATCTCAATAGGCGGGTTGTAGTGGCCAACCGGTGAGACTTCAGACTGCGGAACTTTCAGTTCGGAGCCCAAAACAATTATAGCGTTCAATTCAGCAATGCGGGCAAGAGTGACCATGTCAGGCATCTCCCGCAAATTTCGGTCCGCATCCAGGACTTGGTACTTAAAAACTTCAATCATGGTCCTCTAACGCGATTGAGCAATTTAAGTTCCGGCAACGAGCGCCATCTATGCAACCTTCAGCGCGAGAGACAGTTTGATCATATGCGTTCAGTTAACGCCGTTCCCTTTATGGAGACAATTTCCAATGGCAACCAAGCCCCGTGCCTCCGGCCCCCTCCGCGAAGATTACGCCGGCGGCGGTAGTGATTTTCCCCAGAAAGACAAGAATGTGTCTTCTCCGCAAAAGGGCATGATCGATGACGACATGGGGAAGTACGGGGGAGTTGCCCCAACAAAAGTTCCCAAGACAGTGGATAAGGAATTCCAGAAGGTCGCTGGTGGTGGAAGCCCCGGCAGCTATCACGGAAAGAAGCAACGTGGAAATGTGAAGGGAACGCAGAAATGAGCGCCAAAGGTAGGGATTTTCTTGAGCTTTGGATTGAGCGCAATGTGCTGCCACGGAATGCCGGTGAAGACCAGTCCGAACGCCTGGCGCTCAAATTGGCGAACGATGCAGCGGTCGAAGGCCTTACAATCGAAGAACTTGAGATAGATGGCGACGCCCAAACCTACATACGTGACATCATCGTCCATGTCGGCCAGCCGGGAACGCCGGGAGATTAAACCATATCGCCGTGGCGACTGATTCGTCCCACAGCTGCCCCAATTGACTCAACGTGAGCCACTTACTCATTGAGCGTCAATGCCGGGCTGTTCCCATAGAGCGGATTGTGGTTCTGATCAAAAGGCCGATTGTATCACCATCCAATAGGAGTTGGCTCTGATGGTTAGATCGATTCAGTAAAGCACTTCACCAGAGCATTGAGACGCATTTGACGGAAGCGCGGAAAAAGGGAATTATTCTGGATATCTACCGGACTGCTGAGACTATCCAATTAGAAAATCCTGCCGCCAATGTCGCGTTAGAAGATATTATGGAGCAGATTATCCACAATAGCGGCGCCAATTTTGCGATAGAATTTGCACCGGCATGGGCTGCCCGCAAAGTGCCGTTGAATGAGAAGCCTCAGGAATTTCTGCTGCCCGCCCGGGAAGCATACGACGCTTAAAGATTTTCATAGAAATGAGATGGTTGGCAAAAGCCATCCGCAATAAAAGAGAAGGCCCCAGGGTTTTGACCTAGGACCTCCGATTTCAACGCCGACGCAACACACGGCAGTTGCTTAGCGGTCAAAAGCTTAATTTTTGTTTGCTTCCCACTGAATTCAAATTCAGATTGGTTCGCCGTCCCTTATTGTGGGCCCATGTGCAGTTTCATCGCACTAATTGTCGCCTCGTCCATCGTATCGTCTGATTGGTGGTAGGCCTTAGCTCGTACCAAAATGATGATCGCAAGCTTATCGCGTAGAGAGGGATTGCTGTAAATATTTCCCAAACTCATCTTCTCGCATACGCGGTCAAAAACGACTTGCAACTCCGCGAGCTTCTCTGGTGTGAAATAATCAGGGTCTCTTTGAAGCTCTACCAGATACGAAGGAAATGTTGGGTTCATTCCTTAGCTGTAGTCACCCCACTCAACCCAAGCAATATCGGAGCCTTGACTCGCACGCATAGGCGGTCCGCCTTTTGCGAGCGGAACAATTCTCTTTTGACTGCAGGCGCTCCAGGTCGTCGAGGCGGGAACGCCGGGAGACTGGAGCTATTTTTCCCCAATTCGCCTCGATCACCTCTTCAACCATCTGGATCAGAGCCTCAAGCTCTTCGCGGCCGGCAGCCTCGATGCTTCCCTGTCCAGATTCGGGTTTATAAGGAAGATGCTCGGCGAGTACGTAAAGGTGGTCTTGAAACATGTCGAGATCGAGCGTGGGAACGTCGAGGGCGAGGCGGCGGACCAACGCTGCCAGGAAAGTCCGCTGCATGAGGCTGCGCGTGTAAAGTTGCTTGACGAGGATTTCGACTTCTTCGTCACGCGCTGGATCACTTGGGCTTCGTTCTCTTTCTATCCGGAATGACAGGCGGATCCACCTGAACCGCGGCGCCCGATGGAAAATATCGACCATGGGCGTCCAGCGCAGTGGAAGCAACTTCCTCTGCCGTTTCTGGAATAATTTGCCCCTGCAACTTGGCTATGCCTTCGGCTGTGCGTTTTGAAGGCGGGATTTCCCAATCCCCTTTACTGCTGTTCCACACTTTGAAATGATGAACTTGGACCATAAGGTGTGTGGCCATCCTTTCTACGGCATATCAAATAGCGTTAAGTCTATCATTCCGCTCCCATCACCAATCCTTCAATATCATGTTTTTGTACGATTGGTTCAAGTTTATCCACCACCCGGCAGATCAGATGTTCCCTAACAATGGTGGGAAGGGCGTCATAATAGTCTTTCGTCACCATCATGTCGTGAAGGGCGGCATGGCCTGCTCCAGGGGCATCGATTCCGAGCACCAACACAGGTCGCGCGATGGGTGAATCGTGAATGGTGCCGCGGTGCATGGTCAGAGCGGAACGGCATGAGATGTCGCCCATTTGCGGAAACTTGCGTACTCCCAGTTCAGCAAATTTTGGCCATAGCTCTTTAGAAGGAAACATTTCATTGTTCCAGCTGCGGCCATCCTCCCACTGAGTACCCAGGGCGATTTCGAAAGGGCCCATATCGGCGGTTACGTCCACACCTGTGAGGTTGAACGCCAGAGAAGTAATGCGGTGATCTTTGTAGGTTTCAGGGGGCGATGGAAAGTCCCGATGCCATGGCTGGTTCTTGGCCCCTTGGAAAGGCGTATCAAAACCAATTTCGACAATTTCATAGTTTGGACCGCAAACGGCCTGGGCCATTCCTACCACCCAGGGATGAGACGCCAGATCGGCAAAGCCCCGAAAGTCTGCGGGATGTATTTCCACATACCACCGTCGCGGGCCACGTCCCACCGCTCCCCCAGGTCGCTGAATTGCTGCCCAGAAGGCTGTCATCATGTCCTCGCGCATGGTTTCTACCCAGTCGCGCGGAAAAGCACTTTTCAGTGCAACAATGCCGTCTCGATACAGCGTTTCAATATTTGCCGCTATAAGGGCTTCATCTGAAACATTCTGTAGAACATCATTCATGGCAGAATCCTAACTGGTTGATCAAAAAGCTTATAGGCGTCTCATCTGCGGTTCGGAAATTTTTCGTTCTCTCAACTTAGCCCGGCTGAGTTCCAGTAAAAGCCCCGCTACTTTCAAGCGGCGGCGCACGGGCCAGAAGCAATACACAGGCTCCCAAAATCAACCGCGCCAGACAGCTGCGCAACGGGAAACAGGAACCCTGGAAAGCCACATCACCGAAGCAATGGTTCATGTCGGCGAGCCAGGAACGCCAAGGGATTAGGGTCTTGTGAGACACAACCTGAAGGAGCAAAGTCGGTGCTTTACAGAGAGCGCAAAATGATAGGGCCATGGTTCTTCGTATCTGCAACATTAATGATGATGGTCACGCCTGTGAGGGCGGACGGAGATATTGCCGCTGGCGAAGTCGTTTTTCAAAGATGTGTTTTCTGCCATGTGCAAGGGGATAAAGTTAACCCCATAGGCCCCGATCTCCACGGCGTTTTTGGCCGCACTGCGGGTGCAGTCGCTGATTATGACTATTCCTACGCGATGGAAACGTTCAACATAACAGGGGCTCATTGGGATGAGGTTACCCTCAATGATTTTCTCAAAGAGCCAGTGTTATATTTAAAAGGAACGACAATGTGTGGACCCGCGGTTAGGCCCGATGAGGAACGGGCCGATCTAATTGCTTTTTTGAAAACGCTTTGAATGAACAAGGAAGGCACAGATGCTCAAACCGTTGATCTTCATTTTCGGTGTAACGATGTCGATGGCATCCGCCGCACTAGCAGACGGAAATATAGTAGCCGGTGAGATTATATTTCAAAGATGCATTGTCTGCCATGAAAAAGCGGATCCGGCACACCCCGAAAGACTGGGGCCTTCGCTTCACGGCATAGTTGGACGTCCGGTTGCCTCGGTAGAAGGATATGCCTATTCAAACGCCATGAAGTCCTTGGGCGCAACCGGAGCCAAATGGGACGAAGAGACACTGAGCCAATTTCTCAAAAGCCCCCAGGATTTTGTCAAAGGCACAAAAATGACGGTGCCGGGGGCCCGGCGCGACACAGAAAGAGCCGATCTGATTGCGTATCTGAAATCGCAATGATGGATGTGAACCGATTGGCACTGATCGCCTCAATTTTGTCTATGGTACTGGCAATTGCAGTGCAAATTCCGACCGACATTAACGGTGGAATGGTAGTGCCTGCCATTGGCGGTGAGGAATGAGCAAGCAAGGCATTGCGTTTCTGGAAAACTGGCTGGTCCACCACATCACCGAAGGCATCAAGCAGGCCGTGGACGGCGATGGTGCTTCACTGTCAGTCGAGATGGCCGAACGCCTGATTGCCGACGCGGAGAAGCTAGGCTTGGAACTGGATGATCTGGAGCCTGAATTTGGCGAACCTGAGCCGCTTATTCGGCAGCCATAGACATCGAGTTTATGGTAAACGCACCACATCGCTAGAATCGGCGTGCGAAAACCTCCGCCGAGCCGAACGTCGGGGGTTGAACGTGACACTCCAACAAAAATGGCTTCGCGGGTGTATGATAATTTAGCTTTTGCGGACGTTAGCGCGCCTTGGCAACGGATCCGTGGGATTAGGTGTGGGCCCAGGATAAGGACTAGGTTCGGGCGGTGGAATAGGATTGGGTCTTGGATTGGTAGACACGTGGACACCTCATTTTTGGGAACTTCGGGAACCAACTCTTAACAACTCAGTTTTGTTCCAAGGATGGATTCGCTGTTCCTTGGAAACATTTCCCTGATGTCAGCAGCCGCATTTGCTGGCACCGCACTCTATGTCAGTCTCGTGGAACATCCAGCACGTCTGACACTCGACGATAAAGGCCTATTGGCTCAGTGGAAACCGAGCTATTCTTACGGTAAGGTCATGCAGGCAAGTCTGGCATTGATCTCTGGCCTTGTAGGCTTAATTGTCGCCTGGCAGTCCAATGATTGGAGATGGTACCTCGGCGCCGCGCTTGTTCTCGCCAATTGGCCATTTACATTGCTTGTCATTGCCCCGACGAACAATCAGTTGAACGCAATTGCTGAAACCGATGCTGGACCGAGATCAAGAGCTTTGCTCCAGAAGTGGGGCCATCTCCATTCTGTTAGAACTTGCTTAGGGATAGGAGCGACACTGATATACCTGGGGGCCCTCAGCGGTGGCTAGTACTGTCAAGATAAACTAATTTTCTCGCGATTGGATTACGGCTTCTCTCTTGGGAATGGGGGCAAAGGGGTATGCTTGATGGCTTTCCAAAAGTGGACTAGCTTAAAATGTTCCTATCTGAACATTTAGTTGAGGGAGGTTCTCATGCCCGCTTACAACGTAGTCCGTTTTAAAGTGAAATCAGGACAAGAAAAGAATTGGCTCGACGCGCACCAGAATGAGGACTTCAATCTATCCGGATTCAAGGGCGGCGGAATGATTAAGACCGGCGAGCGAACCTATTGCTTTGTTGGCCATTGGAAAGACATGGAATCCCTTGCCGCCGCCAGGCCCGCGATGATTACGATGTTGGACAAGAACCGCAATTTCCTAGAAGATTTGGGAAGTGGCTTGGGTCTTACCGACCCAGTTTCCGGCTCTGTTGTGGTAGATTACCCGCCAGCAAAAACGTGAATTGAGATTGCCCTGGGCTTTCCCTGGGTCTAATCACGATCATTCAGATTTCGTTATATAGCACTTTCCACCCATGTTGATCCCTGCCTTTTGACAGGACGCCAAAGCTCCACTTTCGGCATTACTCTTTGAGGGTGCACTCCACGAATAGCCGCAAGACTGGCCAAGCCCACCCCCAGCAGTCGCATTCGAAACCGCAAACGCCTTATGAGCCGGTTGCGATTTCCACTTTTTGTACGCCTTTTGGCAACCAGTATTCCAAAGTGCCACTCCCTGTGCATGGGCGGGAATCCTCGGCAGTTCGACAATCGACCAAACTAGGGTAGTGGTCAGAATGATTTTTCCCGCAGTTGCAAGAATCAAAAAGATCAATTTACGCATAATTCTAGTCCCCCTTTGGCGTCATCATCCCCGCTTCGGATTCCAGTCTTCCCTGGGCTCGAACCAACTCAGCTAGCTGATAGCGAAGCACCGATCTGGGGGCGAGTCCATGGGCGGCAATCGCTTGCTTAGTCCA
Organism: uncultured Alphaproteobacteria bacterium; assembly: GCA_963773295.1. Taxonomy (GTDB): domain Bacteria; phylum Pseudomonadota; class Alphaproteobacteria; order Rhizobiales; family Aestuariivirgaceae; genus Aestuariivirga. Next base: position 23,828 of record CAVZAJ010000002.1, read on the forward strand.
AACAGAAGTAGCAGTCTCTCTCACTTGGCTTTCAAGTCTGAGGTAGTGCAACTTAATTAGGGGAAGACCGCATGGAAACGGCTACCGATACTTCAATTTGGCCTCCGGAATTGGATGCGGTCACCGCCGCTCCCAATAACCATAAGGTACTGTTTGAGAATGACCGGCTTCGTGTCCTGGAAGTCATTCTGGAGCCGAACGAGGAGGAACCGGTTCATCATCATCGGTGGCCTTCAGTCTTTGTGTTTGACCGAATCAAGGGACCCATCCACGACTTTTCGCCCGATGGGGAAATGCTTCCTCCAAACCGCGATGTTATGATCGCTCTCAAACACTGGAATGGCCAAGGTTGTCTCGTCGCCAACATGGCGCCTCAGCCGGCCGGACGTGTCCTAAATGCTTCAGATGCTACTTTGCATGGCATACGGATTGAGATGAAAGGCTGAGCCTTTCTTCTCGAATGCTCGCTTCTTCAGCAGGGTTAAGCGGGAAGTGAATGACAACCGAGGAAGATCTACAGGCTGTCGACCAAGTGCCAGGGTTTCACCCTTTAGAGCCAATTCAACAAGTTAACGAATGGATCGGGAACGGGAAATCAGTCGCTTTTGTTGCCAAGCCCATTGATCTGCATTTCCTGAGATCAAGGTGCGCAGCGAGCCGCTTATCCTCGATCTCAGGGACCGGGCCAAGGACCTCGGTCATTGATGGGCTGTGTCGAGCGACTACTTTTTGTAGTCATCAAGCTCGCGCATCATCAAGACAAAATTGCCATCCGTGTGAAAAGCAGGATGACGTCCAATAGGACATGAAGCATGCACTTCAAAACCCTGCCTGCGATAAAACCTTAAAAGACTCGGATCGTTTTCGAATGTGCTCAGGGTTAAGCGGTGCATATTTTCTTTCCGCGCCAGCCGCTCAGCTTCTTGCATCAAGGCGAATCCAGCGCCGCTGCCGCGATACTCAGGGAATACTGCAATGATGTTTATATAGTAACTATCAACGGCGGAAGCCTCCATTTCCGAAAGTGCGGCTATGGGGCCAAGGCGCGACTCATCCAGAAGCGGATCAGGAGCCGCTGTCATCATCACAGCATGCGAAAAACTATTCAGCCCGCCAAGAACATTTCCCGATCTGTCTGCTGCTACCCGCCAGTGCGCCAATGCCGAAAAACTCTGGGATGCAAAAAACCGGCGCTCTATGATCGTATCCATCAGGGACTTGCCGGGAAGCAACCCATCATAGAGCAACTGCATCAAGCCATGGCCGGCCATGACTGCAATTTGTGCCAAAGAGTGCGCATCAGCCTTATCAGCATTTCTGATATTCAAGTCACCCATGGCTTCCCAGGTTTTAAACTACGCGATTTGATTGTGCGGCTCGAGTATGCAGTAAATCTTGCGAACTAATCCTTCCGATTTCCAGGAATTCGGCGTGCCCATAGGCACAAAGAACGTATCGCCTGCACTAAATTTTTGGATTCGACCCTTTTCGTCACTGAAGGTCACTTCGCCTTCGAGCAAATGCATCAGTTCATGGCATGGTGAATTGACCACTTTCCCGTGGCAGTCCGTTGTTTCCCACACACCCACTTCGAATTGGCCAGTCACGTCCTTAAAATACTCGTGCACCTGCTGAATGGGAATTGGCGAATGCAAGAACTCTGCGGCAGGAGGCAAGCAAGGCGAGAGGCTTACGTTTGGATTGACTTTCACTATTGGTTGCAATCCAGCAGAGGTTAAACCAGACAGATCGTCGAAAAAGACCAATAGCTTTTTCAAATAGCCAGGCTGGTTCCAGATACAGCGTCTTCCCTTTGGAATGAGGAAACATTCTCCTGGGCCAACGACAGTTTCGCGGTTTTCTTCAACTACGACCACTTCGCCTTCGACCACAATCATGAATTCATGGACAGGCCAATTCATCCATCGGCCGAGATTTGCCTCAGATTCCCATACACCAATGCTTATTCCAGTCAATTTATCAACGAACCAAAGATGGCCATTGGAGGTGCGTGCGCCTGATGATATCTCGCTTTCGGGAAAAACAGGCCAGGCTTGAAGCGGAGCGTTTGGGTCAAGAGTCAGAATTGAACGGTTCATCCTATCTCCATTGCCATCACTTAGGGCATAAGTCGGGGTCACATTTCAAGAACAGGTCGAAGGCGGGCTATCAGCCCTGTCAGTTCGGCCTGACGCCGTGTGTTTGTCTTTGAGAATACCGCCTTGAGGTGGCTGCAAGCAGTGGCGCGTGTAATCCCCAAAGCAATTGCCGTCTCGTTGATGCCTTTACCTGAAACCACCCGCGCGGCAAGCCTGGCTTCGGCGGCGGTCAGGCCAAACACAGCAGTCAAGAGCATTGCATCTGGCCGTTGAGGCATTGTCAGATCAGTGAACAGCAAAATCGCCCGCCCGGCCCTGAACAAATCGCTCCCCAAGGCCGTAGCCGGCATTGCTTCCACGAGAAGCCAGGGCACTTCATCCCGATTAATTACCACCGGCCTGCGCGAGGGAACGTCACCATGCTTAACGCGGAGAATAGAAGAAATGAACTGCTGCAGCCGATTGTTGCTGGTCCGATCATTCGCGACTGGGCGGCCCCTCACAAGGTAGAAGTCATCACAAAATAGCTTCTCTGCGGGCAGGTTCAAATGTTTAACACGGCCCGCACTGTCGATCACAAGGGCAGCATGCTTGATCCGCTCTAGTGTCGAGAGTTCAGACGCCATATTGGACGCCGCGAACTTCTCGGCCAGACTGACAACGCGCTCGAGATGCGGTCCAACCAATGCAATGTGGCGTCCTTCATCAGGTGTAAATGGCCCGCGGTCAGCTCCGCGATAAAGCGGAAGGCTCCACGAGCGGCCTTCGACCCAGAAACATGGCGCGGCAAACCACTCCCGCTGGCCCGGACGCGCGGTCTCCTGGTAGTACGGCAGTGTCCTGCGCTCTTCCTCAGTTGAGAACTGGTCTTCAATGACGAACGCATGGTCGGCGGAGTACAACCCTGGATGTCTTTCAATGTGCGGGTCAGGAGCACCGTCTTGATTGCGCAGCCACAGATCAGCGAAGTTCTCATGCCCCGTGGAAATCGGCATGTTTGATGTCAGTTGATGTGCTTCCGGCGAATAAAATGTGCAGCTTTCAGCGTCAAGGGATTCCGCCAGCAACTGCAGGGCCTGGGGCCAACGCACCGGCGCCAGAACTGCATCATAGCAAGTCTCCAGGGCACGCTCGGTTCGTTCAGACAAAGGCATTGATCTGCTCCAAGTCAAACAATGATTGGGATAGCACAATGGCGGCGGGTTAAACAGGCCCTTGCCCAGTGGCAATTCTCCGACTTGCTCCCCGATCTCATCCATTTAGGGGATGTGAACCAATGGGAACTGGGAGAGGCTCACCTCTTCGCAGGAATCCCACGCAGGAGGACCAACCATGAAGCCCCGATCTCTCAACGCGCGCATTATCGGCGTAATTATGTTCTCAGTGTGCACTTTCGGGCTATCGGTGTCGCCCACGATGCCTGCAGAGGTCAAATTCTTTGTTGAGCCCGTGGTTGAGAAGAAACTGGCTGCGCTGCCATCTGGGCCGTTGTACTGGCGGCTGGAGAATTTTCCGGCGTTGGCGGAAGCCCAGGGCGCCGCAGGACCGACCTCGCTTGCGGCGGAGGTCGGAGGCAAGGTCTGGCTGTTCACGCTTGGACCTAAGGACGGCGCCACTTCCGGCGGTACCAAGGTCGTCGAAATCGGACCCCTCCCAACGGTCAGTGCCGGCGAGTATTTGCTGCGGGTCAACCGCGCCGGCGGACCACCCGGCGCCAAGTCGCCGATCCATACACATCCGGGGCCCGAGGCATTTTATGTGCTATCTGGCAAGCTCGGCCAGAAGACACTCCACGGCGTAGCCTATGTTGAAGCTGGCATGACCATGGTCGGACACGGGGCAGATACACCGATGGAAGTATTCAATGCCGGCACTATCGATCTCGAGGAATTTGCGATTTTCGTGGTGGACGCCAATCGGAAGTTCTCGTCGCCGGCGAAGTTCGATTGAGGCGTTTCGCGCATTCAGGTGATTCCGATGGACATTGCGGTCGCCAAAGTGAAGGACGACTGCTTTGGTACTACGTGGACTGGCTATCTCGCCTTGATCAGGCACCAAGGAAGCTGGCAAATTGTGATGAAGACTTTCTACGACCACGCAAAAGACTAGTTAAGAGGATTTCACGCTCACGCCCTGACACAAACGACAGGATTACTGTCATTTAGCGAAAGAGGAGTCGCCACATTCCTTGTTGCCGCCCCCTTCTAGTGTTAGCGTGAAAGTCCTTGGTTTCGAAGTGCGGCTTCGTCACTGATATGTATCGGGATAAGGACGGGATTTGCCAGTCTGTCGTAATCTTCGCCGACTGAGGTCGTGCAGTGCATGAATTCCCAACCACTTATTCAAATCAAAAAAGGGAGGATCACATGAAAGGGATTTCATTTTGTGCAGCAACTATTCTCGCGATCAGCTTACCGGCGGTGCAATTAGCACGTGCTGATGATGCTGAGACTATTAAGAACGCTAAATCAGCAGCTCCATCGGCTGTAGGCTCTGGAGCAACAATCTATGCACCGCAAGCCGATGGCTCAATGAAGACGCTCCGCGAGGGGAAAAACGGTTTCTGGTGCATGCCAAACGATCCCAACACGCCGGGCGATGATCCCATGTGCGGGGATGCCAACTCCATGGAATGGGCCATGGCGTGGATGAGCAAGAAAGACCCGCCAAAGGGCAAGGTAGGCCTCATCTATATGCTTGCCGGCGGTTCTGATGCAAGTAACACCGACCCCTTTGCAACCGCGCCAACCGAGGCCAATAACTGGGTTAAAACAGGCCGCCATGTGATGATCATGAACGCCATGGACATGATGACTGGTTACCCATCCGACGCAAAACCTGACACCAGCAAACCCTATATCATGTGGTCAGGAACGCCGTATCAACATCTTATGGTTCCGGTGGAATAGACTATTCGGGCCCGGGGGCGTGATTTCCGTCCCTGCGCCACGGAGTTGCCCATGAGAAAGGCATTATCCTTCGCTCTCGTGCTATTTGGTGCATGCGCCCGCCGCACAGGCGCATTCCTACCGAATTGGCCATCTTGAAATTGTCCATCCGGCCATAATGGTACCAGAAGCTAATTCTGATTGTACGTGCGCCCATGTGACGATCATCAATCACGGTTCCAACCCCGAATATTTCCTTGGTGCCAACATCGCCCTGGCGAGCACAACAAGACTGCTGCATGTTCCAGGTCATGACAGGGATATTACTGCTCCTGCTACGGTAGAAATACTTCCGGGCGCAACCCTGGACCTGCATCGTCACGAATGGTGCCTATTTCTCAGCAATGTTCCCAAAGGCCTGGAGGGCGACATTGGTGTCTATCCGGCCCGGCTGATGTTCCGCCATGCCGGCACCATCGACATCGAATTCATGGTTGATGATGACTCCCCATAAATTTACATCGAGAATATGCCTCCAGCTTTCAGGGGGTCCAAACATGGTGCTTCCAGGTTGGATGCCGGCATTGTTCATCAAGATGTCGGTACCACCAAACCTATTGCAGACCAAGGTTTTCAAAGTCTTCAATTGGTCCACGCTTCTGACACCGGTTTCCTGCGCCATGATGCTTGCGGCGCCGCCAGGTGCCAATGCCGCGAGGAGTGATGCCGCCTGATAAAGCCGGTCAATGCCAATATCTGCAATACAGACCTTGAGGCCTTGCCTGGCAAAACGGCTCGCTGCCGCCAAACCGATGCCGGCTGCTCCTCCCGTTACAACCGCTACCAACTCGTTGTTAAAATCTGCAATTTTCATGTTATTTGTTCATCCGGCTTGGCCGTAGCTAAGTAATTACATTCCATTGGGCCTTGAGCTAGCCAACTAGGCTCCAATGGAATTGGCTCCAAGTACAAACTAGGATCAAACCTAGGATTGGCAGGGCTATATAGGTTTTTTATGTTGTTAAATTATAATGTTAGTGAAATAGTTCTAAAAACTTCGTCTCCGCCAATCTATCTTTGATTTATTTGAATAAAGCGCGATTTCTGGGACCCAAACCACGCCATAGCCCACAGTCCATTATCCAGTCCATCGTTGGGCACGCTATGTCGGTCCCCACATGGTCAACATCAAGGAATTGGCGCTCAAGGCAGCGTAAGCAGCTTACTCTTAATCAGCCGGTCGTAGTTCTTCCGCTGGTGAACTCCCGGTGGGTTGTATGAGTATCTAAGGTGTGGTCTTGGATCTGGCGATAAAATCATACAAATACCCGCCAGCGATTATTCCGCAGAACGGTCCAACGACATAGATCCAAAAAAAATGCCAGTCGCCGAGGAAAATGTACGGGCCAAACGCTCGAGCCGGATTCATGGCAGCTCCTGCGATTGGGCCCATAAGCATAACTTCGAGGCCAACAACTGCGCCGATAGGGATTGCTGCAAATTGACGGAGAGGAAGTTCGACGGCAAAAGATCCGCGGATAACAAGCATCATGAAGAATGATAGAAGACTTTCAAGTATGAAAGCTTCGAAGCCAGTAATACCTAATATAGCGCTCGGTAGATTGGCGCCCATGCTGCCATGTGAGCCTAGGGCCCAGTAAAGTAGTGCACCAGCAAGCGCCGAACCGCACAATTGTGCAATGACATAGCCGAAAACGAGATTTCCGGGGAAATCGCCCAGAAGGAACAACGATACGGTCAAGGCGGGATTGAAATGGGCGCCGGAAATACCGAAGAACGTCCAGATGAGGACCATAAGCGCTAGTCCCGATACAACGCCGGCGATCACCGGAGCGGGTAGGCCGCCGATAATTGAGCAGACCATGACGGCACCTGCAGCGAAGAAGACCAGAAGGGCGGTGCCCAAAAACTCTGTCAGATAGAGTTTTAAGTTTCGTTGTATTTCAGGGGAGTTCAGCATTGTCATGCGGTCAGGCGGAAGTACAGCATCGGCAGCTTTTGCGGCAAGGCACCAAGGCGATTTATCATGAGATAATTCCGCGCGCCGAATATGCGCGATAAATAGCTTTCGCCGCCGCTATCCAGACCGACGCAGAACACGTCAATTCCCATGTGCGCCAGCTCGTGAACTGCCTTTCGGGCATCTTCGACCAGATATTTTCTGTCTGCGACATCTATATCCGAGGGCTCACCATCGGTGATGACGAGAACAAGTTTGCGGTGCGTTGCCTGATCTATGATTTCCTGGCCGGCCTGACGCAACGCCGCACCCAGCCGTGTTGACAACATACCCCTTAGGCCGGCAAGCCTTGCCCGCGTCAAGCTGGAATAGGTCTCGCCGAAATCCTTCACCCGGTAATAGCGAACTTCTTCGCGCCCTTTCGAGCAGAAAGCATGTATCGCGAAGGGGTCGCCAAGGCCGGACATTGCCTGCGCCAGCAGCGCCGTGGCGGCACGTTCCAAAGCAATGACGGTCGTCGTTGTGTCCTTTACACGGTCCCTGGTTGATTCCGAGATATCAAGAAGCGCGAGCACAGAGAGGTCGCGAGACCGCATCTCGCTTACTTCGTAAATGCGCGTTTCGGGCGTGAAACCTGCTCGTTGATCGATCGCAGCCCGGATACAAGCATCGAGATCAAGCCGGTCGCCCTGAGGCTGGCGCCGCATGCGCACGGGACGGCTGACCTTTGCCGATTTAACGAGGCGGGCGATCCGCAACTCAACATCGGCATATTCCTCGAGAATCGAATCGATCGAAGATGCCGGAGCCGGCTGCGGCAGGAATTCAACGATGGTTGTCCATTCATGGCGTTGCATGCCGCTGATATGATCCCATTCGTGATGCCGGGCGATCGGTATTCCGGCATCCTCGGGCACCGCGCGCATCCTGACGGCCATGCCAGGAGGTGTGTCCCAGCTGTCGTTGGGCTCGCGCCGATCTAGTCTTTCCTTGTCCTCGCTTTTCGTGACTCGTACGGATTCAAGAATAGTTTCATTAATCAGAGGTTGCTCTGATGGTGGATCGCCAAAATCCCACACGCCGGTGTTATCGTCGCGGTAGGAAGGTTCAACTATATAGGTCTTTGCGCTGAACTGAATGCGCATCTGGCCTAAATCGTTGCCCAGAAGGCCGCCGATCCTGCGGCTGATCGCTGGGTCGGCCCATTGCGCGCGGCAATCGAAGAACAACTTTCGACCCTTGTCTACCCACGCGTCGTCGTCAATATAGTTTGGGTCGATCAAGGCGCGAGCCAGTCTTAGCATAAGAATTTCGGCAGTCAGTGCGGCGCCGGGCTTGGCAGTGTGGAAACCGGCCCAGAGACGTCCCAGGCCCGGGTATTCAAGGGTTGCAAGGGCCTCAACTCTGGCATCCTCGATCAATCCCGCAAGTGCGATCTGGACTGGTTTCAGCGATCCCACGGAAAATCTGTTCCCAGTGTATTTGAGGTGGGCGCCGATGTGTGCGATAGCCGCATGGTAGTGTGCCGACGCTCTTCGGCCTCGAACACCTTCATAGATTTCCGGAAGAAGTATGAAAGCACCATCGAAAGATGATCGCCGTGTCGCGCGCCCTCCTGACTGGACACCTACCGTTCGGACTGCTGGTCGCAGCTTCCAAAGCGCCACGAGAAAGGCACGGAGGGATCGCTCAACATCGGCGAACACGACATCGCCAGCATTTCGTTCGAACGCCGCGAGGGAGGCCATGTCGGTTTGCGAGAAGTAGGCCGAGCGTTGTTCCAGATTGCCGGAATTGAGCCGGATGCCGTTCAAAACCCATGACCGGAAGGCGAGTACACTGAGCCGGTTGAGAATGGACACGGATTGCCGGATTACTGTTTCGGCGGACTCTGGTGCAAGATTGGAAACTTCCTCGATTGTCCGTAACCAAGTTCGGACGGAGGCATGGTCTTTCAGCGCGGCGGAAATATCAGTAAGCGCATCCAAGAAAACCGAAGCGGCGCGCGAGCCTGCGGACCTGGTGATTGCCAATGTGGTTGGGACCGTGGTGAGCGCCGTCTCCACCCCGTTCGTCTGGGCAACAGCGGCGCTGCTCATGGCAAACTTGTCGGCCGCCCAAGGTTCGGAAATGGCCGACGTAATCTGATCAAGCGCATGTACCCAGCGATCAAAGGCATCATCAGGGAACGCAAGCTTGACGGCGGTCCAAGACCTGTCTGTGATTCTTTCGAATTTCTTTGCCGAACGAGGCAGATTATTTAAGGCGCTAATCTCCATCCATGGATCCTAACCATCCTACACACAGGCCTCGATCACCTCTTTGAGTGCTTGTCGCATATCTGGATCGTCGGTAATAGGAAGCACCAGCGCCACCTCGCAGGCTTCGGGCAGCGCGATAGCCTGACCCATCAGTCGGCCCGCCTGGATGAGCATACGGGTTGACGCCCCTTCATCAAGGCCATGGCCTTTAAGGTTACGTGTACGCCCGGCGATCTTCACTAGGACCTCCGCGTCGCTTTGGTGGATTCCGGATTCGTGTGCGACGATCTCGGACTCGATCGCAGCTGCAGGATAGGTGAAATCAAGCGCGGCAAAACGCTGCTTAGTCGATTCCTTCAAGTCCTTGATCACGCTCTGGTAGCCCGGATTATAAGAGATCACGAGCTGGAAATCGGGGTGAGCGCGGACCAATTCGTTTTTCTTCTCAAGCGGCAGAATTCGGCGATCATCAGTGAGTGGATGAATTACTACTGTTGTATCCTGGCGTGCTTCAACGATTTCGTCGAGGTAGCAAATAGCCCCATAGCGAACCCCGAGTGTCAAAGGTCCGTCGTGCCACACAGTCCCTTCAGCATCAAGCAGAAATCGACCGACCAGATCTGACGCCGTCATGTCTTCGTGGCAGGCCACCGTAATCAAAGGTCTCTTCAGCCGCCAAGCCATATGTTCAATGAAGCGGGTTTTTCCGCAACCTGTTGGTCCCTTCAGCATCATGGGCAACCGGCCTGCATAGGCAGCCTCAAAAAGCGGTATCTCGTTTCTAACCGGCTTGTAGTAAGGCTCGTCGGCAATGAGATAACCACTCAAATCCATAGTTCAGGTCTTCCGTGCGTCTTGTTATGCGTTGAGAGAATTCTTGGCTGGGGGAAACGGAGAGCGGTGTTTCGCCGCTCTCCGTGCCATGCCTAGCGGTGTTTACGGGTCTTTTGGTTGGGAATGCCCTCAATGGGACTTTCATCGGTCCCTACAGTTGGGCGGGTCATTGCTTCCACTTTTTCGCGAGTGCCCTCGGGATCGGTGATCCAGTTTTTGTAGAAAGTGTACGGGCATACTGCATGGCCCCGGTCTCCTTCACCGGAATTGATCATGCCGGTGTATCCCCGGTGTACGAGCTTGAACAGATGGTTTTGGGACTGCATGTTGCGGCGCGCATCTCGAATGAGTGACGTCGAAAGCTGGGCATACTGGATGCCCATGTCTTCCTCGCCACACTCACCCAAGCGTGCGACCGTCGAAGCCGATGATCGCGGAATGGCCGAAATAAGAATATACGCCGTCGAATCCGGCAGCATTGGCAACTGCAACATAACAGTTGTTGGCCCATGCCATCGCCTTTGACATAATCACTTGCTGGTCCTTCGCAGGATACATGTAACCTTGGCAACGGATTATCAGCTCAGCGCCCCTCATGGCGCAATCGCGCCAAATTTCCGGATAATTGCCATCGTCGCAAATGATAAGGCTCACCTTCAGGCCCTTCGGTCCATCCGAAACATAGGTGCAGTCGCCGGGATACCAGCCCTCAATTGGTACCCACGGCATGATCTTGCGGTATTTCTGCACGATCTCGCCCTTATCGTTCATCAAGATCAGGGTATTGTAGGGCGCCTTATTTGGATGCTCTTCATGGCGTTCGCCGGTCAACGAGAATACGCCCCATACCTTCGCCTTCGGCAGGCCTGCGCAAAAATCTCCGTCTCTTCGCCGGGCACCTGAGAGGCGGTCTCGTACATCTCTTTCTGATCGTACATGATGCCGTGGGTGCTGTACTCCGGGAAGAATAACCAGATCCATTCCGGGAAGCCCCGCTTCATTCCGTCAGCATGTCGGCGATATTGCGGGCGTTGTCGAGAACCTCCTTGTTGGTGTGCAGCCGCGGCATCTTATAATTGACGACGGCTACGCCGACCGTGTCGTTGCTGCTGGAAATATCACCATGATACATTTTTATCTCCTGAGTGCTTGAGCCTAGATTCCTTGCACGGGTCACATGGTTCAAATGGCCAAATGTTTGTGCACGAGATTGTCAGTCAGATTCTTCGATCGGACCCTCCGCCACGACGTGGCCCTTCTCCATAATCACGAAGGAGTCGGAAGCACGCCTTGCGAATTCGATATCCTGCTCGACTAGCATGATGGTGATCCCATGCACTTTGTTGAGCTTAATGATCGCATCTTCGATCTGCTCGACGATATTGGGCTGGATGCCCTCGGTCGGCTCGTCGAGTAGGATGATCTTCGGGTTGGTAAGCAGCGCCCGGCCGATCGCTAGTTGCTGCTGCTGGCCGCCAGAAAGATTGCCGCCCTTGGCGATCAAGAAAATCCTTGAGAACCGGAAAAAGCTCGAACACGAGATCGTCGTATCTTTCATCGGCGGTGCCGGAGCGGGCGAATGTACCCAGCTTCAGGTTCTCCCGCACGGTAAACGTTGGCAGAATGCCGCGGCCCTGCGGAACATAACCTATGCCAGCGTGCGCCCGCCTGAAGGTGGGCAGGGATGCAAGCTGCTGGTTGTCGAGTATGACGTCACCGCCGCTGCGATCCATGAGTCCGAGTATGGCTTTGAGCAGCGTGGACTTGCCGACGCCGTTTCGACCAATCACGGCAACAAATCCGCCGCTCTCAACCTTGAGATTAATGCCCTGCAGAGCACGCGAGTTGCCGTAAAAGGCTTCGAGATTTCTGAGCTCAAGCACCGCTGATCCCCACCGACCCCAGATATACCTGTCTAACCTTCGGGTCGTTTTCGATAGTATTGACAGTTCCTTCCGCCAAGAGCTTGCCCTGATGCATAACCGAGATGATGTCGCCGATCTCCTTGACGAAACCCATGTCGTGCTCGACGACGATGATCGTATGCTTGCCTTTCAGCCGGTTGCAGATGTCGGCGGTCTTTTGGGTTTCCTGCGCCGTCATGCCGGCCGTCGGCTCATCAAGGAGAATGAGCTCGGCGTCCTGTGCCAGCAGCAGCGCGATTTCCAGCCACTGAGTCTGGCCATGAGACAGGTGAGACGCAGGAACATTCAGATAGTCGTTAAGCCCAACGAATTCCGCAAGCTTGTTCAGTCCATCCGAGTCCGTGGATCCCGCCCAGCGGAATAGATTCGAAAACACGCTATTGCGCTTGCAGTCGGCAACTTCAAGATTTTCCCTCACCGTCAATTGCCGGAACACGCTCGGCACTTGAAATTTGCGGCCTAGGCCGACCCGGGCGATTTCGTACTCTTCCAGATTGCGGAGCTCTGTGCCCTTATAGAGGATCGATCCAGCGTTTGGTGCAGTCTTGCCGCAGATCAAATCAAGCGCCGTTGTCTTTCCGGCACCATTCGGACCGATTAGGCAACGCAGTTCGCCTTTTTCAATCGACAGAGAAAGCTTGTCGACCGCCTGGAAGCCGTTGAAGCTCACGCTGACGTCTTTGAGTTCGAGGTGGCTCGTCATTTCCCCCTCACCGTTCCGGTATGAGTAATGGATTTGGCTGTAGCGGCTATCGAAGCCCGTTTTGCGGACAATGTTCTCAAAGATGCTGGCAATACCGTTTGGTAAGAAGAGCACGACGAGCACAAACAGCGCGCCCATCACCAATGTCCACGTATCGAGGAAAATTTCCGATTCAGAAAGGGCGCCCTGCATCCCGGCAACCAAAATAGCACCGAGTAGTGCGCCTAACAGGCTCTGACGCCCGCCTACGGCGCACCATACAACAATTGAAAGGCTGAGCGGCACATTGAGGAACGTCGGCGAGGCGAATTCCATGACGATCGTGTAGAGCATGCCGGCAAGGCCCGCTATTCCAGCAGAAATACAAAATACCATGGTCTTGAACAATGCGACGTCATAACCGAAGAAACGCACGCGTGCTTCCTGGTCGCGGATTGCCTGCAGGATCAGCCCGGCTTTGCTCTTCGTGACAGCAAGCGCGAAGAACAAACAGCCGGTGAGGCAGGTGGCAATGAGATAGTAGGTCGTTGAGCTGTACGCATCGAATGTGATGCCGAAGAAGCTCAAGTTGGGCAAGGTCGGTAATGCCGTTGAAGCCGCCAGTGGCCCATTGCTGGTCGATGATCAGAAGGTTGACGACCACAAGTGTCGCCAACGTGATGATCGCCACGTACACGCCGGTAACCCGGCCGCGGAACATAAACCAAGCAAGAATTGCTGAGAAAATTACTGGAATCAAGATTCCGGCGATGATGGCGAAAGTCATCGAATAGAATGGCTGCCAGAACCATGGCAGAGCTTCGACGTTGTTCCAAACCATGAAATCTGGAAGACCTTCGGAGCCTGTGTGGACCGGTATGGTTCTGAGCTTGAGGCGCCATGGCCATGCAGTAGGAGCCGATACCGAAACTGGTCGCCTGGCCGAGATTGAGGATCCCGGCATAGCCCCATGACAGCGACAGTGCCATCGAGACCATGGCCAGAACGAGATAGCGATCGATGCGATTCAGCAGGAAGTCGTCTTTGATCACTAATGGCAGGGCGAGGATTACAACGCAGACTAAGCCATATACGGCAATCTGCAGCAGGGTTTTATTGGATCTCATGTCCTCACTCGCGCGACGAAGAGGCCTTGTGGGCGGAATCTGATGAGCACTACGATCGCGATGAGGACGAGCGCCTTGGCGATTGTGTCGTTCTGCCAGTATGCAAGTACGCCGGTGAGTTGGCCGAGGAGGAAGGAGCTGGCGACAGTGCCGAGCAGGCTATGGACGCCCCCAAGCACGACGACGAAGAATGCATCGACGACATAACCGGTCCCCATTTCTGGAGATACGCTCTTAAGCGGTGAAACAAGTGCGCCGGCGAGGCCCGCGAGGCCTGCACCATAGGCGAATGTGCCCGTATAGATGTGGTCGGCGTCAATGCCAAAAGCGGTCGCAGTATTCCGGTCCTGAACGACGGCGCGCAACTTCATGCCGATTGTTGTCTTATTGATTAGATACCACGTGCATCCGAAGAGCGCGGCGCCTGCTATGATAATGAACAGCCGGTAGGCCGAGACGTCCACACCGAAGAGGTTGACGGTTGAGGCTAGGTTCGGAGGCATTTCGACATAGCGAAGTTCGCCTCCCGCTGCCAGTCGTACAGCCTGCTGCAGCATAACGCCGATGCCCCAGGTCGCCAGGATAGTGTCGATCGGTCGCTTGTAAAGATGCCTGATCACGCTGCGCTCGATGAGGGCGCCCAGAATTGCAAGACCCGACAAAGATGAGGATCAGATCCGGGGAACAGAGTGATTCCGAAGAACGTCTTGAGCGCCCATGCGCCATAGGCGCCGAGCATGATGAACTCGCCATGGGCCATGTTAATCACGCCCATCGAACCATAGATGATCTATAGGCCAAGCGCGACGATCAGCAAAATCGAGCCGATGCTAAGCCCGGTAATGAACTGTTCGATAAAAAATTCCATTGGTCATGGCCTATAGGGTGGACCGCGGCGACATAGACGCCGCCGCGGCTCCACTTAAAGCTTAGATTTCCTGCAAGCCTGCTTCAGCGCACTTCTGGTTGGGATAGGCCGCGTAGGGATCCGGGGCCTTCCATTCTGCCGAATCCTTGAGTATCTCGAACTGGCCGTCTGATTTGGCTACGGCGATCTTCGGCCACAGCCAGGTATGGAGGTTCTCTTTCTCAAGACGGATCTTGCCTTGCGGTGCGATCATCTCTTGACCCTTGATTGCTTCCCGGATGGTGTCAGGTGAAATATCGCTTCCTGCTAGCTTTTCGATCGCCTGCTTGAAGAGATACATCTGGAAATAACACGGCTCGGAAACGAAATGGGTGACTTTGTCGTCGCCCCAACGTTTTTTGTAAGCGGCAACGAACTTCTCGTTCTCCGGCGATTTGTGGACCATGAAGTAGGGAGCTGACGTGAAGTGGCCAGCTGCAGCTTCGCCGCCCATGGCCGCAACCTCGTTTTCGGAAGTTGTAAGACTTGCCATCGGCATCTTTTGCAGGATCGAGACCGGCGGCGCGATACTGGCGGTGCAATGCAACCACCGAGTCGCCGACCACAGTCGAGAAGATCACATTCGGTTCCGTGCTCTTGATCTTGTTGATCACCGAGCTGAATTCCGAATGTCCGAGCGGCACGTATTCCTCGTTCACCACTTCCCCGCCGAGCTTTTCGAGTAGTTTCTTGCAGTAATTGTTCTCTTCCTTCGGATAGATGTAGTTCGATCCGATAAGGAAGAACTTCTTGCCGAATTTCTCGACTAGCCAGGGTACAAACTCGTCCTGCTGCTGGTTGGGCACGGCGCCGGTGTAGATCACGTTCTTCGAGCATTCGCGACCCTCGTACAGGGTTGGATAGAAGTAGAGGTTGTTGCGCTTCTCAAATACCGGGAGCACGGCCTTCCGGCTCGCGGAAGTATAGGAGCCGAATACGCTAACGCATTTGTCGCCGACCACAAGCTTACGCGCTTTCTCGGCGAATGTCGCAGGGTCCGACGCCGGGTCTTCGACTATCGGCGCAATCTGCATGCCGTTGATGCCGCCAGCCGCGTTTATTTCCTCAATTGCCATTATCGTGGCTTTGTTGAGGGATTCTTCAATGATTGCCGTCGTGCCAGTTAGCGAAAACAACACGCCGACCTTGATTTCACCGCCTGCGGCGCGCGCCAGCGAGTAGTCCTTGATCCAAATGTGGGGAAAGCCGGCAAGGGCGCCGGCGCCCAAAGCGGCAGATGCTTTAAGAAAATTACGTCTCTTGATAATCATCAATTCCTCCCTGAAAAAGCAAAAAACCTCCAAGCTGACCAAGTTATGGCCAATCATGGAGGCGATACTGCCTATCTATTTTCACGGCATTGTTGCCGCTTTCCGTATAAACGGATGAAGGCTCTTTAAATTAGATCGTGAGGTGAGTCAACAAATTTGGAAGCGACTGAAGCGACAGACATCCGGCGCTGCATTGCCATATCGCGTAGCACGCGAAATGCCTCGGCCTCGCCGACCTTATTGCGTTCCATGATGACATGCTTGGCCATTTCAATATCGCGCATAGCATGGATGTTTTCGTCTAAGCGGGCAATGCGCATTCTCTGTCGTTTGCCAAAGTTGAAGTGATCAAGCCCAACCATCACCGCAACATCGATGGCATCGGGAAGATAGGGGCGATGGAGGACGGCATCCGGGCAAGCTGCCTGGAGCTCGCGCAAATCGAGGCGCCCAGTTTGCGGCAACAGAACGATCAAGGCGGCTCGAGGTTCACCGGGCATCCAGGCCAGCCGTTGCCTAAGTCCGGGACCGTACTCGCACAGCAGCACGTCAGCATTCTCTCCAATTCGCTCAGGTGCGGGCCACATGTGCATCACTGGAGCGCGCGTCCGTTGCAGGTGACGCAGTAACGTCTGCCCCTCCGAGTCCATTTGACAGACAAGGAGTATCTTCAGACGGGACAACTGTTCTGTGGTATGGCTCATCGGGGTGGCATCATGGCTTCAGGCAGCTCTATAAGGGCCGATGAGGTAGGGGTCCGCATCGATTTGCGACTGCGACTGATGGACAATGGAAAATTGCCCGGAGGCGTTGGCCCGCCCAACTCGCGACCAGACATTCGCATGACTGGAGGCTGGATTGATCGAAATCAACCCCTGCGGCGCATCAATACTCGAACCAAGAATGACCGGCCGGAGCATGTCGGTGTCAAGCGTATTCACTTGTTCTAAGGCTCTCGCCAAAAGATGAACTTGAAAATAGGCGGCCTCAACGCACATGTTGGTGTTCTCGGATTCACCGTAACGTTTCTTGTATCTTTTTACGAAGGCTTCTTCTTTCGTGCCGCCGGCCCCCTGGAAATAAGCAGCTGCAGTTATGTGGCCTTCGCCAACATCCGGGCCCATCGCGCTAATTTCTGCCTCGCTGGTTGTCAGGCTGGCAATAGGCATGGTGCTTGAATTGAGCCCGAAATCGTTGAAGGTTTGATAAAGATATGTTGTCGCCTCGCCCACCACTGTTGAAAAAATGACATCAGGCCGGGCTTCCTTGATGTTGCGCATAATGGGGTAGAATTCTTCGCGCCTGGCGTTAAGTGAAACATACATCTCGCCAACCACTTCGCCGCCACTCTGGCTAATGAGGGTGCGCATAATGCGGTTCGACTCACGTGGGTAAACATAATCCGACCCGACGAAATAGAACCGGGTGCCGTAGTTTGCAGCAAGATACCTGAAAAGAGTGAGGCTATTTTGGTTTGGTGCGGCTCCGGTGTAAATGATGTTGGGCGAGAATTCGAATCCTTCGTACAGCGTGGGATACCAAAGCAGCCCGTTCATCCGTTCAACTATGGGCAGCACCGCCTTGCGGCTGCTCGATGTGTAACAACCGAAGATTGTTTTGATACCGTCCTCTGCAAGCATCTTGCTGGCATGGGCGCGGAACAACGAGTTGTCCGAAGCTGGATCAAAAACTGCTGGCACAAGCTCACGGCCGTTGATCCCACCAGACTCGTTGATCTCATCGATGGCTATCATGGTTCCGCGATACTGAGTTTCTTCGATAAGTGCCATATAGCCACTGCGCGAAAACAGCACTCCCACCCGCCACGGCTCAGATGTCTTACCTTTCCAAGACTGATTACTCATTGCACTTTTGCCTGCTGGCGCTATTTCGTGATATCTGTGAAATAACAATGCTCCCCGAAGGAGTGGATTTCAAGCATCCGATTCATTGCCAGGCATTTGGCTCAATAGTCTCAGCGCCAAATGAGTTTTACGCCGGCTTGTGCTGGCAGCATTTCGCCTCAGGGCCTACCTGCCTGACCAGTGGTGCGGACTTTGTTAACGGAATAAGTTTGAAAACACAGAAGGACTGACGGTTGGCAAATAAAAGCCCTGTTCTAACAGAAGCCTGTTCTTTCGATCCCTATTGGTGGCGGGCAGCGCCTCACAAAGAGGAACCATCAGTGGTCCCTCCCTCCAGCACAGACGTGGCCATCATCGGTTCCGGCATCACCGGGTTGGTGGCGGCTTTGCATTTGGCGCGGGGCGGCAGGCAGGTCACGATTTATGAGGCTCGGGAGCCGGGCTATGGCGCCAGCACCCGCAACGCGGGTTATGTCGGCCGCACTCTCAAGCATGGCTTCGGTGAATTGTTGGAAAGTCATGGTTTGCCCTTCGCCACGCAGATTTACGGCGAGGTGATGGAAGCCTTTCTGGCAGTGAAGGAAACGGTGGAGAGCGAGAGCATTGGCTGCCATTACAGCCAGCAGGGGCGGCTTCTGCTGGCAACGAGTTCAGCCATGTATGAAGCGATGTCCCGCGAATTCGCCCTCCGGGAGAAGCATTTAAGGGAGCCGTTCGCGATGGTGAGCCGGGCCGAGCAGACGAAAGAGATCGGAACGGAACGTTATTTCGGAGGCGTCAAGATTGAGGATCACGCAGGCCTGCACCCCGGTCTTTATCACCAAGGCTTGCTCGATGCGGCGCGCGCCGCCGGAGTCACGATTGCCGCTCATACGCCTGTCCTCGGCATCGCCCGCGAGGGCGCGAATTTCATCGTGCGAACGTCCTGGGCCCGTGTTATGGCGCGGGCCGTTATAGTTGCGACGAACGGCTACTCTGGTGATGCGTTTCCGTGGCTAAAGTGCCGCGTGATGCCTTTCGATGCCTATCAAACCGTGTCGGAACAGATGAACCCTGATCGCGTGCGCCAGTTGCTGCCGGGTGACCGCACGTACATCGATTGGAATTTCAATGTCGATTGGATCAGGCGGGCGCCTGGCGATCCCACCCGCATCATTTTCGGCGGCCTCACCGGCGGGCGCAATCAGGACCTCCGGGTTATGGCCGAGCGGCTGCACATGCGCCTCATGCGAATCTTTCCGGAACTTTCAGATCTCCGCTTCGACCATGTCTGGACCGGCAAGTGCGGCGGAACGTTCGATCTCTATCCACATATTGGCGAACATGAGGGCATCCATTTTGCGGTTGGCTATTGTTTCGCCGGCGTCCCCATGGGCACCCTATTCGGCCAAAAACTTGCGCGGCGCATCTTGGGCCAAAAGGGCGGCGAGAGCGCCTTCGACCGTCCCATGCCTTCGAACCCCTTCTATTGGGGAAACCCTTGGTTCGTGCCTTACGCCATTAACTGGATGAGCCGACATGATAAGTAAAATGCGGACTCTAAGGCTCCATAGCTCGCGCGAATGATTCCAATTTGCAGCTGTTGGCCACTTCCGCCTTGCGCGAAGTTGGATCGTGCCTGCGGAAAATAGACCCGCGCCAAAATGCGTGGCGCGGGGACGTGTTGACCCTCCGTCAATTCAGTTATTGCGTTTTATCCGTGTCTTCCAGGAAGAAGCGGCCGAGCGGGTTCTGGTAGAAATCGGTCACATTCTTGCGGCAGCCATTGATGAAGGGGCTGTAATAGAGATCTATCCAGTGGGCGTCGGCTTTGGCGAGCGTCTGGATTTCCACATACAGCGCTTCACGCTTGGCCGGATCTGACTCGATGCGCGCCGCGACCACAAGGTCCCTTACCTTGTCATTCTTGTAGCGCGTCATGTAGTTCATGTTGGCATCGTGGCCGAGCACGAAAGTGGTTTTCTGGTCGGGATCGATAATGTCGTTCGTCCAATAATTGACCGCGGTGTCAAAATTGCCGTCGACTTCTGTCTGCCAAGTAGTACTCGGGTCGAGCTTCTGGATATTCAATGTGACCCCCGCCTTGGCCAGCTGTTGCTGGACCAGAACCGCGGTTTGTTCGTCCACCGTATCCCCGGCATTGACAACATGGTTGAGGGTGAGGCCCTCTGCACCTGCGTCCTTGAGCATCTGCTTGGCCTTTTCCGGATCATACGGGCGCAGGACATTGTCCTTGTTGTGGTAAAGGGCGCCCTCCGGGACATAGGAGCGGGCGACTTTGCCAACGCCGAAGGTCACCGTGTCGACAATGGCCTGCTTGTCGATGGCGAAGTCGAGCGCTTCGCGCACCTCCTTCTTTCCAAGGGCGCCTTTCTCGTGGTTGATCAGCATATGGTCTTCGCGTGTCGAGGTATCGAGCGTGATGTTGAGGTTGGCGTCCTTCTTGAGTTCCGCCACTTTGGAAAACGGAACGAAAATCGAGCAGTCGATTTCGCCGGCCTGCAGCTTCAGCATGCGGGTGTTGTCATCAACGACGGAAATCCACTCGACACCGTCCAGCTTCACCCGGTCAGCCTGCCAGAAATTCGGGTTCTTCTTGAGGATGACGCGGTCGCCGCGCCGCCATTCCACCAGGCCGAAGGCCCCTGAAGCCATGGGCTTTTCGGCATAGGCTTCCTCGCCTGCGGCCGTGACTGCCTTTTCCGACAGGATCGAAATGCCCGGCATCGCAAGTGTAGCCAGGAAGGGTGCTGTCGCCTGGTTCAGCGTCACCACGAGCGTCTTGTCATCTTTCGCTTCGGCGGTCTTGATCACCTTGTAGGTGTCGGCCCAAAGCGAGCCGGGATTGTCGCGGATGCGCAGGAGCGAGAAGGCGGCATCCCGTGCGGTGATTGGCGATCCGTCCTCGAATTTGGCGTCGCGCATCGTGAAGGTGTAAACCGTGTTGTCCGGCGATATCTCCCATTTTTCCGCGAGGCCCGGCTCGAGCTTGGTGCCGGATTTATCGACGCGCACGAGCACGTCATAAACATTTGAAAACACCCAGAAGTCGACGTTCTGGGCGCTCTTGATCGGATCGAAGGTGGTGCCGTCCTCACGCCGCCCGATGGTGAGAGTGCCGGCTGCTTCGGCGATCGCCGCCGCCAGCGAAAGTCCGGCAAAAAGTGCGGCGCCGGATACCGAAAGCCATTTTGATCTTGTCATGTTTTGTCCTCTGCTTGTTGCGTTTGCACCCAGTTTTTTCTCAACCTATCACCTCGTCAAAAAGCCGACAAGCGACAGCCTGTCGGGCTGTCATGCGGAGGGCGGGGACGGGATCTGCGTGGCACGCCGCCATCGCCATGGGGCAGCGCGGATGGAAGGGGCAGCCCGGTGGAATGGCCAGCGGACTGGGCGGCTCGCCGGCCAGCAGTTCGGACGGCAGGGATCTGTCGGGGTCGATTTCCGGAATGGCGCGCAGGAGCGCCTGGGTATAGGGATGTTTTGGTGCAAGGAAGATGTCTTCCGTCCGGCCTTCCTCGACGATTCGGCCGAGATAAAGCACCGCGATCCTGTCGCACAGGCGCCGCACCACGGCGAGATCATGGGCAATGAAGATCATGGTGAGATTCATTTGCGACCTGAGGTCAATCAGGAGATTGATGATCTGCGCCTGGATTGAGACATCAAGCGCCGAGACGCATTCATCGGCCACAATCAGATGGGGAGAAACGGCAAGGGCGCGCGCGATTCCCACCCGCTGGCATTGCCCGCCGGATAATGTCGCGGGCTTGCGGCCCGCATGTTCGGCTGAAAGGCCAACCAGCGACAGCAGCTCCAGGACGCGCCCGCCGATCCGGGCGCGCGGAATCCTGTTCTGAACCTGGAGCACCTCGCCGATGATGTCGCCCACCCGCATGCGCGGGTTGAGCGCATTGTAGGGATCCTGAAAGATCATCGCGGTCTCGTGCCGGAACTTTGCAAGGTTCTGCGTCGTCAGCAAAGTTCCCTTGAACAAAACCGCGCCCGACTGCCTCTCGGTGAGGCCCATGATGGCGCGCGCCAAGGTGGTCTTGCCGCAACCCGACTCTCCGACAAGGCCCAGGGTTTCACCCTCATCGAGCCGGAAAGACACGCCGTTCACCGCCCGTACGCGGGTGCGCGCCACCCCCGGCCAGGCGAAATTGCTGGAAGCGAAACTCACATGCAGGTCGCGCACCTCGAGAATTGGCGGCGGTTCTTTCATGGGACGACCTCAGTGCCGCGGAGCGCGGCGGCGGCCACATGGCAGGCCGCGGCATGGCCTGGCTTGAGCCCCAAAAGCTCTGGGTTGCTATGCCGGCAGAGCTCCACGCGGCACTCGCAGCGCGGATGGAAGCGGCACCCCAGGGGCCAGGAAAAAGGCGACGGCGGCTGTCCCGGAATGTTCGCAAGCCGCCCTCCGTCGAGGCCCGCGGCCGGCTGGCAGGCGATGAGGCGCGCCGTATAGGGGTGCAAGGGTTCGCCGAGCACGGCGCGTTTTGGACCGTATTCGCAAATCCGCCCGCCATACATGACGGCGATACGGTCGCAGGTCTGGGCCACAACGCCGAGATCATGGGTGATGAGGATGATCGAAAGCCCGCGCTGATCCCGGAGATCAAGCAAAAGGCGGAGAATTTGCGCCTGCACCGTGACGTCGAGGGCCGTCGTCGGCTCGTCGGCAATCAGCAAGGCGGGCGAACAGGCCAGCGCCAGGGCGATCATCGCGCGCTGGCGCATGCCGCCAGAAAACTGGTGCGGATAGTCCGACACGCGCCGTTTGGGATCGGGAATGCCAACCTGACGGAGCAGTTCGACCGTTCTGGCCAGCGCCTCTTTCTGGCTCAGCCCTTCATGGAACACGAGGCTTTCGGCGATCTGTTTTCCGATGCCCATGACCGGATCGAGATGGCTCGCCGGATTTTGGAAGACCATGCCGATGCGCCGGCCGCGCACCTGCTGCATTTGCTTTTCGCTAAGCGCTGTGATGTCAGTGCCATCAAGGACGACGCGCCCATCGCTGACAGCGAGGCTTGCCGTCGGCATGAGCCGCATCAAGGCCCGGCAGGTGACGGTCTTGCCAGACCCGCTCTCGCCAACCAGCCCCATGATCTCGCCGCGCCCCAGCGAGAACGAAACTCGGTCTACAATAACCGTACGGGCGCCGTCGCGCACCGCTTCGACGCTGAGGCCGTCTACTGCGAGCAGTTTCTCACTCATTCCCTGACACCCAGAAGCTCGCCCAGGCCATCGGCCAGCAGGCTGAAGCCGAAGGCAAGCCCCACGATTGCCAGGCCTGGGAAGGCGGTAATCCACCAGGCCGTGGTGATGAAATTCTGGCCTTCGGCAACCATGATGCCCCATTCCGCAGCCGGCGGCTGAACCCCCAGGCCGAGATAGCTGATCGCCGCGCCCGAAAGAATGACCAGCACCACATCCGACATGGCAAACACGATTGAGGCGACAATCGCATTGGGCATGATGTGGCGGAACATGATGCGGGCATGGGAATAGCCCAGGCTCTGGGCGGCAATGACGAAATCGCTATGCTTGAGGATCAGCGTCTGGGCCCGGATTAGCCGTGCGTAGGAAACCCAGCCGACGAGCGCCATGGCGATATAGAAGCTGCCGATGCCGGGCCCGAGGATCGAAATGATCGCAAGCATCAGGACGAGGAACGGGAAGGCGAGGACGATATCGACGATGCGCATGAAAATGGTGTCGACAAGACCGCCGGCATAGCCTGCAAGCGAGCCGATCACCGTGCCGATGATGAAGGGGAAAATGACGCCGATGAGCCCCATCTGGAGGTCGATGCGGGTCCCCCAGATGACCCGGGAGAAAATATCGCGGCCGAAATTGTCCGTGCCGAAGGGATGCGCGAGGCTAGGCCCTTGCAGGGTGTTTGCCGTGTTCTGGAGGATGGGATCAAAAGGTGCAATCCACGGCGCAAACAGCGCCAGGATCACCGCCCCAATCACAACCAGGGAGCCAATCACCAGGGGCACCGGCCAGGCTATCCACGGTTTTGTTGTTGTGACGGCAAGTGTTCATATTTTTATGCGCGGATCGGCTGCGGCCATGAGGATATCGGCGAGGAAATTGATCAGCACCGTGGCACAGGCAAAGGCCATGGCGACACCCTGGACCACCATGTAGTCGCGGGTGAAAATGCCCCGCACCAGCAGCTGGCCGAGGCCGGGCAGCGAAAACACTGACTCCACCACCACCGACCCGCCGATCAGCCAGCCCATGTTGATGGCAATGATATTGATCGACGGCACCAGCGAGTTAGGCAGCACATGGCGCCAGAACACCATGCCTTCGGGCAGGCCACGGGCCCGCGCCGCCATGGCATGGTCGGAAGCAAGCTCGGCTAGCAGGCTGGCCCGCAGGTTGCGGGTGAGAACCGCTGACAGGGCCAGCGCTACGGTGAGGCAGGGCAGCACCATGTGATGCAGGCGGTCGGCCCAGGTGTCGCCGTAGCCCGAGACCGGGAACAGATCGAGTTTTATGCTGAACACAATGATGAGCATGATCCCGAGCCAGAAGGCGGGAAAGCCGAGGCCCGCCGTGGAGATGAGGCGGATGGCATGGTCGATCGGCTGGCCGCGGTTTCGTGCCGCGACGGCGGCAAGCGGCACGGCTATCAGCATGGCCAGCAGTACGCTGCCGATGACGAGGAGCAGGGTAGGGGCTACCCGTTCGCCGATCAGCCGCAGGACGTCGACGCGGTAGAGGATCGAGGTTCCCATCTCGCCGTTGAAAACATTCTTGATGAAGTAGACATACTGCAGCCACAACGGCTCATCGAGGCCAAACTGGGCGCGGATGCGCGCGATGGCTTCTGGCGTCGATTTGGTTCCCAGCAGGATGCGCGCCGGATCGCCCGGAATTGCGCGGATCAGGACGAACGTGATGATGCTGATGCCGATGAGGACCGGCACCAGCTGCAAGGGCCTGTAGAGGACGAAGCGGAAGCGCTCCACGGGGGACTTACGCCTCCTTGTGCTTGGCGAGGAATTGCAGCAGCGCCGGATAATAGAGCTGCGGCTCCTCGTAAAACGGCATGTGGCTGGAATTGGGAAAGACATGCAATTCGGCCTGCGGCACGCGCATGTTTCATGCGCGCGGCACAGGCCGGCGTCAGCTCGTCATGGAGGCCGGTGGTGATCATCATGGGCACTTTTATGCGGTGCATGTCGGCGATCCGGTTCCAGTCCTTCAGGTTGCCGGTATAGAGAAATTCGTTCGGTCCCTGGATGGCCTCGTAGGGGCCCATGTTCCAGTCGTCGAGCGAGCGCTTTACCGGTGCCGGCCATTCGGACAGGCGGCAGACATGGCGGTAATTGAGGATGGTGATGGCAGCCTGGTACTCCGGATGGTCGAGGGTGCCTTCCGCCTCATGGCGCAGCATCATCGCCACGGTCTCGGACCCCAATGCGCCGCGCAGCCGCTCCAGTTCTGAAACGAGATGGGGAATGTCGGCTGCCGTATCTTCGAGGATAACGGTTTTCAGGGCTTCCGGATGGGTAAGGGCATATTCGATGCCAAGCCAGCCACCCCAGCTATGGCCGAGGAGATGGACCCGGCCCAGCTTGAGCGCCTGGCGGACCGTTTCGGTTTCGGCGACATATCGCGTGATGGTCCAGAGTTTCTCATCCGTCGGGCGGTCGGAAGCCCCGGTGCCGAGCTGGTCAAAAGCGACAACGCGGTAGCCCGCGTCAATGAGGCAGGAATGCGCGTCACGCAGGTAATCGCAGGGAAGCCCCGGTCCGCCATTGAGGCAAAACACCGTCTCTTGGCCTTTTCCAAAACTGTAGGCGACGATCTTGTGGCCGCTGACTTTTATTTCGATCCTGTCGTCGGGTGGTATTTCGCGCCACATCGGGCAACTCCATTAAAACCTGTCTGATATTAACCGGGCGAGTCTTCGTTCAGAATGCCGATGCTAAATGCCCCGAAGCCGCTGTGATTATGTGGCGGGATGACAGCGTTGGCAAGGTGCCAGGCCGTTCGGTTGCAACCATCACAAAGGGCGTTGGGCCCGTTCGGGATCAGACTGCGGGTTTTGCAACCTCCACTTTTCGGCGGGCTTCTCGACGAGGCGGAAGGAGATGAGCCGCAACCTTGAACAAGATCTGGCCGAACGCCGCTGGTATTGACAGGAACCTTTTGTTCGGCGCAAAGCTATTTCCGCCTGTCGGTTAGCATGGAGTGTGTCATGGATCGCTCTTTAGCCCGGTTTTTTATGTGCCTCGCTTTTATGAGCTCTCTGCTGTGGTCAAGCCCCGGCCACGCATCCTCCTGCGCCGTTCCCGCCGGCTATTACCGCGTTGTGGATTTTGGCACGGGCGATGCGGTTCAACTCAGGGAAAAGCCATCGCACAGTTCGGCGCTGATGGGCACGCTTGAAAAAGACGAAGTGGTCTTTTCTGATGGCACACGTGACCAAGGCAGTTTTCTCACCTGGCAGCGTATCCGGCAGAACCAGGTTGAAGGCTGGGTTGAAGCGCGCCAACTGTGGCGCGCATTGCCCATGACTCTTGCAAAAACCGACCTTCCTGCCGCGGGCTATTGCGGTGCTTCTTCGCCGCCCTGGGGTATGCGGTGGAACGGCCATTCTGTCCTCATGTCGCTGTTTCCGGGAAAGCACGAGTTCGCGGTTCAATCCGTGCAATCGGGCGTCTCGCCGGGCTCCGTTCTTGTCACAGGCTCCGCTCCTGAAGCTGCGATTACTTTTGTTTACAGCGATGAAATTTGCCACGGGGAGGGCAACGCAACAGTGGGTTGGGGCGCCGCCTATATTGTCGTTCGCGAGAAGGGTGCGGAAAGGCTCTACAAGGGCTGCTGCAATGCCCTCCGGACGGCTTTCACTAACCGATAGCGGCACCCGGCAGCGGCGTTTTGACGTTGGACTCGCATGGCTAACTGAGACACTTTAACCTTTCAAAAAGGCGAATCACCCATTTGGGTAGGTCGACCCGTTCCTTTGCGTAAGTTCCCCAACATTTTGACAAGGATTGCACGCGATGAGAAAACCCGCGCTATTGATCGCAACTTTCGCCTTGGTGACTGTTCAGTCTCAAATGGCTTCTGCCGATCCACGCGAAGGACCCTACTTTACCTTGGAGGGTGGAGTGAACTTTCTCCAGGACAACGATATAACCGTCAATATTCCGAACCAGCAGCCGATCAGTGGCGAGCTGTTCTACAATTCCGGTTGGGCTGCGGGCGCGGCAGCCGGCTACCAATGGTCCAACGGCCTCGCCTTGGAAGCCGAGATGGCCTATCGCCAGAATGGCATTGACGGCGAGGAGGTCATGGGAACACCTATGGCCATCGACGGCATTGAAGGCAGCCTGGCCTTCATGGCAAACGCCAAATTCAACCTCGATACCGGAACTCGTTTAACGCCTTTTATTGGCGCCGGGATGGGTCTCGCGGTGATAAAAGTTGATGCCCAGCCTGATGGCGGAGGAGACTTCATTGCTAGCGACACGCAGTTTGCCTATCAGGGCATTGCCGGCGTTTCATACGAGATTTTGCCGCACCTGAGCCTTGCGCTGCAGTATATCTATTTCGCGACGAAATCGCCGACATTCGAGGACAGTTCTGTGAGCGTGGATATGGATTACCACTCGCAAGACTTACTCATGAGTTTGCGCTACGACTTGCACTGACCCCGGTAAATATTCGCAACGAGAGTTGGACGGGACAAGAAGCAGCAGACGCTTCAACGCGGGCCGCCCAAACCTACGAGTAGCATCCCGAACCTGGGCGGACTGCGGCATGCTTGCGCAGACTGGGTCTGACCCCCGCTATCCGCCAATCCGGCGAACGCGCTGTCAGTCAATCCCGATCATGACATCCGAAGCCTTTACCACCGCATAAGCACTTTTGCCGACGGTGAGCTTGAGGTCGTCAACGGCCGCATTGGTAATCGACGACGTGACGACGGTGCCGGCAACGTCAATCCGGACATGGGCCGTCGTGGCGCCCTTGGTAATCTCGACAATCTTTCCCTTCAGAATGTTGCGCGCGCTGATCTTCATGGTCTTTCTCCTTTGTTGGCTTGGGAAATCTGCAATCCAGGCGTTTTGTTTCCTGCTCTTGAGTTAACTCCGGATATCGTTATATTCGTCATATATAGGCATATATAACGAGAAATAGAACAGGAATTCCGCTGGTTTCAATTGGTTAATCGTGAGCAACAGTAACTGGGAGACGACAATGTTAAATCGCAGGCGCTTTGGACTTAAATTCGCACTGGCCGCCGGCGGCATGGCCGCAATCCTGATGGCTGGCAGTCCGGCTTCCGTCGCAGCGGATAAGATCACGGTTTTTGCCGCGGCAAGCCTCAAGAACGCGCTGGATGCCGTGAATGCTTCATGGAAAGCCGATACCTCGAAGGAAGCAACTATTTCCTATGCCGCAAGTTCGGCGCTGGCCAAGCAGATTGAGGAAGCCGCACCGGCGGACGTCTTCATTTCCGCTGATTTGAAATGGATGAAGTATCTCGCCGACAAGAAGCTGATCAAGGAAGGCTCGGAAGTGCAGCTGCTCGGCAACCAGATCGTTCTTGTCGCCCCGAAGGATTCCAAGATTGAAGCGACCATTGCGCCCAACTTTCCGCTTTCCGACTTGATCGGTGATGGCAAGCTGGCGATGGGCGACGTCAAGGCCGTGCCGGCTGGCACCTACGGAAAGGCTTCGCTTGAGAGCCTTGGTGTCTGGGCCTCGGTTGAAGGCAAGGTTGCCCAGGCCGAAAATGTGCGGGCCGCCCTGAAACTGGTTTCCACCGGAGAAGCGCCGCTTGGCATCGTTTATCAAACCGATGCCAATGCCAATTCATCGGTCAAGGTGGTAGGGACCTTTCCTGAGGATTCCCATCCGCCCATCATTTATCCGGTGGGCGTCACGGCAAGCTCAACCAATGCCGATGCGGAGGAATTCGTGAAATATCTCCAGTCGGCAAAGGCCAAGGCGATCTTCGATGAACAGGGCTTTACGACACTGGCCGCCGCCACTACAAACTAGGCATGACCTGGCTGGAACTCAGCCCCGAAGAATGGAACGCGGTTTATCTCAGCCTTAAAGTTGCTTTCTGGGCAATGCTGGCGAGCCTGCCGTTTGGGGTATTGATCGCCCTTGTCTTGGCGCGTGGACGGTTCTGGGGAAAATCCATTCTCAATGGGATCGTCCATCTCCCGCTGGTCATGCCGCCGGTGGTCACCGGCTATCTGCTGCTTTTGACGTTCGGCAGGCGGGCTCCACTCGGGGCCTTTCTGGCCGATTTCGGCATCGTGTTTTCATTCCGCTGGACCGGCGCGGCCCTGGCCTGCGCAATCATGGGTTTTCCGCTGATGGTGCGCGCCATCCGGCTTTCCATTGAAGCAGTGGACCGGAAACTGGAGGCGGCAGCGGGCACGCTTGGCGCAAATCCAGCCTGGGTACTTCTTACCATCACGCTGCCGCTCACCCTGCCGGGAATCGTCGCAGGGATGATCCTGTCGTTTGCCAAGGCCATGGGCGAGTTTGGCGCCACCATCACCTTTGTTTCCAATATTCCGGGCGAGACCCAGACCCTTCCGTCGCTGATCTACACCTTCACCCAGGTGCCGGGCGGCGATTGGGGTGCGATGCGCCTGACGCTGATTTCGGTTGCCGTGTCGATGGTCGCGCTCCTGGCCTCCGAAATATTGGCGCGGCGCGTCGGCAGGCGGATGGACCTCGAATGACAATTGCGGTCGAGATATTTGAGCGCCTCGGCGATTTCCAGCTCGATGCGAAATTCGCAAGCGCGGGACGCTTGACGGCGCTTTTTGGCCCCTCCGGTTCCGGCAAGTCTTCAGTCATCAATTTTATTGCGGGCCTCATCGCAGCCTCCGATGGCAAGGTAACCATCGACGGCCGTGTCCTTTTTGATTCAGCCAAGCGGCTCGATGTGCCCCGCCATAAACGCCGCATCGGCTATATCTTTCAGGAAGCGCGTCTCTTTCCTCACATGAGCGTGCGGCAAAATCTTGCCTATGGCCGCTGGTTTGCCCCCGCCCAAGACCGCGCTCCGGATTCCAAGGGCGTGATTGATCTGCTCGGGTTGGGGCAAATTCTGGACCGCATGCCCAATCTTCTGTCGGGCGGTGAGAAACAGCGCGTCGCTATCGGGCGGGCGCTTCTATCAGGCCCGAAATTGCTTCTGATGGATGAACCGCTGGCTTCGCTTGATCAGGCCCGCAAGAGCGAAATCATGCCCTATATCGAAAGGCTTCGCGACGAGACGAAGGTTCCGATCATCTATGTCAGCCATTCGGTGGCGGAGGTGGCGCGT
The DNA here is from genome assembly GCA_963773295.1 of uncultured Alphaproteobacteria bacterium. GTDB lineage: Bacteria > Pseudomonadota > Alphaproteobacteria > Rhizobiales > Aestuariivirgaceae > Aestuariivirga. The sequence continues at coordinate 53,999 of CAVZAJ010000002.1, forward strand.
CTTGCAACTGACATCGTGGTGATGTCCAACGGTAAGGTGATCGCCTCGGGCAGCACCGAAGAAATTTTGCAACGATCGGACCTGATGCCTGTTGAAGAGCAGGGCGAGGCCGGCTCAGTGCTCGAAATGGCAGTCGTTTCATTTGACGAGACGTTCGTCATCACGCTTTTGCGCTCAGCCGCAGGCGAACTCCGGATTCCGGGCCGCGTTGCAGCTCCTGGCAAGACCGTCAGGTTGCGTGTGAGGGCTCGCGACGTGATGATCGCCGACCAAAGGCTCAAAGGACTGAGCGCACTGAACCAGCTTGAAGGGAAAATTGCCGGCATCAATCGGCAGGGCCCAATGGCTGACGTGAAAATCGACTGTGCAGGGACATCATTCATGTCGCGTATTACCTATCAGTCGGCGCAAAGCCTCAAGCTCGCAGTGGGCATGCCAATCTTCGCCATCATTAAAACCGCCTCAATCGACGCGGGCGCCGCCCCTGCAAATCTAATCCTCGACAAATCCACCCAACTTGGATTTGATTGAGATCCGGCCCGCCAGGGGGTGGTGGCCTGAGCCGGGAATCTTGGGGGGAAATCAACGGTGACGACAGCATCAGCGGAAACCGAAGGCACTTTGGACAGCGTGAAGTCCGTCCTGCGCGGCATATGGGCGGCCTTTCTCACGGCGGCCGTCACCGTGTCCTTCGTCATCTCCTTCACGACGATTATTTATGGCGGCACGCTGGCGCCGCTCCTGGAGACGGGCCTCGGCCTATCGCTGCTGGGCGCTTCTCTGATGTGCGGGATTGGCGGCTTCTTCTACAGTTTCCGCGGCACGATTTGCCATCCGCAGGACGTGACCGCCATCGTCCTCGCCGTTTCGGCGAGCGCCATGGCGGAATCCTGGCCTGCCGATCAGGGCGACGCGCTGATGGCCACCATTGCCATGTTGATTGCCGTCACCACCGCCTTTTCCGGCCTGGTGGCCTGGGGCTTTGGCGTGTTGCGTCTCGGCTTCCTGGCCCGCTTCATTCCTTATCCGGTCATCGGCGGCTTCCTCGCTGCCACGGGCTATCTCCTGCTGACCGGCGCCATCGGCCTGGGCGTCGGTGCGCGTGTCACTGTCTGGACGCTGGCGCCACTGCTCGAACCGGTGACGCTGCCACTATGGCTGCCTTGGGTGCTGATTGGCGGCGGCATCGCCCTGGCTGCGCGCTGGGTTCGCAGCGACCTGCTGCTGCCGCTGGTCCTGGCTTTGGCGCTCGCCGGCTTCTACGCCATCCTTTTCGCGACCGGCATGGACCTGCAGCAGGCCGAGGATGCGAGCTTGCTGCTCGGCCCCTTCGACACCGGCGGATTCCTTCAGGTGCTTACCCCCTCGCTGATCTTCGATGCCGACCCGTGGGCCATTTTGCGCGCCGCTCCCATCATCATGGTGGTGGCGCTGCTCACCATTCTCGGTACGCTTCTCAACGCCACCGGACTTGAGCTTGCCCTGAACCGCGACCTCGACCTGGAGAAAGATCTGCGCGCCACCGGCATCGCCAACATCGCCGGAGCGCTTGGCGGCGGCATGACCGGATACCAGATGATCCCCGGCACCTTGCTGGGCCAACGCATGGGCCTTCGCAGCGTGCTGCCGGGCCTCAGCGCCGCGGCGGGCTGCCTGCTGATCTTCATCTATGGCGCGACCCTGCTTTCGGCCTTGCCGGCCGGTCTTTTCGTGGCGGTGATCGCTTATCTCGGCCTCGATCTGCTGCTCACCTGGCTCTGGGTCAGGCGCCGGCAGTTCTCGCTCACCGACTATTTGCTTGTGCTGCTGATCCTCGTGGTGGCTGCCACAGTCGGCTTCTTCGAGGCGCTGGGGATCGGCATCCTGGCGGCAGCGGCGATGTTCATCGTGTCCTTCGCCCGCGTCAACGTGGTGCGCCTGCGTTCCACGCTGGCCAGCCGGCGCTCGCTGGTCGAACGCAGCGACGCCGAGGTCCACTACCTCATGCAGGCGGGCCATCAGGCGGCGGTGTTCGAACTCAGCGGCTTCCTGTTCTTCGGCACCGCCAACGCCCTGGTGGACAGCGTCCGGGCTGAACTCTCGCGCCAGGACGCGCCGCGTTTCGTCGTGATCGACTTCGCGCGCATACATGGCCTCGATGCCTCGGCCGCCTATTCGCTGGGCAAGCTGTCGCGCCTCTGCGCCAAGGCCGGAGTCAGCCTCATCTTCAGCGGGTTGCCGCGGTTCCAGGAGGCACGCTATCGCGAGTTCGCCGGAAAGGCCGACCGGGCCCTGTTTGCCGACACTGTCGACGAGGCGCTGCAGTCGCTTGAAACAGAAATCCTCTCGGGCCGGCCGGAGGCAATCCCCGATGCGGGCTCCAAGCTCCTCAACGATATGCTGGCGTTAAGCGAGCGGCCCGAGTTCGCCAGCAAGTTCCGGCGAGTGTCGTTGAATTCGGGTGAAGTGCTGCTGAACCAGGGCGCGGAGTCACGCGAGATGTTCGTGCTGATCTCGGGCGCCATGCGGGCCGAGGTGGCGCGCTCCACCGGCGAGCCGCTTACTGTGGCACGTTTCATGCCCGGCGCGCTCATCGGCGAGATCGCCTTCTACGGCAATGTGCCGCGCATCGCCACGGTGCTCGCCGAGGAGCCATCGGTGCTGGTGATGATCGACGCCGCAAATCTCGTCCGGTCCGGCGACGATCACGACCCCGCCACCGTGGTGCATCACTATGTGGCGGTGAATCTCGCCAGGCGGCTCATGAACATGACCCGGCTGATGCGCGATGCCGATGTTTGAGCGGCCGGGACAGCGATCGGAGGCCGGTGATAACATCACATTCATGTGACAGCGGCCAAAACTCCTTTCGGATCTTTTTCGAGCTCCATGACCATGAAGTGCCCGGGCATGGCGGCCAGCCGGCATGCAGTTCGCAGCGCCACCCTGCGATGGGTGTGGGTTGACTTCGCATGGCAGTGGAATAATTTCGGCGGTTTCACAAGGAACCGCTGCATGAACATTGAATTGAAGAAGAGCAACTATCGCAACGACTCGATCCTTCTCGGCTTCAGTGACCTCAAGCGGCTCAAGACTGAGCGCCCGCTGGTGTTTGAGCGTGGCAAAGGCATCTTTATCTATGATGAGAACGGCAAGGATTACATCGAATCGGTCTCCTGCTTTTATTGCGTCTCTCTGGGCTTCAGCGAGGAACGCCTCGTCGATGCCGCGGCGCGGCAGCTGAAAACCCTGCCCATGTATTCATCGGCAATTCATCGCACCGTGCCGCCCGTGATGGAACTGACGGAAAGGCTGGCGGCCCTGTCACCGGTCAAGAATCCACGCATCTATTTTTCCACCACCGGTTCCGAGGCCAATGACCATCTGTTGAAGTTCATGTGGTACGGCAATGGCTTTGCTGGCGAACCATTGCGCCGGAAGATGATTTCGCGGCGGGCAAGCTATCATGGTTCGACCATCGCCACATCGGCGCTTGGAGGCTCGCAAGAGCTGCACGAAAGTTTTGGCATTCCCATGGGCTATTCCTTGCAGGTCAGTCATCCAAGCTGGCCAAATGCGGCGCTGCCGGGAGAGGACGAGGAAGCCTTCACTGACAGGCTCGCGGCGGAATTGGAACAGACGATTCTTGAAGCGGGGCCGGAGACGGTTGGCGCCATGATCGCCGAGCCCGTTTCCGTATCCGCCGGCATGTTCCCGCCGCCCGCGAGCTATTTCCCCAAAGTAACGAAGGTGCTTCGCAAATACGCCGTCCAGCTTTTCATTGACGAGGTGGTCACGGGCTTTGGCCGTTCCGGGCATATGTGGGCGACGGAATCGATGGGCCTTGAGCCCGATTGCATGACCTGTGCCAAGGGGATTTCCGGTGCTTACATGCCGATTGCCGGCATCATCATGGGTGAGGAATTTGGCCGCCGCCTGGATATCGGCAACGAGGTCAAGGGGTGGTTCGCCCACGGCGCCACCCATCATGCGCATGTGGTTTCGGCAGCGGTTGCACTTGAAGTCCTCAACATTTTCGACGAGCGCGATATTCTGGGTCACGTCCGGCGCATGATGCCGCATTGGAACCGCATGCTTGACGGCCTCCTTGACCATCCCCTGGTTGTCGGCAACCGGAAATGGGGCCTGGCCGGTGCGGTTGAAGTTGCCTACCCGGGCGAAGGCCGTGCGGGGGCCGCCGGAAGCCTCAAGGTCGGCGGCGTTACGAAGGACGTTTATGAAGCAGGCTTGCTTGAAGGCGTTATTGTGCGGCCTCTGGCGGGGAGCTTTGTCATGGCGCCCCCGCTGATCATCACCGAGCCTGAAATCGCCGAACTCGGCCGGAGAGTAAGGGCGGCGCTCGACCGCGCGCTATCCAAATGGTCTCCGTCTTGAGTTGCGTTGGTAACGCAGGGGGAAGTTGGTCAATGGTGGATTAGATGAGCCGAAAGGACAAACCCGGGGCGGTTTCAAATGGCCCTAAAGTCACCATCAATGACAAGCTCGATGAGGCTCTGAAGGAATCCTTTCCCGCCAGCGATCCAGTTTCATTGGGGCATAGCGAGCATATTGGCCGGCCCAAGCCCGCCCGAAAGAAGCGACCCCGGCCACCAAGGCGCCCAATGAAATGAAAAGACTATTGCGCCCCTTGTTCGGCGCGAGCGCTGAACTCACCGTCCGACGATACTAAAGTCCTGACCGTAATCCCACTCAACGCGGCTTTGGAGGTTGGCATCCTGAACGATAACCTGAGCCTCTATCCCGATTTCACCCATGGAATAAGCCGCATCTAGGGCGGCCTCGATGGCGTCTCGCTCGCTATCATAGGGACCGTAAAGCTTGTCCTTGAAGCTAATCTTCCATTCATGGTTTTGACGTACGATTATGTATTGTTCGGCCATTGACCCGAATCCCAACTCCGTGAAGTGCTCAGTATAGAGGTTTGTACGCATGAGTCGAATAGGCATAACCTACCCGCCCCATATGCTGCCCAAGGCAGCCGATCCCGGAACTGCCCAGGTTATACTCAATCAACCACGTGAAGGGCAAGCGACGGCCGGCACGGCGTCCTGTTCCGCGCCCGCAGTTTTGCTTTTGGCTCGGCCGGCGCTCTCCCGGAACTGATCCGCTCTCAGGCCGCTCGAGAATTTAAGCGGTGTGAAATCAATAACATAACGTGACATGGCGGCCAAAATGTTGTTTATGCTCGCCGCATGAAATCACGATTGCAGACCGGAATCCTTGGCCTGGCGGCGCTTATTCTGTGCCAGCCGGCCTTGGCCGGGCCCTATGAAGATGCCGCCGCTGCCTACACCCACCGAAACTATACGCAAGCGCTCCAGCTTTGGCAGGCATTGGCCGAACACGGCAATGCCGCCGCCCAGTACAATATCGGGGCATTGTATGAAAACGGCCATGGCGTGCCGCGTGACGATGCCGAGGCCGGGAAATGGTACCGGCTTTCGGCCGCGCAGGGCCTGGCGGACGCCCAGTTCAAGGTCGGGTTGCGTTACGAGAGGGGTCAAGGCGTGCCGCGGAACCCGGCGGAGGCATTGAAGTGGTACCGCCTGGCCGCCGAGCAGGGGTTTACCAAGGCCCAGTACAGTCTTGCGGTCATCTACGACACTGCCAGCGGTGTGCGGCGCGATTTGTCCGAGGCTGCCAAGTGGTACCGTTTGGCTGCTGGCAATGGCCTCGCGGCAGCCCAGGCCAATCTTGCTCTCATGTATGAGTTGGGGCGTGGTGTGCTGCTGGATTATGCCGAAGCTGCCGCGTGGTATCAACGCGCCGCCGATCAGGGGGATGCCCTGGCCCAAGCTCACCTTGGGGCGATGTATGACAAGGGCAGGGGCGTGGCCCAGGATTTTGCCGCAGCCCTGAAGTGGTATCGGTTGGCTGCCGACCAGGGCAACGCCGCCGCCCAGAATAACCTCGGGGTCTTGTTTGAACTCGGCAGGGGCGTGGCCCAGGATTACACGGAAGCAATAAGATGGTATCGGCTTTCAGCTGACCAGGGACATGCTGCTGCCCAAGCCAATCTAGGGGTCGCCTACGGCGTGGGCCATGGCATCGCCCAGGACGCCCCGGAGGCCATAAAGTGGCTTAGGCGCGCCGCAAGCCAGGCTGATCCTTCTGCCCAGCACCGTCTCGGGGCAATGACCGCAGATGGACAGGACGGCCCGCCAGACGATGGTGCGGCAGCAAGATGGTATCGCCTTGCCGCCGTCCAGGGCTATGCCCCCGCCCAGTTTGATTTGGGCCTCAGCTATGAAAATGGAAGTGGCCTGCCCCAGGACTATGGCTTAGCTGCCAAGTGGTTCCGGCTCGCCGCCGAGCAGGGCCACGCCGCAGCCCAGTTCCGCCTCGGCGTCAGCTACGACTTGGGCCAGGGCGTCCGCCAGGACTATGTTGAAGCGATAAGGTGGTACCGGGCCGCCATCGCGCAAGGTGATGCCGCCGCCCAAACCAGCCTGGGTTCCATGTATGAATACGGTCTCGGCGTTCCCCAGGATTATGTTGAAGCGGTGAAGTGGTATCAGCTTGCGGCCGATCAGGGTTATGCCAAGGCCCAGTATAATCTCGGGATGATGCATGCCAACGGCCGCGGCGGGCCTACTGATTTCGTAGCAGCGCACCACTGGCTTGATCTGGCGGTTGAGGCCGGCTCGGCGTTGGCGCCGAAAGACCTGGACGATGCAACCGACAACCGCGACCAGATCGCCGCGCGCTTGAGCCCGGAACAGTTGGACGAAGCGCAACGTCGCATGCAGGCGTGGCGGGCGGCCCATCCCAAACCCTGACCCGCGGACCTTGCCGAAAGCAGGGGCCGATATATGATGTGGTTTCATTTAGCCCAGGGTGACACATGCAGATTGGGAAAGCCGGCACAGCAGAGAGCCGTATCTGCCAAGCCTATCCGGACCGTGTCGAAGTGCGCGGCCTGGACCTTTGCCGCGATCTTATGGGGCGCGTGAGTTTCACTGAATATTTTCACCTGCTTCTCACCGGGCGCAAACCAACTGAAGCGCAGCGGGATTTCCTCGATCTCCTGCTCGTCGCCATTGCCGAGCACGGCATGATGCCGACCTCGATCGCCGCGCGAATGACGCTTGCTGCCGACCCCGGCTCCTTGCAGGGCGCCCTTGCCGCGGGATTGCTGGGCTGCGGCCCGGTGATTTTGGGGACCGCGGAACTCTGCGCAAGACTCTTGGCCGAAGCGCAGGCCAAGGTGTTGGCCGGCGGCGGTCCGAAGGCAGTGGCCGAACAGATGGCCCGCGACATCAAGAATGCGGGCGGCAAGGCCCCGGGCTTTGGCCATCCCGTGCACCGTCCGCTTGACCCGCGCACCGAGCGCATTCTTGAACTGGCCGATCAACGCGGCGTCAGCGGACCCCATGTCGCCTTGGCGCGGCAGTTCCGCCTGGCCGTTGCCAAGGTCTGGGGAAAACCCCTGGTTATGAATGTCTCCATGCCCATGGCCGCCGTGCTGCTTGACCTGGGCTTTCCCGCGAACATTGTGAAAGCCATTCCCTTGCTGGCGCGCACGGCAGGCATCCTTGGGCACCTCGCCGAAGAACAGGAAAACCCCATTGGCTTTCTCCTGGCGGGCACGGCGGAGGAGGCAATCACCTACCGCAGTGACCAGACGGGAGATAAAGCATGATGCTTGCCCCCGAAGTTGAAACCCGTCCGTGGGCGGAGCAAACCGTCATCGACGACGCCCATTACCGCAACCAGATCGAATATCTCCGGCAGCACTCGGCCTTCTACCAAAAAAAGTTTAAGTCGGCGGGCATTGGCCCGGCCGGAGCAGGGGGCCTTGCCGACATTGCGCAGCTTCCCTTCACCGAAAAAACTGAAATCCGTGCAAGCTGCACCGCCGGAAACCCCATCGGCTCCCACCTCTGCGTTGACCGTTCCGAAATCATCCGCATCTATTCGACCAGCGGCACCACCGGAACGCCAAGCTACATTCCATTGACCGCGCGCGATCTCGACAATTGGGTGACCACCTCGGCCCGGAGCTATTCGGCCTCCGGCGTGGAAGCCGGCCAGCGTATCGTGTCCACCTATAATGCCGGGCCCTTTGTGGCAGGCGCGGCATTGGCCGCCTTTGACAAATTGGGCATGTGCCATATCCCCGTTGGCACCGGCAACACCGAGCGCCTGATGACGGCCATCCGCTTGCTCGCGCCCGAAGCCGCCGTGCTCACCCCCTCCTATGCGGCCTATCTCATTGAATGGGCAGCGGAAAAGAACTTTGACCTGAAGCGGTCGAGTGTCAGGCGCGTGCTGGTGGCGGGGGAGCCCGGAGGCGGCGAACCCGCCTTCCGCAGGAAGCTGGAGGAGGGCTGGGGAGCTCGGGTGACCGAAGCGATGGGCATCGGTGACATCGGCGTCTCGCTCTGGGGCGAATGCGAGTATCAGCACGGCATGCATCTGGGGGGCCGCGGCTTCATCCATGCCGAACTGATCGACCCCGACAGTGGTGCGTCCCTGGCGATGGTCGGATGGCGCCAGGGGTGAACTCGTGCTCACCCATCTCCAGCACCTGGCCGCTCCTCTGCTTCGCTTCCGCACGAGGGACCATGTGGAAGTATGGACCAGCCCATGCAAGTGCGGCCGCACCGCACCGCGCATCCGCTGCATCGGCCGCACCGACGACATGCTTATTGTTCGCGGCGTGAATGTCTTTCCATCGGCGATCCGTGAAATAGTCAGCGAATTCCTGCCCCAGGTCAGCGGCCTTATCCTGGTGAAGCCGGCACAGCCCGGCGTGAAGCAGGAGCCGCCGCTTCCCATCGAGGTTGAGCTTGCCAAAGGCGGGACAGACGATGCAAATTTGGCCGAAGCCATTCGTTCCCGGCTGCGCAGTGTGCTGGTCTTCACCGCCGGTATCAAACTTGTGCCTTACGGCAGCCTTCAGCGCAGTGAATACAAGTCAAAACTGGTCCAGCATTAGCTCACGAGGCGAAATTCCCATGCAAAAACTTCAAAGCCAGGGCGTGCATCACATCACCCTCACCGGCGCCAACCGCCAGACCTCCATTGATTTCTGGGAGGGGGTGCTGGGGATGCCCTTCATTTTCGAGCAGCCCAATCTGGACCGCGCTTCCGAAAGCCATCTGTATTTCGATCCCGGCGATGGGCGCCTGATAACCATTTTCACCGACGAGGGCCGCAAGCCCGATCCGCGCCGCACCCCCACCGAGCCGGGCTGCGTGCATCACATTGCTTTTTCGGTGTCACGCGTCACCTTCCTCCAGGCGGTGAAACGCCTCGACGACCGCAAGATAAAGCATAGCGGCGTCAAGGATCGCGGTTTCATGGATTCAATCTATTTCACCGATCCGCTGGGCCTTCTGGTTGAACTGGCATCCTATCGCTTCGAGCCGCCCCATGGCTTCACCCATGCGGACGTGCTGTTCGAGGCCCATAAAATCCGCGTGGCCAGCGGCGACTACAACATCGCTGAGGTTCATCTTGCCGATGCTATTGAAGCGCTGATGACGCGAAAAAGCGCCACGCTTTCTGCCGACCGGTCGCCAAAAAATCCATACTGAAAAACCAAGGGAGGAATTCGATGAAACTTCATGTCATAAAGCCAAGTGTGAACAACATGGCGGCCCGCGTCTTCGTGCGCGCTGCCAAGCTCGCCTTCACCGAGGATGATGTTTACGGCAAGACCCGCAACCAGGAGTTTTTGTCCGTGAATCCGGCCCACCTGACGCCAATGATGGAGGCCAAGGGCCTGCCCAAGGGCGTGCTCTGGGAAAGCTGCGCCATCATGCAGTACCTTTGCAACAAGCACGAACTGACCAGGTTCTATCCCAAGGCCCCGGCCAAACGGGCCATGATTGACAGCGCCATGTTCTATCTCATCGGCACCCTGTACCCGCTTCTTGCCCGTGCCACCTATGGCCATCTTGGATTTCCGCACTACCCGGGCGAAGTTGGGGCCAGCAATCTGGATGCCATCCACAAAACTGAAGCGCAGCAGGTCTCCGCCGCGGCCATCGCCGAGCCGCTCGATGTTTTCCACAAGTTCTACATGGATGGAAAATCCTTTATCGGCGGCGCGAAGCCTTCAATCGCCGATATTCGCCTTGCCGCCACCCTCGAATTCCTCGCCGTGATCGACTACCCGCTTCCGGCCTGGGCCAAGACCTATGTGGCGGCCATGGAAAAGTCCCTCGGCAAAGCCTACGCCGAACCCGCCGCTGACGTGCGTGGCTACATCGCCTACGTGAAGTCGCAGAAGAAGTAATTCGCTGGACAAAGCAGCGGTTAGGATTGGCTTTCGATGAGGCGTTCCACCAGAGGGCGCATGTCTTCGGCCGGCGAATTTGCAAAGGCCAACCGGAGATAGGAGTCCTGGTCCGGCCCGAACATGGATCCGGGCAGGCACAGAACGTCATGCTCGCCTGCCAGCCGCATGGCCACCGACTTAGCTGACGCGCCGGTAAAGGGATGTTTCACATAGGCAAAATAGCCCCCCGAGCTGATGAGCTTGTAGGTCAGCCGGGGATCGGCGAAAGCGGCCAGCAGGGCTTCCCGGCGTGCCTCCATCAGGCGCTGTTTTTCCCGTTTCCATTCCTCGAGATGGGCCAATCCGAAAAGGGCTGCCCGTTGTGAAATCTGCGGGGCGCAAATAGCGATGCAGTCCAGGATTTTTTCGGCTTCCGCCAGAATCTTGCTGCCGGCGATGATCGAACCGGCACGGTAGCCGGTCATCGCGAAGACCTTGGAAAAGCTGTAAAGCTGGACAAATGTATCTTGCCAGTCCGCAGTGGCGAAGAGGCCATGCAAAGGCTCCGGCGAGGCGCGGAAATCCTTGTAGGTCTCGTCAATGATCAGGGCAATTCCGGAAGCCTTCGCAAGGTCAAAGAAGCCTTCGATTATATGCGGCGGATAGATGGCGCCGGTGGGATTGTTGGGTGAGCACAGAACAATGGCGCGGGTGCGGTTATCGATCAGGGCTGCCACCTCGTCCGGCAGGGGATGGGCGCGGGCTGCGGCAAAGGCCGGGACCAGGCGCTTCTCGACGCCGAGCATGTCCAGCCACATTTGATGATTGAAATAATAGGGCGAAGGCAGCACCACATTGTCGCCGCGCTGTGCCACCGCCATGATGGCGACGCAAAACGCCTGGTTGCAGCCCGAGGTGATACTGACATTCTCCGGGTCAATGAGCCCGCGATAGTCCGCAGCCATATGCCGTGCCAAGGCGCTGCGAAGCTCCGGAATGCCATGGATGTCCGTATAGAGATGGATGTCGGGGTCCCGGGCCAGAGCGGCGATTTCCGCCTGCAAAGCCTCCGCCGGGGCATAGCTCGGAACCGCCTGGCAAAGATTGAGAAGTGCCCGGTTGCGCTCGCCCGGCCGCACCCAGGTCATGGCCTCGGAAATGGGCGGCGCTTCAATCCGTGAGATCGCCGGGGATACCGAAAGGGCCATGGCCGCTAATTCCTTGTCATTGGGAGCTTTAAGTGTTTGCCGATATCGGCTTGGATTTTCAAGCGAATAAGGCCTGGCCTACGCTGAATACAGGGAAAATACAGGGAATTTAGGAGCGGACCTGGGCTGACGGCCTCGGGGCCGACTTTTGCTGCAAATGCAGCGGCATGCAGCGGCGCGGCTTAAAAACCCAACGGTTCTTTCGTATACACTATAGGAATTAAATCACAAACGTATGGGATATGGTCGCACGTCTTTCTTTAAAATACCCCGGAAGGGAGGTGCACAAAGTGATAAATTTGGAAATTAACGGGATTTCTTGACTATCACGAGGACTTTACGATGGATTTTGCGAAACCGAACGACAAAGGAAACGAAGATAGTGCGGGCGGCCTTTCCAAAAAGGACACAGCGGCAATCGGAAAGGCAAGCGCAAGGGCACACGCAATGCGGCAACGCTGGCGGCCGAGGCCTGCTTGATGGCGAAACCTTGGCGCTCACAGGAAGGTGGTCGCTATGGCCATAAAGACAACATGGTCGCGCTGCGTCTGGTTATTGAGCGTATCTTCCTCCACGGCGCGAGCGGCCGCTAATGGAGGTGCGCCTGAAGACGGCGGCGGATGCCATGTCCGCTCTTGCCAGGATTGCTGAGGGGTAGGGCAAGGCCGATTGAGCGACAACGAAGCTCGGACGCTTATCGGTCTTGTCCACACGTTTCTCGAAGGCCTCGCACAGGTTGAAAACCACTCCCGCCTGACAGCTCTTGAGAATTCGCTTTCGGAGATGAAGCTCTTGGTGGCGGACTAAAAACCTGAAAGCTGGAGGTGAGCTATGAGGTCGGGAGTATTTTTGAGAAAAGTCGCGGAACTGGAAGAAGAGGTAAGGCGGTTGTATCAAGACCTGCCGTCTCCGGTATTCGATTTTATGAAGCCAGAAGAACTCTTCGCTCTTCGTGATCTGCTTCAAGAAGGACTTGCACGAGATAGAAGCGGTTCTATAGAAGACATTCCGGAAGCAATGGCCATATGGAACGTTGCGTGTGCCGAGTGGAGAAGCGTCTGGCGGGCAAGCAATCCTGGCCCCATTGGCGTAAGGTTTGGGATCGGCGCAGCTAAGCCTCGTGAGCACTTGCTGCTATTATCGTTGGCGTACATTTGGGACTGGGGCTATTCTTTATTTTTTTTTAAAGGGGTTAGTAGGACTCCGAAGCTCCCCTGTTCGTCGGGCGGAATGAACTGAACACCTGCCGCCTCTAGGGCAGTTTGGACTCTCATTAAGGACGAAATGTTTCCACTCACAGGCCCACTGCTCGCTTCAAATCTACGGATAGTCATGTGTGCGACGCCGGCTCTCGTTGCCAATTCTGCCTGGCTCCAGGCCAGTAAGCTGCGGGCCGCGCGTATCTGCTCACCTTGTATAATCAATAGTCACCACAATCTAATTGACAATGCTCAAAAATGGACTATTATAGTTCTTAATTGGACGTTTATTAGCTCAGCAAATATAGAACTTACTCAGATAAGAGGGCGTATGTATGAATAATGCGCATCATCTTGAGAATGAATTTAACCGATTCACCGAGCTGCGTCGCCGCCTTATTGAGGCGGATCCGGAAATTGATGAAACCACCTGCTGGATACCCTGGAGGGGGCCACAAATCTCCACGAAGCACTTGGCGAAGTCATCCGCTCGGCCCTCGACGATGAGGCATTGGCGGATGGCCTCAGACTCCGCCTGGAGGCGATGCGGGCGAGGCTGGAGCGTATCGAGACCACCTCAGCCCGGAAGCGGGAGGTGGCGCTCGCCACCATGGAGGAGGCCGGCATTGAGAAAATCCTGGAGCCGGAATTCACGATTTCACTGCGCGTCCAGCCGCCGGGCCTTCAAATAACGAATGAGGCCGACATCCCCGAGTGGTTCTGGATCCCGCAGCCGCCAAAGCTGGACCGGCGGAAAGTCCTGGAAACAATCAAGGCCGGGACTGCGGTCATTGGAGCGGAACTGGCAAATTCCCGCGTCAATCTCGTTGTAAGGACAAAGTAGCCATGGCCTTCGCCCCAACCCAAGTCCGGAAGCTGAAATCAAAACTCAAGGCGGCCCACATAAAAACCCGCGAGGCCGATGGGAACACGCTGCACTACGTCGAGGGCTGGCACGTCGTGGCGGAAGCCAATCGCATCTTTGGCTTTGATGGCTGGGACCGGGAGAGCGTCACCAGCACCTGCGTCTGGACCAAGCAGACGGGCCTTGCGCTTTGCTGCCGCCTACGTGACCCGGGTGCGCATCACCGTGAGGGCAGGCGAGGAGCGAATTGTCCGCGAGGGCTGCGGGGCAGGGGAATCCAATGCCGCCTCTCCCGGCCAGGCCCACGAGTTTGCCGCCAAGGCGGCCGAGACCGACGCCACCAAGCGGGCGCTGTCGACTTTTGGCAATTCCTTCGGCCTGTCACTTTATGCGGGGGCGAGTGATCAGAATGGGCGGAGGAATCCGGCACACGGATTGGCACCAGCTGCAAAGCCAATGGCTGGACCAGAATGCCACACCACTCCGCAGTCAAATGGCTCGGGAGGTCAGTCGCAGGAGTTGCGACCTGCCATCGCCGGCGGAAAGTGCGTCACCGACGGCTGACACTCGCTGGTGCTGGATTGCGGAGAGGCGACCCATCGACAAGAGCCTCCTGGCCATTCCGGAGGTGAAACGCCTCCGCGACAAGGACCACCTGAGATTTGTGGCCACGCACCCCTGCCTGGTCTGCGGGCGGCAGCCGGCGGAGGCCCACCACCTGAAGTTTTCCCAGCCCAGTGCGCTGGGGCGAAAGGTATCGGACGCCTTCACAGTCCCCTGTGCGCCCTGCATCACCGGGACCTCCATACGACGGGCAATGAATTGGCGTGGTGGGAGAGGAAGAAAATTGATCCGCTACCGGTGGCGAATGACCTCTGGAATATGAGCCGTGGGAAACGAAGCACAGAGGATGCAAACCTTTCAGCACACCAACTGATAGTGGCGACGATAGCAGTGAACTGCTTATTGAGTTGTAATGGAGGGTGAGTCCGTTGATCGAGAAATCCAGAAAACCTTTCTACGAAGGTCTTCTCCTCAGCGAGAAATTGAGGAGGACAAACAAATTAGACTACAAAGCTAGTGGAAACTAATAGCGCAATTATTTAAATGGTGGAACAGCGTTCTGCAGAGAGCAACAAACGGGGAATTGTTGAGAACGAAACCAAAATACTCCGACACACGTCCTATTAAACAGGTTTGGGGACACTGGAAGGAAAGGATCTAGATCTAAGTACAATGTGACGCTGCATTAAGTCAGATCGGATTACAAGAGCTCTCAGCGCTGCGAGCGGCCTAAGCCGCATCGGGGATGATTTTACAATAGAGGGAGAGCTGGCACATGTCTAGCTTGCCACACCGCCAAAGACCATGAGCGAAACGAATACCACTGGACGAGGCCCATGAGGGAGCGCTGACGAGGGCAAGGGCAGAAGGTGAGGAGATCGCATAAGGTGAGTTACCACTACTGAGCTGCGCTGCTCGGCACCAGAACGGAAACCTGAGAACTCACTGTTCAATCAAATAGTGTGGTTTTCTCGCAACAGGAACGAGGAAATTGACGTGTAACTACCCTATTTTATTGCGCTTTAAGCGAATCGCGCCCTATAAAAACGCAAGGTAAGGAAATTGATCGATGAAGCGCAGCTTGTTATTGGGAATGGCTATTATTGGCGCCAGCGTTAGTCACTGTTAATGCGGCGGATATGGAACAACACTTATTCCAGCGATTGGTCGGGAATTTATGGCACAATTTCGGGAGGATATTCGGGAATTGGGTTAGACGGAGAACAATCCAACATTACAGGTACCGATTCTGACAAATCTACAAGTGACGGTGCTCTTTTTGGAGCGGGCTTGGGCTTTAACCACGACATGGGCGATTTTGTATTTGGACTAGATGGCGATATTTCACTCCTCACGAACGATAATCGCTTGGAAATGAAAGAGACAGTTGACGCGGATTATGATTGGTTCGCGACTGCACGCGTTCGTGCTGGATATGATATGGACGGCACGCTGCTTTATGCGACAGGTGGACTTGCGGCACTCTCTGCAAACTTCGAGGCTGACGGTGACAGCCATGGAGAGACTTTTATCGGTTGGACCGCAGGCGGTGGCATCGAACATATGATGTCAGAGTCAATCAGCATAAAGGCAGAAGCGCTCTACGCAGACTTCGGATCAGAGAATTTTACGCTAGCCGGTGACGACACAGATATAGATGCGGATATGGTGGTTGTTCGCGCCGGAATCAGTTTCCGCTTCTAGGCTTATCAATTAGTTTTGCGAGATCGGAAATCGTCTCGACTTGAGCGAAGGCAAGCGGATTGACCTCCTCGCCCAATTCGTTCTGCAGTTCGCCCGCAAGCCGCTCCATGGTCAGGCTGTCAAACCCCTCTATTTCAAGCACTTTAGTTTCTGCGGAAAGTCCCTCAATGGGCTTTTCCAAGGCGCTGTTCAGCATGACAATGACTTTCTCGACGGCTTCATTTGTCATTTTCAAACGGCTTCCAATCTGTGGCGAGCAATCCAAGAATAAACTGGTTACGGCGGCCTGATCCATCAAAGGCGCGGATTTCATTGCGTAAAAATCCCTCGACTTGAAAACCAAGGCGCCGAAGAGGCACAAGTGCGGCGAAATTTTTTTCCCAAACTTGGGCTGTTACCTTTTCAATGCCGCGCTTCTTGAAAAATTCATCGAAAAGTCCGGTGGCGACTTCTTCGAACACCATCTTGCCGCGCCAGTTTCTGTCGCCGATGAAACCCGAAGTCTTGAGCAAACCGTGAGCCGGCGTCACGTCGAGCATGAAGACACCGATAATTTCGCCGGACCCGCGCAGGAATACCCCTGCGAGATATCGGATTTTATCGTCATAGGTCGAAATGAAGCGTTCCAAGTCGACTTGCGAGAGGCGCCTTGCTGGCATATTGAGCGCTGCCATCACTGTGGGGTTGGATACCCACATGCGGAGGGCGCCTGAAGCATCCCGCGCGGTGAGGCTCCGCGCCGAAAACCGCTTGGTTTCTATGTTAAGGGGCTGTCCACGCGCCTGTGGTTTTGCAGCTTGCGGCATGTTGGATCAGGTCATTGCAGTCATTGATTGGTTTTCTGGCCTCCTGCAGTGGACCTCGCATAATGTCACGGGCCTCTGTTGATCCCAGAGCCCGAAGGTATCCAAAACAAGGCGGGTTTGGCAATAGACAATAACAGCGTAGCCGATTTGCGAAATGAGATCGGGCCGTCGCTTGACGAGGGCTTCAAGCCGGCTCAGCAGCTTCTTTTCTGCATCTCCACGCCTGCCAAGTTCGGCGGCAACGCGCGCCTCAACGACGCTGAATATATTGAGTCTCCGGCGATTGAGGTTCTCCGGCGAAACTTCGACAAACTTCTCCAGCCTGTCGAACCATTGCTCAGGGCCGAAAATTTCATTGACGAGCCAGCGCAGCCCGACGCGTAGCTCATCGCGTGTCATGCCTATTGGCATGATATGTTTGTATCAATCAGGTTGCCCTCGTCACGGTAACCGCTTTCAATCAGACGGTTCTCTGCCTTGATCCGGTCGAACAGCGGGGTGCCAAATGGGGCTACAAGCATGCCCACCTGGATGACGGGCGAGGGAATGCTCGCAATGAAGGCGGCTTGGCGCTCAAAGATGTCGGGGCCGTCATGGTCAAAACCGACAATCATGCCGCACAAGGGCATGATGCCAGCAGCGGCCACTTTCGTGATTTCCGCAGCGAAATCCACTCGCATGTTTTGCCGCTTCTGAGCTTCGCGCAGCGCTTCTTCGTTTGGCGTTTCGATGCCAATGAAACAGCGGTCCAAACCTGCGCGCGCCGCCAGATTTAGCAACTCCGTATCGCGTGCGACTTCTATCGAGAGCTGCGTGACAAATCGCATCCGGCCTGAAGGCCGAGCGGAGTTCCATTCCTCAATAGCTTCGAATAGTGCACCGGCCCGTTTTCGCACGACAGTAAAATTATCATCTGCCAGAAGAACATCCCGGCATCCCAGGGCATAGAGTTGGTCCAATTCTGCGATGATCTGGCTGGGTTCTTTCCAACGCTGTTTGCGGCCCAAATACTGAATGACGTCACAGAACTCACATTCGAAGGGGCAGCCCCGTGATGTCTGAACCTGCCCGGTCATGTAAGCTTTCATGGGATACAGGTCCCACCTCGGCATGGGGCTGTTCCGGAGGTCAGGTTTTCCGCCTCGATACTCAGGTTTCGGAGTACCTGCCTCGATATCGGCGAATATCTCCGCTGCGATGTCTTCCATTTCGCCGATTACAAGCACATCGGCGAAGGGCCGGATATCTTCCGGGCAAAGACTAGCCTGCGGGCCGCCTATCAGCACGAGCTTGCCGCGCCGCCGAAACTCGGTGGCAATTGCCTTCAGTTGGCTGCGCTGCGAAACTCTACCGGTAATTGCAATAACGGCTGCAGGGTTGTCAAAATCGATATCTTCACTTCGGGCATCGCAGATTTTGATGTCCCAGCCGACGGGCACGAAGGCGGCAATAGTGGGCGTGGTGAGGTCAGCGAGAATCGGAAATCGACCAATGCCTGCGGTTTCCAGAACTTCGCTACTGAAATAGAAGGGTGCGCTGTCTCGCGGATTTATGATGTAAATGGAGTGCGGCACTTACTTTTGTCGCCCATCTAGGATCCAGGAAATCTAAGATTAGGGGGCAGGTATGGGCTTGTCGAGATTTAGATTGAAATAATTAATAAAATTAGATGATGATGAGATGATGATGAGATGACTATTGAATTAACTTTGAATTTAGCTATGATGTTATTGGAATTTTTATGAGCGAAGATGATTTCTATGAGTCAGATAGCTTGGAGCTATTTTAGATTTTTTTATCTAAGCTATGACGATTATTGACTTTTCTATTAATTGAGCGATTACTATTTCTATAAAGAGATCTATGATACTCTAATATTTATGATAAGATCGCTCTCTACAAATACAATATGTTACTATTTCTGATGTTTACTTAAAATATTTCATCGATGAGATTGCGCTAATTTTACTATAATTACTTAAATAACGAGATACTACTATGCTAATTATACTAACTACTTTGAGCCTGAATATTTTTTTCTATGAGAATCTAATGAAAAACTATAATATAATATAATAAAAAAAAAAAAAAAAAAAAAAAAAAAAAAAAAAAAAAAAAAAAAAAAAAAAAAAAAAAAAAAAAAAAAAAAAAAAAAAAAAAAAAAAAAAAAAAAAAAAAAAAAAAAAAAAAAAAAAAAAAAAAAAAAAAAAAAAAAAAAAAAAAAAAAAAAAAAAAAAAAAAAAAAAAAAAAAAAAAAAAAAAAAAAAAAAAAAAAAAAAAAAAAAAAAAAAAAAAAAAAAAAAAAAAAAAAAAAAAAAAAAAAAAAAAAAAAAAAAAAAAAAAAAAAAAAAAAAAAAAAAAAAAAAAAAAAAAAAAAAAAAAAAAAAAAAAAAAAAAAAAAAAAAAAAAAAAAAAAAAAAAAAAAAAAAAAAAAAAAAAAAAAAAAAAAAAAAAAAAAAAAAAAAAAAAAAAAAAAAAAAAAAAAAAAAAAAAAAAAAAAAAAAAAAAAAAAAAAAAATTAAGATGAAAGATTGCTTAACTAGTCGATAGCTATCCTGATATTTTATTTATAGAAAGTTAGTAGATAGAGACTGCTAAGGATGAAGAAGATAAAGATGAAGAGAGAAAGAGAATAGAGAGAAAGAGAAAGCTAAACTATATAGGTAAAGAAGATAAGTAATATAGAGAAAAAAAAGAAGATGAAATAAAAGAAATGAATAAGATAAGGAAGGATATGATATAGAGATGTAGAGAGAGAAAAAAAAAGAAATAGAATAAAAGATAAAAAAGATAGAAAACTAGATGAAAGAAGAAATATAAAGGAGAAAAGTGATAAGTTATGATGGATAAGAAAAAAAAGATACTATATTAATAGATCAGTAAGAAATATATATAAAAGAAAAAAGGTAATAGGCAGGATATAAGCTATGGGGTAGGAGTGGGCAGAGAAGGGTTAGATTGGTCGGGCAGCGCCGAAATCAGGATGAAGCGCCGCTGGCCGCGCTGGGTGCCGCCCAAGGAAATGGTGGTACGGGATAAACGAGCCAGGAAGTGGGCCAACGGCCAACAGGCGGGCCAGGCAATCCTCTAGGTGCCCGGGCTCTGTATTTATACGCCGGAGGCAAAGACACACTCTACCGGATTTATGGCACGACGGAGCCAGAATCTATTGGAAAGGCCGTCTCGTCCGGGTGCATACGCATGCTGAACGAGGACGTCGCAGAACTGTTCGACCAAGTCGAAATCGGTACGAATGTAATTGTGCGCTCTTCCTAATTTGCCCACAGATGGAAAAATCAGCACCTTTCAGCGGCCTCGAGGCAATATGCGCTGGGGCCAGTTGTTAGAGAAGACGCGAAACTCGGCTCGTTTAGTTCCCAAAACAAAGGACCGTCGCTACGGCGGGGTCTGACGGCGGAGGTCATCTGAAGTCACCTACTGCCACTGCAGTTCCTGCAGGGAATGGTCGGCAGGGCTCATCAACGCCTTTACGCTATGGGCACCCGAGGCCGTCAAAGTCACCAAGGGTGCGGCTAATATTGGCGTCCACACCGAACGGACAGAAGCCTGCGGAAATGGTGCAAGACCTGCGGCGGGCATCTCTTCACTGATCATCCGCACTGGAATCTCGTCGATGTCTATGCCGCTGTCATTCCGTCGGTGAAGTTCAAGCCGGGCGTGCATGTCCATTACCAGGAAACTGTGCTGCCCGTAAAAGACGGCCTGCCAAGCAGAAGGACTTGCTCAAGGAAATGGGCGGTTCTGGCGTGTTATTAAACGAATAAGCGTTAACAATTGGCTTTCTTGGCAGTAAGGTCGTTTGATGCTGAACTTGTGACGGAATGACCGGGAGGCAACTATGCTGGCCGATACAGCACCAGATACAGATTTCGTGAAATTCTGGAATTCAGTCCTTGAACGAAAGTTCACGAAATACCGCCATATCCTTCAAGGGGGTCTTTCCCGACATTCGGCTGCGGTGCTGCCGAAACTGGCCATAAGAAAGGGAATGTGAGTCCTGGATGTTGGGTGTGGTTGGGGCGACATGTCGCTTCAAGTCGCCGCGATTGTCGGGCTCACCGGTCGTGTCGTCGGCATTGACTGTGTTGATGCTTTTTGGAAGAGGCCAGGAAAGATGCCGCCGCGAAAGGACTATCAAACGTTCAATTCTCACGAGGTGACGCAGAAGTCGCTCTCCCTGAAAACGAGTTCGATTACGTCGTTGCGCGCTTCGGTACTATGTTCTTCACAAACCCGTAGCGGCCTTACGACGGATGCGGTTGGCGCTCAAGCCAGGAGGGCTCATGACTCACATTGTCTGGCGCAGACGCGAAGACAATCCGGCATGGCAGGCAGCAAAGGATATTACTCTTCGCCATCTACCGCCTCCCGGGGCAGACGCCGACACCTGTGGGCCTGGCTCATTCTCTATGGGCAGTCAGGAGGTGTCAAACCTGATGATGAAGAGCGCTGGTTACGAGGATATCACTTTCACCCGTGTGGACGAAAAGATTATGATCGGCACAACACCAGCAGAATGCATCGCGTTCGCCTTGGCCATCGATCGGGGGGTGAGGTCTTCCGCGAGGCCGGTGAGGAGCTAGCAAAGGCCAAACGTCCCCAGATTGAAAGCGAGATGCGTGCCTTTTTCGACAGCCAGGAACGGGATGACAAAGGGATTTG
Organism: uncultured Alphaproteobacteria bacterium; assembly: GCA_963773295.1. Taxonomy (GTDB): domain Bacteria; phylum Pseudomonadota; class Alphaproteobacteria; order Rhizobiales; family Aestuariivirgaceae; genus Aestuariivirga. The sequence continues at coordinate 75,256 of CAVZAJ010000002.1, forward strand.
GGCGCTCACCTCCTCGTGGGTGATCACTGCTCGCGATCCAGGGTAATCGCACGAGCGCCGCGAGACGTTAGATCCAAGCCGCGCCAAAGCTCTTAATCTCTCGCACGACCTGGGCGGAAACAGGCCCATCACCGAAGAGAGGATCGGCGCGCCGCTCTAACAGCTGCCCGAAATGAATTGGCTGAATGTAATACCAAAGTCTAACGAACTAGCCTGAAATCTCCTTGCCCTATTGTTTGACTAATCGAGAGATGCGGTTACACTGACACTCACCTGTTTCAGATAACGAAAAATTTTTACGGACCGCTACGACGCCGCATTAGTTGCCTTTAAAAATTGGGGTTTCGACACGCTGGTCTGGGAGGATGTGTATGGCGCCGGTCGATTTTGTCAACGTCCGGAAATCCTTTGGTGCCGTGCCCATCATCAAGGGCGTCAACATCGAGATCGCCGATGGCGAGTTCGTAATTCTTGTGGGCCCTTCGGGCTGCGGCAAGTCGACGTTGCTGCGCATGCTGGCGGGGCTTGAGAATATCACCGCGGGCGAGATACGCATCGGCGGGCGCGTGGTCAACAAGATGCCGCCGAAAGAGCGCGACATCGCCATGGTGTTCCAGAACTACGCGCTTTATCCGCACATGACGGTGGCCGAAAACATGGGCTTTTCGCTGCTGATGAACGGCGTAGCCAAGCAGGAGATCGCCGCCATGGTGAAACCGGCAGCGGAGATTCTCGGCCTTACAAATTTACTCGACCGCTATCCGCGCCAGCTCTCCGGCGGCCAGCGCCAGCGCGTCGCCATGGGCCGCGCCATCGTGCGCAATCCGCAGGTGTTCCTGTTCGACGAGCCTCTGTCAAATCTCGATGCCAAGCTGCGCGTCCAGATGCGCGTCGAAATCAAGGAACTGCACCAGCGCCTCAAGACCACCACGGTCTATGTGACGCACGACCAGATCGAGGCCATGACCATGGCCGACAAGATCGTCGTGATGCATGACGGCATCGTTGAGCAGATCGGCGCACCGCTGGAACTCTACGACCGGCCGGTCAATCTTTTCGTCGCCGGCTTCATCGGCTCACCGGCGATGAACATGATCGAGGGACGACTGTCGCCGTCCGACCCGCGCGTTTTCCTCACGGCGTCCGGGACGGCCTTGCCGCTCGCAAGAGACGATCGATGCGGCGAAGGGCAAGACTTTGATCTATGGCCTGCGCCCGGAGCACGTGCGCCTGGACGCAAACGGAATTCCTGCCACCGTTGTCGTGACCGAACCTACAGGTTCGGAGACACAGGTTATAGTGCGCCTCGATCAATCCGACCTCACGCTAATGTTCCACGAACGCATTGACGTGCGTCCGGGAGAAACGCTGCACCTGGCGATTGATAAGACCGCCGTCCACATTTTCGACAAGGAAACTGGAATGCGGCTCTGACTGGAAACTAAGAATCGCCGGTGCGGCCACGGGATGGCGCCGGACGGAAAAGCTGGAATATCCCGGAAACGTTTAGGAGGAAATTATGAAAATCAACAGACGTGATCTACTTGCGGCATCTGCTGGTCTTGCCGGCGCTGCAGGCTTAGGCCTGACGGGCGGCCAGACCAGCCTTCGCGCAGGAGCCGGCTTACACGCCCGAAGCCGGAGCCAGCCTGCGCCTGCTGCGCTGGGCGCCTTTCGTGCAAGGGCGATGAAGATGCGTGGTTGGCCAACACCAAGAAATTCACGGATGCGACGGGTGTTGAGGTTCGTGTGGACAAGGAAAGCTGGGAAGACATACGCCCCAAAGCGGCCGTGACCGCTAATGTGGGTTCCGGCCCCGACATGGTGCTCTGCTGGTTCGACGATGCCCACCAGTATCCCGACAAGCTGTTGGATCTGACCGATCTTGGCACCTATCTGGATGGCAAATATGGTGGCTTCTATGATGGTCTGAAGGGCTACGCCATGCGTGGTGACAAGTATATCGCCCTGCCGCTGGCCGCCATCGGCAACGCCATCTGTCTACCGCCAGAGCCATATCGAAGCTGCAGGCTTCAAGGAGTTCCCGAAGGATACGGCAGGTTTTCTTGAGCTGTGCAAGGCAATGAAGGCGAAGAACACGCCTGCCGGCTTCGCCCATGGCAAGGCGGTGGGTGATGGCAACAACTATGCGCATTGGCTCCTATGGAGCCACGACGGAAAAATGGTCGACGAGAAAGGCGTGGTGGCGATCAACAGCCCCGAGACGATGGCTGCCATCGACTATGCCAAGGCGCTCTACGATACCTTCATTCCGGGAACGGAAAGCTGGCAGGACATCAACAACAACCGCGCCTTCCTGCGGGCCAGGTGTCGCTGACGGCAAATGGCGTATCGCTCTATTATGCGGCAAAAAAGGACGAGAAGCTGAAGGATATGATGGCTGATCTGCGCGCCACGAACTTGCCGATAGGGCCGGTGGGCAAGAGACGTGGAGTTGTATCAGACGACACAGGCGTCGTCTTCAACCACACGAAGTTTCCGAACGCCTGCAAGGCTTACCTGAAATTCATGTATGAGGCCGAGCAGATGAATGCGTGGATCACCGGCTCGAGCGCCTATTGCTGCCAGCCGCTGAAGGCTTTTGCATCCAACCCCGTGTGGACGGCGATCCGATGCACGCGCCTTACGCCAAGGCCTCGGAAACACTGCGCCCCAACGGATACGCGGGGCCGCTGGGCTACGCGTCGGCCGCCGTCATGGCGGACTACGTGTTGGTCGACATGTTCGCCGCGGCGGTAACTGGCGCCGCGACGGCGGAAGAGGCGATGGCACAGGCCGAGAAGCGCGCCAACCGCTACTACAAGGTCTAGGACGAATGCGGGCCATCCCTGACAAGACGGGTGGCCCGCACTCCATTCGAAAGTCTTGTTGATGAGGAAGCACGCATGGCAAGCCCATCTAGCCAGGGCTCGCCCGACCGCTCAGGAGACCTTATGTTGCGCTTCAACAACAGCCGGAACGCGCTGGGCTTTGTGTTCATGCTGCCTGCGGCGATTTTCCTGTTGGGTTTTCTCACCTATCCCTGGGGCTTGGTGTGTGGCTCGGCTTCACTGATACGCGGATTGGCCGCGCGGGTGATTTTGTAGGCTTGCAAAATTACGCCTATCTAATGGATGACGAGGTTTTCTGGCTTGTCGGTCTTCAATACGGTGGTCTACACGCTGGTGGCCTCGATCCTGAAATTTGCGTTGGGATTGTGGCTGGCGCTCATCCTCAATGAAAAGCTGCCTTTCAAATCTTTCTTCCGCGCCATCGTGCTGCTGCCATGGGTTGTTCCCACGGTGCTGTCGGCACTGGCTTTCTGGTGGATTTACGATGCGCAGTTTTCGATTTTCCTGGTCCTTGATCAAGCTGGGCGTGATTGATCAACCAATAAATTTTCTTGGCGATCCGTTGAACGCACGAGTTTCAGTCATCGCCGCCAACGTCTGGCGCGGCATCCCGTTCGTGGCCATCTCGCTGCTGGCGGGCCTGCAAACGATCCCGGTTTCTCTGCAGGAAGCGGCCTCGCTTGATGGCGCCACGCCATGGAAGCGTTTCCGCTATGTGACGCTGCCGATGCTGACGCCGATCATCGCCGTGGTGATGACCTTCTCGGTGCTTTTCACCTTCACCGATTTCCAGCTCATCTATGTGCTCACCAAAGGCGGGCCGGTGAACGCCACCCACCTGATGGCGACGCTGTCGTTCCAGCGCGGCATACCCGGCGGCCAGCTGGGCGAAGGCGCCGCCATCGCCGTCGCCATGATTCCCTTCCTCCTCGCCTCGATCCTTTTCAGTTTCTTCGGGCTGCAGCGACGGAAATGGCAGCAGGGCGGTAGCGGACTGATGGGGGCGCCATGAACAGTAAGGATAAGGCAGCCGAACTGGACGCACTGCGCGACGATGCGGAGGGAATGAGCTATCTCAGCAATTTGCCGCGGCGCATTGTGGTGATTTACCTGCCGCTTGCGATCTTCGTCTTCGTGCTTCTCTTTCCCTTCTACTGGATGGCGATCACCGCCGTAAAGCCGAACTCGCAACTGACGGACTACGAGAATTACAGCCCGTTCTGGGTGGTTGGCGCGACGCTGGAGCATATAAAGTATCTGCTGTTTCGAAACCTCCTATCCGGGCTGGCTGTGGAACACCATTCTGGTTTCGGTGGCCTCGACTTTTCTCTCGCTGTTTGCTTCGGTGTTTGCCGCCTATGCCATCGAGCGGGTGCGTTTCACCGGGGCGCGGACCACGGGCCTCCTGATCTTCCTCGCCTATCTGGTGCCGCCTCGATCCTCTTCATCCCGCTGGCTTTCATCGTCTTCAATATCGGCATCTATGACTCGCGCTTTGCCCTGATCTTTACCTATCCGACATTCCTCATCCCGTTCTGCACTTGGCTTCTCATGGGTTACTTCCGTTCGATTCCCTATGAGCTTGAGGAAAGCGCCCTGGTGGATGGCGCCACCCGCTGGCAGATTTTGCGCCGCATTATCCTGCCGCTGGCCGTGCCGGGGTTGATTTCGGCTGGGATTTTCGCGTTCACCTTGTCGTGGAACGAATTCATCTATGCTCTCACCTTCATCCAGTCCTCGGAAAACAAGACGCTGCCGGTAGGCGTTCTCACCGAACTTGTGCGCGGCGACATTTTCGAATGGGGCGCGCTGATGGCAGGGGCCCTGTTCGGCTCGCTGCCGGTGGTCATCCTCTATTCGTTCTTCGTGGACTATTATGTGTCGTCGATGACCGGCGCCGTGAAGGAGTAATACCTCCCAATTGGAGCGGACTGGACGCTCTGCACCCGGTCGTCGCAGGCTTGACTGATTGGAAAACGTAGTTGGGATTATGGTATTTCGAAACATTTCCTTGGTGATGATCGGCGATTGCAGGACGGTGGATTGAAAGCGTGGCAACTTCTTCAACTACAGGGGTGCTTGAGCGTTTTACTTGGGGGGCCGAAGGTACTTCGCAGCGACCAGTTCACCAACCTGTTCTCCCAATGCCAACTTCCGTAGTCTGGAAGAGCTACGCAAACGCATCGCATCTCTGCCATCTGGCACGAGTATCATTCTCTCTGGGAGGGTGGAACTCACTTTGCGGATGTAATACGCCATGCCAATATTGATGCGCGAATGTCTTAGAGTTTCTATTCATCTCATTTCATGATATCGGACTTCAATTCAACGAATGAAATGTAGCAGCTAATAGCTTTCCTTTTTTTAATGCCGGTGGATAAGACCCTTTTCGCATATGTGAGGCCGGGGATACCGAAAGGGCCATGGCCGCTAATTCCTTGTCATTGGGAGCTTTAAGTGTTTGCCGATATCGGCTTGGATTTTCAAGCAATTTGAGGCATTAGAGGGTCAGTGAAATTGACCTCAGGGAAAGCGCCAAACGCATGACAAAAGCTGTTCGGATTGAAAACACAGGCGGGCCTGAAGTCATGCAGTTGGTGGCCGTGGACCTGGCCAAGCCGGAACCCGGCGAGGTGCGCATAAAGCAAACCGCCATTGGGCTCAACTATATTGATACCTACCATCGCTCCGGTCTGTATCCCGTCAAATTGCCGTCCGGTCTGGGCAATGAAGCGGCAGGCGTTGTTGAGGAAGTGGGGCAGGGCGTGACGGCCCTTAAGGTTGGTGACCGCGTTGCCTATGGCAACGGCCCCATCGGCGCCTATGCCCAAGCGCGAAATATTCCGGCCTCGCGCCTCGTCAAAATTCCAGCAGCGATAAGCGACGAGACCGCCGCCGGCATGATGCTGAAAGGCATGACCGTGCGCTACCTCCTGCGAGCCACCTACAAGGTGAAGGCGGGTGAAACAATCCTGCTCCACGCCGCAGCCGGCGGCATTGGTCTCATCGCGTCGCAATGGGCCAAGGCCTTGGGCGCCACCGTCATTGGTACGGTAGGCTCTGACGCTAAAATGGAAATTGCCAAAGCCCACGGCTGCACCCATGTCATCAATTCATCGACGGAAAATGTCGTGGCCCGGGTCAAGGAAATAACCGGCGGCAAGGGCGTGCCGGTGGTTTATGACGGCGTGGGCCAGGCGACGTTCATGGCCTCGCTGGATTGCCTCAGCCTGCGCGGCCTCCTCGTCAGTTTCGGAAATGCCTCGGGCCCGGTGGTTGGCGTTGAACTTGGCATTCTCGCCAGCAAGGGCTCGCTCTATGTGACAAGGCCGACGCTTGGCAGCTATATCGGCACCGAAGCCGAGATGCAGGAAACCGCCGGCGATCTCATCGACGTGGTGCAATCCGGCAAGGTGAAAATTCCGGTGAACCAGCGCTATGCCCTGGCCGACGTCGTCCAGGCCCATCGTGATCTCTCGGGGCGCAAGACAACCGGAACGACGGTGCTTATTCCATAGCAAAGCGCCAAAGGAGACGAAATGCTTACTCTGCAGCAGCCAACCATTGGCGAGGCGATTGCCAGAATATACACCCTCATGCAGGCCAGGCGCGGTGCCGATGCGGAAGCGGCTGCCCGGGCGCTGCAGCGGCAATTTCCGGCAAGAGGCGATGTCAACGAGGCGCTGGCGCTCGTTTTGGTGAACGAGAACAAGCATGACCAGGCCCTGCCGTTCGCCGAGGCAGCGGTAAAGGCGGAACCCAAAAACGCGGGTTATCTGATAAATCTTGGGCGGCTTTATCTCAAATACGAGCTGGTCGAAGAAGCCCTGCCGTTGATCGAGAAGGCATTCAGGCTTGATCCCTCGATGTTTCAGGCCCCCTGGGCAATGGGCGAGTTCTTCCAGCAGTCGGGAAACGGTCAGCGGGCAATGCGTTTTCTCAGGCAGGCAATTCTTGCAAGTCCTGCGGCGCAAAAGCCGGAGATTGAAGTCATGCTCGCCGATTGCCTTTCATCGCTGGGTCAAATAGACGAGGCCGAACGGCTTTACCAAAGCCTGTTTGGCAACGAAAAACACCGGCCGTTCGCCATCGCCCAGGCTGCAAGTCTTCGCAAGCACAAAATTGATTCACCGGTGTTTGAAGATCTAAGGCAGGAGCTTCAAAAAGGCACCGCTTCGCCGAGGAACCTTGCCCGCTTGCATCTTGCCCTGGGGCAGATCCATGAAAACAGCGGCGAGTATTCCCAGGCCTTCGAGCACTTCAGGCAATCCAAGGCGTTGCTCAGGAGGGAGTTTGATCCCGCGAAGTTCACCGCGGCGATCGACAGCAATATCGCGAATTTTAATGCGGAAGTCCTGCAGCGGTTTGCCGGATATGGCGATCCTTCGAAATTGCCCGTGTTCGTCGTCGGGCTGCCGCGATCGGGGACAACCCTGACCGAACAGATCATCGCAGCCCATCCCAAGGCCGGTGGCGTTGGCGAACTCATGCGGATCGGCAGGATGATTCAGGGGCTGAGCGAAGACAAAGGCCCCGCCCACATGTTCGAGCGCTTGCAGGAGGGGGGGCCTGAGCGCTGCAAAATCCTGGCGGGCGGTTATGTGAGCCTGTTGAAATTCCTTGCCCCGGGCGCAAAGCGCGTGGTCGACAAGATGCCTCACAATTTCGTGGCCATAGGCCTCATTGCGCTGCTCTTTCCCAATGCGCGCATTATTCATTGCATTCGCAATCCGGCCGATAATTTCATTTCAGCCTACCAGAACATGATGAACCCCAATCACAGTTACGCCTACGCGCCGGAAGACTATGCCCGGTACTACAAGGAATATCTCCGGCTCATGCGGCATTGGCAAAGCCTGATCCCGGACCGGATATTCACGCTGCGGTATGAGGAACTGGTGGCCAATTCCGAAGAAAAGATCCGGCAGCTGCTTGAGTTTATCGGCCTTCCCTGGGACTCGCGCTGCTTACGGTTCCACGAGAGGGGGGCGATGGTGAAGACCTTCAGCCGGCAGCAGGTCCGCAGCGCCCTGCATCAGGGGTCGGCGGGACGATGGAAAAATTACGAAGCCGAATTGCTGCCGCTGCTTGAGATCCTGCGGGACGAGACCGGAACGGAGGACTCCCGTAGAGCGCCCTGACAATCAGGTTGCCGGGCAGCCGCCTGATGATTGCCTGGCCAGAACCTGCCAGTCGCCGGTGCAGGCGAGATGCGAGCAGAGGAAACTCGCGAGGTGCATTGCCGGCACGGCGTGGGCAAGGTTAAGGGCCTGACCGTTCCCGTCCGAAAGGGTGCTCACCACCATGCCAGCCAACTTTCCCTTGTCGTCGAATACGGGCCCGCCGGATTCGCCCTTTTGCGTGCTCATGCGCATCACCATGGCATCCGGATAGCCGAATTTGCCATAGCGGACCGGGCGGCCAAAACTCATGGATTCAACTGTGCCAAAGCGCGCGGTATCGCCCTGCGCATGCGGCTTGCCGAGCGAAAAAAGTGTGGCACCCTTGATGAGACAGCCATTGGCGACAGGAACCGCCGATTGGCCCTTGAAGCTTCTGAGCTTGATCAGCGCCAGATCGTGGCCCGGCAGGATATCCACAACGCTGCCCGAGTAAACGCGGCCATTGGCGGCCCGCACGGAAACCGAATTCCCGGTTTGGACCGCAACATGGGCAGCCGTCATCACATAGCCTTTGCCATCCACAATGAAGCCGCTGCCCGAGGTCAGGGATGATTTGTTGACCTTGTCCTTGGGCTGGGAATCGTCATCGGCAGCAGAAACGGTAAGTGTGACATAGGAAGGCCCCGCATGGTTGACGACGGCTGCCAGTCCTTGCGGAATTGAACCGCCTGCGGGCTGGGCCGTTTGCTCCATGCTGATGGTCCGGCTTTCGAGATCCACCGCGTTGGTCGAACAGCCGGCGAGAGCCAAAACGGCGAGAGAGATAAGTATTGAGGGGGAAAGTTTCACAGATATCCCGATTTGCTGATTTGCCCGAAAAGGTAGCCGCCAAACATGGCTTCAGCAAGACCATTTGCCGATTCGGCGGGCCGGAAATGAAAATGGCCCGCGTTGCCGCGGGCCATTCCTTAGGAATAACACTTCAGATTAGAAGCGCCAGATCGCGACAGCATCGAACGTCGTGAACTCGTCGTCGACGCCATAGAAATCCGCCAGGCCGTCGGCCCAGGCAGCTTCCAAGCCGAGGGTCAACTGATCGACCGGATTGTAATAGAGGCCAACATCGAACTCGGTGAGCTCAACATCCAGATCATCGTAATCCGCGTAGGAGGCGCCGAACTGCAGATTGACAGTTTCGGTCAACGTGAAGCCCAAGTAGGCGGATGCGTTCCAGTAGTCGCCCTTGCTGGGTTCGTCACCCATCGCGGCTGATACGGACACCTTGGCCATGTCGGAAAGGCCAAAGCCTATGCCTGCGGCAACCTGCCAGCCGGTCCCGTCTTCGGAGGTGCAACAGCCGGAGCAGCGAAATGTAGTTTCAACTACAGTGGCGGTGGCTGGATCATCACCGAAGAACTGCAGCAATGTCATCGCCATCGTCATGCTCGTAGACGATACCAGCGATTTCGAAGCTGAAAGCGTCACCGGCATAACCGAGTTTCGCCGCCGCACCCAAGTCACCGGCATTCCCCGTATTGTCGTAATCGCTGTCTTCCAGGGCGACGCCGAAGCTGAGAGGACCGCTGGCCCAGCTCAAACGAACCTGAGCCGTATCACCAGGATTGGCCGAGAAGGTGACATTGTCTTCGTCGCGTTGCTCGGCGCTGAACCAGTCAATGCCGGCGCATGGATCGCACGAGCCGTCATAACCATGTCCCACGTTGCCAAGCGAACCCGAGTAACCGCCGCCGAACGTGAATTCCGGGGTCATGGCCCACCAGCCCCAATATTCAACGGCTGCCCACGAAGGATCTTCATCTACGCGCTCGGCATTTGCTTCAAAGCTCATGCGGGCGCCGACTTCGCCTACTGCTGTATCGGTCTTGCCGACAACCCGGAGACGGGCGCGGGTCCAAACGTTTGTTTCCTCATCGCCGTCCGGCATAAGCAATAATCCGTGTGGGCCACGATGGCGCGAACAAAGCCGCTCCACTCAAGCGTGGTCGATGCCGGCATGTCAGCGGTTGGCATGATGCCAACAACCGTTGCCTTGTCGCCATAGCCCGGTTCAGCGCGGGTCAAGTTGTCCAGGCCTGGAACGACAGTGGCCGGACCCTCGGAAATCGTCAGCAGCGAATAACCAACCGGAGCAGCAGGAGCCGCTTCGAGCTGGGCGATACGTGCCGTAAGTGCTTCGAGCTGTGCCTTGATGGCAGCAGTGTCGTCAGCGCGAGCGCTAACCGAAACAGCGGCGAGCGCAGCTGTAGCGAGGAGTGCTACTTTCATTGTCTTCATTGTTATTCTCCCACAATCCTTGGAGTTGAGTAGCCCCCCGATCCCCTGCAATGAGTAGGGAAGGCAATGCACAACTCGTTCGCACACACGGATGTTATCAACTTGATTGCCCATTAAGGTCAACGCATAACGCCGCCGCTTTTCCAGAATTTCGCCATCTGTGTCCCAAAGGCAACAGTTTCGATGGAACCTCCGGCAAACGCTTTATACCCTGTTTGTTCAATAACTTAAGACATGGTTAACGAAACCGGTTTGGCCCTGCCAACCTTCTGGTTGCGACTCAGTTTCGATGCTAACAGACTGAAAACAGGCTGGCACGGACTCCGCGGGTTGGGGTCGTTTTTGGGATGCTTGCAGGGGGAACAAATGTGGAAACCAAGTCCCGGGAAATGGCTGCTTTGGGCACTGCCCATGGTGGCCCTGCCGACCTTGGCGGCGGCTTGGCTCAACACCGGCTCACTGGTCCGGGACATTTCCGCCCGATCGGCCGAACAACTGTCAGCCATCGGCGCCACCTGGGCCGTCCCCACATTAGATGGCCGTGACCTCACCCTCAGCGGCGATGCCCCCAGCCAGCAAGCCATTGATACTGCTGTAAATGCCCTTGCGGGGGTATATGGTGTCCGGACCGTCGCCAATGGCGCGCGCGTTGTGGCGCCGTTGCCTGTGACGCTGCTCGCGCCCCGGATAAAGTCGCTGGCCTCCAACAGCGCGACACCGGAAATTACCGGCACCTGGCAGGAAGGCGCGGCCAAAACCCTGGCCGTCACCCTGGCCGGCAAAGTGTTCAGGCTCGGAACCGACCCGGAACTCACCTCAACTGCCGGGACCTGGGCGCTAAAACCGTCCACCGCGCTGGCCGACGGCACCTTTGAGGTCACTGCCGAGAACTCCGATGGCGTCAACCCGGCGGTCGGCACCACTACACCCGTAAAATTGGTCATTGATACGGTAGTACCCCCCACGCCTGCCATTACCCCGGTGGCGAGCGGCATCCAGTGGCCTTTTACCTTGAATGGAACCTGGGTTGAGGATGGCGCCACAACCCTCACGGCAAAACTGGCAAACCAAAGCTGGACTCTCGGCAAGGACGAAGACCTGAAATCCGATGGCAAGGGCAACTGGAGCTTTGCCCCCGTGGTCGACCTGCGGCCCGGCACTTACGATGTCACGGTTGAAGCCAGCGACGAGGCCGGAAACATTGCAAAATCCGTGCTCGCGGCGGCAATTGTCATCTACGAGCAGCCCACGGCCCCGGCAACTCCGATTCCCGCCCCCATCGAAGCGGTCATGGCCGCACCAACCCTGACCTCCTCCACCATCATGGAAGCCCGGCCCGCCCTCGCGGGAACCTGGCCGGAAGGGGCCGGCAAGGGTCTATCCGTTTCCATGGCTGGCAAAACTTATGTTTTGGGCACCGATGCGGCCCTTTCTTCCGATGGCGCCGGAAATTGGAAGCTCAAATCCGAACTGGTTTTGAAAGATGGGACTTACGAGGTCGCGGTGGAATCCGTGGATGCCGCCGGCAAGCACTTGGCCCTTAGCTCGAAGATTGTTGTGGATGCGGCCGCACCCGCGCCACCAACAGTTTCTCTCTATGCCGGGGATGCCGCGCCAACTGAAATCAAGGGAACTTGGGCCGAGGGCGATGCAACCACCCTGAAAGTGTCCATTCCCGCAGCCGGGCTGGAAACAACACTGGGCGAGGGCGGCAGCAATCTGATTTCCGATGGCCGGGGAAACTGGCGCTTTGCGATAGCCAGGACCCTTGCACCCGGCAGTTACGATGTAATTGTCGAAACCGCCGATAAAGTGGGGCGCAAATCCGTTGATCAGACCCGGTTTGAAGTGAATGTCAAAGCCTCCGCGCTGCAAGACGCGCCAACTTCCCGCACCTGCCCAGCTCCTCCAGCCTGTTTTGGTTCAAACCGCGGCACCTGCGGCCACCGGGCCCGCCGCCGCAGCCCAACCGGCGCCGTCAACTGATGACTGCGTAGAAGCGTTCGCCGAAGTCAGCGCCGCCTTCCCCATAAGGTTTGCGTTTAACGACACGCGATTGAAGCCCCCCTCGGATGCAGCCACGAATCAGTATGCCGCTCTTCTCAAAGACCGGCGCTGTGCTACGATGAAGGCCGAGGTTGCGGGCCATGCGGATTTTCTCGGCCCCAGATTGTTTAATCAGGCGCTGAGCGAGGCGCGCGCCCAGGCCGTTGTTAGTGCCCTGGTTGCCGCAGGCGTTGATGCGCCAAGATTGAGTACGCAAGGCTTCAGTGAGTCGATGCCCGCCGATACGGAAAAAAGTGTTGCGGCGCGGCAGAAGAATCGCCGCGTTGAGATCACTTTGGTGAAGTAGGGAAAAATGACATGAACGAGCTTTTCAATTTTAATGACACCTGGATTGTTGTTGAGCAAAACTGGTGGCTGGTGCTCTTGAGCCTGGCACTTGGCGTCTGGGTCGGCTGGGTCACTTGCAGCCGCGAAAATAACCAGGCCCGGGGCTAACGAAGGAAAAAATGATGTCACACTATCTTTTGGAACTTGTCCTTTGGATGCTCCTCGCGTTTTTCATCGGCTGCATCTTTGGCTACCTCGCGCGCCTGATGTTTGGTGAGGCCAAAGCCGAAGTCCTCGAACCAGTTGCTGTTGCCCCGGCAAAAGCGGCTCATGTTGCGGCACCCATCGCCCCTAAAGCCGCCGAACGCGCCGCCCCCGCCGGCAGAATGGAAAGGCCGAAGGGCATTTCATCCGCCCGCGGCGGCAAGGCCGACAAGCTCCAGAGAATCAGCGGCGTTGGTCCGAAGAATGAAAAAGTGCTGCACAATCTGGGTTTTTTCCATTTCGACCAGATCGCGGCATGGACGCCTGAGGAAATCGAATGGGTCGATGACCACCTGAAGTTCAATGGCCGCATCAAGCGCGAGGAGTGGACGAAACAATGCAAACTCCTCGCGGCAGGGAAGGAAGAAGAGTTCAGCAAGCTCTTCGGAACCGGCGGCATGAAGAACAAGGCGGGCCAGACCCAGTCCGGCACGCGCACGAAAAAATAATTGCAATTTGAGGCAAGGGCAGGGCCGGAGTTACCGGCCTTTTTCTTTTGCGTCGACCCGCTCAAGCCAGTGCGCCAAGGCGTCCTTCGCACCCGCTTCATCGAGAAAGGGCGCGTGCCCGCGTGCCGCTATGGTGGTTGCAACAAGCCCGGAATTCACCTGTTTCATCGCTGCGACGGTGGCGGCGCTGAGAAGATCCGAATTTTCTCCGCGTAAAACGGAAACGGGAAGGTCCGCAATCTTGCCGAAAAACTCCCACAGGTTTGCAACGCGCCCCGCCGTAATATCTTCAATGCTTGGAAATGTGTGAAGCAAGGCCGGATCATAATCGATCCGCGGCAAGCCATCCACCGGCCTGAACACGCGCTGCGCGAATGCCCGCCATTCTTCGGCGGTAAGCGATTCAAATCCGCTGTTGTTTGCTTTCAGGCTTGCAACGGCCGATTCCCATGAGGTGAATTCGCTTTGAACCCCGAGATAACTCCGTATACGGAGCAATCCGCCGCGGTCCAGCTCCGGCCCGACGTCATTGAGAAGCAATCCGGCCATCCTGTCGCGGAAAAATGCCGCCATGAGCATGCCGACAATCCCGCCGCGCGAGGTTCCAATAACCGCCACGCGATCGATCTTCAAATAGTTTAAAAGACCAATCATATCAGAGAGTTCGGCATCGGGCCTATAGGACGCCGGATCACTGGCGTAGTGAGATAGGCCGCGGCCCCTGAAGTCCGCCGCGATAACGCGCCGTGTTTGTGCCAGCCAAGGGGCCACCGTTTCAAAGTCCTTGCTGTTGCGCGTGAGGCCCGGGAGGCAGAGCAGGGGTGTGAGAGCCGAGCGCGGCGCGGCGTAATCCCGCGCGAACAGCGTCAGGCCGTCGTCGGTTTGAAAAAGGACAGGCTTGTAGCCGGATGCGCTAATCACAGCTCGCAATGAGCGCGCCGATGGAACCGCCGGCGCATTTCTCTGCGCCCTTGCTGTCGTTTGCGGCAAGGTTGATTTCCTTGGGCCCGCCGCGGCGTAAATCAGCTGTCATGGCGCGCATGGTTCCAGGGGCGAGGCGTGCCCGGTAAACATGCGTGTTCTGCAAAACCTTTTGTACGTATTGCCGGGTTTCCTGGAAAGGAATCGATTCCACCCAATCAATCGGGTCGACTTTCCCGCCCCGCGGGTCGCCATATTCCGCCACCCATTCGCGCACCCGCCGTGGCCCGGCATTGTAGGCAACCAGGGTGAGGACATAGGAGCCGTTATACTCGGCAATCAAATCGCCCAGATGCGCCGCGCCGAGCTTCACATTGTAGGCCGGATCGCCCATCAGTTTTGCCGGTTCGTAAGGTATGCGGTATTGCCGTGAGATCAGCTTTGCCGTCCCTGGCATGATTTGCATCAGCCCCTGGGCCCCCGCCTTGCTTCCCGCCCGCGGATCAAATTCGCTTTCCTGCCGCGACAGCCCATAAACCAGTGAAGCTTCAACTGATTTGCCCATTTGCTTCCAGCTTGGCAGTGCTTTTGCCGGGTAGGCCCAATCGTCAATGTCGATATTGCGCTGCCCGGCTGCTTTGGCCAGCCGAAGCGCCATCGTTGTCCCGCCCTTTTGCTTGATCAGCGCCGCAACCGCGTTCATCTCGTCGACACTGTTGAACCGGCTGGCCAGCGGCCAGACAAACATGCCGAGCGACGACGTGGCCCTGGCTTTTACCATCAAGTCGAATGCCCGGACAACTTCATCGCCTTCGACGCTGGCTTTGGCGGCGGCAGACGGTTGCCCGCTCTTGATCTCCTTTGGAATCTTGCCCAGCCCAATTTGCTCGCGCGCCAGCTGGCCATAATAAATTGTTGAATGCTCCGCCGCGGCCTCATAGGCGGCACGTGCTTTGGCCTTGTTCCCAAGGTCCGAAAGGGTCCGGCCTATCCAGTATTGGGCCCGCGATTTCTCGGTGCGTGACGGCGCGATTTCTTCCAGCTTGCTGAAGTGGCGCAGGGCTGCGTCCGGATCATCCAGCGAGCGGAGTGCAATCCAGCCTGCCAGAAATTCGCCTTCAACCGCACTGGCGCCGGTGTCCAGGCCATGGTTCTTGGCGATTTGATAGGCCGCCTTCGCCGAATCCTTGTGCCGGATGCCAACTGAATGGCGCGCCACAATGCGCCGCTCCACCCACCAGGCGTCCGCATCTCCAACGGAAGCAGCCTCATTGGGAATGGTCGCAAGAATGGCCCTCGCCTTCGAATAGCGTTCCAGTTTCCGCAAGTAGCGGACCATCGCATACTTCATGCCCAGCTGCTCGCGCATGGCGGCCGGCAACTTGGCATATTTCTTGTCCGCGCCGGCCACATTGCGCAAAAGTTCCTGGGCTACCTTGGCGGCACTTTGATAGTCTCCGCCGAGGCGCTTTGAATTGCGTATGGCGGCGCTGGACTCCTGCGCGTAAACCATGCGCCACATCCGGCGCTTGTGATCGTCGGCCCCGAGCAGGGAGCCAAATTCGGAAACCACCGACTTTTCAAATGCCGCATCAACCGCAGGATCATTCCACACTTTTTTGACAAGGTCGCGGGCGGCTTGGGTGTTGCCGCTGGCAATGTTGGCCCGCGCCAGCGCCAGTCTTCCTTCGGTCGAAACCGGTTGGCGCTTGGCAAAATGTGCAAGAACGCGGTCGGCGGATTCACGGTTCTTGTAAAGCGACTGCTCGGCCCGTTTCATGAGGGTTTCGGAAAGCGGCCACTTGGGCGCCGCATTGAGGAAATTCATAATGCGGCCATAGCCCGCGTCATCCCAATGGTCCCTGAGGTACAGCAGCTCGACCAGCTTGATCGCCGCTTCATCACCCGAACGTTGGGCCAATGGGCCCGCGTCCGAAAACTCGCCCTTGAGCGCCAGTTCGATGGCGTGTACGGCGGGGCTCGTCGCCTGCTTGGCGGCGATCGCAACGGCCGGCGCGAAAACCACTGCCGTGGACACAAGTGCGGAGCCCATGAGAACTGAACCGATAGCCAGTCTGCCAAGTATGCGAATGAGCATCAATTTTCCTGCCTTTGGCCCCGAATTGCCTCGCTCTATAGCCCATTTTTGTCAGCCTTACGACTCAAAAGGGCACGAAACGCAATCGCTTGCCGGTCCGAATACGAACGTCTAAGGTGAACGGCAACCCGCTTGCGGTACAGCTAGTCGTATGCCGCCAAAGGTTTCCAATTTATTACCGAAGAGGTTTGTCGTGCAGTTCAGAGGTTCATTTCCGGCTTTGATCACCCCCATGAAGGACGGAAAGGTGGATGAATCCGCGTTTCGGAAATTTGTGGCCTGGCAGATCAAGGAAGGATCAAATGGCCTGGTCCCGGTCGGAACCACCGGCAAATCGCCAACCCTTTCGCCCTCCGAGCACAAGCGCGTGGTGGAAATCTGCATCGAAGAGGCGGGCGGCAAGGTACCGGTTATCGCCGGCACCGGCTCGAACAATACCGCAGAAGCCATTGAATATACGGTTCATGCCGAGAAGGCAGGGGCTGATGCGGCCCTCGTGGTGGTTCCTTACTACAACAAGCCGACCCAGGATGGCCTTTACGCCCATTTCCGCGCCGTGGCTGAAAGCGTGAAAATTCCGATCTTTGTCTACAACGTGCCGGGCCGCACCGTGGCCAGCATTTCGGTTGATACCCTCGCCAGGCTCGCAAAGGATGTGCCCAATATTATCGGCACCAAGGATGCCTCCGCCGATCTGGCCAGGCCGTCCATGCAGCGCATTGCCTCGGGCGAGAAATTTATCCAGCTCTCGGGCGAAGATGGCACAGCCCTGGCGTTTAACGCCCATGGTGGCGTGGGTTGCATCTCGGTGACGGCGAATGTGGCGCCCCGCCTCTGCGCGCAATTCCAGGCTGCCACTTTGAAGGGCGACTATGCCGGAGCTCTGAAGCTCCAGGACCGGCTCATGCCTTTGCACCATTCGATGTTTGTTGAAACCAGCCCGGGCCCGGTAAAATATGCCGTAAGCCTGTTGGGCCATTGCCTGCCCGAGGCGCGCCTGCCGATGATTCCGGTGGTTGAATCAACCAAGAAGTCGGTGCGCGCCGCCATGGTTCACGCCGGGCTTTTGAACTGAGATGTCTTCAAAAAGCGGTGGCGCAAAAGCGGCACGCAAGCAGACCGGGATCAAGGTGGTGGCCGACAACCGCCGCGCCCGGTATGAGTACGAAATTCTTCAGACCTTTGAAGCCGGACTGGCCCTGCAAGGCTCGGAAGTAAAGTCCCTGCGCGAGGGCCGCACCAATTTGGCCGAAGCCTATGCCACGATGAAAAAGGGCGAGCTGTTTCTCCTGAATTCCAACATCCCGGAATACCGCGAGGCCAACCGCTTCAACCATGACCCGAAACGCCCGCGCAAGCTTCTGCTTCATTCCAAAGAGATACAAAAACTCTCAGTCGGCATCACCCGTGAAGGACTGACGATCATTCCGCTGAAGATATTTTTTAACCCACGCGGCCGCGCCAAAATCGATATAGCGCTCGCCAAGGGCAAGAAGCTCCACGACAAGCGCGACGCCATCAAGGACCGCGATTGGAATCGGGAAAAATCCCGCCTGATGCGTGACAAGGGCTAGAACCGCAAGTTCCGCAATTATGATCCTCATCGCATTAGGCAGCAATATATCAGGCCCGTGGGGCACCCCGCGGCAAAGCGTGCAGCGCGCCTTGCGGGCGCTGGACCGCGATGGCCTTAAATTGGTTGAGTCCTCTCGGCTGCTGCTGACGGCACCCTTTGGCAAACCCAATCAGCCGCCCTTCGTGAACGCTGTCGCACACATCGAAACGCATCTTTCACCCTCGGCTCTGCTGCAGAAACTCCATGCCATCGAGAAGGAAGCCGGGCGCCGCAGAAAGACACGCTGGGGACCGCGCACCCTTGATCTCGATATTGTTGATTATCATGGCCTCGTAAAATCAACCGCAAAACTGGTTCTGCCTCATCCCGGCATTGCCGAACGCATCTTTGTGTTAAAACCCATCTCCGAACTCCGGGCAAAATGGCGTCACCCCACCAGCCATCTCAGCGCGCAGGCCATGCTGCGAAAATTGCAGGGTTATTCGCAAGGCAATGAGATTTAAGCGGGTCTTAATCCTCCTGCATCACAATTGCCGCTGCGGCGTGGATTTCGCCGGGGTAGGTGAGTGTGTATGCGTAAAAGTGTTTTGGCGGCTGCGGCCGCCTGCTGCGTTTTGATTGGCCAGCCGGTCAATGCCGGGCAGATAAAATCCGATCCCGGAATGTTCAAGATCTATGGCGGGATGAGCGGCGGTCAAACCGCAGGCCTGTACACACCCCAGGCAGACCCGGAAACCGCGCGCCGCACCGTTGATTTCTTTGAATCCATGGCGGCCGGTTCCATCCTGATCCGCACCTCCGAACGGCGTCTCTACTACGTGCTGCCCAACAACAAAGCCATCATGTATCCGGTCGGTGTTGGCCGCGAAGGCTTCACCTGGTCAGGCCAGGACGTGATCACCCGCAAGGCAAGCTGGCCCGATTGGCGTCCGCCAAAGGTGATGATTGAACGGGAAGCCAAGAAGGGGCGCTACATTCCCGCGTTTATGCCGGGTGGCCCAGAAAACCCGCTGGGTGCCCGCGCCCTCTATATCGGCGACACCGAATACCGCATCCACGGCACAACCCAGCCCTGGAGCATCGGCAACGCCGTTTCCTCCGGTTGCATCCGCATGATGAATGATGAAGTGATTGATCTCTTCAACCGGGTCGCGGTCGGCGCCACCGTTATCGTCGAATAATGCAGAATTATTATTGGGATAGCACTCACCCATAAACCCTCCATTAACCTGAACGGGCCATTATCGATCGGTAAGTTTGTAGGTGGAGTTCGCGTATGCGTATCAATTCAGGCGCCCCAAAAGGGCTCTCAAAGTTCAATATCTTGGCGTCAGCGGCCTTGGCGGTGATGCTGGCTGCATGCTCAAATTCCGTCGAGCGCTTCGCCGACAATCAGTCCGCCGAAAATCCATCAGACGTTGATCCGGTCTATACCGCATCGGTTCCCAAGAAGCGCACCACTTACGCTCCATCCTATAAATCATCCGGCGATGACAAGATCGTCTCCCGGCCGCTGGCCAGCGCGCCGCTCGGTTCACCAAGCTATGCCAACAACAACTACACCTACAGAAAACCGGCCTACAAGCAGCCGCTCTATTCCGAGCCCATGGCGGTCGAATCCGCAAGAAACTCGACCGCAATTCCCAAAGGCGGAACCGTGCGGGTCGAGCAGGGCATGACGCTCTATTCAATTTCCAGGGCCAATGGCCTCACCGTTGCCCAGCTCGCTGCGGCAAATGACATTGACCCGCCATACACCGTCAGCACCGGACGCGTCCTGCGCATCCCCGGCGTGGCCCAGGCCAGAGCTCCCAAGCCTTCTTTTGCTGCGCAAGAGGAGGAATTCGCTTCCGATGAGCCGGTCAAGAAGGCTTCCGGCGGCAGGCATGTGGTCAGGGGTGGTGAAACCCTGTTTTCCCTCGGCCGCAAATACGGCGTTTCGCCTTACGCCATCGCTGACCTGAATGGCCTGTCCCATGACCAGTCCCTGAGCGTTGGCCAAAGCCTCCGCATGCCGGGTGCAACGGGCAAGTCCATTGTCTCGAAAGTTCCTGCCGTGGAAGAATCCGAGGAGATCGCCTCCAACGACGATCCGGTTGAAACCGATGACACGGAACAGAACCCTGTGCTGAAAAAACCGGGATTTGATCTGGATGAGGAAGTGCCCATCGCCAAGCCGGTTCAGCAGCAAGCCGCCGAAGTCAATGCGGCTCCCACCATGGGCAGCATGCGCTGGCCGGTTAAGGGCAAGATCATCTCGGAGTATGGTGTGAAGCCCAGCGGCCTGAAGAACGAAGGCATCAACATCGCCGTGCCCGAGGGCACCGGCGTACGCGCCGCCGAAAGCGGTGTGGTGGCCTACGCCGGCAATGAGTTGAAGGGATACGGCAACCTTGTCCTTATCCGCCATGATGGCGGCTGGGTCACGGCCTATGCCCACGCCAAGGAATTGTTTGTGAAACGGGGCGACATCGTCAGGCGTGGCGATGTCATTGCCAAGGCCGGCCAGACCGGTTCTGTTTCCAGCCCGCAATTGCACTTTGAAGTTCGCAAAGGCGCAACCGCCATGGACCCCTTGAAGTTCCTGGCGTCCACAACCGCATCGAACTAGAGAACGTAAGATCCTCTGCAAATCGGGGCCCGGCAGCAATGCCGGGCCTTCGCTATTTGGAAGCCAGCCTGGTTCCCGTCTTGCCGGCCACATCCTGGATGTATTGCCACGCCACGCGGCCCGAGCGGCTGCCGCGGGTGACCGACCATTCAATGGCGCCTGCATGAAGCGCAGCCCCCTTCACCGGCAGCTTGTAGTGCGCCGCATAGCCGTCAACCATGTCGAGGAACTCATCCTGCGAACAGTTATGAAAACCCAGCCACAGGCCAAATCTGTCCGACAGGGAAACTTTTTCCTGCACTGCCTCTGATGGATTGATCGCCGTCGATCTTTCATTCTCGATCATGTCGCGCGGCAGGAGGTGGCGCCGGTTCGACGTGGCATAGAGGATGACGTTTTCCGGCCGCCCCTCGATGCCGCCATCAAGCGCTGCCTTCAGCGACTTGTAGGACGTGTCCTGCCCGTCAAAGGAAAGATCATCGCAGAAGACGATGAAGTATAGCTTGGGTGAACTCCGCAAAATCGACATGAGCGCAGGGAGACTCTCGATGTCTTCCCGGTGGATCTCGATGAGCTTCAATTTTCCGCCGTGCTCTTCGTTCACCAGATGATGCGCCGCCTTGACCAGCGAGGACTTGCCCATCCCGCGCGCCCCCCACAGCAAGGCATTGTTGGCGGGCAGGCCCTTGGCGAAACGCCGCGTATTTTCCAGCAGCGTATCGCGTGTCTGGTCGATGCCCTTGAGCAACTGCAGATCAACCCGATTCACTTTGGCGACGGGCTCGAGCGCGGGCGGCGAGGCATGCCAGACGAATGCACTGGAGCGCCCGAGATTGCCGGGTTTTGGCGGAAGCGGCGCCAGGCGGTCCAGCGCATCGGCAATGCGCGCGATCAGGCTGTTCTGGGATTTTATAACCATGCCAAGCTCTTAGCTTGCAAGCTGCGCGCCGTAAAGTGTTCCAAATCCGGCGTTGCAATGGCGCAATCCATCGCTATATTCCGCGCAATCATTTATCCGGCCAAACTATTCAGGAGCAGCCCATGTTCGTCACCCCCGCCTTTGCCCAATCCGCCGGCTCCCCCGGAATGGGAGATTTCATGGGCATGATCCTGCCGCTGGTGATGATCATGGCGGTGTTCTGGTTCCTGCTCATCCGTCCCCAGCAGCGCAAGTTGAAAGAACACCAGGACGTGATCAGCAAGATTTCGCGCGGTGATACGGTGGTCACGAACGGCGGACTCATCGGCCGTGTCGCCAAGGTTGTTGACGACAAGGAACTGCTGGTGGAAGTGGGCGAGAACGTGAAAGTCCGCGTACTCCGCCAGGGCATCAGCGATGTGCGCGCCAAGGGCGAGCCCGCCAAGGCCGAAACGAAGTGATGCGGCGGTAACCGGCTAGATGCTTCATTTTTCCAGATTTCAAACGATTGCCATTCTGGCGTCGGTGTTGATCGGCTTGATTTTCGCGTTGCCAAACGTTTTGCCACCCGCCTGGCAAACGGCCATGCTGAATTCGATTGGCGCCAAGTCCATGACCTTGGGTCTCGATCTTCAGGGCGGATCGAACGTGGTGATGGAGGTTGACCAGAAAGACCTCCGCGACCAGCTCATGCTCCAGCTGTCCAGCGATATCCGGGCTACCCTTCGTGAAGCCAAGATCGGCTACAAGGGCATAACCCGGACGGAAAATGGCGTTACCGTCCGCCTGTCCAACATTGCCGACGCGGCCAGGGCCAGAACGGAATTGCAGAAGTTGCAGCAGCCCTTGACCGGCGGGTTGATGGCGTCCGGCCTTGCCGTCAATCTCTTCGATCTCGCCGCCGACGGCGAGGCTTTGAATTTTACATTTTCACAACAGGGCCTCGACGCCAAGATCGCCATCGCCATCGGGCAATCCCTGAAAATTGTCGAAAACCGCATCAATGCCCTCGGCACATCTGAACCGACCATTCAGCAGCAGGGCAAGGACCGCATCGCCATTCAGTTGCCGGGCGTGCAAAATCCCGATCAGGTCAAGGACGTCATCGGCCGCACCGCGAAGCTCACATTCCAGCTTCTCTGCCAGGAACAGCCCACCGGGACAAACCAAAATCCGCCCCAGGAGTGCCGCGCATTGCCTGTCAAAGATCAGCCCGAGCAGATACTGTGGGTGCAAACGTCCAGCCGCGCCACAGTGGATGGGGCGGACCTGACAGACGCGCAACCCAGTTTCGACCAGAACAACCAATCTGTGGTCAGCTTCCGCTTCAACCAGAAAGGTTCGCTGCGTTTTGGCAAGCTCACGGCGGAAAATGTCGGCAAACCCTTCGCCATCATTCTCGACAATGAAATCGTCAGCTACCCCAACATCAATGAACCCATCCTGGGAGGCTCAGGCCAGATTTCCGGCAACTTCAGCACGGAAGAATCCAGCAATCTCGCGGTTGTGCTGCGCTCCGGTGCCTTGCCCGCGAAACTGACCATTGTCGAAGAGCGCACCGTGGGCCCAAGTCTTGGTTCCGATTCCATTCGCGCAGGCTTTCATGCTTCATTGATTGGGCTCGTGCTGGTCATGATATTCATGGTCGTGGCCTATGGCCTGTTCGGCCTTTTTGCCAACATTGCCCTGTTGATCAATCTCATGCTGCTGATCGCCGTCATGTCGGCCGTTGGCTTCACGCTGACGCTGCCCGGCATCGCCGGCATCGTGCTCACCATGGGCATGGCGGTTGACTCCAACGTCATCATCTTCGAGCGCATGCGCGAGGAATGGCGTAATGGCCGCACCGCGCTCAATTCCATTGAGACTGGGTTCAAGTCGGCTTTTGCCACTATTATTGACTCGAACCTCACCGCACTGATCGCCGCCGTGGTGCTGTTTGGCGTGGGCTCCGGCCCGGTGCGCGGCTTTGCCATCACCCATGCCATCGGCATTCTGACAACCATGTACACCGCCTACACGGTGACCCGCTTCATCGTCGCTTTCTGGGTGCGCTGGGCAAAACCCAAGGAGGTTCCGCTCTGAGAGCGGAGTGATTCACATGCCATACAAACCGATCCGTTTCATTCCCGATGACACCAAAATTCCCTTCCTGCTGCTCAGCCGTTTCGGGTTTTTCCTGTCTGGCGTGGTTTCCCTTGCCTCTGTACTGCTGTTTCTCTTTATCGGCCTCAATGTCGGCGTTGATTTCAAGGGCGGCACGGTCATCACCGTGCGCACCGAGCAGGCGGCCAACATCGACCAGTTGCGCACCACCTTGGACGACCTGGGATTTGGCTCGATCGAGCTTCAGGAGTTCGGCACGCCCAATGACTTGATGATCCGTGTCGGCGCCCAGGACGGCGGCGACGCCGCCCAGCAGGCGGTCGTCGAGAAAATCAAGACAGCTCTGGGCCCCGGCATTGAATACCGCAGCGTCGACGTCGTCGGCCCGAAGGTTTCCAGCGAATTGGCCGAGCAGGGCATCATCGCCGTGGTCACTGCCATTCTCGGCATCTTGATGTATGTCTGGTTCCGTTTCGAATGGCAGTTTGCCGTGGGCGCCGTCATGTCGCTGCTCCATGACGTGCTTTTGACCATCGGCCTCTTTTGCCTTCTGGGCATCGAATTCAACCTGCAGATCATCGCCGCCATTCTCACCATCGTCGGCTATTCCTTGAACGATACGGTCGTGGTTTTCGACCGCATCCGTGAATACCTGCGGAAATACAAATCCATGCCGCTCGCTGATCTGATCGACTTTTCGCTGAACTCGGTTTTGCCGCGCACCATCCTCACCTCGGTCACCACCATGCTCGCCCTGATCGCGCTCTACATATTTGGCGGCGAGGTCCTGCGCGGCTTCACCTTCACCATGATCTGGGGCGTGGTCATCGGCACCTATTCCTCGATCTTTATTGCCTCGCCGGTTCTCATTCTCCTGGGCACAAATCGTGAAGGCGCAAAAGAACTGGCGAAAGCAAAACCGGTCAGGCCTTGAGCCCGCACTATCCGGGGCGGGCCCCCATCGAGGCCTATGGCAACGGCGGCTTCCGCTTTGCCGGAATGTCGCACCAGGGCTCCCTGCTGGTGCTGCCCAGCGGCATGTACCGCTGGGATGCGACTGATCTCGCGGCGCTGAAACCGGGTGATTTCGATTTGGTGTTTGCCGAAGCCAAGGACATTGATTTCCTGCTCCTCGGGACGGGGGTCGCGATGAGCCGGCCGCCAAAACCCATCGTTGAACTTTTCGCCAAACGGAGCCTGCCGCTCGATTTCATGAGTACCGGCTCGGCGGTTCGCACCTACGGCGTATTGCTGGCGGAAAAGCGCAAGGTGGCGGCGGCCTTCATCGCGGTTCAGGATGCCCTATGAGCGATCATTGCCAGGAGCTTGTGGCCAAGGCCGACAAGGACCGCTTCCTGAGCTGCCTTTTCGCGCCGCAGGACGCGCGGCCCCATCTCTTCGCCCTCTACGCCTTCAATGTCGAAATCGCCCGCATCCGCGAAGCCGTGAGCGAGCCCCAGCTTGGCCTGGTGCGCCAGCAATGGTGGCTCGATACGATTGATGGAATTTACGCCGGACGCACTCCGGATCATCCCGTGGCGCAGGCCCTGGTCGCTGCAATCGCAAAAGGCGACCTGCCCAAACACGCTCTCCATAATCTCGTCATCGCCCGCGAATTCGATCTCTTCGACGATCCCATGCCAAGCCTCGCCGATCTCGAGGGTTATCTCGGGGAGACCTCATCCTCGCTCATCCAAATGGCCGCTTTGATCCTCGGCAAGGGCGCCGCCGAAGCAGCGGGGCTAGCTGGCGTTGCGTTTGGTTTGGCAGGAGTCCTGCGCACGCAAAAAACCCGCTACCTTCCCAGCGGCATGGTGCAGGATTTTGGTGAAAAACAAACCATCATTCAACTCTGCGCTCATGCCCGCAAGCGCCTGAAAGAAGCGCAATCCCTGCAGGGAACCATTCCGCATTCCGCCATGCCGGCCTTCCTGCCGGTCAGCCTCACCAAACTCTATTTGTCGCGAATCGAACGCGGTGGCACGCTTGAGGTCACGCAGTTCCGCCGCCAGATCGCGCTCTGGTGGGCGGCACGGAACAATCGCTTCTGAAAGGAATGCTCATGGGACTGGCAACGCGGCTTGAAAAACTTGTGCCCGACATTTCCGCGGTTTTCCTGCGTTTTCCCATTCCGGCAGCGCTGTCCGTTCTGCTCTGCGCCTACGTCAATTTCGTTTCCATAGGCAGCAGCTGGAATGACGAGGGCGAAGTGATTGCCGGTGCCGGCGCGGCTTTCATCGCCGCAGGTGCGGCCCATCTCTTTTCCGAAGGCCGCGGACTGTCGCGCGTGACTGGCATCCTGATTGCTTTTGCGGCCGCGGCAGTCGCAGGAGCCCTTGGTTACTTCATCAAGGTCTTTGACAGCAATTTGCTGTTTCTCTTTGCCGGCCTCATTCCCGTCTTGATGATAGCACCTTATCTCAGAGACAACGCAAAGCAGGGCGCGCTGTGGCTGTTCAATTTGCATTTTGGCTTGGCGGTCCTTCTCTCAGGTGTCGTTGCTGTCCTTTTTGCCGCGGGCCTGTCGGCCATCGTTGAATCTCTGAACTTTCTCTTCAATGCCAACCTCCATGGCAATCTCCATGAACATATCTGGAGCACTGCCGCGTCGCTGGTGGCGCCTATCTATGGCCTCTCATTGATGCCCAAGGATCTGGACGAGGAAGTCGATATCGCAAGCCAGAAGGGCACGATGCTGGAGCGCGGTGTCTCCGTCCTGGTGAACTATGTCTTGGTGCCGGTTATTCTCATCTACGCCGTAATCCTCCATGCCTATGCTGTAAAAATCGCCGTTGAACAAAATCTCCCCGAAGGTCAGATCGCCACCATCGTCACCATCTTTGCGCTGGGCGGCACGGGCGCCTGGCTCATCGCCTGGCCCTGGCGGGAGGAGGGCACCCGCCTGCTGCGCTGGTTCATCCGCGGCTGGTTCTGGCTTACCATTGTGCCAGCCATCCTGCTCGCCATCGCCATCTGGCGGCGAATCTCGGATTATGGCGTGACGCCTGACCGTTACGGCATCCTGCTGGTGGCCATCTGGGTGGCAGCGCTCACCGCCTACCTCGCCTTCCGCCGCAACCGCGCCGACATGCGCGCCATTCTCGGCGGCATCGCGGTTCTCCTGCTCTTAGGTTCGGCGGGGCCAATGGGCGCCAACGGCCTCACCATCTCAAGCCAGGTCAAACGGCTCGCGGCAATTTTCGAAACCAATGGCCTGTTCAAGGATGGCAAAGCGGTTGTGTCCCCAAACAAACTGACGGGCGAAGCCATCAACCAGGGCAATTCCATTCTCTACGCCCTGCGTGATGTGAATGGCCTGGATCGCCTGCGGCCCTGGTTTGAAGGTGTCGAGCAGGATCCCTTTAAGACGGCGACGGACGAATGGGATCTGGTGGGCAAAATCGCCGCGTTCCTCGGGAAGCGAAAATCCCCAACGGCCGGAAGACTATGTAAATTTCACCTCGAATGTTCCTTTATCTGTCGATCTGACTGGAGCCAAGCGCCTGATTGGGCCACTGCAAGCCATGCAGAATTACACGCCAGCCATCGAACAGCCAGCGATGACTGCCCAATATGACGCGACGACATTGACTATCCGTTTGGAGTCGCTGACTTACAAAGTTGCCGTGAAGGAGTTGCTTGAGAAAACCAAGGCACGGCTCTCGGTTGATAGTGGCAAGCAACCTGCAATCACGTTCGAAATTTCGCCCGGTGTTTCGATCGCAATCGATTCAATTTACGGAACATCCGGCACTCTGGGTTCAGCCCGCTTCTGGCTTATTCTGCAGCAATAGCCACGGCGTTACCGAGCCACGCCGCAAAATCCGCCTTGGCGCGCGACGTATAGGCGCGCTTGCGGGCGGCGGCTTTTTCCGTGTGGTCCAGCCGCTTGCCTTCCACGCGCTTTGGCGCATCAACCGGCGGGAACAGCCCGAAGTTTACGTTCATCGGCTGGAACGAGCCGGTGCCCTTGTCCGTCGTTTCAATGTGTCCGCCGGTGATGTGATTGATCAGTGCCCCATGCGCCGTGGTTGCAGGCGGCACGGCAAACGCTTCGCTCCGGCGCTCGGCCGCCGCCATGCGCCCCGCCATGAGCCCCATGGCGGCACTTTCCACATAGCCTTCAACCCCCGTGATCTGTCCGGCAAAGCGCAGGCGCGAACAGGCCTTGAGCCTTAGCTTCTCATCCAGAACCTTGGGGCTATTCAGAAAAGTGTTGCGATGCAAGCCGCCAAGCCGGGCAAATTCCGCGTTTTCCAGACCCGGAATGGTTTTGAACACCCGCACCTGGTCGGCATATTTAAGCTTCGTCTGGAAACCCACCATGTTGTAGAGCGTGCCCAGCTTGTTGTCTTGCCGGAGCTGCACCACCGCATAGGCTTTCACCTCCGGCTGGTGCGCGTTGGTAAGCCCCCGCGGTTTCATCGGGCCATGGCGCAGTGTCTCCGAGCCACTTTCCGCCATCACCTCGATGGGCAGGCAGCCGCTGAAATAGGGCGTGGATTTCTCCCATTCCTTGAAATCGGTTTTCTCGCCGTCAAGCAGGGCCTGCACAAAGGCTTCATACTGCGTCCGGTCCATCGGGCAGTTGATGTAGTCCTTGCCCGTGCCGCCCGGCCCAACCTTGTCATAGCGCGATTGAAACCACGCCTTGTCCATGTCGATGGTTTCGCGGTGAATGATGGGTGCGATGGCATCAAAGAAAGCCAGGCCCGCTTCGCCCGTGATCTGCCCGATGGCCCTGCTCAGGGCCGCCGACGTCAAAGGCCCCGTGGCCACAATCACATTGTCCCAGTCTTCCGGCGGCAACCCCGCAATCTCGTCATATGCGACGGTGACGAGG
This sequence comes from uncultured Alphaproteobacteria bacterium, assembly GCA_963773295.1. GTDB lineage: Bacteria > Pseudomonadota > Alphaproteobacteria > Rhizobiales > Aestuariivirgaceae > Aestuariivirga. The sequence continues at coordinate 103,647 of CAVZAJ010000002.1, forward strand.
GGATGAGCCTTGAGCGTCTCGGTGACTTCCGCCGAAAAAGCCTCGCGGTCCACCGCCAGGGCCCCTCCCGCCGGCACCTGGTGCCGGTCAGCGGTTGCCATGATCAGCGAACCCGCCGCGCGCATTTCCCAATGCAAAAGTCCCACCGCATTCTGGTCCGCATCATCGGAACGGAAGGAATTGGAACACACGAGTTCGGCAAAGCCACCGGTCTTGTGGGCATCGGTTCCCACCTTCGGCCGCATCTCGTGCAGCACCACCGGAACCCCGGCTCGGGCCACCTGCCAGGCCGCCTCGGACCCCGCCATGCCGGCCCCGATAATGTGAATGGGTTGTGTCATGGGGCGGCCAATAGCACACCGTGACAGGAGGGAACAGATCGACTTATTGTCGGCCCATGACTATCTCCCGCCGCCGATTCCTTGCCAGCGCCCTTGCATCCGGCCTCCTGCCAAGCCAGGCCTTTGCCGCCCGTGATATTGGGCCCGAATGGATTGTGGGCGTCATCCCCGACACGCCCTTCAATATTGACCTTGTCAATCTCCGCATGGTGCCGGAAGCCTCACGGCGGCAGCCCGTCAGGTTCAAGGGTGCGGAGGCGCCGGGAACCCTCATCGTCGATGCCGCCGCCCGTTCGCTTTACTTCGTGCAAGGCGGGGGCAGGGCGCTCCGCTTTGGCATCGCCGTGGGCCGTGAAGGCGCCGCCTGGCATGGCTCCGCCGTGGTGGGCCGCAAGGCCAAATGGCCCACCTGGACACCCACCGCCAACATGCGAAAGCGCAACCCGAAACTGCCCGTTCAGGTCAAGGGCGGCCCGGAAAACCCGCTCGGGGCCCGCGCCCTCTACCTGTTCCAGAACGGCGTGGATACGCTGTACCGCATCCATGGCACCAATGAGCCGTGGAGCATCGGCAAGGCCGCGTCCTCCGGCTGCATCCGCATGCTGAACGAGGATGTCTTTGAGCTCTATGGCAGCGTGCCCGTCGGCACCCGCGTGGTTGTCAGGTGAGGCTACAAGACGCTTTTCCGGCTTGCAGGACAGAGCTATAGCCACTCCATGACCATACTCTCTGACATCGCCACCGAGCTTTCCGCCATCCGCGCCCAGTCCCTGTGGAAAACCGAGCGGCCCATCCTGTCGCCGCAGAGTTCGCACATCGAAGTGGGCGGCCACCGCAAGGTGTTGAACTTCTGCGCCAACAATTACCTGGGCCTGGCCGACCATCCCGTGCTTATCAAGGCCGCCAAGGAAGCCCTGGACAGCCACGGCCTCGGCATGGCCTCCGTGCGCTTCATCTGCGGCACCTCAGACCTTCACACCCAACTCGAAGCCCGCATTGCCGGCTATGTGCAGATGGAAGATGCCATCCTCTATGCCGCCTGCTTCGATGCCAATGGCGGGGTCTTTGAGCCGCTCTTCGGCGAGCCGGATGCGATTATATCCGATGCCCTGAACCATGCCTCGATCATCGATGGCATCCGCCTCTGCAAGGCGGCGCGCTACCGTTACGCCAACGGTGACATGGCGGACCTCGAAACCCAGTTGAAAAAGGCCCGCGGCGAAAACAAGCGCCGCATCGTGATCGTCACCGATGGTGTATTCTCCATGGATGGCTATTTCGCCAAGCTCGGCGAAATCAGGAAGCTGGCGGATACTTTTGACGCCCTCATCCTGGTGGATGACTGCCACGCCACGGGCTTCACCGGACCACAGGGCAGGGGAACGCCCGCCCGCGCCGGGATCAAGGTCGATATTCTCACAGGTACACTCGGAAAAGCCTTGGGCGGTTCAGCCGGCGGATACATCGCCGCGGCCAAACCCATTGTCGAGCTCATGCGCCAGCGCTCGCGCCCCTATCTCTTCTCGAACGCGCTGCCACCGCCTATCGTTGCCGCCGCCATCAAGGCCATCGATCTGGCCGAGCAGGGCGATGATCTGCGCGCCAGGCTCTTCGACAATGCCAAGCGCTTTCGCGCCGGCATGAGCAAGGCCGGTTTCAACCTGTTGGCGGGCGAACACCCGATCATTCCGGTGATGCTGGGCGAAGCCAGGCTGGCCCAGGACATGGCGGCAAAACTTTACGAGCGCGGCATTTATGTGACGGGCTTCTTCTTCCCCGTGGTGCCGCAGGGCAAAGCCCGGATCAGGACGCAAATGTCCGCCGCCCATTCGTCACAGGACATTGATATGGCAATCGCTGCCTTCACCGTGGTTGGCAAGGAACTGGGAGTGATCTGATGCGCGCGCTGGTCAAAGCTGAAGCCAAGGAAGGCCTCGTTCTCCGCGATGAGCCCATTCCCCAGATCGGCCCCGATGACATCCTCATCAAGGTCGCCAAAACCGGCATCTGCGGCACCGACCTCCACATCTGGAAATGGGACCAATGGGCCCAGAAAACCATTCCTGTGCCCATGGTGGTGGGCCATGAATATGCCGGCGTCGTAACCGAAGTGGGCAGCCATGTCCGCACCGTGAAAGTGGGTGACCGGGTGTCCGGCGAAGGCCACCTGATCGGCATGAAAAGCCGCATGGCCCGCGCCGGCCATTTCCACCTCGATCCCGAAACCAAGGGCGTGGGCGTCAATGTGCCGGGCGCCTTCGCCGAATATCTCAAGCTTCCCGCCTTCAACGCCATTCACCTGCCGCCCGAGGTCGACGATGAAATCGGCGCCATCCTTGATCCCTTGGGCAATGCCGTCCACACGGCCCTGTCGTTTGATCTCGTGGGGGAGGATATTTTAATCACCGGCGCCGGTCCGATCGGCATCATGGCCGCGGCCGTCTGCCGCCACGTGGGTGCCCGTCACATCGTGATCACCGACATTAATGACTATCGCTTGGAACTCTGCAACCAGGTGACCGATGCGGTCACCGTGAACGTCTCCAAGGAGGACTTGAAATCCGTCATGCAGCGCATCGGCATGCGCGAAGGTTTTGACATCGGCCTTGAAATGTCCGGAGCCCCCCAGGCCTTTGACCAGATGACCGACCACATCATCACCGGCGGCAAGATCGCCATGCTGGGCATTCCGTCTAGCCCCGTGCCGGTGGACTGGAACCGCGTGATCTTCAAATCGCTCACCATCAAGGGCATCTATGGCCGCGAAATGTTTGAAACCTGGTACAAGATGATCGCCATGCTGCAATCGGGCCTTGACGTGCGCAAAGTCATTACCCACCGCATGAAAGCCGCCGACTTCGCCACGGGCTTTGCCTTGATGAAACAGGGCTCCTGCGGCAAGGTAGTTTTGGACTGGAATTGAGAATCGAACATGCTTTCAGCTTATGGAACGGACAAGGGCTGCCTCATTGAATTCCCCGCGTTGACCGACGAGGTGCCGGACGGCGTTGTCTGGATCGATATGGTGGAGCCGACCTTCGACGAAGAAAAAGTGGTTGAGGCAGCCCTGAAGATCGACATTCCGACCCGTGAGGAACTTGCCGAAATCGAAGCTTCAAGCCGCCTCTATCAGGAGGATGGCGCCGCCTTCATGACGGCTAACCTCATTCGGCGCGGCGAGAACGACAGGCCTGAATCCTCGCCCGTGACCTTCATCATCAAGGGCAACCAGCTCATCACCATCCGCTATCATCATCCCCAGGCCTTTCCCGTCTATGTTCACCGCGCCATGAAGCCGCAATCCACCGCAATGACGGGCTGGGGCATCTTCGTGAGCCTGCTGGAGGCTGTGGTTGACCGCGCCGCTGACCATCTGGAGCGGGTGGGCCTGATTGTCGACGAGACCTCGCGCAAGACCTTCAACAACAGCCGCACCACCTCCGGCCGCAGGGCCCGCAAGAGGCCGCTCAATTTGTCCGATCTCCTCGAAAAAATCGGCGAGGAGGGCGACTTCAATTCCAAGATGCGCGAAAGCCTCGTGTCGATCGGGCGCATGGTGGCCTTCATGCAGGCCATCGTCGACCAGATGCGCCAGACCAAGGACATGAAAGACAATCGCGGCCGCATCAAGGTTCTGCAGCGCGACATCCAATCACTCACCGACCATGCCTCCTTCCTCAACGGCAAGATCAGCTTCCTCCTCGATGCGGTTTTGGGCATGAGTACCATTGAACAGAACGGCATCATCAAGATTTTCTCGGTGGCCGCCGTGGTCTTCCTGCCGCCAACTCTTGTGGCCAGCATCTACGGCATGAACTTCGCTCATATGCCGGAGCTGCAATGGCTGGCCGGCTATCCCTTTGCCCTCGTGCTGATGGTCCTCTCGGCCGTCCTCCCGTGGTTCTATTTCAAGCGCAAGGGTTGGCTCTGATGCCGTTGGTGCTCTGGGTCGCCCTCGGCGGCGCCATAGGTTCCGCGGCGCGCTATGGCGTGAATGTCTGGTCGGGCCGCATGCTCGGCTCCGGATTCCCCTGGCACACTTTCATGGTGAATGTTGCCGGCTGTTTTGCCATGGGCCTGCTGATTGCCCTCATGGGCCTGAAGCTGAATGTCAGCAGTGAAGCCCGGGCCTTTCTCACCACCGGCATTCTCGGCGGCTTTACCACCTTCTCGGCCTATTCCCTGGATTTCGCCTTGCTGGTGGAACGGAAGTCCTATGCGGCTGCGCTGGCCTATGGCGCAGGCTCCGTGGCCCTTTCGCTAATCGCTGTCTTTGCAGGATTGTATCTGGTACGCAGCCTCGCAGCATGAGTGATGTCAAACGCTACATCGTGGCCCCCGATGAGGATGGCATAAGGCTGGACCGCTGGTTCAAAATCCACTTGCCCCAGGTCACCTTCGCCTATCTCAACAAGCTCACCCGCACCGGCCAAATCCGGGTCCAGGGCGGCCGCGCCAAAACCAGCACGCGGCTTCAGGCCGACCAGGAACTGCGCGTCCCCCCGCTCATGTTCGATACAAGGCCCGCCGATGCGCCCAAAGGCGATGTGAAGCCGCTGACCAAGGATGAAGCCGACCTCTTCCAAAGCATGATCATTTTCGAGGACAAGGATCTCTATGTCCTCAACAAGCCGCCCGGCTTCGCCGTGCAGGGCGGCAGCAAAACCTTTCAGCATCTCGATGGTTTGCTCATGGGTCTGGCCAAGAAATCCGGCGAGCGGCCCCTGCTTGTCCACCGGCTGGACCGTGACACGTCGGGCGTCATCGTCGTAGCCAAGCGCCGCTCGATTGCTTCCGCCCTTGGAAAGCTTTTTGCCACCCGCGCTGTCAAGAAAACCTATTGGGCCGTGGTCAAGGGCGTGCCCAAGCCGCCGCAGGGCCGTATTGATGTGCCGCTTCTTAAAGCCCAGGGCCCCGATGGCGACCGGGTAAGGGCCGGCGACAAGAACGATGAGAACGCCCAGCACGCCATCACCTATTTCGCCGTGGTTGACCAGGCCCCGCCGATCACCGCCTGGGTTTCCCTGAAGCCCGTCACCGGCCGCCAGCACCAGCTTCGCGCCCACATGGCCTATATCGGCCATCCCATTTTGGGTGACGAGAAATATGACGGCAACGCCGATATGCCGGAGGGCATTTCCAAGAAGCTCCATCTCCATGCCCGCCGCATCGTGTTTCCCCATCCAAGGGAGGGCGTGGTTGATATTTCCGCCGCGCTCCCAACCCACATGCGCGAAACCTGGAACGCCTTCGGCTTTGATCCCGACCGCTATGAAACGGATACGGAATGAGTGGCGAAACTGAGGACCAGAGATGGGAGCGCCTGTCGCGGGACCGTATCCACCGGCCGCTGCCGAAACGGTTTTACAAATCGGTTGCCGTTACAGATCAACGCGGCATAGCCCTTGATGGCCGACCTGTAAAAACCCCGTTTAAGGTCGCGCTGGTTCTGCCCACGCGCGCCTTGGCGGAGGCCGTGGCAGCGGAATGGGACGCGCAATTCGACGTCATCAATCCCCATGCCATGCCGCTGACCAAGCTCGCCAATACCGCCATTGACCGCGTTCATTCGGAAAGGTCAAAAATTGCAGAGGAGATACTTGAGTTTGCCGGCAGCGACCTGGTCTGTTACCGGGCCCAAGGCCCGGCGGGTCTGGTCAAGCGCCAAAGCATCCATTGGGATCCCATTATCGCCTGGGCGAAGGCCGGTCTGAACGGCGAATTTGCGACGGTGAGCACGATCACGCACAAGCCCCAGTCCCCGCCAGCTCTCCAGGCCCTTGAAGCACATGTCAAATCGCTCGGCCCATTTTCACTAGTCGCCGTCCACGCTCTCACCGCGCTGACGGGGTCAGCGCTGCTGGCCGGCATGGTCGCTTCCGGCAAAGTTGCGCCCGATGCGGCGTGGCTTGCCGCTAACGTGGACGAGGATTGGCAGATTGAAACCTGGGGGGAAGACGCGGAAGCTGCCGCCCGAAGGGCCGGGCGGTTCAAAGAGTTTACCGCTTGCGTGACGTTCGTTAACCTCGCACACAATCGCCCATAAAACTGCCTTAGAGCCGACAATATGTTAGACCAGTTGATTACTCTCGAGTTTATATCCAAAGGGACGCTGCCATGAAAATCCGCCTGATGTTCGCTTCTGCCATTGTGCTTGCCGCCGCACACTTGCCGGCCTTGGCCCAATCGGCCCCGGCGGATTTGGTTGCCGCCTACCGGGCAGGCGTTGCTGCCGCAAAATGCAATCTTGGCCTCGACAGCGGCAAGTCCAGCCAGCTTGGCGATGCGGTGCAGCGCATAGAACAGCGCAGCGGCCTTGCCCAGAACGATCTCGACGCCTTGTGGAGCAAAACCCAGGGTGACGCCGATGCCGACAACGCCGGCTTCTGTGCTTCGGCTGCGGCCGGCATTGATGGCGTGATCGCCTCCGCGCAGTAAGCCTTTTGATATTTAAGCGGCGTGCGCCTCGGGCGGCGCGAGCGGTATCCATGCGGTGAACGTGGCCCCCCTGCCGAGGCCGCCGTTGACCTGCAGGCCTCCGTGATGCTGTTCGAGCACTTGCACCGCCGCGGGCAGGCCGAGCCCGGTGCCAAAGCTCTTGGTGGTAAACAGCGGCTCGAGGATTTTTGGAACTTGCTCCTCGGCAATCCCTGGCCCGTTGTCGGAAACGTCAATCTCAATTCCCCGCCGGCTTTGTCGCGTAACAACGCTGATTTTGGGAGTCTGCGTCTTGAATTTCTGCGGATCATCACCTTTGCCGACCATCGCCTCTGAAGCATTGCTGATGAGGTTGATAAGCACCCGGCTCAGCCGGTTGGGGTCAAAGGATGCTGACACGCCGTCCAGGCCGAGGTTGCATTCAATCTCAATAACCCCCGGCAGTTTTTGCGCCTCTTCCTCAACGAGCTTGACCACCCAGTTGTCGAAGGGGAACTCCTTGTATTCCAGCTGGCGCGACTTGGCGTAGTCGAGGAATTGCGTGATCACCGCGTCGCAGCGGGCGACCGAATTGTCGATGCGCTCCAATTGGGTATCGACATTGAGGGAGTGGCCCGCGAGCTTGCGCTTGAGGAGATAGGCGGAGGTCCGGACAGCGGACAATGGATTGCGAAGCTCATGCGCGACAGTTGCAACCAGCTGTCCCATTTGCGCCAGCTTGCCTTTCTTGATGATTTCATCGTGGGCTTCGCGAAGCTGCCGCATCTTTTCCGCAAGGTCGGTATTCAGCCGCGTGATGTCATCGTTAACAAGCTGCAGCGCCTTGCCGTTTTCCCTCATTTCCTCCGACCTTTTGATGATCGTGCGGTGCCAGCCCAAGCCAAGGAGAAGCAAAAGTCCCAACGCAAGATAGGAACCGTTTTCAAAGTCCTTTCTGGCCCTGAAGCGCGTTCCAGAATAGAATCCCGTCACCGGATAATTTATGCGCAACTGCCATTTTCCGCGTGCGTCGTGCGTATCCACAACCACTGTTTCCGAAAATACGGTGTTGGCGGCCGGCACGGAATTCGCAGCGCGGAACATCAGTCTTATGTTCTTGTCGCGCGGCAGCGGCACCGATATGTATTCGGCCAGCGGGCTGATCAGCGAGTAGTCCTCACCTTGGGTGATGCCGCGAAGGGTGCGGCTGAGAATGACCGTCGCCACACTGCCTGCGAGCCCTCCGTCCTGGTCAAAGAATGGAACGGAAAATACAAGTCCGCTGTCGCCCCCGGTTGCAATCTCCCGGCCGCTGATCATCGGCACGGCGGAGGTCTTCATTCTTTGGATGTCGGGGTAGTTTATTTTGAGCCAGGCGAGTTGCTTCTGCATTTCCTGGAATTCAGCCGCTTTGGATGACAAAGAAGGTGGAAGCACCTCGGCTGCGACGTCGACTCCCGTGGATGTTGACCGCATCCGTATCCGGTCAAGTTCGAGAACCGGCTCTTCCGGCCGGCCCGTTGCCAAATCCAGTTTTTTGGGATCAAAGGCCAAGGGAACGACGTAGAGCTTGGTGACAGCGACATTTTTCGCAAGATTGTTGTAGACCCGTTGGATGGTTTCGCGGCCGTCAATGCCAAGATTGGTGCCATGCCGGTCGAGCTTGCGGACGCTGGGCAGGAAACTAAGGGTTCCCAGATTGTCGTTCAGGGTGGAAAAAAACGAACTCACCCTTTTGGTATAGTCCTTGGAATCCACTTGCCGGGCTTCCAGGTATTGCTGCCAGGCCACAAGATACTGGCGGTTTGCCTCAAAGCGCACGCCAAAGCAGAGCAGCAATCCCGCCAGAAGAATTGCCAAATACCCGACGTTTGCCGAAGACGCTTTTTGCAACTTTTTCCCCAGGGGACTCAGAGCTGCCGCAGACTGGTTCCTTTGTGGTTAAAACTGGGTTAAATGTGCAATGAGTTCATTGATTTGTCCGTAAGGAAGGAGCCATGGTTAAGGCTCAGCCGGGAGAGCGCGATGCAGGAAATTCTGGCGAAATTGGAATTGCGCCGGGCCGAAGCCCGGGCCGGCGGCGGTGAAAAGCGCTCAAAAGCCCAGCACGCCCGCGGCAAGCTGACGGCGCGCGAGCGGATTGACCTTTTGCTGGACGAGGACTCCTTCGAAGAGTTCGACATGTTTGTCGAGCACCGCAGCACCGATTTTGGCATGGAAAAATCCAAAATTCCCGGCGATGGCGTGGTCACCGGCTGGGGCACGGTCAATGGCCGGGTGGTCTATGTATTCGCCAAGGATTTTACGGTTTTCGGCGGCTCGCTCTCCGAGGCTCACGCCCGCAAGATCACCAAGATCCAGGATATGGCCCTGCAGAACCGCGCCCCCATTGTCGGCCTGTTTGATGCCGGCGGAGCCCGCATCCAGGAAGGGGTAAATGCCCTTGGCGGCTATGGCGAAGTGTTCCAGCGGAATGTCCTGGCCTCTGGCGTCATCCCGCAAATCTCGGTGATTATGGGCCCCTGCGCCGGCGGAGATGTTTATTCCCCGGCGATGACCGACTTCATCTTCATGGTCCGCGATACGAGCTACATGTTTGTGACGGGCCCCGACGTGGTGAAAACCGTCACCAACGAAACCGTAACCGCCGAAGAGCTTGGCGGCGCCTCGGTGCATACGACGAAATCTTCCATTGCCGACAAGGGTTTTGACAATGATGTTGAAGCGCTTTTGCAGATGCGCCGCCTGATCGATTTCCTGCCGTCGTCCAATACCGATCCCATTCCTGAAATTCCTAGTTTTGATGATGCCGAGCGCATGGAGGCTTCGCTCGACACGCTCATTCCCGCCAATCCGAACCAGCCTTACGATATGAAGGAGTTGATCCTCAAGATTGCCGATGAAGGCGATTTCTTTGAAATCCAGGAAGCCCACGCCAAAAATATCATTGTTGGCTTCGCCCGGCTCGGCGGCCGGACCATTGGCATCGTGGCCAATCAGCCCCTGGTCTTGGCGGGCGTCCTCGATAGCGATGCCGGGCGGAAGGCCGCCCGCTTCGTGCGCTTTTGCGACTGCTTCAATATTCCCATCGTAACCTTCGTCGACGTCCCGGGCTTCCTGCCCGGCACCGCCCAGGAATACGGCGGCCTGATCAAGCACGGCGCCAAGCTGCTGTTTGCCTTTGCCGAGGCGACGGTGCCAAAAATCACCGTGATTACCCGCAAGGCCTATGGCGGGGCCTATGTGGTCATGTCTTCCAAGCATTTGCGGGCAGATTTGAACTATGCCTGGCCCTCCGCCGAAATCGCCGTCATGGGCGCAAAGGGGGCAACTGAAATCATCTACCGCAGCGAATTGGGCGACAAGGACAGAATTGCCGCCCGCGTCAAGGACTATGAAGACCGCTTTGCCAATCCGTTCGTGGCGGCGGAACGTGGGTTTCTCGATGAGATAATCATGCCCCACTCAACCAGAAAACGCATAGCTCGGGCCCTTGATATGCTGCGCCATAAGGAATTGAATAACCCGTGGAAGAAGCACGATAATATTCCACTTTAGGAGACGGGAATGCATCTGCTCAAAAATTTGCTGACGCGGTTTGTGCGCGTGGGAACCTTGGAACTGGTGGACGTGGAGGGCAAGACCCATGTTTTTTCCGGAAAGCCGGGACCCAGGGTTTCCATCCGGCTGAAGGACAGGAAACTTTACCGGACCCTGTTTCTCAACCCTGAGCTCTATGCCGGCGAAGCCTACATGGATGGCACCCTGGTCATGGAAGGCACCACCATTCGCCAGTTCCTGGAATTTGCCGAGATCAACGGGAACAATCTGCGCAAGCACCCGCTGCAGAGAATTCTGCACAAGGGACTGAAAGGCATCCGCAAGCTGCACCAGCGCAATGACGCCAAATCCGCCCGCGCCCATGTCCACCACCACTATGACCTTTCCAACGAACTCTACAAATCATTCCTCGACAAGGACATGCACTATTCCTGCGCCTATTTTTCGAGCGACAAGGACACCCTTGAAACCGCCCAGCAAAACAAGCTGCGCCATATCGCGGCAAAATTGGACCTGAAGCCGGGGCAGCGCGTTCTGGACATCGGCTGCGGCTGGGGCGGCATGGCGCTTTACCTTGCCAAGGTAGCGGATGTGGAGGTGCTGGGTGTGACGCTTTCGACCGAGCAATTGGAGCTGGCGCGCCAGCGGGCCATCGATCGTGGCCTCGACAACCGCGTGCGTTTTGAATTGAAGGACTACCGCGATGTTGAGGGCACCTTTGACCGCGTTGTATCGGTCGGCATGTTCGAGCATGTGGGCATTGCCCATTACGATGAATTTTTTGCCAAGGTGCGCGATCTGCTGAAGCCGGACGGGGTGGCGCTTCTGCATTCCATCGGCCGCAAGAGCGGCCCTGGCGCCACCGGCCCCTGGCTGCGGAAATACATTTTTCCCGGCGGCTATTCGCCGGCCCTGTCGGAAGCAATGGCCAGTGTTGAGAAATCCAAGCTCTGGGTAACCGACATCGAAATCCTGCGCCTGCACTATGCGAAAACCCTGCGGGCCTGGGAACAGCGCTTCCAGGCCAACCGCAAGAAGATCATGAGCTTCATGGATGAACGCTTCTGCCGCATGTGGGAGTTTTACCTGATTGCCAGCGAACTGAGTTTTACCCATGGTTCGCACATGGTGTTCCAGATGCAGCTTGCCAAGCAGCGCGAAACCCTGCCGCTCACCCGGGACTACATGGCGCAGGTCGAAGCCCAGTTGAAGATCTAGATCAGCTCGCCGACAAGATCATATTCCTCGGCATCCACAATACGCACCCGCACCATGTCGCCGGGCTTCAGTGATGTTTCACCGGGAAGGAACACGTTGCCGTCAATCTCCGGCGCATCCCACGGCGAGCGCGCAACGGCCTCTTCATTTTCCAGATCGATGGCATCAACCAGCACATCGATTTCGCGGCCGATCTTGGATTGGAAAATCCCGGCAGAAATCTCCTGCTGGGCCTCCATGAAACGGCTGTAGCGCTCGGCTTTCAATTCATCGGGCACTTGCGGCAATCCCAGCTCATTGGCCTTGGCGCCGGACACCGGCTCGTATTTGAAACAGCCGACGCGCTCCAGCTTCGCTTCCTTCATCCAGTCGAGCAGATAGTCGAAATCCGCGTCGGTTTCGCCGGGGAAGCCAACGATGAACGTGGAGCGGATGGCAATATCCGGGCAGATCTTCCGCCACGAGGCCAAGCGGTCCAGAACCTTTTCCTGGTTGGCTGGCCGCCGCATCGCCTTCAAGACACCGGGCGCCGCGTGCTGAAATGGGATGTCCAGATAGGGCAGGATTTTCCCCTCGGCCATCAGCGGGATCACATCGTCGACATGAGGGTAGGGGTAAACGTAGTGCATGCGTACCCACGCGCCCAGGTCGCCCAGCTCCTTGGCCATGTCATAGAACTTGGCGCGCACTTCGCGGCCATGGAATTTGCTGCTGGCATATTTCGTATCCACCCCATAGGCGGACGTGTCCTGGCTGATCACCAGCAGTTCCTTCACTCCGGCTTTGACCAGGCGCTCGGCCTCATAAAGCACTGAAGCTGCGGGCCGGGAAACGAGATCACCACGGATGGACGGGATGATGCAGAAGGAGCAGCGGTTGTTGCAGCCCTCGGAGATTTTCAGGTAAGCGTAATGCTTGGGCGTCAGGCGCAGGCCTTGCGGCGGCATGAGGTCATACTTGGGGTCATGCACCGGCGGCAGCGCATTGTGCACGGCTCCCACAACCGCTTCATACTGATGCGGCCCCGTGATCGCCAGCACGCCCGGATGAGCCGCGCGAATGGCATCAGCCTCGACGCCATAGCAGCCGGTGACGATGACGCGGCCATTCTCTTCCATGGCCTCCCCGATGGCCGCGAGACTTTCCGCCTTGGCGCTGTCAAGAAATCCGCAGGTATTGACCAGCACCACATCAGCATCGGCATAGCCGGGTGCAATGAGATAGCCCTCGGCCCGCAGCTGGGTGAGAATGCGTTCGGAATCGACCAGCGCCTTGGGGCACCCCAGCGAAACGAGGCCAACTTTGGGGACATGGGTGTTCATTGGGCGCTGTGTAGCGGAGACGCCTGCAAAGGGCAAATCGGCCCGCTCTTGGCCTTTGCATCGGGCAGTTCTTGCGGCACTGTGTTGGCCGAATCAATCTGAGGCGAAACCGGATGCGGAAACTTCCAGTGTTCAAGGCCCTTGGCAATGCCATCCGTTCAACCACGGAAAATATGGGCTTTGCCTTTCACATCAGCTGGCCGTGGATGCTGCTCCTGCTGCCCTTTAACGCGGCGGTCAATCTCTACCTCGTCTTTAACGGCATGCAGGATCCGCAAAACCTGACCGCGCAATCCTTCTCGTTAATCGTGCCTTTGGCAATCGCCTCGATCGTTGCCTACTGTTCGATCGCGGTCAATTGGCACCGCTACGTGTTGCTGGATGAGGTTGCGGAAGGCTGGCAGCGGCTGCGCATTGACAGCTTGATGTGGCGCTACATTGGGAACGCCATTCTTGTTGGCCTGATCCTGTTGGGTGGCACCATCGTTGCCTCTCTTGCCCTTTCTATTGTTGGCTGGGGCATGGGCGCGACATTTGGCGAAGCCGCACTTATCGCTCTTGCGCCGGGCGTTGTTGCGCTTTACGCCTATGCCATCGTCTCGGCCTACCGGCTTGCCGTGAAGCTGCCCGCCGTGGCGCTCGGGCGCAATGATTTCCGTATGGGTGACGCGTGGCGCGCGACGGCTGGAAATTTCTGGCGAATTCTGGGCCTGGTGCTTCTGTTTTTCATCTGTTTGTTGCTCATCGCCCTGGCGATGCTCCTGCTGACATATTTGTTTGGCCAGTTCGGCACGCTTGGCCTTTCACTGCTCATTGCAGTTCAGGTCGCGATAAATTGGGTGGCGACCATCCTGGGCGTCACGCTGCTCACCAGTCTTTATGGCTTTTTTGTCGAGGGCAGGGAGTTCTAGAGTGTGCCAGCAGCTACTCGCAAATACGGTAGTTTCCGCTTTTGCCGTGAACCCCCATGTCAAAATGGAGGTGCGTGGCGTGGGCGGCATTTGAACCGGGGCCGAGCACCGTTGTGAAATAGCCGCAAGCCGAGGCCCGGACACCGGGAAGCAGCGCGCTGTCTCCCACATTGAGTGTTTTCCCGTTGCGCAGGCGGAAGGTGGTCAAGTCCACCGCGTTGCCGTAACCATGCTCGCTGATTTTCGCCGTTCCGTCGCCATTCCGGCCGCGGCATTCGAAACCCGGCCCGGTGGATATTTTCTCGACCGGCGAATTCATTTGCGCTGCCAGGATGGGCGCGCCGGATTCGCTCAGCCATTTTGAGAACTGCAGGGCGAACTTGCAGTTGAACAGCGGCGCCTCGGGAAAGCCTATGGTCTCCTCCTTGATGGTCACCGACAGCAGGTTCACCGGATTGTCCACATGGCACTTTCCGTAGTTGACGGTGGCGGCCGCGATCTTGAATTTTGCGCCCATGGCGCGGAGCATTTGGAAACAGGACTCGCTCTCATCTTTGCGGATAATGGCCTTCGGCACGACCCGTGGAATCAGCGCCGCCTGTTGCTGAAGCCCTTGCGGCTTGAGGCGCGGTTGCGGAGCGGCCACCTTGGTCTTCGAGGCGATCACTGGTCTTTGGCTGGATTTTGCTGGCGGGGATGCGAGCTTGTCGACCTTGTTCGATTTGGCGTCAGCAGGCAGGGCTGCAGGTTCAATGGCCGCGTGTTTTTGAAGCTCTTGCGGTTTGGCGCGCGGAATGGGCGCCGGTGCTGCAACATCCTGGGCCATCTCCGGCTTTTCAAAAGGAATGGGCGCGGGCTCGCTAATATCCTGGGCCATCTTGGGCTTTTCAACGGGAATCGGCGGCTCGCTTGCTGGTGCCGCGGAACTTGTTTCGATTTTCTCCGGGGTGATGGGCGGCTTGGCCTGTTTCTTACGTTTTGCTGTTGTCTGCTTTGAACGCGTCTTGCAGGCTGAGTTGAGTTTTTGGCAGACCTTCCGGTCCAGATTATTGAAAAAGGTTTTGAGGGCGGTAGGCTGCGCCGCACCCGCGCTCTCCCAGCCGGGCATAGCCAGAATTGCAGCAAAAACCAGTATGAATTTCAGTTTGCCCATGGCGTAGCGATGATCCATTCTTTGATAACTGCAGAATCTGTGAATGGTTCCCTGAAAAGATGGCTTTCTATGGGCCGGAGGTCCGGAAAGAGTGCCGGAATGGCAGGATGATTGCACCCGCGCAATCCCCTTGTTACAGTCCGGAAAAGTTGCTCCTGGGGTTTCATGTTCAAGAAAATTCTGATTGCCAATCGCGGCGAGATCGCTTGCCGCGTGATCAAGACCGCCCGCAGGATGGGAATTGCCACCGTTGCTGTCTATTCCGACGCCGATGCGCGCGCCCTGCATGTCGAGATGGCCGATGAAAAAGTGAACATCGGCCCGCCGCAAGCCGCCCAGTCATATCTGATGGTTGAGAAAATTGTTGCCGCCTGCACCGCGACCGGCGCCGAAGCGGTGCATCCCGGTTATGGCTTCCTGTCCGAGCGCTCGGCTTTGCCTAAGGCCTTAAGCGAGGCGGGCATTATTTTCATCGGGCCCAATGCCGCCGCCATTGACGCGATGGGCGACAAGATTGAATCCAAGAAGGCCGCCCAGGCCGCAGGCGTGTCCACCGTGCCGGGCTACATGGGCATCATTGAAACCGAGGACGAGGCCGTGAAGATTGCCGAAGGGATTGGCTTTCCGGTGATGATCAAGGCCTCGGCCGGCGGCGGCGGCAAGGGCATGCGCGTGGCCCATTCGGCAGCCGAAGTGCGCGATGGCTATGCCCGCGCCAGGTCCGAAGCGAAATCCAGCTTCGGCGATGACCGCGTATTCATCGAAAAATTCATCGTCAACCCGCGCCACATTGAAATTCAGGTGCTCGGCGACAAGCATGGCAATGTGATCCATCTCGGCGAGCGCGAATGCTCCATCCAGCGCCGCAATCAGAAGGTCGTCGAGGAAGCGCCATCTCCATTGCTTGATCCCAAAACCCGGAAACTCATGGGCGAGCAGGCCGTGGCGCTGGCCAAGGCCGTGAACTACGATAGCGCCGGCACGGTGGAATTCGTGGCCGGCCAGGACCGCACCTTCTTCTTTCTTGAAATGAACACGCGGCTGCAAGTGGAACATCCGGTCACCGAACTGGTGACCGGCGTGGACCTGGTCGAGCAAATGATCCGCGTGGCCTACGGCGAAAAGCTGGTCCTTCGCCAGGCCGACGTGAAGCTGAATGGCTGGGCCATTGAAAGCCGCATCTACGCCGAGGACCCGTACCGGAATTTCCTGCCGTCAACCGGCCGCCTGGTGAAATATCGTCCGCCTGCGGAGCAAATAAGCGATGGCGTGACCCTTCGCAACGACACCGGCGTGTTTGAAGGCGGCGAAATATCCGTCTGGTATGATCCGATGATCGCCAAGCTTTGCACCCATGCGCCCACCCGCGCCGAAGCCATCGCCGCCATGGCGCAAGGCCTCGATGGTTTTTACATTGATGGCATCCAGCACAATGTCCCGTTTGTTGCCGCCATCATGGACAATCCGCGCTGGCAGGCGGGAACCCTGTCTACCGGTTTCATCGCCGAGGAATTTCCCGACGGCTTCAAGGGCAATGCCCTGACGCCTGATCTCGCCAATAGGCTCACCGCCGTTGCCTGCGTGCTGGACCATGTCGAAAACCGCCGCAAGCGCAAGATCAGCGGCCAGATGAGCGGCCGGCGCGGTGAAATTTTCTAAAGCCCGCCGGGTGCGGCTCGGCGAGGATTGGCACGACATTGAAGTGGTCCATGAAACCGAGCGCCTCATTCAAGTCCTGCTGCCCGGTGAGCGCGGCGAACGCGCCATTGTCAGCCACTGGACGCCGGGAACGCCCGTCTGGCACGGCATTATCGATGGCGAGGAGGCCTCCGTTCAGGTGCGCCGCATCTCCAATGGCTACCGGCTCAGCCATCGCGGCGTCAGCGTTGACGCCCGTGTCTATACGCCGCGCGAGGCGGAACTCGTCAAGCTGATGCCGAAGAAAGTGGCAGCCGATACCTCCAAGAAACTTCTCTGTCCCATGCCGGGGCTCGTCGTGGCGCTCCATGTGGGCGAGGGGGCGGAGGTGAAGGCAGGCGATGCCCTGGCCATCGTCGAAGCCATGAAGATGGAAAACATCCTGCGCGCCGAACGCGACGGCACCGTCAAGAAAATCAATGCCAGGGCCGGTGACAGCCTCAGCGTTGATGCGGTGATCATGGAGTTTGTGTGAAGATATCCTGAAAGGAATTTTTCAGCGCCGCGTCCGCTTCGGCCAGCGTTACCGGCAGGCCAAGATCAACCAGGCTGGTCACCCCATGCTCCCGCACCCCGCACGGGATGATGCCGTTGAAATGGCTGAGATCGGGATCGACATTCAGGCTGATGCCGTGAAAGCTCACCCAGCGGCGCACGCGAATGCCGATGGCGGCAATCTTGTCTTCGCGCCCCTCGCGCTTCACCCAAACCCCAACCCGGTCCTCGCGCCGCTCGCCTCTGACGTTGAACGCGGCAAGCGTCGCAATCAGCCATTCTTCAAGCCCCGCCACAAAGGCCCGCACGTCCTGGCCGCGTTTCTTGAGATCGAGCATGACATAGGCCACCCGCTGCCCCGGCCCATGATAAGTGTATTGCCCGCCGCGTCCCGTAAGATGCACCGGAAAGAGCGCCGGCAGTAGGAGATCGCTGTCCTTGGCCGAGGTGCCCGCCGTATAGAGCGGCGGATGCTCCAGCAGCCAAACCAGCTCCGCCGCGCCGTCCCTGGCAATGGCCTCGACCTCGCGCTCCATCCGCGCCACCGCCGCTTCATAGGGAACGGGTTCGCGGGCAATCTCCCAACGCACAGGGACAGCATTTTGCAGTTTCGGCCGGATGGCAAGGCGGAGCGTCATTGCGCGTCTTTTCCCAATTTCGACAATCAAAGGCAAGCGGTGTAACTTCGCCCGACTCAATGGCGCAGGGGATTCCATGGACGGCTTTGGATGGTTGATATCACTCGCCGGCTTCGTGCTGGCCATCGTCGCCCTCAATAAGATTTCCAAACTTGACGCCAGGATTGCCCAATTGAATTTGCAGGTGGGGCAGCTTTCCGGCCAGCCGCCGGGTGCCGCGCCTCCCCCCCAGGAATCGCCCAAGACGGAAAAGAAGAAATCGAACTGGCCCACCACGGCCGTTGCCGCGGCGAAAAGCCCTGAGCCCGTTCTGGCTGAAACGCCAAAGCCCGAACTCGCGGCGCAAGTCGCCAAAACCCTTGAATCAGCCGCGGAGAAAAAGCCCAAGGCGCCGAAGCAGGATATGGAACAGGCCCTGGCGTCCCGCTGGTTCGTCTGGATCGGCGGCGTCGCCATTGCCATCGGCGGCCTTCTCTTCGTCAAATATGCCTATGAAAATGGCTTGATCTCGCCATCCCTGCAAATCATCCTCGGCCTGCTGTTGGGCGCGGCGCTCATCTTCGCGGGGGATACGCTGCACCGTAAGACGCCGGCCACGGCGGAGCCCAACTATGTTCCGGCCGCCCTGTCGGCAGCGGGCCTTGCCACCGCCTTCGGCAGCATCTACGCCGCCTACGCGCTTTATGAGTTGGTCCAACCCACAACAGCCTTTTTCGGATTGGCGCTGGTCGCCTTGGGCGCGCTGGCGCTTTCGCTCCGCCAGGGCCCGCTCATTGCCGCCCTTGGCCTCTTGGGGTCCTACGTGACACCCATGATGATTTCCTCGCCCGATCCTTCGGGCTGGAGCTTCTTTCCCTATCTCCTGATCATTCTGGCAGCGAGCTTCGCGGTGCTCCGCCAGCGCAATTGGTGGTGGCTGGGCTACGCCAGCATCATTGGCTCGGCGCTGTGGTCATTCCTCTGGCTCGCCGGGCCCTTTGAAGCGGCTGACACCGTGGCCATCGGATTGTTTGCCCTGTGCATCGGTGCCGTGTCGCTTTTCGCAGTCTCCGGGCGTGCCATTTTGGCCAGCGCCTCAGGCTCGCTCCTGAATCCGGTGGGCATGACTGACTCGTTGAAAATCGGCTCCATCGGCGGGGTTGCGGCGTCACTGGTTCTGGCGGCCCTGGTTGTAAAAAGCGGCCATTCCGGCCTTGCCCTCGCGCTGTTTTTTATTGGCATGGCGGGTATTGCCGCCCTCTCTTGGTTCAAGCAGGGCGACACCGCCGCCGCACCCGCTGCCGCTCTCCTGTCGTTCATCGTGCTGATGGTCTGGCAACAGGCCGCCTTCAATGAATGGGCAATGGATGAAAGCGGCCTGTGGTCCAGCATCTTGGGTGGCGACGCCCAGCCCTATCTCCGCTGGATGCTCGCCGCAGGTGCCGCCTTCACAGCACTCGGCCTTGCCGGCGTTTTCAGGAAGTCCCCGCCCATAACCTGGGGCATCCTGGCCGCGGGCTCAGCCGTGCTGTATTTGTTTGGTGCATGGGGCCGGGTCGAAGGCCTGCTGTCCGGCACCACATGGGCGCTCCTCGGCGCGGTGGCAGCGGCTGCCTTGCTGGCGGCAGTCTGGTTCCGGCGCGGCAAAATCGCCGCGAGCGATGCCAATCTCACCGCCGGAATTCTTGCCATCGGCAGCGCCGGCCTTCTGCTGTTTGCCGAAGACCGCCTGCTCAACGGCGTCTGGCTCACCATCGGCATGGCGGCCCTTGCTGCAGCCTATGCGTTTTCCACCAGACTCCTCGCGGTGAAATTGCTGGGACCGATCGCTGCGGCGCTGGGCACTCTTACAGCCTTGCGCCTGTTTGTTTCGCGCGAACTCTGGGACGATGACCGTAGCTTGCCCTTGGGCCAGCATTGGCCGCTCTACGGCTACGGCATTCCCATCGTTCTGTTCTACGTCGCCGCGCGCTGGCTGAAATCATCGGGCCACAGCAAGTCCGCCACGGCCCTTGAAGGCATCAGTCTCGGCCTTGCCATCTCGCTGGTCTCGCTCGAGCTCCGCGTTCTCATCGGCGGCGGATTGACCACCGATGAGCCGCAGCTGCTCGAAGTGGCCGCCCATATCCTGACCTGGCTGGGTGCCGCCTACGGCCTGATGTACCGCCAGCAGATCTTCTCATCCCTGATTTCGCTTTGGGGGGCGCGCCTTCTGCTCGGCGTTTCCTGCGCCGCAATTGTCTTGCTGAGCCTTGCGTCCTTGAACCCGGTTGTCACGGAGGATCCCATTCCGGGCAACGTCGTTTTCAACGCGCTGCTCTTGGCTTACCTCGCGCCCATTCTGCTGCTCGGCCTTATCGCCCGCCGGCTCGATGCCTTGGGCTGGCTCCAGTTCCGGCCCGCCGTCGGCCTTTTGGCGCTGGCCCTCGCCATGACCTATGTGACCCTCGAAACCAAGCGCGTGTTCCAGGGCCATGCCCTGGTGGCGTGGTCGCTTTCCAGCGCTGAATCCTACGCTTATTCTGCCGTGTGGCTGGTGTCCGCCCTTGCCTTGTTCGCGGCCGGTATTAAGCTTAGCCGCCAATACATCCGCTATGCCGGGCTCGGCGTCATGGTGCTGGTGGTCCTGAAAGTCTTCCTTTGGGATATGTCGGGCCTGGAAGGATTGTATCAGATCGGCTCCTTCCTCGGCCTTGGCCTCAGCCTTGTCGGCATCGGTTGGCTCTATCAGCGCTTTGTGCAAAAACCGAGGGAGATGACGGCTTGAAGCGTTGACGACAAGCAAGGGGGAAAATATGGCCAAGGCAGCGCAGACTGAAATGTTCCATCGCCTCACCATTGCCGCGATGATCGGTTCGCTCGAAAATCTCGACAGGATTCTCGTCAAGGCAGCGGCCCATGCCCGCGCCGGCAAAATTGAGCCTGAAGTTCTGTTGAACGCCAGGCTCTTTCCCGACATGTTCAGCCTGATCCAGCAATTGCAGTATGCCCTTTATCTTCCCATGGATTTTGCCCGCCACTTCACCGACGAGCCGGCGCCGCATGTGGGCTATGAAGAGGCGAGCCTGGCAGACGTGCATGCCAGCCTGAAAACCGCGATCGCCTATCTCAGGGCGATACCGGCGAGCCGCCTGGCCGAACGGGCGCAGCGCGTCGTCCCCGTCTTTTTCGACGGCACAAGGGGAATGCCGGCCGAGGACTACGCCGCGATTGTCGCCATGCCGGATTTCTATTTCCACCTGAGCATCGCCTATGCCATCCTCCGCCATAACGGTGTGCCTCTCGCCAAGATGGATTTCATCGGGCCCTATGAATCCACGCCGATAGAGTGAGTGTTGCATGACCGGAAAGACCATTGGCCTCGAAGGCCGCCTGTATGACTATTACGCCGCGCACGCCTACCGCGAACCGGAAATCCTGAAGGAGCTCCGCCTCGAAACCGCAAAGCTCGGCGGCAACGCCCGCATGCAGATCGGGCCGGAGCAGGGCGCCTTCATGGCCATGCTGGTGAAGCTCACGGGCGCCAAACGCATTCTTGAGATCGGCACTTTCACCGGCTATTCGTCGTTGGCCATGGCGCTGGCGGGCGACGCAAAAATCATCGCCGCCGATGTAAGCGAGGAATGGACCGCGGTGGCCCGCAAGTTCTGGAAGAAGGCAGGCGTTGATGGCCGCATCGATTTGCGGCTTGGCCCCGGTGCGGAAATCATCGCGCAGCTCCTGAAGGCGGGCGAGGCCGGACGCTTCGACATGATGTTCATTGATGCGGATAAATCATCCTACGACACCTATTACGAAGGCGGCCTGAAACTTCTGCGCACCGGCGGGGTCATGCTGATCGACAACGTCCTGTGGAGCGGAAGCGTCGCCAAGCCCTCGGTCAAGGACGAGGATACCAAAGCCCTGCGGGCTCTCAATACCAAAATCATGGCCGATGTTCGCGTCGATCTCGTCATGGTGCCGATCTGTGATGGCCTGACCATGGCGCGGAAGAGGTGAGGCAGCGGTGAAGCCGAAAAAGGGAACTCACAGGGTGCTGGAAATCGCGGCAGACGCGGCCCGGAACTTTCGCCAGAACATCGGAACCCTCCCGCAACGGCCCATTAAAACCTACGCCGACATGAAAACCATCTTCGGCGGCCCCCTTCCCGAAAATCCGGAAGACGGCGAAGCGGTCATCCAGGAACTCGCCAGCAAGGCCGTCGACGGTCTCCAAATGGCCACCGGCCCACGCTTCTTCGGCTGGGTCATCGGCGGCTCGCACATCGTTGGCATGGCGGCCGACTGGCTCACCTCCGCCTGGGGCCAGAACTGTGGAAATCATCATGCGGCACCGTCTGCTTCCGCCGCGGAAACCGCCGCTGCTGGTTGGCTGCTTGAACTCCTCGATCTGCCGCGTGAAAGTTCCGTAGGCTTTGTCACCGGTGCCACGGTCGCGAACTTCGTTTGCCTCGCCGCGGCCCGTGACGAGGTGCTGCGCAAGGCCGGGTGGAATGCCGATGCGGATGGCCTGTTCGGAGCCCCGCCGATTGCCGTGCTGATCGGTGACGATGCCCATACGACGGTTTTCTCGGCCCTGCAGTTTCTCGGCCTCGGCCACGACCGCGTTGTGCGGATACCAACCGATGCGCAGGGCCGCATGCTGATTCCGGCATTTGCCGAAGCGATGGCCGGAGTTAAGGGGCCATCAATCGTGATTGCCCAGGCGGGCCAGATCAATACCGGCGCGTTCGATAATTTTGCCGGAGATTGTCCCGCTCGCGAAGAAGGCCGGCGCCTGGCTGCATGTCGATGGTGCCTTCGGCCTCTGGGCCCGCGCCAGCGCAGCAACGCGCCATCTCGCCGCCGGGCTTGAAGGTGCCGATTCATGGGCCACCGATGGCCACAAGTGGCTGCAAACCCCCTATGACAGCGGCTATGCCATTGTCCGCAATGAACTGGCCCACCGGCGCGCCGTGACGATTGCCGCAAGCTACCTGCCGCTCGCCGCCGAGGGCGAGCGTGATCCCAGCCATTATGTGCCCGAACTTTCGCGCCGCGCCCGCGGCTTTGCCACTTGGGCGATGATCAGGCATTTGGGCCGCAGCGGCATTGCGGCGATGGTCGAGCGCCATTGTGAAGTTGCGCGTGTCATGTCCGGGATGCTTGCCGCCGAACCCGGCATCGAAATTCTCAACGACGTGGTGCTCAATCAAATCATCGTGCGTTTCGGCAGCACCGAATCCATGGAGCGCGGCGACCAACTGACCCGCGATGCGATCAGCCGCATCCAAACCGATGGCGAATGTTTCGCCGGCGGCGCCGTGTGGCGCGGCCGCCACATCATGCGGCTTTCGGTCATCAGTTGGGAAACCGACGTGGCCCAAGGCAAACGCAGCGCCGAAGCGATCATCAGGGCGTGGCGCATCGTCAAGCAGCAACCGGAGAGGCAAACCCAATGAAATCCTGCAAAGTTGTACGTGGCGGTGAAAGCTTCCTTGGCAAGCAGGGCCTCAATTATTTCTCAGGGATTTCGGCAGAGTCGGCAAATGCCGAGGCCATCTGCATGCATCTGCTGGTGATGCCGCCCGGCGCCTCCGCCAAGCCTCATTACCACGAGTCCCACGAAACCGCGATCTACATGCTGGAGGGTGTCAGCGAATTTCTCCACGGCCCCAATCTTGAATTCAAGGATCGGGTGGAAGCCGGAGACTATGTCTATATCCCCGCCGGCGTTCCCCACCAGCCCTATAACCCCACCGACAAACCCGCCCGCGCCATCATTGCCCGCACCGATCCCAATGAGCAGGAAAGCGTGGTTTTGCTGGAATCTTGACCGCCCCTTGCCTTTATTGCACTGCACCTGTATAGCCCCGCTCGTTAAATACTCACGCGGGTGTTGGACTTGCGCCATGGGAATGCAAATTCCCCTCATAGGCTGAAGTCCTTCCGGTGCCGGATAATCCGGTCACAACCATCCGCGGCGGATCAACCGGAGAAGGACAAGACCATGGCTGTGCCAGAATTCACTATGCGCCAATTGCTTGAAGCAGGCGTTCATTTCGGACATCAAACCCACCGCTGGAACCCCAAGATGCAGTCGTATATCTACGGCTCGCGCAATGGCATCCACATCATCGATTTGGCCCAGACCGTGCCGTTGCTGCATCAGGCGCTTCTCGCCGTTACCGCTGCCGTTGCCAAGGGCGGCCGCGTGCTGTTCGTCGGCACCAAGCGCACCGCCCAGGAACAGATTGCCGACAGCGCCAAGCGTTCGGCCCAGTACTATGTGAATTCCCGCTGGCTGGGCGGCATGCTCACCAACTGGAAAACCATTTCAAATTCCATCAAGCATCTCCGCACCCTCGATGAGCAGCTCGCCAAGGAAGGCATGGGCCTCACCAAGCGCGAAATGCTGTCGATTTCCCGCGAGAAGACCAAGCTCGACAAGGCCCTGGGCGGCATCAAGGACATGGGCGGAACGCCCGACATCCTGTTCGTGATCGACACCAACAAGGAAGCCCTGGCAATCAAGGAAGCCAATCGTTTGGGCATCCCGGTTGTGGCGATCATCGACACGAACTCGGATCCTGCCGGCGTGAACTTTCCGATCCCCGGCAATGACGACGCAGGCCGCGCCGTGGCGCTCTATTGCGATCTCATCGCGCGCGCTGCCATCGAAGGCATTTCGCAGGCCCAAGGCTCTTCGGGCCGTGACGTCGGCGCTGATGAAAACCCGATGGCTGAAGCCGTTCCCGCGGAATAATGCAATTCAGGGGCCCGCGGATTAGCGTGGGCCCTGACTCCATTTTTGAAAGAGGATGATCATGGCTGAGATTACAGCTGGCATGGTGAAAAGCTTACGTGAGTCAACCGGCGTAGGCATGATGGACTGCAAGGCAGCCCTTGCCGCCACCAACGGCGACATGGAAGCCGCCACCGATTGGCTGCGCGCCAAGGGCCTGGCCAAGGCCGCCAAGAAATCAACCCGCGTTGCCGCCGAAGGCCTCGTCGGCATTGCGGTCAATGGCACCACCGGTGCTGCCGTCGAAGTAAACTCGGAAACCGACTTCGTCGCCCGCAACGAAAAATTCCAGGCCATGGTTGCCGATATCGCCAAGCTGGCGCTCAGCCGCCGGCGGCGATACCGAAAAGTTGAAAACCGCCAAGTTTCCCGGCTCGCAGCATGCGGTCGCCGAATATGTGGCCGAGATGGTGGCCACCATCGGTGAAAACATGGGCGTGCGCCGCACCGCCTCGCTCAAGGTCAAGGATGGCGTGATCGGCTCCTACGTCCACAACCAGGCCGCCCCGGCCTCGGCAAGATCGGCGTTCTCGTGGCGCTTGAATCAACCGGCAACAAGGAAGAGCTGGCCGCCTTTGGCCGCCTGCTTTCCATGCATGTCGCCGCAACCAATCCGGTGGCCATGGATTTCGCCGGCGTTCCGCCTGAAACCCTGGCCCGCGAAAAAGCCATTCTTGAGGAAAAGAATGCGGGCAAGCCCGCCGAACGTCCTGGAAAAAATCATCGCCTCCGGCCTCAAGACCTATGCCAAGGAAAATTGCCTGTTGGAGCAGGCCTATGTCCATGACGGCACCAAGTCGGTGACCCAGGTTCTCGGCGAAGTCGGCAACAAGGCCGGCGCACCCGTCAAGCTTCTGGGCTATGTCCGCATGCAGCTCGGCGAAGGCATTGAAAAGGCGGTCGATGATTTCGCCGCCGAAGTCGCCAAGGCTGCCGGCCAGGCTTGATCAGCAAATCTCAATTGAAAAGGGCCCGTTTGGGCCCTTTTTTATTGTCAGCCGCGCTTGCCAAAAACCGGTGGCCCGCTGGTTCTCGGGCCGGGGAGGGCGATAAGCCAGACGTGCGTGACGGAACTTTGCTGCCCATTGTCTCGCGCAAGGCTTTCAGGTCATTCGCCGATATTGAGATCCGGGCCATCGCCATACTCATTGTCGCCATCGTCTCCAGATACAAAACCCAAGTTCAACCAAGGCCCAATTCCACCGATGATGGAATGAACTGGATCAAGATACCACCAGGCTGACTTGCCCCGGTCGTGATAGCGCTTTGACCGTCAGCGCAAAACATTATCCACAGCAGTAACAGCAGTAGTACCACGAGGCCAACAGACCGAGTTGTGAATGCCGGACTTCGGTTCGCCGGAAATGTTCCAGGGAGCATGACCGAACAAAACGACGACGACGATGCAATGGCAAGGACAAACAGTTGTGCAAGCCACCATTGGGCTCGGCCGAAACCGGCCCGAAGGGCTGAAGAAGAATGCAAGCATGTGCGGGCTCCTTTCTCCCAAGCTAAATCGGTTTCACTTACCGTTGGGTTAAGGGCAATCTGGCACCGAAGCCCTTGATTAAAGTGAAAAATGTCCTAAGACGAATCGGCTTCGAACACCTAGATTGGGCCAAAATACGGGACCTTTTCCTTAGTGGACTGTCAAAACCCATGAGCAAAATCACCTACAAGCGAATTCTCCTTAAAGTCTCCGGTGAAGTGCTGATGGGCAGCCAGCCCTTCGGCATTGACCTCGATACGGTGGCGCGCATTGCCGATGAAGTCATCGCCTGCGTCAAGGCCGGGGCGCAGGTTGCGCTGGTCATCGGCGGCGGCAACATCTTCCGCGGCCTTGCCGGCGCCGCCAAGGGCATGGACCGGGTGAGCGCCGATCACATGGGCATCATGGCCACCATCATGAACGCGCTCGCCATGCAGGGCGTATTGAAGTCCAAGGGCATAGATGCCCGGGTTCTCTCGGCCATCGCCATGCCGACCGTCTGTGAAACCTATTCGCCCGCCAAAGGCATCCATCATCTGGAAAAGGGCAGGGTGGTGATCTGCGCGGCGGGCACCGGCCTGCCTTTCTTCACCACCGATACGGGCTCGGCCCTGCGCGCCGCGGAACTGCAATGCAACGCCCTTTTGAAGGGCACCAGCGTCGACGGCGTCTACGCCGAAGACCCCAAGAAGAACCCCAAGGCCCAGCGCTTCGAAAAAATCACCTTTAACGAGATTCTGAGCCGCGACCTGCGTATTATGGACCCCGCCGCAATCGCCCTTGCACGGGACAACGGGATTCCGGTAATTGTATTTTCCATCCGGGAAGCGGGCGCCGTGTCGAAAGTCTTAACCGGCGCCGGCCGCTTCACCCTAGTGACGAAGGACTAGCCCATGGCCCAACCCGTTCCCTTTAACGCCGCAGACATCAAGCGCCGCATGCATGGCGCCACGGAATCGCTCAAGCATGATTTCGGCGGCCTGCGCACCGGGCGCGCCTCCATAACCCTGCTGGAGCCGGTTCAGGTCGATGCCTATGGCGCCGTGATGCCGCTCAACCAGGTTGCTTCCGTCACCGTTCCGGAAGCCCGCCTCCTGCAAATCAATGTCTGGGACAAGGGCCTGGTGGTTGCCGTGGAAAAGGCCATTCACGCCTCCAATCTGGGGCTGAACCCGCAGACCGAAGGCCAGGTCATTCGCCTGCGCATGCCGGACTTGACGCAGGACCGTCGCAAGGAACTGGTCAAGGTGGCCCATCAATATGCCGAAAAGGCCCGCATTGCCGTGCGCAACGTGCGCCGCGACGGCATGGACCAATTGAAGGCCTTGGAAAAAGACCACGCCATGAGCGAAGACGACCACAAGAAAAAATCCGAAGAAACCCAGAAGATGACCGACGAAACGATCAAGGAAATCGATGCTTCTTTGAAGGCAAAGGAAGCCGAAATCATGCAGGTTTGAGGGGCCGCACCGCGCCATGCTGAACCGCCCGCCCGCCGTGCCGCGTCATGTTGCCATCATCATGGATGGCAATGGCCGCTGGGCCGCGCGCCGTGGCTTGCCGCGCTCGGCGGGCCACAAGGCAGGCGTTGATGCCCTGCGCCGTGCGGTGAAGGCCGCCGCCGATTTCGGCATTGAATATCTCACGATCTATTCCTTCAGTTCGGAAAACTGGTCGCGGCCCGCGGCGGAAGTTTCGTTTCTGCTCGATCTCCTGCGCCGCTTTATCCGCCAGGACGTGGCCGAACTGCATCGCTCCGGCGTGAAGATCACCGTTGTCGGCAGCCGCGCCGATCTGGAACCGGGCATCGTGTCCTTGCTCGACGATGCCGAGCGTTTGACCCGCGAAAATTCCAAACTCAATCTCGTCGTCGCCTTCAATTACGGCAGCAGGCAGGAAATTGGCCGCGCCATGTCGGCAATCGCCCGGAAGATCGAAAGCGGCGAAATCTCAGCTGCTGACATTTCACCGGAACTGATTTCCCTGAATCTTGGATACCGCCGGCATTCCCGATCCCGACCTGCTCATTCGCACCGGCGGCGAGCAGCGCATTTCGAATTTTCTGTTGTGGCAGTGCGCCTATACGGAATTTGTTTTTGTCGATGAATTCTGGCCCGATTTCACCCACGAGATATTTGCCAGGGCCCTGGATGAGTTCCGCCTGCGGGACCGCCGCTTTGGCGGCATCGAAGCGCAAACCGCATGACCTCGGCGAAGTGGGGCGACCTCGGCATCAGAACGGCTTCCGCGGTGGTGCTCATTCCGGCAGTCATCGCCTGCGCCTGGTTTGGCGGGATTTGGTTTAAGGGCTTTGTGCTGTTGCTGGCTGGGCTGATCGCCCACGAATGGACCGCAATGGTTCACCCCAGAAATCCCGCGCAATACGCCCTGCACATGGGAGCTGCCCTCTGCGGCAGCGGTTTTGCCGGATTTGCTGGGTGTTGGAATTGCCCTCCTGGTCATTTTGGGATTGGCGGCTTGTTTCAGCTGTTCATGGTCCGCAGAGGAAGATCCCGATGCCAGCAAGTGGCGCTATTTTGGAATTTTTTACGTGGGATTTCCGGCTCTTGCCCTCATTCTGTTGCGTGGCGATCCCCATTATGGCTTTGCCGCCATACTTTGGGTGTTTCTGGTCGTGTGGTCAGCCGATACTCTGGCCTATTTTGCCGGCCGCATCATTGGGGGCCCCAAGCTTGCCCCGGTGATTTCGCCCAAAAAGACCTGGGCCGGCCTCGGCGGGGCTGTGGCAGGAAGTGCACTAGTCTCGTTTATTTTTGCCTAGCGTCACCCAGCTGAATGGCATTTGGACCTTGCCATTCTCGCCGGCGGCCTGGCTGTGGTGGAACAGGCTGGCGATCTTTTCGAGTCATCTCTCAAGCGATTTCATGGGGTTAAGGACTCCGGCAGGCTGATTCCGGGCCATGGCGGGGTGATTGACCGGGTGGATGGCCTGATTGCCGTGGCCGTGGCGGCGGCCCTGATCGGGGTTTTTCACGAGCAAGGGGCAAATGCCGCCCGCGGATTGCTGCGCTGGTAACCATATTTCGCCGAAATGTTGACTTAAATACGGGCTTGTGTGGTTAATAAACGGTGAATCACGCCAACGCGCAATGGCATGAGCCTTGCGTGTGATGTGTCGGACACAAGGAGTTCAGGCAGGAACGTCTGAATAGTGTTCGGGGAGTTGGGACGGATCATGGAATTTCTGAACTACGTGCACTTGCCCTTTGGCTATCTTTTGCCGTTCATTGCCGCTCTCACAATTATTGTGTTTATTCATGAGCTTGGCCACTTTCTGGTGGCGCGCTGGTGCGGCGTTGCGGTGGAAGTCTTTTCGATTGGTTTTGGCCGTGAAATCTTTGGCTGGAACGACAGGCATGGCACCCGCTGGAAGGTCTGCTGGCTGCCGCTGGGTGGTTACGTGAAATTTGAAGGCGATGCCAATCCGACGAGCTTTCCGCAAGCCGAACCTGGGACCGAAATGACCCGCACGGCCGGCAATTTTCATGGCAAGCCGGTCTGGAAACGCGCCGCTGTCGTGGCGGCCGGCCCGATCGCCAATTTCCTTCTCTCAATCGTGATTTTTGCCAGCGTGTTTGCCTTTGTCGGCATTCCGGTGAGAGAGCCGCGCGTTGGCGAGGTGCAGCCGGGAAGTGCCGCCGAAAAGGCCGGAATCAAGAGCGGCGATCTCATTGCAGCCATTGATGGCGTCAAAATCGAAACCTTTGGCGATATCGTAAAGTCGGTTTCGTTCCGTGGCGGGGAACTGCTGCAGGTGACAATTGACCGAAACGGAACCCCCATCAGCCTGCAGATTGTCGCAGGTGTGGTTGAGGAACCGGACGGATTTGGCGGAACTTCCAAACGCGGGCTCTTGGGTGTATCTCCTCCCAAGGATGCGGTAGCCTCGGCCCCGCAGCGCCTTTCGATACCTGACGCGATTGCCCAAGGAACCGAGCGAAACATGGCGCATCGTATCCGTGACCTTCAAGTATCTCGGCAAGCTGGTGCGCGGGCAGGAAAGTTCAAAGCAAATAGGCGGCCCGGTTTCGATTGCCAAAATGGCGGGCGATGCGGCATCCTCCGGGGTTATCCGATTCGCTATTTTCATTGCTTTCCTGTCGACAAGTGTCGGGCTTATTAACCTGTTTCCAATCCCGATGTTGGATGGTGGCCATCTGGTTTATTACGCCATTGAAACGGTGTCGGGTAAACCGCTGGGAAAACAGGCCCAGGAATGGGGCTTTAGGGTGGGTTTATCGCTTGTCGCGATGCTGATGGCGTTCGGTTTCTGGAATGATCTGACCAGGGTATTTGCGATGATGGTCGGGGAGCTAAAATTTAGGGATATCTTTCATTTGCAAAGCAGTTGAAAGACGTTAAAACCACGCGGCGGGCGAAAGTGATTTGGGGACGGCTGGATTTGGGGAAGATTGGTCTTTTGATGCGTATAAAGCTTTTCTGCCTGGCATTGTTGAGCCTTGTTCTTGTCTTCGTCATGCCGGTGGCAGTGCCATCAGGGTGGGCGCCGTCGGCCTATGCCGAAACCATTGCCCAGATTAGAATTGAGGGTAATCAGCGGGTCGAGGAAGAAACCGTCCTGTCCTACCTGCAGTTTTCACGCGGCGATGAGTTCGATCCGGAAAAGATCGACGAGTCGATAAAGGTTCTGTTTCAGACCGGATTGTTTTCCGATGTCCAGATGTTCCAGCGCGGCAATACCCTGGTCATCAGGCTGGAGGAAAACCCGCTCATAAACCAGGTCAATTTCGAAGGTAACAAGGAGATTGCCGACGACGCCCTGGCCAAGGAAGTTGAAGTCCGCGAACGCATGATCTTCACCAAGGCGCGGGTGCGAAGCGATACCCAGCGGGTCTTGGCGCTTTATCAGAAATCCGGTTACTACAACGTTCGCGTTGCTCCCAAGCTCATCCGCTTGCCCGAGAATCGCATCAACCTGGTGTTTGAGGTGACCGAAGGTTCGGAAACCACGGTCAAGACGATCAGCTTCACGGGCAATGACGCCTTTAGCGACGGCGCCCTGCGCGACGTCATCGGAACCGCGGAGCATAGCTGGTGGAATTTCTTCCAGAAGAACGATACCTATGATCCTGACCGCCTGGAATATGACAAGGAGCTGTTGCGCCGGCATTACCTGCGTCACGGCTATGCGGATTTTAACATTATTTCCTCCGAGGCCCAGCTTTCCCCCAACGGGGACTATTTTGAAATAGCTTTCGCGATTGAAGAGGGCCCGCGCTACAAGATTGCCGATGTCGCGGTGAACATTGGCAACACCAACCTGGATCCTGAAAAGCTGAAAGAGGTGATCAAAACCGGCGTCGGCGATGATTACAACGCGACCAAGGTTGACAAGACCGTGGAAAACCTGGCGCTTGAAGCCAGCCGGCAGGGTTATGTCTTTGCCAAGGTTGAACCCAAGGTTGACCGCAATGCGGGGCAGGGGTCGCTGAATATCAATTACAGCATTGAGGAAGGGCGCCGCGCCTACGTTGAACAGATTATTATTGAGGGCAACACCCGCACCCTGGACGAGGTTGTTCGCCGCGAACTGCTGATCTATGAAGGCGATGCGTTCAACCGCACCCTCATTGAACGCGCCCGCCGCCGTCTCATTGCCCTTGATTTCTTTGATAAAATTGAGTTCCAGGAGGAAGAGGGCTCGGCCCCCGACAAGATCAACCTGATCGTCGCACTGCAGGAAAAATCAACCGGCAAGATCAGCTTCTCGGTGGGTTACTCGTCATACGAACAGGTCATCGGATCCGTCGAATTGAGCGAGCGCAATTTCATGGGCCGGGGCCAGTTCGTGAAACTGAACACGACCTTGAGCTTCAAGCGCCAGCAGGTCGACTTCAGCTTCACCGAGCCCTATTTCATGGGCATGCCGATCTCAGCCGGATTTGACGTCTTTGCCACGAAGTCCGACAATTCCAACACGTCGTCGTTTGAGAGCACCAATATCGGCGGCGCGTTGCGCACCGGGTTCAAGCTTGACGATTATTCTACCCTTGGTTTCAAATATACGCTGGCGTACCGCAAGGTGGATGGCATTGACACTGAAGAGGCCTCGCCTGCGATCATCGCCCAGGAAGGTTCCACCATAAAATCGTCGATTGGCGCGACATATACTTGGGATGATCTCGACAACTCGAACCGCCCGACACTGGGCTTCAGGGGCCAGCTGGAATCGGAAGTCGCCGGCCTCGGCGGCGATTCCTATTTTGGCCGGCTTGAGGCCCATGGCTGGTATTTCTTCCCGCTTTATGAGGAGTCAATTATCCTGAAGCTTGAAGGCAACGCTGGCCATATCGAAGGCTTCAATGGCAGGGACGTGCCATTGCAGGACCGCTTCTTCAAGGGAGCCGACAGCTTCCGGGGCTTTGCGCAGTCGGGCGTTGGGCCCAGGCAGAACGGCAATGACGGCGATACAGATGCAATCGGCGCCCAGAGCTATGCCATCGCCACCGCCGAATTGACTTTCCCTGTAGGTCTGCCGGAGCAATGGGGCATTGAAGGTGCGGCCTTCACCGACTTTGGCACGGTATTTGGTTCACCGGAAGAGACGTTGGCAGATGGCGAGGGCACTTGCGATACGCCGGACGGCTGCTAGACTGCACCGTCTTTGACACCATGGCCTTCCGCGCCTCGGTGGGTGCCGGCATCATCTGGCAATCGCCCTTCGGCCCGTTGCGCTTCGAATTGGCTTATCCGCTCATGAAAGCCAAATACGACGAAACCGAATACTTCCGCTTCTCCATCGGAACCCGCTTCTAGACCTTTGCAATTGCGGTGCTAAAGTCAATCGGACGGCTTCATGGGCCGTCCGAATCTTTATGGGGATGGCAGCATGGCTGAAGACACACCGGCAAAAACCCTGATGAGCGCCGACATCGCCCGCATCATGAAGCTGCTGCCGCACCGCTACCCCTTCCTTCTTATCGACCGGATGATTGACATGGATGGCGAGGAGTCCGGCACCGCGATCAAGAACGTCACCATCAACGAACCCTTCTTCCAGGGCCATTTTCCCGGCAAGCCGGTGATGCCGGGGGTCTTGCTGGTTGAGGCCATGGCCCAGGCCGCGGGCGCCCTTGTGCTGAACCATCTCGGCGATGCCCATGCCGGCAAGCTGGTGTTCTTCATGTCCATCGACAAGGCCCGCTTCCGGAAGCCGGTGCTGCCCGGCGACGTCGTCCACTTCCACGTCAAGCTTTCCAACAAGCGGGCGCCCGTGTGGAAATACTGGGCCGAGGCCCATGTCGACGGCAAGAAAGTAGCCGAAGCCGAAATCGGCGCCATGCTGATGAATGAGCGCTGACTGTTCGGTTATTTCCCGCGCTTGCTGGTCGGGATGTAGTCGCGCCTCTGCGGCCCGTTATAGAGCTGGCGCGGCCGGCCAATGCGCTGGCTCGGATCCTCGATCATTTCCTTCCACTGGGAAATCCAGCCGACGGTGCGGGCCAGGGCGAAGAGCACGGTGAACATCGAGGTCGGAAAGCCCAGGGCCCGCAGGGTGATGCCGGAATAGAAATCCACATTGGGATAAAGCTTGCGGTCGACAAAATACTTGTCGTTCAAGGCAACCCGCTCCAGTTCCCGCGCCACATCGAGGAGGGGATCATCCTTGATGCCCAGTTCGGAGAGCACCTCATGGGCGGTCTGCTGCATGATCTTGGCGCGCGGGTCGTAGTTCTTGTAGACCCGGTGGCCGAAACCCATGAGCCTGGTGTGGGAATCCTTGTCCTTCACTTTCTCAATGAAGGCCGGAATTTTCTCCACCGTGCCGATTTCTCCCAGCATTTTAAGCGCCGCCTCATTGGCCCCGCCATGGGCCGGCCCCCACAGGCAGGCAATGCCCGCCGCAACGCAGG
Organism: uncultured Alphaproteobacteria bacterium; assembly: GCA_963773295.1. Classification (GTDB taxonomy): domain Bacteria; phylum Pseudomonadota; class Alphaproteobacteria; order Rhizobiales; family Aestuariivirgaceae; genus Aestuariivirga. The sequence goes on from CAVZAJ010000002.1 coordinate 137,548, forward strand.
CGAAGGGGTTTGCGCCCGACGAGCCGGCGAGCCTCACCGTTGAGGTCGAGGCATTCTGCTCATGGTCGGCATGCAGGATGAAGATGCGGTCCATGGCCCGCGCCAGAATGGGGTTCACCTTGTATTCCTCGCACGGCACCGCGAAGCACATGTGCAGGAAATTGGCGGCATAGGACAGGTCATTGCGCGGATAAACAAAGGGCTGCCCGATGTGATACTTGTAGGCCATCGCCGCGATCGTCGGCAGCTTGGCGATCATCCGGTGCGAGGCGATTTCGCGCTGCCGCGGGTCATCGATGTCGGTTGAATCATGGTAGAAAGCCGACATGGCGCCCACCACGCCCACCATGACTGCCATGGGATGCGCGTCGCGCCGGAAGCCCTGGTAAAACCGGGCCATCTGCTCATGGATCATCGTATGATGGGTAATCGCATGCTCGAATGAGCGGCGCTGCGCCTGGTTCGGCAGTTCACCGTAGTAGAGCAGATAGCAGGTTTCGATGAAGTCGCCGTTCTCGGCAAGCTGGTCAATGGGATAGCCGCGGTGCAGCAGGATGCCTTCATCGCCGTCGATATAGGTGATCTTGGATTCGCAGGCCGCCGTTGAGGTGTAGCCGGGGTCGAAGGTGAAGACCTTCCCCTCCGCATAGAGCTTGCTGATGTCGATCACATCCGGCCCAAGGGCCCCCTTGATCACCGGTAAATCATAGGTTTTTCCCTTGAATGTAAGCTTTGCCGAAGGTTCTGCGTCAGACATCAAGGACCTCTCAATTTGTATTACAAGAGCTTATTGCAGCGCAGCAAAAAGGTCAATTCGACAGATCGCTGATGCGCGCCATGGCTTCCTCGCGTCCCAGCACGTCGAGAACATCGAAGATGGGGGGCGAGGTGGAGGTGCCCGTGAGTGCGGCACGCAAAGGCTGCGCCAGCTTGCCCAGTTTTATGCCGGCTTTCTCCGCATGGGCTTTCACGGCGGCTTCCAGCGCCGCTGCGGTCCACTCACCGCAGGCCTCGAGCACCGGCGCCAAGTCCCGCAAGGCAGCCTTGCCGCCATCGGCGATGATCTGTCTGGCCTTCTCATCCAGGGCCAGCGGCCGCGCCGCAAACAGAAACGCCGCACCGGTCTTGAGCTCCAGCAAAGTCTTGGCGCGCTCCTTGAGCCCGGCCATGGCCTTGCGCAACTGGCCGCGTTTTGTCTCGTCGAGCCGGGCCAGCATCTCACCGCCATCCTCCGCATACGGAAGAAATGCGATGAACGCATCCACCAGCGAAGCATCGTCCATGTGTCGGATGTAATGGCCATTGAGATTCTCGAGCTTGGCGAAATCAAAGCGCGCCGGCGATTTCCCGATATTGCCGAGATCGAACCACTCCACCAATTGCGCCGTGGAGAAAATCTCCTCGTCGCCATGGCTCCAGCCCAGCCGCGCCAGGTAATTGCGCAAGGCCGCCGGCAGATACCCCATGGAACGGTAGGCTTCCACCCCCAAGGCCCCATGGCGCTTGGAAAGCTTCGCGCCATCCGGCCCGTGGATGAGCGGCACATGCGTCATGTCCGGCACAGTCCAACCCATGGCGAGATAGATTTGCGTTTGCCGCGCCGCATTGGTGAGGTGGTCAACCCCGCGGATGATGTGGGTCACGCCCATGTCATGGTCGTCAACCACCACCGAAAGATTATAGGTGGGGTTGCCGTCCGAGCGCAGGATGATCAGATCATCCAGGTCCCGGTTGGCGAACACCACACGGCCCTGGGCCTTGTCGGTGATCACCGTTTCGCCCTCCTGCGGCGACTTGAACCGGATAACGGGTTTCACGCCCGCAGGAGCGTCTTTCGGGTCCCGGTCCCGCCAGGTTCCGTCATAACGGATCGGGCGTTTCTCGGCCTCGGCTTTGGCGCGCATGGCCTCCAGCTCCTGCGGGCTGCAATAGCAATGATAGGCATGGCCCTTGGCCAGGAGCTGCTCGGCCACTTCGCGGTGACGGGCCGCGCGCCCATGCTGCGAAACCGCCTCGCCGTCCCAGGTCAGGCCCAGCCACGTCAGGCCGGAAATGATGGCGTCAATCGCCGCATCGGTTGAGCGTTCGCGGTCCGTGTCCTCGATGCGCAACAGCATCTTGCCGCCCGCGTGCTTTGCATAGGCCCAGTTGAACAGGGCGGTGCGGGCCCCGCCGATGTGCAGGTAGCCGGTGGGCGAGGGGGCAAAGCGGGTGACGACGGGTGATGGCATGAACACCGTTTTCCTTGTAGGCTGGCGGCGGGGCTGGTGCCCGAAGGCTTGAGCGAAGGCAAATAGCACAGGCGTTTGGGGCGCGTAAGAGGGCGCAGAGGTGGCGGGCAAGCTGCAGGAACTGTGGGAAGCGCAGCTTGGGGCAACGGTTCTGTGGGCCCCGGTGGCCCTCACCTTCGGCATCTGGATCTATTTTGCCCTGCCGCGGGAACCCGCATTGCCGGTCACCGGTTTCTTCATGCTTGCCGCCGTCCTGCTGTTCTGGAAAGCCCGCGGCCGCATGGCGGTAATCCTTCTGGCCATCCTGCTCAGCGGTTTTGTGCTGGCGAAAATCCGCGCTGAAATCATTGCAACGCCGCTCCTGAAAGCAACGACCGGCGAAATTGTCGTCAGCGGCATTGTCCATGACGTGGAACGCGCCTCCGAACGGCGCGCCACGATCATTCTTGAACCAGATAAAATCGAAGGCATGGCCGCGGCGCAATCGCCGCGCCGCCTGCGCCTGTCGAATTCCCTCAAGAATGGCGAACCGGTTATTGGCGCCAGGATCGCCTTCAAGGCCAGGCTTGCCCCCGTCGCGTCGCCAACCATGCCCGGCGGCTTCGACTATGGCAGGCAGCTTTATTTTGAAGGCATCGGCGGCACGGGCCGCATCACCTCGAAAATAGATGTGCTGGGCCGCACCTCATCGCCCTCACTGTGGCTCTCGAGCGCCTTGCATGATTTGCGTCAGGAAATCGGTAGCCGCATCCGTCAGCACCTGCAGGGAACCATCGCCGCCTTTGCCGAGGCCATGATCACTGGCGAACGCGCCGCCATTCCCAAGGAGGTCAACAAGAGCCTGCAAATCTCCGGGCTCGCCCATATTCTTTCGATCTCAGGCTTGCACATGTCGCTGGCCGCCGGCGGCGTGTTCTGGATCGTCCGGGCGTTTCTGGCGTTGTTCCCGGCAATCGCCCAGCAATGGCCGATCAAGAAATGGGCCGCAGCCGCGGCACTTGGTCTTTGGCTTTGCCTATATGCTGCTGGCCGGATCAGGGGCTGCCACCCAGCGCTCCTATATCATGCTCGCCGTGGTGTTTCTCGCCATCATTGTGGACCGGCCTGCCATATCGCTCCGCAACCTGGCGCTTGCCGCTTTGCTCATTCTCATCCTGCAGCCGGAGTCGGCCATTCAGGCCAGCTTCCAGATGTCCTTCATGGCGGTCATGGGCCTTGCGGCCTTCTTTGAATTCTGGAACCGCCCCAAGCCGGAACCGGAATACCGGATCGAAAGCCGCAAGGTTTACTATGCGCGCAAGCTCTGCCAGATCGCGCTGGCGTCAATTCTCACCACATTGATCGCCGGCGGCTTCTCCTCCATTCCCGCCGCCTATCATTTCGGCAGGCTGGCGCCTTACGGCGTCCTGGCCAATGGCTTGGCCATTCCGGTGATCAGCCTCGCCGTCATGCCTTTTGCCGTGCTGAGTGTCGTGCTGATGCCCTTGGGCCTTGAAGGCTGGCCGCTTGCCGTTCTGGGCAAGGGATTGGAAATGGTGCTGGGTATTTCCGATCACGTGGCAGCGCTGCCCGGAGCCCGGCGCGTCATTCCCCAGGTGCCTCTGGCAAGCGCCATAGTCCTGGCCCTTGGCGCTGCAATTCTGTGCCTGGCCAGGCGCCAGGCTAAATATGCGGGCGGCGCCGTTTTGCTGGCTGGTTTTTTGCTGGCGCAATTCAACGGCTTCCCCGACCTCTTGATCGAGCGCACCGCCGCCAACACGGCGTTCCGCAACGGCAGCGGCGAATTGGTATTTGCCAACCGCCAAAGAGGCCGCTTTGCCGCCGAGAAATGGCTGCAAGCCAATGGCGAGGAGATCGCCTTCAAGCAAGCGGCGGCGCGGACCGGATGGGCCTGTGAAGCCCGTGCTTGCCGCAGTGAAATCAAAGGCAAGGTGATCGGCTATTTTCTGGATGGGGACGGAGTTCAGCCGGCCTGCGCAGGCTTCGACATCATCATCGCCGCCTATCCCCTGCGCGGCGCCTGCAAGACCGTTCCGACGCGCATTGACCGTTTTGATGTGTGGCGCATGGGATCGCACGCCATCGTCATTGAGGGTGAGGCCACGGCCATCACCACCGCCCGTGGCTTGAGCGGAAGCAGGCCCTGGGTGGTGGTGCCCGAGCCGCGCCGGAAGGTCATTCTGGCCCGCTGACGCGGCGCTTCGACACATTCATTTTTGTTTCCGCCCAGTCCAATGCCTGAGGCATGGGTTCACGAGTGAAAAAGCCGGGTATCGCCGGCCTCCGACGGGAAATCGACGTGGTCGATGAAAAGCTCATCAGGCTTCTGGCCGAGCGCCAGCGCCTGGTAGAGGCGATCATTACGGTGAAACATGCCGAAGGCATTCCCGCCCGCGTTCCCGCCCGCGTCGATTATGTCATTGACCGGGCCCGGGTTCTCGCCCGCGCCCACCATCTTGATCCGGCCCTGGCGGAATCGCTTTGGACCGAAATGGTGGAATGGTTCGTGGCCCACGAGGAGCGTGCCCTGGACCTGAAGAAATAGCTACCCGCAAATCGCCTTCAACTGTCTCCATTGCGCCTCGGACAGCGGCGTCCTCAATGGAACACCCGGAGGCAATGGTTTAACCTGCGCAATGCGTTCCGCCGTTACCGGATGGGTGGAAAATATCGTTCCCAGATTTGGAAATGCCCCGCCGGAAAATTTGCCTTCCTCCTTCAGGATCTTCTCAAGGAAATGTTTCAGCGCCATGGGATCGATCCGCGCCGCGCTCAGCATTGCAAGCGCATAGGTGTCAGCCTCGCGCTCCGCCTCGCGGCTCGATTTCAGAATGGCGGCAAGCCCCGCCAGTGAACTGGCATTATTTCCCCCCGAGGTTCCCGTGGCCGCGCTGATCAACACCTGTAAGCCGGCAATGCGGATCATCTGCGCCTCCGGATGATGATGCGCCACATGACCAACCTCATGGGCCAGAACTCCCGCCACTTCCCCCGGCTCGGTTGCTTCCCGCAAGAGCCCGCGCGTTAAAACGATATGCCCGCCGGGAAGGGCGAAGGCGTTCATGCTGGCAATGTCGTAGACCCGCACGCGGAGCGGCGGCATGTCCGGATTGCCCTGCGCAAGAGATGTCAGCAGCGCCGCGATGGCCCCGACGCCGCCGGGAGTTTGACAAGCCTTTGCATTCCTCACGAGCCCAGCCTCCATCTGCTCGCCAACCCGCCTTCTCCATTCTTCGGGCAGCAGTACTGCCAGTCTCTGCGGCGCAAAATTAAGCGTGAGGTAAATGAGGCCTGCCAGAACGGAAAGGCCGCCGCCAATCCACAGCAAAGGGCGCAAGGCCCGCGTTGGATGAAAGCCACCCTTGAGATGCGGCGCGGCAATCAGCAGCTGTTGGATAAACGCCTCATTGCGGATGCTGAGGCGGTCGCCCGCTTGCGCCAAATGGGAAAGTCTTAGGCGTTGCCCGGGATGGGGCCGGTCAATCGCCGTGAGGCCCGAGAGAGACCATGTTTGGGCGTGCGCGCCGTCACCCGAAAAGCGCAGTCCTGAAGGTTCAAGACTGACCACGACCCGCTGATCTCTGGCCGTTTCCCCTTCAAAATAGACGCCTTCAATCTCCATCAGGCAGCCCTGGCATCAAAACCATCGGCAAGTCGTCCAATCCGGCAAGGCAAACATATGCGAGACCAATATGTTCCTCAGCCTTTCCCAGAGAATCCGCCATAGTTGCCAATCTGCCACAGCGTGTGGCGTTGAGAAACAGCCATTTTAAGCCTTTAAATCAAGGTTAATGCTCTTCTGTTGCCGAAATGCCACAAAGTCTTGAATTGTGCGGCTGCCGCATTTTTGCGCCACAATGAACCATTCATCCGCCCAAATTGCCCCGTACCTTTACCTTATTCACAGGAACTGAGACCTGTGGAAGTGGAGCTTAAGGGGCTTCTGGGAAAATGTTGGGCGGGGTTGCTCTTGATCGCCAGAAAAGTGGCGGTCAGGTAGTAAGGCCGCCGTTTGTTTGAGATGGAAGGACTGAAAGCTGTGCCGTCGTTGCCAAGAATAAAACAAATACGCTGACACAGGATACTATTATGGATGCGACCGTCATTTCAAAATCCAGGCTTCCGAGCCGCCACGTAACTGTTGGGCCGCAGCGCGCGCCGCACCGGTCCTACCTCTACGCCATGGGCCTGAACGAGCAGCAGATCAACCAGCCCCTCGTCGGCGTGGCCAGTTGCTGGAATGAAGCGGCCCCTTGCAACATTTCGCTGATGCGCCAGGCCCAGTCGGTCAAGCGCGGCGTCGCCGCCGCCAGCGGCACCCCGCGCGAATTCTGCACCATCACGGTCACTGACGGCATCGCCATGGGCCACCAGGGCATGAAGGCCTCGCTGGTGTCGCGGGAAGTGATCGCCGACTCGGTTGAGCTCACCATGCGCGGCCATTGCTATGACGCGCTCGTGGGGCTCGCCGGCTGCGACAAGTCCTTGCCCGGCATGATGATGGCCATGGTGCGCCTCAATGTGCCCTCCGTCTTCATCTACGGCGGTTCAATTCTGCCCGGCACCTTCAAGGGCCGTCCCGTCACCGTGCAGGACGTGTTTGAAGCCGTTGGCAAGCACAGTGTCGGCGCCATGTCCGATGCCGACCTCCACCACCTTGAACAGGTCGCATGCCCTTCGGCGGGCTCCTGCGGGGCCCAGTTCACCGCCAACACCATGGCAACCGTGGCCGAGGCGATCGGCCTCGCCTTGCCTTATTCCTGCGGCGCCCCGGCCCCTTATGAAATCCGCGATACCTTCTGCTTCACCTCCGGTGAAAAAGTGATGGAGCTTATCGCCCGCAATATCCGCCCGCGTGACATCGTCACCTTGAAGGCCCTGGAAAACGCCGCAACCGTTGTGGCGGCTTCCGGCGGCTCCACCAATGCCGCCCTTCATTTGCCCGCCATCGCCCATGAATGCGGCATCAAGTTCGATCTCTTTGACGTGGCTGAAATTTTCAAGAAGACGCCCTACATCGCCGACCTCAAGCCCGGCGGCAAATACGTGGCCAAGGACATGTTCGAGGCCGGCGGCATTCCGCTTCTGATGAAAACCCTGCTCGACCATGGCTTCCTCCATGGCGATTGCCTGACGGTGACCGGCCGCACCCTTGCCGAGAACATGGCCTCGGTCAAATGGAACCCGGACCAGGATGTGGTCTATCCCGCCGACAAGCCCATCACCAAAACCGGTGGCGTTGTCGGCCTGCGCGGAAATCTCGCTCCCGAGGGCGCCATCGTGAAGGTGGCGGGCATGAAAAACCTGACCTTCACCGGTCCCGCCCGCTGCTTTGATTCCGAGGAGCTTTGCTTCGAGGCCGTCACCCACAAGAAATACAAGGAAGGCGAAGTTCTGGTCATCCGCTACGAAGGCCCGCGCGGCGGACCCGGCATGCGTGAAATGCTGTCGACCACGGCCGCCCTTTACGGCCAGGGCATGGGCGAGAAGATGGCTCTCATCACCGATGGCCGCTTTTCCGGCGCCACCCGCGGCTTCTGCGTCGGCCACGTCGGCCCTGAAGCGCAGTTGGGCGGACCCATAGCACTTCTCAAGGATGGCGACATGATCACCCTTGATGCCACCCAAGGCATCCTCTCATGCAATGTGAGCGATGCCGAATTCGCCGCCCGCAAGAAAAGCTGGAAGCCTAAGGACCACGGCTATGGCTCCGGCGCTTTATGGAAATATGCCCAACAGGTAGGCCCCGCTGTTTCAGGGGCCGTAACCCATCCCGGAGGAAGTGCTGAAGGTGTGTGCTACGCCGACATTTAGCCTCTTCGTGAAGGCAGCTTCACGCGGCGCGAGAAGTGCGCTCATGGCATTTCTGGCGGCGCTGCTGCTTGGCTTGTCGCCTGTTGCCCACGCTGCCGAAGACGAAGCGGGGTTCTTCTCCTACATGCCCGCCACCCCGAAGCTCAATCTGCCCAGTCTCGACATCCCGTTCTGGACTGATGATCTGAAGAAGGCCAAGAAGGCCTACAACGGCGGGAATTTTGATCGGGCGATCAAGTTTTTCCGCCGCGCCTCGGAAGACGGCAATATTGTCGCTGATTGGTACCTCGGCCACATTTACCGCAAGGGCCGCGGCGTTCCGCGTGATGATGCCACGGCGTTTTCCTATTATTCGCGGGTCGCTGAAGCCTATGATCCCGACGAGGGCGATCAGAACCGGCTGCGCATCATGGTGGACGCGCAATTGCGCGTGGCCGACTACTACCGCCTCGGCATTGCCGATGCCGGCATCAAGGCCAACTACAAGGTGGCGGCCAACAGCTACTTGAAGATAGCCTCGACCTACGGCCACCCCGGCGCGCAGTATTCCCTCGGCCTGATGAACATCAAGGGCCAGGGCGTGAAAAAGAACCCGCAGCAGGGCTTGAAGTGGCTGATTGCCGCCGCCCGGAAGCGCCACGCCCTGTCGGAAGCCTATCTCGGCGATCTCTACTGGGATGGCAAGCTCGTCCAACGCGACCGGACCCGCGCCCTGATGTGGTACATCCTCGCCCAGCAATCCACCAAGCCGGCGGAATTCCCGTCGATCTTCGACCGCTACAACGAGCTGAATTCGGAAGCCAGGGAAGATGAAAGGCTCGAGGCGGAAGCCCGCGCCCGGGTGTGGGCCGACCAATATCCGGCGGACGGCAACACCTTCTCGGAATAACCTCTACTTTGCCGTGCTTGGACGGCTGCCCACAAAGACTCCCGCCCCAACCATCACGGCAATGATCAGCAGGGTGAGCCACCCCGGCAAGCTGCTGAACATCCAAAGCCAGCCGCCCATGAGGCCCATGATGGAGATCGCCAGAAATTTCGCTTTGGTCGAAATCACCCCATGGTCCTGCCAGTCGCGCACCGGCGGGCCGCAAACCCTGTGATTGCGGATTTTTTCCGCAAGTTCCGGCGATGATTTGCCGAAGGCCCAGACCGCCACAAGCAGCATCGGCGTGGTCGGCAGGATAGGCAGAATGATGCCGGCAACCGCCATGCCAAGGCTGAGCCAGCCGATGCCGAGATAAATTAACCGCCGGACGTCCAAATTTTCTCTAACCCTTGCAATTCCAAGCCCGTTCATGCGATTTACAACGGACAATGGCAAGTTCAAACGGCAGCAAAATCCCCGCCACCCCGCCAGCCCGCGTTCCCTTTCTGGGCCGGCTCAGGGCCTATTTTTTCACCGGACTTGCCATCACCGCCCCCATCGCCATCACGATCTGGGCCACCCTCTGGTTCGTCAATATTTTCGATGCCTGGCTCAAGCCCTACATTCCGGCCTCCTACAATCCCGACACCTATTTGCCCTTCCGGGTTCCGGGCTTTGGCCTGATCTTCGCCCTCATTGCCATCACCCTTGTGGGAGCCCTCGCCGCCAACCTTGTGGGCCGCACCCTGATCGGCCTGTGGGACAACGTGCTCAACCGCACCCCGGTGGTGCGCTCCATCTACAAGGGCTCGAAGCAGATTTTCGAAACCCTGTTCCTGCAAAAGGGCACCTCGTTCCAGAAGGCTTGCCTGGTTGAATGGCCGCGCCACGGTATTTGGACGCTGGCCTTTATTTCCCGCGAGATTGATGGCGCGATGATCGGCCTTGAGAAAGGCCGGCAGATGTACGCCGCCTATGTCTCGACCACGCCCAACCCGACCGGCGGCTACGTGTTCTTTTGCGACGTCGGCGATGTCGTGGTTCTCGACACGACCGTTGAGGATGCCCTGAAGCTCGTGATCTCTATGGGCCTGGTGTTTCCCGAGGCGCCCCTGGCCCCGGACATGGAACTGCTGCTGGCAGGCAAGCCGCCGCGCAAGAAAGCTATCCCGCGGAAAGCAACTTGACCGCTTCGTCACGCTCGAAGAGGTAGAGCAGGGTGCGCAGCGCCGCGCCGCGCCCCGATTTCAGCTCCGCATCGCGCCTCAGAATCAGTGCCGCATCATCGCGCGCCGCCGCCAGCAAATCGCCATGCGCCGAAAGATCGGCAATGCGGAAGAGCGGAAGCCCCGCCTGCTGCGTTCCCAGCATTTCGCCGGCCCCGCGCAAGCGCAGGTCTTCCTCCGCGATGCGGAAACCATCCTCCGTTTCGCGCATGATGCTGAGGCGCGCCTTGGCGGTTTCACCAAGTGGCTCCTGGTACAGCAGCAGGCAGGTTGATTTGGCAGCGCCGCGGCCCACCCGCCCGCGCAGCTGGTGGAGCTGCGCCAGCCCGAAGCGCTCGGCATTTTCAATCACCATGATCGAGGCTTCCGGCACATCCACGCCCACCTCGATCACCGTTGTCGAAACCAGAATATCGAGCACTCCCGCCTTGAAGTCCGCCATGACCGAATCCTTGGCCGCTCCCTTCAGCCGTCCGTGAATCAATCCAACCCGCCCGGGAAATTCTTGCACCAGATGCTTGAAGCGGTCTTCCGCCGCCGCCAGATCGACGAGCTCGCTTTCCTCCACCAATGGGCAAACCCAATAAGCCCGCTGCCCGCTTTTGATGCTGCGGCCTAATCCCGCCGCCACCTCATCGATACGCCCCAGCGGCAGCACCCGGGTGTCGATGGGAAGCCGGCCCGCCGGTTTTTCCGTGAGCTTGGAGACATCCATATCGCCATAAACCGTCAGCGCCAGCGTGCGCGGAATGGGTGTGGCCGTCATCACCAGAAGGTCCGTGGCGCTTCCCGCCTTGGCCTGCAGGGCAAGGCGCTGATGCACCCCGAAGCGGTGCTGCTCATCGATCACCACGAGCCCAAGGTTCTGGAATTCAACGCCCTCCTGAAACAGCGCATGGGTGCCGATCAGAATATCAATCCTGCCCGCGGCGAGCCGTTCCAAAATGTCTTCCCGCTGCTTGCCCTTTTCGCGGCCGGTGAGCACCGCAACGGTTATCCCGGCAGCCGCGCAAAGTGGCGAGAGAGAGGCCAAATGCTGCCGCGCCAGGATTTCCGTGGGAACCATGAAGGTGCCTTGCGCCCCGCATTCAACGGCGGTTGCCAGCGCAAGCAAAGCCACGATGGTTTTCCCCGATCCCACATCGCCCTGCAGCAGGCGCAGCATGCGCGATGGTGACGCCATGTCGGCCAGGATTTCCGCATTGGCGAAGACCTGGCCTCCAGTCAGCGTGTAGGGCAGGGCGCTGATGATCTTGGCCTGCCGCGCCCCACTGCCCACAAAACTGCGCCCCGCCGCCCGCTTCATGTGGCCGCGCACCAGGCTCAACGCCAACTGGTTCGCCAGAAGTTCGTCATAGGCCAGCCTTAAGCGCGCCGGTGAATCGATTGCCGGCGGCTCGCTCTCTCGCGGGCCGTGCAGCGTCTTCAGTGCCGTTGAAAAATCCGGCCAGCCGTGCTTCTTCTTCCAGGCCGCATCCTGCCATTCCGCCAGCTCCGGCAACCGCTCCAGGGCCGCACGGATAGCCCGCCCCAGAGTTTTCGGCGAAAGCCCCGCCGTGAGCGGATACACCGGCTCGATCAGCGGCATGCGGCTGAAGTCTTCCGCCGTCAGGATATGGTCCGGATGGGCAATCTGCGGCTCCGCGCCATACCAGCTGATTTCACCCGAAATGAAGCGCGTTTCGCCCTCCGGCAGGCTGCGCTGCAAATGCTCGACGAAGGCGTGAAAGAAAACCAGGGTCAGCGATCCTGTCTGGTCCGAAACTTCCACCCGGTAGGGCAGCCTCTTGTTGAACGGCGGCGGCGGCTTGTGCCGCCCCACCTTCACTTCGATGGTGACAATCCCCACCTTGGGCAGGTCGGCGATCTTTGGGCGAAAGCGCCGGTCAACCACCCCGCTCGGCAAATGAAACAGCAGATCGACAATGCGCGTGGGCACGGAAGCGTCGCCGCGCAGGTATTGCGCCAGAACCTTGTCAAGCTTCTGGCCAATGCCCTTGATGCCCGCGGCGCCCGCAAAGAGGGAATTGAGAACAGAAGGACGCATGGCGCCATTTTGTGAGCGAAGGTGTTGCAGCGCAAGTGCAGAAGCGGCTAATCAGGCAGCAATGACCGACCCAGCTGAGCCCATTGAATTGCGCCGGAAACGACTTCTATGGAGAAGCCACCACCGTGGCATCAGGGAAATGGACCTGCTGATGGGCGGCTTTGCCAAAGCCCGCCTGCCCACCATGACGGAAAGTGAGTTGCGTGCCTTTGAAGACATCATTGAACTGCCCGATCAGGAACTGCTTTCCTGGGTCACCGGCGAGGCTTCCGTGCCTGCAACGCTCGACAATGTGCTGTTGCCAGAACTCCTCAAGTTTCGCCCATGATTGATCTTTCAAAGCTTGTGCCGCGCCTCAAGGTATCCGGCCGCATCCCGCTGTCGGGCGTCCCCCAGGGCCTTGATGCGATGCTCCTGCCGCAACTCGCCAGCCACATCGCCAATGTGCCGCTGCTCCACATCTGCGTCGATGACCAGCGCCTGTCGACTCTTGCCGAGCAGGTCGCCTATTTCGCACCCGATTTGGAAGTCCTCCGCTTCCCCGCCTGGGATTGCCTGCCCTATGACCGCGTCTCGCCCTCCGCCGATAGTCTGGCGCGCAGGCTTTCGACTTTGACACAGTTGAACCGGCCAAGCGGAAAGCCGCGCCTGGTTCTGGCCACGGTGAACGCCGCTCTCCAGCGCGTCGTCCCCCGCGAGACCATCGCCAAATCTTCATTCTCCGCCGCGCCCGGCAACCGCTTGAAGGGCGAGGCATTGCTGGCCTTCCTCGGAAACAATGGTTTCTCCCGCGTCGGCACCGTGGTGGACCCCGGCGATTTCGCGGTGCGCGGCGGCATCATCGATATCTTCCCGCCCGGCGCCGAAAATCCGGTGCGGCTGGATTTCTTTGGCGACACGCTGGAATCGATCCGCGAATTCGATGCCCAGACCCAGCGTTCCAATGTCACGCTGCGGCACCTCACGCTCAATCTCGCCAACGAAGTTCTGCTGTCAACCGAGGCCATCGGCCGCTTCCGCACCGGCTATGCCGCGGCCTTCGGTGGCCTCGACCTGAATGACCCCCTCTATGAATCGGTCACCAATGGCCGGCGCTATCAGGGCATGGAGCATTGGCTGCCACTGTTCCACGACCACCTCGAAACCCTGCTGGATTATCTGCCGGGCTCGCCCATTTCGCTCGATCATGCCGCCGATGAATCCATGCTGGCCCGCCATGAACAGGTCGCCGAGTTCTATGATGCACGGCGCGAAGCCCGCGAGAAGGGCTCCTTCGGCGCGGCTCCCTACAAGCCCCTGAGCAGCGAAAGGCTCTACCTCAGTGAAGCGGAATGGAAACAGCTTCTTGCCGATCGCACCAGCCTTGCCCTCTCCGCCTTTGAAAGCCCGGATCCCGCCAGCCTTTCCTTTGGCGGCAGGCGCGGCCGCAGCTTTGCCGCCGAACGCAGCCAGACCGGCTCGAGCATCTATGACGCCGTAAAACTCCATACCGAAGACCTGCGCAAATCCGGCAAGCGCGTATTGATCGCCAGTTGGACCGAAGGTTCCCAGGAGCGCCTGCACACCATCCTGAAGGACCATGAACTGGCCCCCTTGGCCAGCGCCACCACCTGGGCCGACGCCGGAACCCGTGATAAATCTATCGTCAGCCTTGTCGTGCTCGGCCTTGAGGAAGGTTTTGAGACTAACGATCTCGCCGTCATCGCCGAACAGGATATCCTCGGCGACCGTCTCATCCGCAAGGCCCGCAAAAATCGCAAGGCCGCCGATTTCCTCTCGGAGCTCTCCTCGCTCTCGGCGGGCGACCTTGTCGTCCATGTTGATCACGGCATTGGCCGTTTCGAAGGCCTGAAGACCATTGAGGTGCAGGGCGCGCCCCATGACTGCCTGCTGCTGATCTATGCCGGCAATGACCGGCTCTTCCTGCCTGTTGAAAACATCGAACTGCTCACCCGCTACGGTGCGGAAGACAACGGCACCCAGCTCGATAGGCTGGGCGGCGGCGCCTGGCAGGCCAAGAAGGCCCGCCTCAAGGAACGCATCCGCGAAATCGCCGAGGACCTGATCAAGACGGCAGCGGCCCGCGAGCTCAAGGCCGGCGATATTCTCGCCCCGCCCGATGGCGCCTTCGACGAATTCTGCGCCCGCTTCCCCTACGAGGAAACCGAAGACCAGTTGACAGCCATCGAAGCCGTGCTGAACGATTTGCAGAAGGGCCGCCCCATGGACCGCCTGATTTGCGGTGACGTGGGTTTTGGCAAAACCGAAGTTGCCCTCCGCACCGCCTTCATCGCCGCCATGAACGGCAAGCAGGTGGCCGTCGTCGTGCCCACAACCCTTCTGGCGCGCCAGCACTACGCCACCTTCAGCGAACGCTTCAAGGGCCTGCCGCTGCGCCTCGCCCACGCCTCCCGGCTGGTCGGCCGCAAGGAAATTGACGCGGTGAAAGCGGGATTGGAAGCTGGCGACATCGATATCGTCATCGGAACCCACGCGCTGCTCACCGGCAACATCAAGTTTCGCGATCTTGGCCTGCTTATCATCGATGAGGAGCAGCACTTCGGCGTCAAGCACAAGGAGCGCCTGAAGGAGCTCCGCGCCAACGTCCATGTGCTGACGCTCACCGCCACGCCCATTCCCCGCACCCTGCAACTGGCGCTCTCCGGCGTGCGCGAGCTTTCGCTCATCACCACGCCGCCCCTCGACCGGCTGGCGGTGCGCACCTATATCTCGCCCTTTGATCCGGTCATCATCCGCGAATCCCTGCTGCGCGAACATTTCCGCGGCGGGCAGAGTTTCTATGTCGTGCCCCGCATCACCGACCTCACCGAAATGGGCGAGTTCCTGCGCGAGAACATCCCGGAGATAAAATTCCGCACCGCCCATGGCCGTATGGCCCCCACCGAACTGGAAGACATCATGTCCGGCTTCTATGACCGGAAATTCGATGTGCTGCTTTCCACAACAATCGTTGAATCGGGCCTCGACATTCCCACCGCCAATACCCTGATTGTCCACCGCGCCGATATGTTCGGCCTGGCCCAGCTCTATCAGTTGCGCGGCCGCGTCGGCCGTTCCAAGCATCGCGCCTATTCGTTGTTCACCACGCCTCCTAACCGCGTGCTCACCGAAGCCGCCGATCGGCGCTTGAAGGTCCTGCAATCGCTCGACTCCCTCGGTGCCGGCTTCACCCTGGCCAGCCACGACCTCGATATCCGCGGCTCCGGCAATCTGCTTGGCGAAGAGCAGTCCGGCAACATCAAGGAAGTGGGCTACGAACTCTATCAGACCATGCTGGAAGAGGCCGTCATCAAGATGCGCTCCGGCGGCGAAATGGAAGAGGCCGAAGGCACCTGGTCGCCGCAGATCAATGTCGGGACCTCGGTGCTCATTCCGGAAAAATTCGTTTCCGACCTGCAGGTGCGCCTCGGGCTTTATCGCAGGCTTGCCGATCTTCAGGAGCAAAGCGATCTCGAGGCCTTTGGCGCGGAGTTGCATGACCGCTTCGGCCGCCTGCCGGAGGAAGTGCAGCATCTCATCGAGGTTGTCTCCATCAAGCTTCTCTGCCGCTCCGCCAATGTCTCGAACGTTGATGCCGGGCCAAAAGGCGTGGTGCTGGGTTTCCGCAAGGACACCTTCCCCGATCCCGCGGCGCTGGTGCAGTGGATCGCCGGGCAGGGGACTCTCGCCAAGCTCAGGCCCGACATGAAACTGGTGATTTTGCGCACCTGGAAAACCCCGGAAGAGCGGCTTAAGGGCACCCGGCAGATCATGCAGAATCTGGTGAAGCTCGCCGCCTGATCGGGTATAGTCCCGCGCTGAGGTGTTGAATGTTTTTCGATTTCGATGCGCTGACTCTCGCCCGGATGCAGTTTGCATTCACCATGTCGTTCCACATTATTTTCCCCGCCTTCTCCATCGGGCTCGCCAGCTATCTCGCGGTTCTGGAAGGCCTGTGGCTGTGGCAGAAGCAGCAGGTCTACCGCGACCTTTTCAACTACTGGAAAAAGATCTTCGCCATAGCCTTCGGCATGGGCGTCGTCTCGGGCATCGTCATGTCCTACCAGTTCGGCACCAACTGGAGCGTGTTTTCCGATAAGGCCGGGCCGGTGATCGGCCCCTTGATGGGCTACGAGGTTCTCTCCGCCTTCTTTCTCGAGGCGGGCTTTCTCGGCGTCATGCTTTTTGGCGAAAAGCGCGTCGGCCCGGGCCTGCATTATTTCGCCACCCTGATGGTGGCGGTTGGAACACTCATTTCCGCCACCTGGATCCTGTCGGTGAATAGCTGGATGCAAACCCCGGCGGGCTTTTCCATCAGCGCCGCGGGGCAATTCGTGCCGGAGGATTGGGGAGCGGTGATTTTCAATCCGTCATTTCCCTACCGCTTTGTCCACATGGTGCTTGCCGCCTATCTCACGACCGCTTTCGTGGTGGGCGGCATTGGCGCCTGGCATCTGCTGAAAAACCAGGCATCGCGCGGTGCCCGCGTGATGTTCTCCATGGCCATGTGGATGGCGGCCCTGGTGGCCCCGCTCCAGATTTTTGCCGGCGATCAGCACGGACTGAACACGCTGGAATACCAGCCGGCCAAGATTGCCGCCATGGAAGGCCACTACGAAACCCGTGCCGGAGCCCCGCTCATTCTCTTTGGAATTCCCGACGACGAAGCCGAAGTCACCCGCTACCAGGTCGCCATTCCGAAACTGGGCTCATGGATTCTGACGCATCATGCCGATGGCGAAGTCATGGGCCTCAAGGCCTTCCCAAGGGACCTGCGCCCGCCTGCCGAAATCGTCTTCTGGTCCTTCCGGCTCATGGTGGGCATAGGTTTTGCCATGCTGGGAATTGGCATCTGGAGCCTGCTGCGCCGCCTGCAAAAGGGCGGGCTCTACGAGGACCGCTGGCTGCATCGCGCCGCGCTGCTGATGACGCCATCTGGTTTTGTGGCCGTGCTTGCCGGCTGGATAACCACCGAAGTGGGCCGCCAGCCCTACACCGTTTACGGCCTGCTCACCACCGCCCAGTCGGCCTCGCCCATTGCCGCTCCCGCCGTTGCCACCTCGTTGGTGGCCTTCATCATTGTCTATTTCTTCGTCTTTGGCGCCGGGGTGTTTTACATTCTCAGGCTCTGCGGAAAATCGCCGGATCATGTGGCGCCCGAAATCGAACATGGCCCGAGCCACGCCGCCGGCATCACGCCCGGTCCCGCCCTCAAGGCGAATGAATAGGAGCGCATGATGGAATTCGATCTACCTTTCATCTGGGCCGGGCTCATCGCCTTCGCCGTCCTGGCCTATGTGGTGCTCGACGGCTTCGATCTTGGCGTCGGCATCCTCTTCCCGCTGGCGAAGGACAGCCATCACCGCGATGTAATGATGAATTCCGTTGCCCCCGTCTGGGATGGCAATGAAACCTGGCTGGTGCTGGGCGGCGGCGGCCTGCTGGCCGTGTTCCCTCTGGCCTATGCCCTGGTGCTGCCCGCCCTCTACGCACCCCTTATCGCCATGCTGCTGGCGCTTGTCCTGCGCGGCGTGGCCTTTGAATTCCGCTGGCGCACCAGGCGCGGCCAGTTCCTCTGGGACTGGGCCTTCGGCGGCGGTTCGCTGGTTGCCACCTTCGCCCAGGGCATGGCTCTCGGCGCGCTGGTCCAGGGCATTCCGGTGGTCAACCGCGCCTATGCCGGCGGCTGGTGGGATTGGGTCTCGCCCTTCACCTTGCTGACGGGCGTGGCGCTGGTCACAGGCTATGCCCTGCTGGGCGCCACCTGGCTGGTGATGAAAACCGAAGGCGAACTGCAGGAAACCTCACGCAAGCAGGCCTGGGTCACGGGCACCGGCACCATCCTCCTCATCGGCGCCGTCAGCCTGTGGACGCCGTTTCTCGAACCTGTCTACTTCGCCCGCTGGTTTGCCTGGCCCGCCATGCTCTTCAGCGCCATCGTGCCGCTGCTGGTTCTGGTCTGCGTCTACGGCCTCTACACCGGACTGCGCGACAGGAGCGACTACCGCCCCTTTCTCTCATCCCTTGGCCTCTTCATCCTCTGCTTCGCAGGCCTCGGCATCAGCTTCTATCCCTATATCGTTCCGCCCTCCCTTTCGATCTGGGATGCCGCCGCTCCCGACAAAAGCCTGGGCTTCCTGCTCGTCGGCGCCCTCGTGCTGGTGCCGCTCATCCTCGCCTACACCGCCTATTCCTACTGGGTCTTCCGCGGCAAGGTCGATCCCAACGAAGGCTATCATTGATGGGCCGCAGGCTGTTGTGGTTTGCGGGCCTCTGGCTGGCCGGCGTGCTGGCGGTGGCAAGCCTGGGCTACGCCATCAAGCTTGTCATCGGTTAGGCCGCAAGCCTGCCCATGGCATCGGCCAGAACCTCCGCCGGTTGTGCGCCCATCAGGCCCTGTTTCTGCGCGAAGATGAAGCAGGGAACCCCGCTCACCCCCATACGGTAGGCCCGTTCCACTTCCGCCGTCACCGCATCAATATCCGTATCGCTCTCGAGCTTCCTTGAAATTTCAGATGCGTCCATCCCGGCCTCGCCGGCAATTTTCGCCAGCACCGTCCGGTCGCCGATATCAAGCCCGCCGTTGAAATAGCCCATGAACAGGCGCTCCACCACATCAGGCTGCTTGCCGTCCACATGGCTCCACCGGATCAGCCGGTGCGCGTCCATCGTGTTGGGCGTCCGGGTGATCTTGTCAAAAGCATAGGAAACGCCATCTTCCTTGCCTGCCGCCAGGATCGGCTCATGGAGGGTCTTGAGCCGTTCCGCCCCGAACTTGTTTTCCAGATAGGCGCGGCGGCTCATCCCCTCCGCCGGGATCGTGGGATCAAGAAAAAACGGCCGCCAATTCACCTCGACCTTGACGTCCTCAAGCAAGCCGATGGCTTTCTCCAGCCGTCGCTTGCCGAGAAAGCACCACGGGCATATCACGTCCGAAACCACCTCAACCGAAATTGCCCTCATGGGTTGCGCCACAGCGTCGTGCCTTCAAAGCCGGGCAGGGGCTGTTTCTCCGGCCTGCCGATGCGCTTCCACCGCGCCACCCATTGCCCGCCCGCATCATAGAACGGAATGATGTAGAAGCCGGCGACAAGCAGGCGGTCCAGCGCCCGCACCGCCGCGGTGAAGTCTGCCTCGCCTCTGGCGGTGAGCAACGCGGCAATGGCCGCATCCACCGCCGGATCGGCAATGCCGGGATAGTTGCGTGTCCCCTCGATGCTTCTGCCTTCCGAGCCGTAATAGAATTTCTGCTCGTTGCCCGGCGACAGGGAGTTGAACCATGTGGCTGGAATCATGTCGTAGTCATAGGTTTTCTGCAGGCTTGAAAATTGCGCCGGGTCGACGATGCGCACTTCGGCCCGGATGCCGATCTGCTGCAGGGTGCGCTGATAGTGCAGGGCGATCTTTTCCTGGTCCTTGGTCTGAATGGAAATCGTAAAGACAAAAGATTCGCCCGCGGCGTTGACCAGCCCCGCCTCCCCGATCTTCCATCCCGCCTCGCCTAGAAGTCCGACCGCCTTTCGCAGCGCCTTGCGGTCCCGCCCCGAGCCGTCGCTCACCGGCAGCGCATAGCTGCCGTCCTGGAAATCGGCGCGAAGTGCGGCTGCCGCGGCGCCCAGAACGGCCTTCTCGGCCGCGTCAATGGGTTTGCCCTTTGAGGAAAGCTCCGAGCCTGAATAATAGCCATAGGTGCGCTGATAGGCATTTGAAAACAGGTTGGCATTGGCCCATTCGAAGTCGAAGGCGATGATCAGCGCCTCGCGCACCCGCGGATCTTCAAATATTTTGCGCCGCGTGTTGAAGGCAAGCCCGCTGGTGGGTGCCGGCGAGCGCTGCACTATTTTTTCGAGTATGACGTTGCCGTCCTTCGCCGCCGGAAAATCATAGCCCGTGGCCCAGCGCGTCGGATCGCCTTCCGTGCGGATGTCCGCATCGCCCTTCTTGAAGGCCTCGAAAGCCGCATTGGCATCCCGGTAGTAATCGTAGCGCACCGTTTCGAAGTTCCACAGGCCCTTGCCGAGCGCCAGGTCCTTGCCCCAATAATCCGGATTCTTTCTATAGGTGATGCTCTCGCCCACTTTCACCTCGGAAATCACATAGGGCCCGGACCCGACCATCGGCTCCAGCGAGCTCTCGTCAAAGGCCTTTCCCTCCCAGGAATGCTTCGGCATGATGGGCATCACGCCGACGATCAGCGGCAGTTCCCGGTCGCCAACCTCCTGGCGAAAAATCACCGTATGGTCATCCGGCGTTTCCATCTTGGTGATCTTCGAGTACGAGTTCTTGAAATTCGGGCGGCCCTTGTCGCGCAGGATTTCCGCCGAGAACACTACATCCGCCGCGGTCACCGGCGTGCCATCGGAGAATTTCGCCTCCGGCCTGATCTTGAAGGTGAAGGTCTGCCGGTCGTCACTGACGTCAATGGATTCCGCCAGCAGGCCATAGAGGGAGAACGCCTCGTCCCAGTTGCGCCCCATCAGGCTCTCGAACACATAGGTGCGGACCCCCATCACCGGCGTGCCCTTCACGATAAATGGCGAAAGGCTGTCGAACGACCCGGTAATCGCCATCCGCAGGGCGCCGCCCTGCGGGGCATCCGGGTTCACGTAGGGAAGGCTTTTGAAATCCGCCGCCAGGGCGGGCTCGCCATGCGCCGCAATGCCGTGTTTCGGAGTTGCACATGCGCTAGCTGCAAGCATGCAAATGACAGCAAACGAAATGAACGCCCGAACAGAATTCATGAAATCATCCTAATCCAACTCGCTCCTGCCCCTCCCCCTTGCGGGGAGGGGTTAGGGGTGGGGGTCGCTCCAGCGCCACTAGCGCACAATAATGTTCGAAAATTGCCAGGGATCGCGCCGGTCCAGTTTCTCTTCAAACAATTCGCCGCGGCCTTGAAGGGGTGTCCAATCCGTGTAAACCCCCCGGAGAGTGCCGAGATAGGGCGATTGAATTTCAAGGCAGCGGCGGAAATCCATTTCCTCGGTTTCGACAATTCCCGCCTTGGGGTTTTCAATCGCCCAAACCAACCCGGCGAGAACCGCGGAAGTCACCTGCATGCCCGTGGCATTCTGGTAGGGAGCAAGCTTCCGCGCCTCTTCGATGGAAAGCTGCGAACCGTACCAGTAGGCATTCTTCTTGTGGCCGTAGAGGAAGACGCCAAGCTCATCGCCGCCATCGACGATCTCCTGTTCTTCCAGGATATGCGAAGCCGATTGCCGCCTGCCGCCCGCGCCGAACATTTCAAGCACCGACAGCACCGCGTCGTTGGACGGGTGATAGGCATAATGGCAGGTGGGCCGGTAGGTCACGCGCTTTCCCTCGCGCACCGTGAAATAGTCGGAAATCGAAATGGCCTCATTGTGGGTAACCAGCAGGCCGAAATGCGCTCCCGCCGTGGGAACCCAGCTCCGCACCCGCGTGTCGGCCCCGGCGCGCGTCAGATAGATGGCAGCGCCCGTGCCTCTTTTATGCTTCTTGCCGTCATAGGGCAGCTTTTTCTCGTGCGTGCCCCAGCCCAGCTCGGCGGGCTGCAGGCCTTCGGAAATAAATCCGTCCACCGACCATGTGTTGATGAACACGTCGAGCGGCTTCGGGTTCTTGGAGCGCTGCGTGTCGCGCTCGGCAATGTGAATTCCTTTCACCCCAAGCCGCTTCATCAGCTTGGCCCAGGCTTCGCGCGTGGCGGGTTCCTTGATCGCCACCTTCATGTCCCGGGCGAGGTCCAGCAGCGCCTGCTTCACCAGCCACGACACCATGCCGGGGTTGGCCCCGCAGCAGGAAACGGCAGTGGGGCCGGCGCCCAGCTTGCGCTTCACCTCCAGCAGGTCTTCGCGCACCTTGTAGTTCGTGCGGTCCGCATTATCGAGCTTGCTGTTGTAGTAAAATCCCGGCCACGGCTCGTTGACCGTATCGATGCACAGCGAATTCGTTTCGCGCGCCAGCTTGATGATGTCGATGGAGCCCACGTCGACGGTCAGGTTCACGATCAACGCCTGCCCGGGGCCGGCGGTAAGCAACGGCGTCAGGATGGCTTTGTAATTCTGCTTGGTTATCTCCTGCTTGACGAAGGCAATGCCTTGTTTTTCGATCAGATGGCTCCACGCCGCCGAAGGGTCGATGATCGTGATCTTCGCCTTGTCGCAGGCGATGTGGCGCAGGATCAGCGGCAGGCTTCCCCGCCCGATGGAGCCAAAGCCGATCATCACGATGGGGCCATTCCAGCTGGCGTGCACGGGCCAATTAGTCATTCATCAAAACTCCTGTCGCCATTGTTAAAACCTGGGATTTTTAACGCAGGAAGTCAGCCAATGATACAGGATTTTTCGCCGTGGCTGGCGCAAAACGAAAGGGGCGCAGCATTGCTCTGCGGCGCCCCAATTACGATGTCGTCAAGCGATTAGTAGCGGTCTATGAACTTCCTCGCCTTGTCGCCGACGCCGCGCTTCTTCTCGGAAGCAAGCTCGGAGTTCTCATGGCGGATCTGCCAGACGTGCCAGCCGATCCATAAGGCGATTCCGATGATCACCAGCAAGGTCTCCAATCCCTGGAAGGGATAGATGGCACCCACATCCTTGAGATCAACGGCCCAAGACGTCATTCCATTCGTTGACATGTTCCGTTCTCCTTACTGGACCATTGCACGTTCGGCCGAGGTGACGTCTGCCACCGCAGCATCGTAAGCTTCTCTATCCTCAAAATCGAGGCCGACAAGTTCGACTTCCCTGGGCACTCGCAGAAGGTCTGCGCCATCGAGGATTTTCACCACGATGTAGGTGGGGATAAAGCCCAGCGCAACCATGATGCAAGCACCGATGAAGTTGCCCAGCGGATTGATGGTGGCATAACCGTCATATGGCGAGGATGGCTGGCCCCAGAGCATGAAGCCCGCCACAACAACCCCGAGAAAGCCGCCATAGCCATGCACCGCAACAGCTCCCACAGCATCGTCGAGCTTGAAGCGGTTCTCAACCCAGTAGTGCAGCTTGTAGACAATACAGGGAACGATAGCACCGATAAGCATGGCCTGAATCGGATGATACAGGTCATTGCCGGCCGACGCCGAGATGATGCCGCAAAGCCCCAGGGAATAGGTCCAGAAGGGGTTGCCTTTCGAAATCACATAGCCTGCCAGCATGCCGCCCGAAAGCGACATGAGGAAGTTAAAGGTGATAGCCGAAAGCGTGGTAGGCGCCAGATAGATATTTGTGGCCGTCCACGTTTCACCGGTGATCAGTCCACCTATTGAGGCTGGTGAAATCATCGGGATGTTGCAGGCCGCATAGAAGCCCCAGAAGCCCGTGTAGATCAGGAACAGCCCGATCGTCACCAGCCACGGATTATGCGGGGGAATATCCCGCGGTGTGCCATCGGCCCGGAATTTGCCGATGCGTGGACCTAGCACGATCAGGAAAGCGAGGGCCGCGCCGCCGGCAATGGCGTGAACCACGCCGGATGCATAGGCATCGTGGTAGCCCAGCAGCTTCACCATCCAGCCGCCCGGGTGCCAGCCCCATGAGGCGTCGAGGATCCAGGCCACCGAGCCAATCAGCACCGCTACGATCCAGAAAGCCCCCACCCGGGCCCGCTCAATAATGGCGCCGGAGATGATTGAGGCCGTCGTAATTGAGAATAATAGGAATGCTGCCCAAAACACGCCGTTGAGACGGTGCCAATAGGCAGCCCCTTCAAGACCTTCGGCAGGTACGCCCAAAGCCGGCGAGGGACCCGAAAGATGGGTCGCCATCAATGGGCTCCAAGGTTCGGCGAACTGGGCAGAGGTCATGCCGCCGGTAATTCCCGGGCCGTTGATAAAGGCGAAATAGATCCACCAGCCGAAGAAATAGAATGTGACGGTCACCAGAGGGATCGCCATCGTGTTTTTCATCAAGGTGTGTAAGTGGTTCTTCCGGCGCGAGGCGCCGGTTTCATACATGCAGAAGCCCACATGGATGAGAAACATGAATACGACTGTCACCCAGTAATAGAATTCCGTGAATATGACAGTCAGCGAACTGAGATTGTCACCCATAAGTGTTCCCTCCAGCGTATAGCGCTATTTCCCCATAACCCTGCGCCACCGCCCCTGTTCAACTCATTTGCTACGGGGCAACTTTGTTATCTGGCAGGAAACATGGGGTGCGACCCATTGTCAAGCGCCCAGCGCGTGTCCTCCACATGAACGCAAAATGAATTGCCCGCTCAGGTTTCATACAGGCAGGCCCCTTTAGAACGGCCTCAAGTTCAAAGGAATGCCTGATGACCCGCCCAAACAACAAGAAAATCCGTTCTCTCCCGCCCGTCGCGGCCTTGGCTATTGCCATGGCTATCGGGCTGGTAAGAACGGAAAAAACTTGGGCGGAGGCGTTGCAGGGCCTTGATTGGCAGCCAACCCACGTGTCCATGGTCCACGACCATCCGGAAGCGTTTGATCCCCGCCGCGTGCCGTCCTCCGGCGGCATGGCCAGCCGCCTGCTGGCCGGGATCATCGTCACCCACGCCCGGTCGGAACTGTCCGGCCTGTTCAACTGAAATTTGAGCTTTCCCCTGCGCTCCGCCATATTGGGGTGAAACGATTCGGGAACAATGTGAATGGCCAAGGCCAGGAATACGGACGATCTCTTCGGCGGCTTGCCTGCCGCCACCAAGCAGACAGCAAAAAATTCAGCAAAATCAAGGGGTGAGGAGCAATATACCGCCGCCGACATCGAGGTGCTGGAAGGCCTCGAGCCGGTCCGCCGCCGTCCCGGCATGTATATCGGCGGCACCGACGAAAAGGCCCTGCATCACCTTTTCTCCGAAGTCATGGACAACGCCATGGACGAGGCGGTGGCCGGCCACGCCACCTGGATTGACGTGAATTACGATGCCGCGGGCTATCTCGCGGTCACCGACAATGGCCGCGGCATTCCCGTCGATCCGCACCCCAAGTTCAAGAACAAGTCGGCCCTCGAAGTGATTATGACCACGCTCCATGCCGGCGGCAAATTCAACTCGAAGGTCTATGAAACTTCCGGCGGCCTCCATGGCGTGGGCGTCTCCGTGGTGAACGCCCTGTCGGAGCACTGCATCGTGGAAGTGGCCCGCGGCCAGCAGCTCTACAAACAGGAATATGCCCGCGGGCTGCCCACCGGCAAAATGCAGTCCCTCGGCAAGATCAACGGCAGGCGCGGCACCATGGTGCGCTTCAAGCCCGACGCGCAGATTTTCGGCAAGGGCAATACGGAATTTTCCGCCGCCCGGCTTTACCGCATGTCGCGCTCCAAGTCCTATCTCTTCGGCGGCGTGGAAATCCGCTGGTCGTGCGATGCCTCCCACATCAAGGACAAGGAAACGCCGGAAAAAGCCGTGCTGCATTTTCCCGGCGGCCTCAAGGATTTTCTCGAGGAGCGCCTGGAGGGCAAAACCCGCGTCGTCGATGAAATCTTTTCCGGCAAGGTGGAGAAGGAAGGCGGCCACGGCAATGTCGAATGGGCCATCGCCTGGTTCGGCGGCGATGACGGCTTCTCGTCCTCCTATTGCAACACCATTCCCACCGCCGATGGCGGCACCCACGAACAGGGCTTCCGCACCGCGCTCACCCGCTCGCTGAAGAACTACGCCGAACTCAGCAACAACAAGCGCGCCAACGCCGTCACCGCCGATGACGTGATGACCTCATCCGGCTCGCTGCTCTCGGTCTTTATCCGGGAGCCGGAATTCCAGGGCCAGACCAAGGACCGGCTCGCCTCCGTCGAGGCGCTGCGCATCGTCGAAAACGCCGTGCGCGATCATTTCGATCATTGGCTCACCGGCCACCCGGCCCAGGCCGACAGGCTGCTCGACTGGATCATCGAGCGCGCCGATGAGCGCATCAGGCGCCGCGCCGAAAAGGAAGTGGGCCGCAAGACCGCGGTGCGCAAGCTCAGGCTTCCCGGCAAGCTGGCCGATTGCTCGGCCACCCAGGCGCAAGGCTCGGAGCTCTTCATCGTCGAAGGCGATAGTGCAGGGGGCTCCGCCAAGCAGGGCCGCAACCGCGTCAATCAGGCGATCCTGCCGTTGCGCGGAAAAATCCTCAACGTCGCCAGCGCCACCAAGGACAAGCTCGCCGGAAACCAGCAGATCTCGGACTTGATCCAGGCCCTCGGCGCCGGCACCGGCGCGTCCTACCGCGAGGAAGATCTGCGCTACGACAAGGTCATCATAATGACCGACGCCGACGTGGACGGCGCCCATATCGCCTCGCTGCTCATCACCTTTTTCTACCGCCAGATGCCGCTGCTCATCGACCAGGGCCACCTCTACCTCGCCGTGCCGCCGCTGTACCGGCTCACCCAGGGCGGCAAGACCACCTACGCCAGGAATGATCAGCACAAGGATGAATTACTCAAGACGGTGTTCAACGGCAGGGGCAAGGTCGAAGTCGGCCGCTTCAAGGGCCTCGGCGAAATGCTGGCCTCCCAGCTCAAGGAAACCACCATGGACCCCGCCAAGCGCCTGCTGCTTCAGGTAACCCTGTCAGACGCCGAACGCACTTCGACGGCCAAAATCGTCGAACAGCTCATGGGCAACAAACCCGAAGAACGCTTCAACTTCATCTCCGAACGCGCCGAGTTCGTGAGCGAGGAGGGGTTGGATATTTGAACGATCAATACCATAAAGAGCATCAGGTGACACGATTGAAACGATTGAGAACCTGAATGAGATAGTATATTGACAACTTGGGCTATTTCTGAAAGGTTGAAACTGCGATATTTGCACGAGCTCATTCGCGAAACGCGTTTCCACAATAGACATTAGCAATGAATTGATAAAGCCAAAAGTTTTTTGAATTTTGATGTGAATGCCATCACGTTTTATGACGCAGGTTTGATCGGCTTAATTCATCCAAATCTTAGTTAAGAGATACAATTCTTTCAATATACATCGCATTGATTGATCATTCGACGATCGGTCAAATAGTCAAACAATCAATCTCTCGACAAGTTAGACAATTCCTGAATTAGAAGGATTGCATAAGAATTACATTGTAATTCAAAGCAAGAGATTGACAAATCCTGAGGGTTTGCCTTGAGGACTACAATGTACAGCTGTAAGTACCCAGTTGTGTAGGTGAATTTTTCCATGCTCCTTCGCAGGGCAACCTTTGCAAAGAACTTCGCATTGCGAAAGGCATATTCAAGGCTATGACCACGAATGTACATTGCGGTGTATTCGCGACTTTGCTTTAGCACGCTTGGAGAGCGAACTAATGTCGCAGCATCTTCCGCTATTTTATCGCATCGTTCGAATGAAGACCATGCAGTTGCGTCAAGTGGTCAATTTCTGTCATCGTAAGTGTTGCTCTTTTATCTTAAAGTTGGTGTAAACTGCCACTTCCACACGATTCACTTGAAGCGTTATAATAGTATGTCTTGAGAGGCTTGAAACCATTTGCTGGCATAGTTGCCCTCACTGTTTAGCAGGACATTCGACGTTATTACTCACCCGCCAGCGGCAACAACTCAAATACCTTCGCCTCTTTCGCCGCAGCTTTGATGTCGCCGCGCCGCAGTGCAAGGCGGACACGGTCAGTCTTGAAGGCATCCTCCTTGGCGACGATCGGCGCCCACGGCGTCTCATCGTCAATCAGGGTAATTTCCACTTCCGCGGCATAGCGGCCTTCATGGATCATTTGGGTTCGCTTCCGGGTCATTTCAGTTTCCGTTTCAGAAAATCGGTGGACCAACGCGTGGGATCGGGGCGATAGGCAGTCACGAGATAAACCGGCGCTTCCGTGGCCTTGGCTGTGCCCCAGAGCGCATGTACCGGCTTCCCTTCACTGTCACGCTGTAGCACTAACATTGACGGACCCTTATGATAGTCCGGATAAGTCTCGACAACAATTGCTTCCGCTACGCCTGATATGACATCCTGAACCAGCAGATTATCATTGATAAGCTCGGAAAGAGCATGGCCCGTGATCTCGAATTTCCCGGAGGCAATAAGCGCCTGGATATGGCTAAGAAACCCACTCACTCTGCCGGATCAATCATTATGAGCGATTGCATTGCCATAGAGGAAATATGCGGTAATCCGCCAGAATCGTCAAACCGGGCATTCTGAATTTATTCTCAACTTTGTGCGTGACACTATATTCCTACTATGCTATGTATGTTCCTGTTCATCCCGGAAGGGGTCTCGGTCACGACGGTGATCATAGATGGGGTGGATGTGGCGCCTGCGGGTCTGGTGAAACGTTCATCAGGCACCCGGGAGCCGGAGGGAGGGCCCTTGGGCATTACGACCCAATGCGTCTTAAATGGCTAAACAACCCTAGCGGAAAACTTCAGACACCGTGCGATCTAGGGCTCTGCAAGATCTTCCCCGAGGCAAAAACCGCCGCAAAAGCGTGGGCGCGGATTTCGCGTCACAGCCGGACGACACGACCGGCACTTCTGCGAGAGCTTGCGTCCACGCAACCCTTCGCTTCTCTGCCCCGGAAACGGCATAACCGTTTTCATCCCCGGCGAAGCTGTGCCCAAATCTGCGGCATTTCCGCACTTTTGCCTCACCCCCTCCCAATTTTGCCATGAGAGCCTATATAATCCCCGCCATGGCGCAAAAAGATTCACATAAGGATGGCGGCGGCCAGGTGGGCGTCATCACCCGCACCGAGCCCAAGACCAAGAAGCCCAGCCTCTACAAGGTGCTGCTGCTGAATGACGATTACACCCCCATGGAATTCGTCGTCCATGTGCTGCAGCAGTTCTTTTCGAAGTCGGCCGAGGAAGCCACCCGCATCATGCTCCATGTCCACCAGAAGGGCGTGGGCGTCTGCGGCGTCTATACCTTCGAGATTGCCGAGACCAAGGTCACCCAGGTGATGGATTTTTCCAAGAAGCACCAGCAGCCCCTGCAATGCACCATGGAAAAAGAATAGGGGCGCCCGAAGCGCCCCCTCAATAGTGATCAGTGAAATTGATTAGAACTTGTCGCGCATGACATTCAGGCGCTCCAGGCCCATGTCGCGCAACAGGTCGTCATTCAGCCCCAGCAAATGCTTGCGCTGCAAGGCGCGCATGCGGCGGCGGCGAAGGCCCTTGAGGGCATCCATAACGAGCGAGAGGGACGAAGTTTCGGCACGGCGGGAAAGGGCGATGCTTTTCATGATTCTGTTTCCTCAGTTCGCGTTTGTGTTTCGATGCATCCATTAATAAGTGATTCACCATGAAACGAGCCTGAACCGGCCGTTCAGATTGAGTTCATCTGCGGCGCCACGGAAAAAGAATAGGGGCGCCAAAAGCGCCCCTGCCTCTGCGTTAACCGCGGGCCGGTTTAGAAACGGCCGCTCAACACGTCGTTGCGGGTCAGTCCGATGTCGGTCAGCATGCGCTCGTCGAGGCCGAGCAGCATGGCGCGGGCAGCGCTGCGTTCGCGGGCCAGGCGCATGCCCTTAAGGGCGTCCCGGAGGAACGAAAGGGCGGAAGCCTGGGTATGGGCGGTAAGGATAGTCGCGGTCATAATTGGGGAAGTCCTGTTCTTGGGTTAGGGTTAGGGTTAGGGTAGGGTTTTAGAAATCGCCGTTCAGCACATCGAGGCGGGTAAGCCCCATGTCGCGCAGCAGCGTGTCGTCGAGGCTGAGCAGGTGCCGGCGCTGGGCGGCGCGGGCGCGGCTGCGGCGAAAGCCCTTGATGGCCTCCTGGACGAAGCTGAAGGCCGCGACTTCGGCCGCGGCGGAATAGGTGGTCGTGGTCATGATGTTGCGGTCCATTGCACGTTGAATTAGAATTTGCCGCGCATGATTTCGAGGCGGCTAAGCCCCATGTCGCGCAGCAGGTAGTCATCGAGCGACAGTAAATGCTTGCGTTGCAGGGCCCGCAACCGCTTGCGGCGAAGGGCCATCAGGAGGTTCATCACCAGCGACGGCGTTGCGGCCGGGGCGCGGTGGGAAAGGGCGATGCTGATCATGATTTTGTTTCCTCGGTTGCAGTTTTTGTTTTGCTGGCTGCGTTAATAGGGGATTCACCCTGAAACCAGCCTGAACCGGCCGTTCAGTTTCCGTTCATCTGCCGGAAAACGCCTCGTTAAATCTATTTTTCGGGGACCACTCCCCAAGTTCGCAAAAATGCCTATATAATGAAGTCCAAATCACCTCGTTCGTGCGGGCGCCCTTGCAAGACCGGGCCCATTCCGCCGGATCCGGAAGGAGCAAGCCGTGCCGACTTTTTCACGCAGTCTCGAAAAAGCCCTCCACCGCGCCTTGGCTTTCGCCAATGAGCGCCACCATGAATTCGCCACGCTGGAGCACCTGCTTCTGTCGCTGATCGAGGACAAGGACGCGGTGGCCGTCATGCGCGCCTGCAACGTCAACGTCGATGAGCTGCGCAACAGCCTGGTGAACTATGTCGATACCGAACTGGCCAACCTGGTTTCCGATGACGTGCTCGAATCAAAGCCCACCGCCGGCTTCCAGCGCGTCATCCAGCGCGCCGTGATCCATGTGCAGTCCTCGGGCCGCGAGGAGGTGACCGGCGCCAATGTGCTGGTGGCCATCTTTGCCGAGCGTGAAAGCCATGCCGCCTTCTTCCTGCAGGAGCAGGACATGACCCGCTATGACGCGGTGAACTACATTTCCCACGGCATTGCCAAGCGCGCCGGGATGAACGAAGCCCGTCCCGTGCGCGGCGTTGACCAGGACCAGCAGTCCGGCAGCGGCGGCGGCGAAGGCGAGGGTGCCGATGGCGGCGCCAAGAAGAAGGGCGATGCCGATGCCCTTGAGGCCTATTGCATCGACCTCAACAAGAAGGCCGCCGAGGGCAAGATCGATCCGCTCATCGGCCGCGAAAACGAAGTCAACCGCACCATCCAGATTCTCTGCCGCAGGCAGAAGAACAATCCGCTCTTCGTGGGCGATCCCGGCGTCGGCAAAACCGCTATCGCCGAAGGCCTCGCCCGCAAGATCATCAACGCCGACGTGCCCGACGTCTTGAAGAACTGCACCATCTACATGCTCGACATGGGCGTGCTGCTCGCCGGCACCCGTTACCGCGGCGATTTCGAGGAACGCCTCAAGGCCGTGATCAAGGAAATCGAGGCCCGTCCTGGCGCCATCATGTTCATCGACGAAATCCACACGGTGATCGGGGCAGGGGCCACCTCGGGCGGCGCCATGGATGCTTCCAACCTGCTGAAGCCTGCGCTTGCCGGCGGCAATCTCCGCTGCATGGGCTCCACCACCTACAAGGAATACCGCCAGCATTTCGAGAAGGACCGGGCCCTGGTGCGCCGTTTCCAGAAAATCGACGTGAACGAGCCCTCGCTGCCCGATGCCATCGCCATCCTCAAGGGCCTCAAGCCCTACTACGAGGATTTCCACAAGGTCACCTACACCGATGATGCCATCGAAAGTGCGGTGCAGCTTTCCTCGCGCTACATGAGCGACCGCAAACTGCCGGACAAGGCCATCGATGTGATCGACGAAACCGGGGCCTCACTGATGCTTGTGGCGGAATCCAAGCGCAAGAAGGTGATCGACGTGGCCGATATCGAGGCCACCATCGCCACCATGGCGCGCATTCCGGCCAAGACCGTCTCCAAGGACGATGCCACGGTCCTCAAGAACCTCAGCACCGAATTGAAGCGCCTGGTCTTTGGCCAGGACAAGGCCATCGAGGCCCTCACCTCGGCCATCAAGCTGGCCCGCGCGGGCTTGCGCGAGCCGGAAAAGCCCATCGGCTCCTATCTCTTCTCCGGCCCGACCGGTGTGGGCAAAACCGAAGTCGCCAAGCGCCTGGCGGAAGTCCTGGGTGTCCACATGCTGCGCTTCGACATGTCGGAATACATGGAGCGCCATTCCGTTTCGCGTCTTATCGGCGCCCCTCCCGGCTATGTGGGCTTCGACCAGGGCGGCCTCTTGACCGATGGCATCGACCAGCATCCGCACTGCGTGCTGCTGCTCGATGAAATCGAAAAAGCCCATCCCGATCTCTTCAATATCTTGTTGCAGGTCATGGACCACGGCAAGCTCACCGACCATAACGGCAAATCCGTCGATTTCCGCAACGTGATCCTGGTGATGACCACCAATGCCGGCGCCCAGGACATGGCCCGCGCCGCCATCGGCTTCGGCAGTTCGGTGCGCGAAGGTGATGACAATGAAGCCATCACCCGCATGTTCACGCCGGAATTCCGCAATCGGCTGGATGCCACCATCGCCTTCGGCCACCTGCCGCCGGATATCGTGCGCAAGGTGGTGGAGAAATTCATCCTCCAGCTTGAGGCACAGTTGTCCGAGCGCCAGATCAACATCGAGCTCTCCACCGAAGCCGCCGATTGGCTGGCCCGGAAGGGCTACGACCAGCAGATGGGCGCAAGGCCGTTGGCGCGAGTCATTCAGGAACACATCAAGAAGCCGCTGGCGGAAGAAGTCCTCTTCGGCAAGCTCACCAAGGGCGGCACCGTGCGCATCCTCCTGAAGGGCGATGAACTGGCGTTTCAGTATCTGGGAAGGGACGAAGAAAAATCCCTCCCCAAGCCCCCGGAGCGCAAGTCACTGCCGCGCAACAAGGCAAAGGCTGATACGAAAGCCAAGCCCGCGGCAAAGAAGAAGCCCGTCAAGGCGAAGTAGTTCGCTATAGCGCTTTCCTGATCATCTCCGCCTGTTTTGCCAGCAGCCCCTGATCCGCCATTTTCCCCGAATGGCCGCGCAGCGGCTGGCCTTCATTCATCGGCATGATGTGAAAGTGCAGATGGAAAACTGTCTGTCCCGCGGCGGGCTCGTTGTATTGCCTGATTTGCACGCCATCCGCCTTGAAGGCAGCCTTGGCGGCGCTAGCGACTTTCTGCACCGTGGCCATCAGCGGTGTGAGTGTTGAAGGCTCCGCATCCAGCAGATTGCGTGATCCCGCCTTGGGAATGACCAAACAATGTCCCTCCACCTGCGGCATCACATCCATGAAGGCCAGCGTATGCTCGTCCTCGTATATTTTGTGGGCGGGAATCTCGCCGCGCAGGATTTTTGCGAAGATATTGTTGGCGTCATAGGTCATGGGCGTGGCTCCCTGTCAGTCATCCAATTCATGCCGAAACGGCGAATGCTCTGCAAGGAGCGCCTGGTCCTGGTCAATGGCCCGGCGCTCCTCCTCAAGATATTCGCCGACGGCGCGCGCCAGGCCAGGGTGCGCGAAGTGGTGCAGGCTGTAGGTCTTCACCGGCAGATAGCCCCGCGCCAATTTGTGCTGCCCCTGCGCCCCCGCCTCAACCCGCGCCAGCTTGTGCTGAATGGCAAAATCGATCGCCTGATAATAGCAGGTTTCAAAATGCAGGAAATCATGGTGCTCGCTCGCCCCCCAATTGCGCCCATACAGCGCCTCGGAGCCGATGAAATTCAAGCGCCCCGGCAATGATGCGCCCCTCGCGCCGCGCCAGGATGAGCAGCACCTGGGGGCCCATGCTCTTGCTGATCAGGCTGAAGAACTTCCGCGTCAGGTAGGGCGAGCCCCATTTGCGCGACCCCGTTTCCATGTAGAAATCAAAGAATGCGTCCCAATGGCTTTCCAGCAGATCCGAACCCGTCACCCAGTCAAAGCTGATCCCCGCCTCAAGCACCGCCTTCCGCTCCTTGCGGATATTTTTCCGTTTGGCCGAGGAAAGGCTGGCAAGGAAATCCTCAAAGGACGTGTAGCCCTGGTTTTGCCAATGGAACTGGATGTCCTGCCGTTGCAGCCACTGGCTCTTGTCCGCCGCTGTCCAATCGGCTTCCGGCAGAAAGGTAATGTGGGCCGATGAAGTCTTCCGTTCCTTGCAATCCGACACCAGGCCCTTCGCCAGAAGTGCCCGCGTTTCAGCGCTTGCCGAAAACAGGCGCGGGCCGGTCACCGGCGTAAAGGGAACCGACGATTGCAGCTTTGGATAATAGCGCCCGCCGGCCCGGTGGTAGGCTTCCGCCCAGCCATGGTCGAAAACATACTCGCCCTGGCTGTGGGGCTTGATAAAGCACGGCGCGATGCCTGCGATCTCGCCCTTGGCCGTCTCGTAAACCAGGTGCGCGGCCTTCCAGCCCGTCCGGCCCGTGGCCGAGCCGCTGTCCTCGAGCGCCGTGAAAAACGCATGCGACACGAAGGGATTGAAGCCCGAGGGGTTGGCGCAGGCGTTCCACTGGCCCGCCGGAATGTCCCCGACGCTTTCAACCGTGCGAAGCGTCAAGGCGTATAGCCTTCAAAGGTAACCTGGTCGCAATAGCGCAGCGCCTGCGAAGCCTCTTCCTTCGAGCGCAGGGTCCAGGTGATCACCGGGTGCCCCAGCTTGCGGATTTCCGTGACCGGTTCAAAGGGAAGTTCCAGCCAATAATAGGACACAAAATGCGGCTGCGTTTCCGCCAGATGGGTAAAGGTCCGCATGGCATGGCGCTTTGCCAGGGGCAGGGCGCTGTAAGAGGGATGGGTGATGCGGTCCGCCACAATGCCCCGCATCGTCTGGGGTGAAAGCGCCCGCAGGCAGGCCAGCAGATCGGGATCATACGACATCAGGCAATAAGGGCCCCGATAGCTGTCGAGCACCTGCAAGGCCCGCTTCGCCAGCGCAACATTGCCGTCCCACAGCGACTTGAGCTCGATGACAAGCGTGGCGCGCCCGTCAACCTGGTCCAGCAATTCCGCCAGCGTCTGCATGCGGTCCGGTGTTGCCTTCAGTTTCACCTTTTTGAAGTACCGTGCGCGGTCAAAGCCTTCACTGGGCCTTTCGCCTCCGTAACCCTCTCGAGGTCGTCATCATGGAAAACAATGGCCTCGCCGTCAGCCGTCAACTGCACGTCACATTCAATGGAATAGCCGCCCAGGATCGCCGCCTCAAAGGCGCTCGCGGTGTTTTCAATGATGCCCTTGCTTTTGGCATGCAGCCCGCGATGCGCGATGGGCCGCGCCACCAGCCAGTCAAAGGCGCGCAGTTGCGGCGTAAAACGCATGCCTAGGCAATTTCCACGATGGCTTCGACCTCGACCGAAAGGCCGAAGGGAAGCGAAGGGGCGCCCACCGCCGAGCGCGCATGCCGGCCCTTGTCGCCGAACACCTCGACCATCAGGTCCGAGGCGCCGTTGATCACCTTGGGATGATCGCCGAAGGCCGGCGTGCAGTTGACCAGGCCCAGAAGTTTGACAACCCGTGTCACCCGGTCTAGGTCGCCGCCGCAGGCATCGCGCAAATGCGCAAGGATGTTGATCGCCGTCAGGCGGGCGGAAGCAATGGCATCTTCAAGCGACAGGGTATCGCCAACCCGCCCCGTGTATTCAATCTTGCCGTCCCTTACCGCGCCCTGGCCGGAGATATAGATAAGATTGCCGGTCCTCACCCATGGCACGTAAGTCGCCACCGGCTGGGCCGGCTTCGGCAATACGATACCGAGCTCCACAAGTCGCTTGTCGATCAATCCCATCTCATGCTCCTGTTAAAAGATCGCGCGGGCGTTCGCCCTTGAAAAATGCCGCCAAATTATCGACCGCCCGCATCCCCATGGCAATGCGCGTATTTTTTGTAGCACTCCCGAGATGCGGCAGCATGAACAGGTTGTCCAGTTCGCGGTAACCGGGATTGATGTTGGGTTCGCCTTTGAACACATCAAGCCCGGCGGCCGCCAGCTTGCCTGATTTGAGCGCCGCAATCAGCGCCTCGTCATTGACAATATCGCCGCGCGCCGAATTCACCACGATTGCCCCATCCGGCAGCAGGCCAATGGCGCGGGCATTGATGCTGTCGCGGGTTTCCGCCGTCGAGGCGCAATTGATCGAGAGAAAATCGCAATGCGGCAGCATGCCGTCCAGTGTTGCGTGGTATTTCGCGCCATAACTGACGTTGGCCGCCACCGGCTTGCGGTTATGATAATGCAGGGTCATGCCGAAGGCCGCCGCCCGCTTTGCGACCGCCTGCCCAATCCGTCCCATGCCGTAAATGCCGAGGCGCTGGCCGCTGAAGTCATGGCCCAGGGGAAACGTGGCGGAAGGCGGCAGCCACTTGTTCTCGCGCACCATCCGGTCGCCCCAGATGGCGCCCCGCGCCGCCCCCAGCATCAGCAGCACGGCAATATCGGCGGTCGCATCGGTCAAAACGTCGGGCGTATTGGCAACGGCAATACCCCTGGCCTTCGCGGCGGGAATATCGATATGGTCGGTGCCCACCGAAAATGTCGCGATCATCCGGATGGAGGCGGGCAGGGCGTCGATCAGTTCCTTCCGGCAGGGATCCATCGAGGTGATGAGAAGCCCGTCGAATGCCTTGGCCCTGTCCGCGATTTCCGCCGTGTGCATGATCTTGTCGCTGACGTTGAGGCTGGCCGCAAAGTCGCGTTCGAGGCGGCTTTCCACCTCGGGCGGCAGATGGCGGGTTACCAGAATTCTTGCTTTGGCCATTGTTGTCATGTTCTCTTTGCCTTAACCTCAAAGGTTCAAATCATAGTAGACGGGCTGGCACTGGACCACCGCAATCATGGAGTTTCAAGGGTGTTGAAAAGAGTTTTATCGGCAGGCGTATTTCTGGCGCTTGTATCGCAGGCCCAGGCTTCCGCGGTCGCACCCCACCGCGCGGTTTACGACCTGCAGTTGCTGCGCGCCACGCAAGGAGCCAATGTCGGCAGCGTCTCCGGCCGCATGGCCTATGAGGTCTCGGGCAGCGAGTGCGACGGCTGGACCGTGAGCTTCCGGCTGGTCAACCGCTTTGATTACAAGGAAGGCAGCCCGCGCCTCTTTGATACCCAGTCCTCGTCCTGGGAAACCGGTGACGGCAAGCAAATGACCTACAGCGAAAAGGAATTCATCGATAGCAAGCAGGAGGGCGAAAAGCGCTTGAGCGTTGCCCGTGCCGGAAAGGACAGTGTGGGCGAGGTCCGCATTACCCTGCCGCAGGCGAAGAAAACCTCCATCTCGGCGGAAACGATCTTTCCCATGCGCCATCAGTTGCGCCTGATGGAGGCGGCAGCCAAGGGCGAAACCCGCGATGTCTCGCTGGTCTATGATGGCTCCGACGAGGAGAAAACCGTCCGCGCCATCAGCACCATCGGCAAGAAGGTAAGTGCCGGCGAACGCAAGCAGGGCGAGGACAATGCCCAGGCCGCCCCCCTGCAATCGCTGTCGTCCTGGCCTGTCACCATCGGCTACTATTCGGCCGAGGAAGACAATTCCGAAACGCCCCTCTACCAGATCAATTTTGACATGTATGAAAACGGCGTCTCCAACCGCCTGGTCATGGATTACGGCAGCTTCGCCCTTTCCGGCAAATTGGCCCATCTGGAGTTTCTGAAAGCCGAGACGTGCCAGTAGGCTCCGCTGAAATTGCTTTGAATTTCCAAAAAGCGCACTATCTCTAGCGCCGCTGTTTGTGCACGGGGCAAGGATATGGCCAAGTCAACGACCTCAATTACTCCCAAAGGCGAAGGCACCGTTGCCGACTTCCTCGAGAAGATCCGTGGCCTGCCGCCGGTGGCCGGCGGGGCGGGGCGCGGCAAGCTGATATTTGCCATGGATGCCACCATGAGCCGCCAGCCGAGCTGGGACCGCGCCCTGTCCATTCAGGCTGAAATGTTCGCCGAAACCGCCCGCATCGGCGGGCTCGACGTGCAGCTCGTTTACTTCCGCGGCTTCAATGAGTGCCGCGCCAGCAAATGGGTGAGTAACCCCACGGCGCTTGCCAGGCTGATGACCACGGTGGAGTGCCGCGGCGGCAACACGCAAATTGGCCGGGCCCTCTCCCATGTCAAAAAGGAACTGCGCACCACAAAGGTAAACGCCGTAATCTACGTGGGCGACGCCATGGAAGAAAACATTGACGCCCTGTGCCAGGCCGCCGGTGAAATCGGCCTCCAGGGAACCCCGATTTTCGCCTTCCAGGAAGGCAATGACGGCAACGCGGCGCGGGCCTTTCAGGAAATCGCCAAGCTCAGCCGCGGCGCCTATTTCAAACTCAATGCGTCCTCGGCCTCCATGCTGCGTGAACTTCTTTCAGCCGTGGCTGTCTATGCCGCCGGCGGCCGGGCCGCGTTGGAAGACCATGCAAAGACCAAGGGCGGAAATTCCACCCTGCTGTTGCGGCAGTTGAAATAGCCGGGATGCCAAACCTTGTCATCGCACTCATCGTTGTCTTCGGCGGCATCTGGCTCATCCGGAAATTCGCCAGGACCACGCCGACCCAGGCCGCGGGCCTGACCCGGAAGCTGGCGGGCGGCGGCCTCATCGCCCTGTCGGGCCTTCTCGCGCTCCGCGGGCTTTCGCAATTCGCCGTGCCGCTTTTTGCCGTAGGCCTCGGCATGATCGGCCAGTCATCGGTCTTTCCCAACGGCTTTCCCTGGAACAGGAAATCCGCCGGGCAAAAATCCCGCGTGGCCACCGGCATTCTCGCCATGGAACTTGACCATGACACCGGCACCATGACCGGCACGGTTATTTCCGGCCCCTTCAAAGGCACGAACCTGGAAGAGATGAATGCCGCTGATCTGCAAAGCCTCTATGACTATTGCGCCAGGGCTTCCGACCAGAGCATTTCCCTCCTTGAAGCCTGGCTTGACCGCAACAAGCCGCAATGGCGCGAAACCGCGACCGGAACCGGCAAGGCCAGGCAGGCCAGCACCGGCGCCATGTCACGCGACGAAGCCTTGGCGGTGCTCGGGCTCAAGGCGGGGGCCACCAACGAAGACATCAAGAACGCCCACCGCCGCCTGATGAAGGATTTTCATCCCGACCGCGGCGGCTCGGACTACCTCGCCGCCAAAATCAATCAGGCCAAGGATCTGCTGCTTCAGGACTGAGGCGAATAGGCCAGGCACGTCAGGCCTTTTTTGGAAAGCTGGGCGCAGGCCGCCTTGGCGGTTTTTTGCGTGAAGCCCGAGAACCGCGCCCGGTAAACCGTCTTGGCGCCCCTTTGCACTTGCACCGTGATCGCCTGCTTGCCGCTGAGGAACGTGTAGCCCGAGGCGCGGATTTGCTTGAGCTTCAGCCGGGCTTCCTCTTTCTTTGGGTAAGCCCCGATTTGGATGTTCCAGCTGGGATCGGCTTTGGCCACCGCTTTCTTTGGGGCGGGAGCCTTCGCTTCCTTCTTCACTTCGAAGGGAAGCTTTGCCGGCATTTTCTCAGCCGGCTTCTCCGGCGGTTCGTTGGCGGTTTCCTCGATCTTTGCCTCAAGCACTTTCGGATCCGGCGCCGAAGCTGCATCCGCGCCTGCCGCGAGTTTTTCAAAATCCGTGTCTTCCGCGCTCACCGGGTCATCGGCGATTGAAGCCACCTGGATTTTCTTGTCCGGGCCTTTCTTGTCGGCCGGTGGCTTTTCTTTTGGCAGCACAACTGCCGTCTTCGTCTCGGGAACACTGGCTCCCTCTGAGGTTCCCGCCGCCATCGCTATCATCTCGCCGTCGACACATTTTGGAAACGCCTTTTCCAGCATTTTCATCATGTATTTGTCGCGCACCCCGCCGGAGCTGCCGCCCATGACAACGCCCACGATGCGCTTGCTGCCGCGCTTGGCGGAAGTCGTGAGATTGAAGCCGGACGCCCTGACGTAGCCGGTCTTGATCCCGTCGGTTCCCTGGAATCGGCCGAGCAGGCGGTTATGGGTGCGGATGGTCTGCCCCTTGTAGTTGAATGAAGAGATGCGGAAATAGGGATAGTATTCGGGGAAATCCCGCTGGATGCGCAGGCTGAGCGTGGCGAAGTCCCGCGCCGTGGTCACCTGCGCCGGGTTGGGAAGTCCGGAGGCATTTTTAAAAGTGGTTTTTGACATGCCGATGGCCCGCGCCGTGCGGGTCATGCGGGCGGCGAAATTGGCCTCCGTGCCTTCCAGATTTTCGCCGATGGTTGCGGCAACGTCATTGGCCGAGCGGGTGACCAGTGCCTTGATGGCGTCTTCGACGGAGATGGTGGAGCCGGGCTTCAGCCCCAGTTTGGAAGGCTGCATGCTGGCGGACCGCTGCGACACCTTGAGGTCGCTGGTCAATTTAAGCCGCCCCGCCTTGAGGTCCTGGAACAGCACGTAGAGGGTCATTACCTTGGTGAGCGATGCCGGATGGCGCTGCCCGTCGATGTCGCTGCTGAACAGTATTTTGCCGGTGCGCGCATCAACCGCGATGGCCGAAAACTGGACCTTTGCAACGGCCGCCTGGAGGGTTCCAAAAAGCGCCAGCCAGGAGAGGACCAGCGTGGCAAGCAGGATGAACGGACGGTGACGGCTGAAAATCATCCTAATCTCATTTTGTGGTACCCAATTGGATACTGGTTGACCAAATATTTGGTCGAAATCATGGTCCGACCGCCGCTCGAATTTCCCGCAACCCCAGCACGGAAAAAAATGATTCCGCACTTTCTAACGGGTAATTCCGTGAATCGCACCTGTTGATTTATTTTTCTCTATGGTGCAGTGCAAAAAACTCCTTGACATTTATGGTGCACTGCACATATACCGCTCAATACGGTTTAAATCTGATCCCCAACGGAGAGCCCCATGATCAAGTCATTTGAAGATTTCCAGACCCTGAGCAAAGATGGTTACGAAGCTTTTGTGGCTTCCGGAACCGCCCTGACCAGGGGTTTTCAGGCCATTGCCCAGGAAACCACTGATTTTTCTCGCAAATCCTTCGAAAAAGGCACGCAGGTAGTCGAAAAGGCAACCGCCACCAAATCCTTCGAAGGCGCTTTGGAAGTCCAGCAGGGCTATGCCAAGGAAGCTTATGAAGCCTTTATCGCTGAAGCCACCAAGCTCAACGAGCTCTATGTCGCAACGGCCAAGGAAGCCTACAAGCCTTTCGAGGCAAGCTTCGCCGCCTTCGGCCTCAAGGCCCCTAAGTAATCAATTCCGGTTTCTGGAAAAGCCCGTCGATCACATCGGCGGGCTTTTTGTATGAGTGCTTCATCGCTTCAGGAGAGGTCCTCGGCCAGCGCGACGATGATGCCCGCGGGGCCCCGCATGTAGCACAGCCTGTACTTGTCCTCATACTGGGCCACCTCGCCGATGAGTTCGCCGCCGGTGGCGCGCAGGCGAGCGACGGTGTCATCCACACTTTCAACATTAAACATGACGCTCCGGAGGCCCAGTGCGTTCGGTGGCGCGACCGCCGGTTCGATCCTGGCCAGTTTTGGATTGCGGAATTTGGTCAGCTCAAGCCGCCCATGTCCATCGGGGGTTCGCATCATGGCAATATCGACTTTGACATTTTCGATCCCG
The DNA here is from genome assembly GCA_963773295.1 of uncultured Alphaproteobacteria bacterium. Taxonomy (GTDB): domain Bacteria; phylum Pseudomonadota; class Alphaproteobacteria; order Rhizobiales; family Aestuariivirgaceae; genus Aestuariivirga. Next base: position 178,884 of record CAVZAJ010000002.1, read on the forward strand.
TTGACGCGGTCCACCCACGGGCCTTCGACCGGCGCCTTTCCTTCAACCGTCATGCCGAGCGCGCTGAAAAAAGCGATAGCCGGTTCAAGCTCGTCGACGACAACGCTGACATGGTGCAGGCTTTTGATCGTCATGCTCAGAGCTCGATCACCAGCGGCACGTGGTCGGAAGGTTTCTCCCAGCCCCGCACATGTTTTTCGATATGGGCTGAAACCAGCCGGTCCGCCGCTTGCGGCGACAGCATCATGTGGTCGATGCGGATGCCGTTTCCTTTTTGCCAGGCGCCGGCCTGATAGTCGAAAAAAGTGTACTGGTTGCCGGCGGTGGAATGCAGCGCGCGGAATGCGTCGGTAAGTCCCAGGGCCTCGAGCTCCTGGAACTTCGCCCGCGTCGCAGGCAGGAACAGCGCGTCGCCAATCCACTGGCTGGGAACCTTGGCATCCAGCGCCTTTGGAATGACATTGTAATCACCCGCCAGGACCAGCGCCTCCTCCTGTTGCAGCAGGCTCCTGGTGTGGCCGATCAGGCGGTCTATCCACGCCAGTTTATAGGGGTATTTCGCTGTGCCGGGAGGATTGCCGTTGGGCAGATAGATGGATGCCACCGTGGCGCTGTTCGAACCATCGCTCACCGTCGCCTGGATATAACGCGATTGCTCGTCGGACGAATCACCCGGAAGCCCGCGGACCACATTTTCCAATGGGAATTTCGAAAGAAGGGCCACGCCATTATAGGTTTTCTGGCCGAACACCGCGGCGCGGTAATGCAGCTCTTCGAAAATTGCCGACGGAAAGTTTTGCTCCTCGCACTTGATTTCCTGCAGGCACACCACGTCCGGCTTTGCCTCGCTCAGCCAGCGCGTGACCGCCTCGAGATGCGCCTTGACCGAGTTCACATTCCACGTTGCAACGCGCATCATTGACCTCGGCAGGACGGAATTAAACTAAATTGTGAAGCTGGTTCCGCAGCCGCAGGAGGCTTTGGCCAATGGATTTTGCACCTTGAAGGATTGGCCGATCAGGTCATCGACGAAATCAACGGTGGAGCCTGACATGTAGCCGAGCGAAATGGAATCGATGAGAACCGTGGCCCCGTCCTTTTCAATGGCGATGTCATCGTCGTTGCGCTCCGCCGCAATGGCAAAGTCATATTGAAAGCCCGAACAGCCGCCGCCATTGACCGAGATCCGCAGGCTCTGCGGCTGCGCCTTGCCCGCCGTGATCTCACAAATCCGGTTTGCGGCGCGGGCGGTAATGTTTACAGTGCTTTCCATGGGTATTTATCTCGGTCTTGGGCGCCGGATTGTCAATGGTGCGGGTCCATGAAACGTCACACGGCAAGCTATGCGGCCAGGCCCGAGGAGAGCCGGGGACGGCTGTTTCCCGAGGCCGAAAGCCCGCCGCGCTCGGCTTTTGAGCGTGACCGGGACCGCGTTATCCATTCTTCCGCCTTCCGCCGCCTCAAGCATAAAACCCAGGTTTTCGTGTATCACGAGGGCGACCATTACCGGACCAGGCTTACCCATTCTATTGAAGTTGCCCAGGTTGCCAGGGCGATTGCCCGGGTCCTCGGCCTCGATGAAGATCTCACCGAAGCCCTGGCTCTGGCCCACGATCTCGGCCACACGCCATTCGGCCACGCCGGCGAGCGCGAGCTCGACAAGCTCATGTCCCCCTATGGCGGCTTCGATCACAATGCCCAGTCATTGCGAATCGTCACGAAGCTCGAGCGGAAATACGCAAAGTTCGATGGCCTGAACCTGACCTGGGAGAGCCTTGAAGGCCTGGTCAAGCATAACGGCCCGCTGATCGATTCCCGTGGCCACGCCCTTGGCCATTTCAAGGACAGCGGCTTGCCGCAGGTCATCATCGAATATGCCGAAGTGCACGATCTCAAGCTTGCAAGCTTTGCTTCCGCCGAGGCCCAGGTTGCCGCCATCGCCGACGACATCGCCTATAACGCCCACGACATTGACGATGGCCTCAGAGCCAAGCTTTTTGACATCATCGATCTCGGTGACGTGCCGTTGGTGGGCGATGCGCTGTCCGATGTCCTCAAACTTTATCCCGGACTGGAAAGATCGCGCATCATCCACGAGACGGTGCGCCGCGTCATTTCGGCGATGGTGGTCGATGTCGTGTCCCAGACGAAAAAAAATTGCGCCGACGCTCACTTGAAATCGAGTGACGAGGTGCGCGCCCAGAAACGCTCCATGGTGCAGTTCTCCACTCAGATGGCCGAAAACAACCGGGTGCTGCAAGCCTTCCTGTCGGCCCGCATGTACCGCCACGCCCGCGTCCTCGAAATCATGGAGCGGGCCCAGCGCGTCATCCGCGATTTGTTCGAGGCCTATATGAATGACGCCGCCCTCTTGCCCGAGGATTGGCGTGAGGAAAACGTCCAGGGTGACCGCAGCCACTATGCCCGCCAGGTCTGCGACTTTCTTTCCGGCATGACCGATCGCTTTGCCCTGGAGCAGCATAAGCGCCTGTTTGACCTCGACCCGCTTTTCAGGTAGGCAGCAATTTCAACAACTTAGAATGATAACATGAACCTTTTTGGACACTTTCAGGGGCTCGTCAGGAACGAGCTTTCGGCCATGATGGCGGCAGGCGAACTGCCGTCCGGCCTTGATATTTCGCGCGTCACGGCGGAGCCGCCGCGTGATGCCTCGCACGGCGATGTGACGACCAACGCCGCCATGGTGGTGGCCAAAACAGCCGGCATGGCGCCGAAAGTGCTGGCGGATGTTCTTGCCAAACGGCTGGCAAAACAACCCGATGTCTTATCTGCTGAGGTCGCAGGCCCCGGCTTCATCAATCTCCGCCTCAAGGAAACCTTCTGGCCGAAAATCCTCGCTGCCATTCTCGCGCTGGGCGGCAACTACGGCCGTTCCGAACTTGGCAAGGGCATCAGGACAAATGTTGAATATGTCTCGGCCAATCCGACCGGGCCGTTGCATGTCGGCCATTGCCGCGGCGCGGTGTTTGGCGATGCCCTGGCTTCCCTGTTGAAAGTGACGGGCTACGATGTCAGCACCGAATATTACATCAACGATGCCGGCGCCCAGGTTGATACGGTCGCCCGCTCGGCCTTCCTGCGTTACCGGGAAGCTCTGGGTACGGACATCGGCGAAATTCCCGCCGGCCTTTATCCCGGCGAATATCTGATCCCCGTGGGCCAGGCCCTGGCTGCCGAGCATGGAAAAAATCTTCTGGCGATGCCCGAGGAGCAATGGCTTCCGATTGCCCGGAGCAAAGCCATCGCCATGATGATGGAATTGATCCGCAGCGATCTTGCGAGTTTGAAAATTCACCAGGACATTTTCTTCTCGGAAAAATCCCTGCATGACTCGAACGAGGTGCGCGACACGGTGGCCGATCTTGCGCGCCCGCGGCCACGTTTATGAAGGTCGCCTGCCGCCGCCCAAGGGCGAAGTGCCGGAAGAGTGGGAAGACCGCGAGCAAACGCTTTTCCGCGCCACCGGATTTGGCGACGACATTGACCGGCCGCTGCTCAAGTCGGATGGCTCCTACACCTATTTCGCCTCCGACGTTGCCTACAGCCGCAACAAGATCCGCCGCGGCTTCAAGGAACTGGTCTATGTCCTCGGCGCCGACCACGGCGGCTACGTCAAAAGGCTCGAAGCCGTTGCCGCGGCCATCGCCGGCCCAGGCGCTATCGATGTCATCGTCAGGCTCTGCCAGTTGGTGAAACTGTTCAGGAACGGCGAGCCGGTCCGCATGTCGAAGCGGGCAGGGGAGTTCGTCACCCTTCGTGAGGTCGTCGATGAGGTGGGCCCCGACGTGCTCCGCTTCATGATGCTCTACCGCAAGAACGAGGCGCCCCTCGATTTCGATTTTGCCAAGGTCACCGAGCAGTCGAAGGACAATGCGGTCTTTTATGTGCAATACGCCCATGCCCGGGTCTGCTCGGTGCTGCGCAACGGAGCCGAGCTTGGCCGGTCCGGAGTTAACCACGATTTTTCATTATTGGTCGACGAAGCCGAGAGGCATGTGGTAAAGAGGCTGGCAGAATATCCAAAAATGTTGGAGGGCGCAGCCCTTGCCCACGAGCCGCACCGCATCTCGTTTTATCTCTATGAGCTCGCCAGCGACTTCCATTCCCTCTGGAACAAAGGCAAAGAGTCGCCGCAATTAAGATTTATTGTAAAAAATGAGTTAATATTAACCGATACGCGCCTCGCTTTTTTACAGGCGATTCGCTATGTTTTGGGGAACGGTCTTCGCCTCCTGGGGGTTAACCCTGTCGAAGAAATGTAACAACGGAAATGACGGGTAATGGATCAAAACTCCTCGAATGACACTGACAAGCGCAATTGGCGCGAGCGTTTGGGCATTGGCGGCAAGGAGTTGCCGCGCATTTCCGGAGAGTTCTCCAAGGCCCCTGAAACTGTTGCGGCGGAAGCCGTGGCGCTTCGCCCGGCCCAGCCGGTGGCAAAACCAGCCCCCATGGCGCCCCGCCTGCCCATGAAGGGGGCGGCCGCGCCGCCCGCCGCCAGGCCCCAGCAGCAGGTCATGCCGCAGGGCGCTCCGCCGCAGGCTCCCGATGCCCTGGCCGAAAAGCTCCGCTCGCAGCGCGCCGCCGCCGAAAGATTGGCCGAGCAGCGGGTATCGGCGGCAAAGCAGCGGGCCGAAAACGCCCCTGCCAGTCCGCCCCCTGCCGTGCCGCCTGCCAGCCCGGCCCCGGTCAAGGCCCCGGTTCTTGCCGCGGCGCCGGTGGAAAAGCCAAAGTTCAGTTTCGCCGATGAGGACGCCAAGTTGGATTTCGGCCGCGAGCCGCGCTCCCTGCCGCCGGGCCGCCCGCCGCAAAGGCCGGCCCCGCAACAGCCGCAGCTTTCACCGCCGCGCCCGCCCCTGGGGGGCCAGCCACGGATTCCAAGCGGCCCGCCCGCCGCCGGCTTCCAGCCGCAATACCGGCCCCAGCCGCCGCGCGGCTATTCGCCCTCGGCCTATGTGCCGCCGCCGCCCCTGTCCCAGCCGCAGCGCAGCTTTAACGGCCCCATGGCGCAGCCGCAGGCCGCTGAGCCGCGCTTGCCCGCCTCCCGGATCAATCCCGACGCTTACCGGCGCGGGCCCCAGGACGATCTCGGCTATGCGGTGCCGGCTACGAAACGTCCCAGCGCTCCTTGCAGCAGCGCAGCGCGGCGCTCCGGGCCCCAGCCTATGATGATGACTATGGCGACGAGATTTTTGAAGACGCGCCGGCCTCCCGCGCCGCGCGCCGCGCCAGCGCCAATGACTACAATCAGGCCTACCGCGAGAATGAGGGCGCCTATGGCGAGGAGCGCCGCCGTTCCAGCGGGCCTTGGCTTGTGCTCCTCTTCTTCATGCTTGCTGCCGGGGCTGCCGGGGCGGGCGTCTGGTACTACAATGCCAACGTCAAAACCGCGGCGACCAATGGCTCGTCCGATCCGGCCCCGGTGGTTTCGGCGCCCGAGCAGTCCGCCAAGTCGGCGCCCGAACAGCCGCTCGATGGTCAAGCGGATTCCGCCGGTGCGGCGGCCTCGAAGAAACAGATCTATGACCGGATCATCGGCGACAATGAGGTGCTCGGCGGCCAGGTGGTGCCCACCGAAGAGGCGCCCTTGCAGCCCGAAGCCCAGCAGGGCGATGCCGAGCAGATCCCCCAGCCGTCAGGCTCGTTTGACTCGCTCTCGGAAGGCGGCGATGCGCTGCCCTTGCCCATGCCCCCGCCGCCCGGCGCCGGCAATGATACGCAAGGCGCACTATCGACCCCGCCTGCCAGGAACACGGCGGCGTTGAGTTCACCGCCCGCCGCGACCAACGCAACCAGTACGGCGAGCACCGCCCCGGGCTCCGACATTGCCCCGGTCCCAGGCGAAACGGCTGCAGCGGCGGCGAATGAGCAGGCCGCGCCGCCCGCCGCGCCCGCGCCTGCCACGGAAGAAATCGTCGATGAAGCACCGGCCCCGGTGATCAAGAAGCCGGCTGTGAAGAAAGCCAAGGCGGTCGCCGAAAATAGCGATGAGAGTTTGGGTGCCGCCCCGGTTGTTCTGGTGCCTCCCGCTGATCCCGCCGATGGCGGCCAGATTGCCTCTGCACCGCCGGTCGTTGCTCCGCCGCCCGTCACCCAGCCGGCCCCCGCCGTTAAAAAGAAAAAGACCTTGCTTGGCCTGTTCAAGGGAACCAATGATGATGTTCCCGAGCCCCAGGTGGCGCCCGCCGCTCCTGATCAGCAGGTCGCCTCGCTTCCCGAAGCCGCCCCAATCCAGCAGCCGGCCGCGCCCACCCAGGCGGCAAGCGGCGGCAGCGGATATTTTGTCCAGCTTGCCTCGTTCAAATCGCAAGCTGAAGCCTCCGCCGAATTCGGCCGCCTGAAAGCCAAACACTCGGGCATCATCGGAACCCTGCCATCGGCGATCAATCCGGCCACCGTTGGCGGCAGCACCCGGTACCGCCTGGCCGTTGGCCCGATGGCATCGCGCGACGAAGCCACCAGGATTTGCAGCTCGCTGGTCGCGGCCGGCGAACGCGACTGTCTTGTCCGCAAGCAATAGTTCAATATCCGAATCATGAAAACGCGAAGCTTCATCAGCGGGTGCGAAGGCACGCAACTGTCATCGCCCGAGGCGGCCTTCTTCCGCGAGCAAAATCCCTGGGGCCTCATTCTCTTCAAGCGCAATTGCGAAACCCCCACCCAGGTGAAAGCCCTCACCACGGCCTTCCGCGAGGCTGTTGGCCGCAAGGATGCACCCGTCTTCATCGACCAGGAAGGCGGAAGGGTGCAGCGCCTCGGGCCACCCTCCAACTATTGGCGGAAATATCCCGCAGCCCGCGCCTTCGGCGATCTCTATGAAAAGAGTCCGCTCAGCGCCTTGCGCACCGCGCGCCATGCGGGCCGTCTCATGGCGGAAGACCTGATGGAAATTGGAATCACCGCCGATTGCCTTCCGGTGCTCGATGTCCCCCAGGCCGGGGCCCATGATGTCATCGGCAACCGGGCCTATAGCCTCCGCCTTGAACAGGTCATGGCCCTGGCCCGGGCCCACACGGCGGGCCTCATGGATGGCGGCGTGCTGCCGGTGATGAAGCACATTCCCGGCCACGGCCGCGCCGAGGTCGACAGCCACCACAATTTGCCCGTCGTCAACGCCCGCCGGCAGGACCTGGAGCAGGTTGACTTTCCGCCCTTTGCCGCCTTTGCCGACGCGCCCATGGCGATGACCGCCCACGTCATCTATTCCGCCATCGACAAGACGGCGCCGGCAACCCTGTCGCGCAAAGTCATCAAGTCCGTCATCCGCGGCCAAATCGGCTTTCGCGGCCTGCTGATCACCGATGATCTCTCCATGAAGGCCCTGTCGGGAACTCTGGAGGAGAAATGCACCATGGCCTTGAAGGCCGGCTGTGACATGCTCCTGCATTGTAACGGCGTGCTTGCGGAAATGCGCGAAGTGGCCGCCGCCGCCGGGGAACTGAAGGGCAAGGCCATGCGCCGGGCCAAAATGGCGATCAAATCCGCCCGCAAGCCGCAAGCCTTTGACCGGAAGGCGGCGCTGGCGGATCTGGATTTGGTCGTTTCCGCTTGAAAGTGGGGATAAGCTAATCTCCGTCAGGCGAATCACCGGCGCGTTTGGGACATTGTGAAGTTGAAATGACGGACGAGAACGAAACTGCGCTACAGAAATTGTGGCCCGATGGCGAAGGGCCCTTGCGCCGCGAGGCCGTGGTGGATTCCGCCAGCGCGCTGATCGTCGATGTCGGCGGTTTTGAAGGCCCGCTCGATTTGCTTCTGGAACTCGCCCGCCACCACAAGGTTGACCTCGCGCAGATTTCCATTCTGGCGCTTGCCGAACAATATCTGGCCTACATCGACAAGGCGCGCAAAATGCGCATCGAAGTGGCGGCCGACTATTTGGTGATGGCCGCCTGGCTCGCCTATCTCAAGTCGCGCATGCTCATTCCCCTGCCGCCGGGCACCGAGGATGAACCGGCAACCGATCTGGCCGCCCAGCTGGCCTTCCGCCTGCAGCGCCTGCAGGCCATGCGTGATGCGGCGGCCAAGCTCATGGGGCGCAATATTCTGGGCCGCGATGTCTTCAGCCGTGGCAACCCGGAGCCGCTGATCGTCGAAACCCAGCGCGAATATGCCGACAATCTCATTGACCTGTTGAAGGCTTACGCGGAGCGCCGCCAGCGCAAGGCCAGCCACCAGACCTATACGCTCAAGCGCCATGCCACCTGGTCCATCAAGGAAGCCCGCGAGGCGCTTGAACGGCTTGTTGGCACCATGGATGACTGGAGCACCTTTGATCACTGGCTGGAAGAATATCTTGGCCCGCCGGAGATGCGCCGCACGGTAAGAGCGTCGAGCTTTACCGCAAGCCTTGAACTGGTCCGCGAGGGCCTTCTTGAACTGCGTCAGGATGATGCGTTTCGCCCCATCTTCATGCGCCGCCGCGCCTAATGTTATCGGGATAGAATTATGGTACAAGCAAACATGAACATCGATGCCGGCGACGCCCCAGAGGCAGACGAATGGAAGCCTCGCAGGCCGTGGTGCGAATGCATCCGCGCGCCGACCGGAGCCAGCACCTGCGCATCATCGAAGCCATCCTCTTTGCCGCCGAAGCGCCGGTGGCCATGGAAAAGCTGCAGGCCTTTTTCCCGGAAGGCACCGATGTCGCGGCCCTGCTGGCCGACCTTCAGGCCAACTATGCCAATCGCGGCGTCAATCTCGTGCAGATCGCCGGCCACTGGACGCTCCGCACCGCCGAGGATTTGAGCTTTGTCCTGCGCCGCGAAACCTTCGAGCAGAAGCGCCTCTCCAAGGCCGCCCTCGAAACCCTGGCGATCGTCGCCTACCACCAGCCCGTCACCCGCGCCGACATCGAGGAAATCCGCGGCGTCGTCATTTCCAAGGGCACCCTCGATATTCTCATGGAAATCGGCTGGGTAAAAATGCGCGGCCGCCGCCGCACCCCCGGCAGGCCCGTGACCTACGGCACCACCGATTCCTTCCTCAGCCACTTCGGCTTGAACGAAGTGACCGATCTTCCCGGCCTGCAGGAACTGAAGGGGGCAGGGCTCCTCGACGCCAACCTGCCGCCCGACTTCGAAATCCCCCTGCCGCGCGGCAGCGACGACCTGTCATCCGACGAGGATCCCCTGGATGGCGACGAGCAAACCCCTCTGGAAATGCATTTGCCTGAGGGAATCGAAAGTTCGGAAGAACCTCCGGCGGAGTAAGCACGCGCCTATGCAGATTTTTCTACGGGCTTAGGAGCCTTGGAAAGCATGGCGTGGAGAAGGGTGTCGAATGTTGCCAATGTGCTAGGGGATTTCTTCATCCGATTCTTTCTTGATTACGCAGTCTATTGAGTCCTGTTTTCCGCGAACCATATCGCAAGAAAATGTAGCCTTTAGGAGGCGTTCAACAACATTTCTCTTGGGACCGTATTCAATTACAAAGTCAAATGTGGCGAATTGCTGCTCCGCGTTCATCAAGTCGCTAAATGAGCTGAACCAAAGTACTGTTCCCATTGTCTGTGGTAAGGACTTTGTATCTGTTGCCTTTCGGGTCAAATAGAGTTTTTTGTCGCCATCAATTGAAATGACAAAATCTTGAACTCGATAGTGAATAAGTTTGTCAGACACATTCTTAATTTCCAAACCTATTTCCATAAGATTTGGGTCACTTTGATAGGGACGTATCAAAGCATCTTCGATTCCCATTGAAGGCTCAATTGGCGGAAAAACCCACCGCTTCAAATAGGGGTAAGCGTAGTTGATAAATTTAGATGTGTCCGAAATGGCCATTGGAGAAGCCAAAATCAGCAAGAGAATAATCGGCACCGCAAAGGCTAACCAGATTGAACGATCGTTAGCGTCTAGGGGTTTTTTTCGCTCTGACCATATTCTTAGCGCCTCCGCTTTGTTTACTTGCAGATCAGCAAAGGGGAGCAATCGCGAACCGTCATCCGGATAGGTGTGTTGGATGAATTGTCGGTCGTCAGTGAAAAATCGGTAAGTAAAGTCGGCCTTTCGCCAATAACTTTCATCTATGGGTTCAAGCGGAACGTGAGATTCACGAAAGAGGTTTTCAATCGACCCTTCGCTAGGAAGAGGACGCCCCCAAAACTTAAGCTGCCCCAACGCTGCCTTGTCCCTTATTTCATTGCCGATCTCAATTGCTCGGTCCGCTTTGTCATCATCCAAAACCCCAGGCTCAATATAAAAGAAAAGATCGCGGACACTCCAGTTTGGAGTAATTGCGCTTTCTGTCGGGACGACCTTGTGAAATCTTGAGTTCAAAGTGGCGTGCAGGAACAGCACCACCCCGAGGAACATTAAAAAATAGCCAACAAATGGGAGAGTTAGGCCGGACACCTCTAAGCCCACCCCTAAGACGAAAGAGGCAAGCCCAATCTTTGTCTCTCTCTCCATCCCCTAATCATCGCACGATTCCTGTGCGGCCATAAGCATACTCGAAGAGGGGACACCCGCAAAAAGCCCCTTGACAATCTATTCCTATTGGGTTCATATGTTCCTGTTTTGTTCTTTACAAGGAACCACATGGACTGGAAGACGGATTTTGACTGGGACTTGGCCATCAAACGCAACAGCGAAACGCTCAAGGGGATAATTGAAACCCTGTTCGCCATGCTGGGGCTTGATGGGTGAGGCCACGGGGACGCGGATTCCGCACCCCCTCCACCGCGCCGTGCTGCGGGTGCTGAGGCCCGCCGAATCCGCCGTCCGGCGCCTCATTGTCGTGGCGGCCCGGGGGCTGGTGGTGAAGGTGGCGCCTTCGCGTCCCATGCCCAAGGGGCACATGATCGGAAAGGGCAGCGGGCCTTCCCGTCCCGCCTTCAAGCTCTGCGACAAGCGCATATTTTTCCCGGAGCTGAGCAACCGCCGCGTTAAATACACGAAGAACCCGCCCCGCATCCACGTCTTCCCCTACGATTCCATGGTGGCTGGCTCCACAGCCCGTCGTCGTCCCGCCGCCGCCCGATGGCCTTATCACTGCAGCACGCCTGAGCCGCAGGCTCCAGGCCCTTAAGTCCGCCCTCGAAGACCTTCCCCACCAGGCCCGGCGCATGGCCCGGTGGCGGGTGAGGCGGGAGGCCGCAAAAGCCCCAAAGTTCAGGTCGCCACTCCGCCCCGGCACGCCTCCCGGCCACCGCAGAAAGCCAAATCACGAGGTCGATGAGGTGCTCACGGAATGCCACTGGCTGGCCTGGGAGGCGATGAAGCCCGACACCAGCTGAGCCCCCGCAGTTTACCATAACGATTCATCCTGTTGCCAAAAAAGCGAGTCTTAACCATAGGTTACGCTAGAGTTAACGTGTCTGATCCTGTAAAGATTTAGTCGAAATAAGTGCGGATTGGAAACAGTTCGCCAAGGTTTTGACGAAGCGACTTGCGGGGTGGCCAGAGATCACGACCTCCATCCGCCCCGCCAGCACCTTCCACAGTTGCCCCGCGGATCAGGTTCACCGCATCTCCTGAGACGAGGGGTAAAAGCCGGCCCGGGGCGGTTTTGAGTGGCCTCCTCGATCCGAGTAAAACCCGGGCCGGTACTCATGCTCTCACGCAACCCTTGCTGAAACAAAAAGGCACCGCCTGCGCGGTGCCCTTTTAAAACTTATGAAACGGAAGCTTACTTGATCTTCGTTTCCTTGAATTCCACATGCTTGCGCGCCACCGGATCATATTTCTTGAAGGCGAACTTCTCGGTCTTGGTGCGCGAATTCTTCTTGGTCACATAAAAATATCCGGTGTCAGCAGTTGACGCCAGCTTGATCTTGATAACATTGCCTTTGGCCATAATCGTCTCCGGAGGGAATTTGAGGGCGATAGACCCTATCCCGTGGCGAAAGTCAAGGTAAGCTGCTCGATCCGCCATGACTTGCCCCGGTTGTACTGGAAGGACACCGGGCAAGCCGCGGGCGGCAGGCGGTTTTGTGCCAGATACGGCTGCAGCAGAAGCAGAATGTCGCGTGTTATGGAAGGCAAATTGAGCCCCAGGGCCTCTGCCAGGGTCACCCAGCTGAGCTGCAACAGCTCATCGGTTTCAAGCGGGTGCGGCGCGTCGAGATTCGAGACAATATCGGCGCTGGCCACGAAAAAGCGGGAATCAAAACGCCGGCTCCGCCCCGGCGGGGTTATCGCCCGCGCAAAATAAATGAGCCCCGAGAGGTCCGGCGCCGCACTGGCCGCCGCCCGTCCCGCCAGCAAGCCGGTTTCCTCAAAGGTTTCCCGCAGAGCCGCCACAAGCACGCCGCGCGCCTTGCGGTGGCTGGGCTTTGCTCCCATTCGCAGCTTGAGCTTTTGCAAGGTGACCGGCTCTCCCTCGTTCACAACCGGCAGCAGGCCATCGGCCGCCTCGCAGCGTCCGCCCGGGAAAACATATTTGTTGGGCATGAAGGCATGGCCCCCGTGGCGCTGGCCCATCAGGATGCGCGGGCTGTTGGCCATCGAAGCGCACGAGAATGAGCGTTGCCGCGTCACGCGGTCTGATCGTGGCTTTCTTCTTCGTTTGATTTTTCAAAGCCAAAGCCATGCATTCCCAGGGCCCATTGCAGGCCCACCACCGCCCCTTTTACGATGGGCATGAGCGCCAATGTCAAGGCAAGCGTCAGGGGCAGCCAGAGAATGGCGTGAACCATATAGGACGGCTGCCACACCCGCTCGACGATAAGCACCAGCGGGATCATGATGTGGCCGACGATGAAAATCGTGAAATAGGGGGGCGCATCGTCGGCCCGTTGATGATGCAGGGCTTCGCCGCAATGCGGGCACGTGTCAGCCACCTTCATAAACTTCTTGAATACGGAACCAGTGCCGCAGGCCGGGCATTTCCCAAGCGCGCCGCGCCACATGGCCTGCGTCCATGACCGGTCGGAAATCTTGATGTGCACGGGCTCCATAACTGTAAGGTGGGCGGCATTGGGCCGTTGGGGTAGGGGCCCTCGCGCCGCGCGGCGGCTTGCCGCAAGCCCTAGCGCTTCTTCCGGGATTTAGGCGTCTGCCGGCTCAGGCGCATGGCGCGGCCCTGGCGCTGTGGCGGCGGCTTGCCCTTGCGGCCTTCCGAAACCATCTCAAAGCGCAGGCCGCCCGAGACGGGGGTAACCTCAAGCAGCTTCACTTCTACCTGATCGCCGAGCTGGAACGTTTCGCCCGTGCGTTGCCCCACCAGGGAATGCTGCACATCCGAATAGACGAAATAATCCGAGCCCAGGCTGGAGACCGGAATGAAACCGTCGGCGCCCGTGTCATTGAGCTTGATGAACAATCCGGCCCCCACCACGCCGCCGATGCGGCCCCGGAAATGCGCGCCTGTCTGTCCTGCAAGATGAGCAGCGATCAGGCGGTCCGTCGTCTCGCGTTCCGCCGCCATGGCCCGCCGCTCTGCATCCGAAATCATCTCGGCGGTTTCCGTAAGGCGCGAAATATCATCCGTTGAAAGCCCATCGTCGCCGAAGCCCAGGGCGCTGATCAGGGCCCGGTGCACGATCAAGTCCGCATAGCGCCGGATAGGCGAGGTGAAGTGGCTGTAGCGCCGGAGAGCCAAGCCGAAATGCCCCTTGTTGATCGGCGAATATACGGCCTGAGCCTGGGTGCGCAGCACCACGTCGTTCACCAGGTTCTGGTAGTCCTTGCCCTTCACTTCGCTGAGCAATTGATTGAAGTGTTTCGGCTTCATCACCTGCCCAAGCGGCAGCGACAGATCCAGGGTTTTCAAGAACATCGACAGCGCCCGCACCTTTTCTTCGGACGGCGGCTCATGCACCCGGTAAAGCTGTGGCGTTTTTTTCGCTTCAAGCTCCTCGGCCGCCGAGGCATTGGCCTGAATCATGAATTCTTCGATCAGCTTGTGCGCGTCCAAACGCAAAGGTGTCACGACCCGCACCACCAAGCCCTTGTCATCCAGCACCAGCTTGCGCTCCGGCAGGTCAAGCTCCAGCGGCTCGCGCCTGGCCCGCGCCTTCATCAGCGCCCCATAAGCCTTCCACAAGGGCTTCAAAACACCTTCAAGCAGAACATCGGTCTTCGCATTGCTACGCCCATCAATAGCCGCCTGCGCCTCCTCATAGGAAAGCTTTGCCGCCGAGCGCATGACGGCCCGCGCGAAACGGTGCGACTTCTTGGCGCCTGATTTGTCGAAAACCATGAAGCAGGCCAGCGCCGGCCGGTCTTCCTTTTCGCGCAAGGAGCACAGATCGTTTGAAATCCGCTCCGGCAGCATGGGCACGACCCGATCCGGGAAATAAACCGAGTTGCCGCGAAACCGCGCTTCCTTGTCCAGCGCTGATCCGGGCTTCACGTAAGTCGCCACATCGGCGATCGCCACAATGGTTTGAAAGCCACCGGGATTTGCCGGGTCATCATCGGGCGCCGCCCACACCGCGTCGTCATGGTCGCGCGCATCCGGCGGATCAATCGTAATCAAGGGCGTCTTGCGCAAATCCACGCGCCCCGCCGGATTGAACGGTTTCAGCGCCTCGCTTTCCGCCAGCACGCGCTCGGAAAATTCATTGGGAATGGCGTGGTGATGAATGGCAATCAGCGAAATATTGCGCTGGTCGTTCATGTCGCCGAGCCGCGTTCGCACCCGCGCCAGCGGCAGGCCGCGGCCATGGTCCTTCAGGATTTCCGCTTCAACCAGTTCGCCTTCAAGCGCCCCGTTCTCATCGCCGCTCCGCACCTGCAGTTCATTCCGGGCCTTTTTGTCCACCGGAATGAGCCGCGCCCCATGGCCCTTCACCAGGCGGAAAACCCCCAGTACGCGCTTGGAACGGTCCGAAAGCCCGCGGATCACCCGCGCCTTGAACGGATAGTCCTGGCCTGCAGTGGCCTCGATCTTTGCCAGCACCCGGTCGCCCTTGGCCGGCGGGCGGATGCCTTCGGCGCTGCGCACTTCAATCAGCACCAGCGGCGCCTTGCCGGCCAGGCGTTCATCCCATTCCACCGGCTCGCCATAGGTCTCGCCGTGGCGGTCAATGCCGGTAACTTCGATCACCGTAACCGGGGGCAGGGTGGAGGTATCGATGAGCTTCCGCCGGCTTTTGGCAAGCTTGCCCGACTGTTCAAGCTGGCGCAGCAGGGCCTTGAGGCCGATCTTCTCCGCCCCCGTCAGCCCGAAGGCCCGGGCGATTTCGCGCTTGCCCACCACCGACGGTGAAGTCTGGATAAATTCCAGCAGCGCCGCCTCGCTCGGAAGCCCTCTGCTTTTCGCCTTCTTGCCTTTGCTCAAACCGCAACCTTTTCAACCGCCTTCTTCACAGGCTTCCTGGCAGCTTTTTTAGCTGGCTTCTTCGCAGAAGTTTTCGCCGCCACAACTTTTAACGCCGGCGCCTTCTTGGCAGCCGCCTTGCGCTTGGGTTTCTTGCCTGGGCCTTTTGCTTCCCGCTCGGCAATCAGCGCCACCGCTTCGTCCAAAGTCACGGTCTCTGGCGTTTTGTCCCGTGGCAGCGTGGCGTTGATCTTGCCGTGCTTCACATAGGCGCCGAACTTGCCGTTGAACACCTGCACATTGCCCGTACCATCGGGATGCGCGCCGAGGTCCTTCAGCGCCGCCGCCCGGCCCCGCGGCGTGAAGCCCTTGGCCCGTTTCGCCGCCAGCATGTCCACCGCCCGGTTGCTGCCGATGGTGAACACCTCTTCCGCCGATTCCAGGTTCACATAGGTGCCGTCATGCAGGATGAACGGCCCGAAGCGGCCGAAATTGGCAACGATGGGAGTTTGCGTTTCCGGATGAAGCCCAATCTCGCGGGGAAGCGAAAGGAACTTCAGCGCCGTTTCAAGATCGATGTCATTGGGGTCAAAGGCCCGCGGGATGGAGGCGCGCTTTGGCTTCTCCTTGCTGCCTTCCGGAACCTCGCCCAGCTGCAGGTAGGGCCCAAAGCGCCCCTGGCGCCGCGTGACCTTCTCGCCCGTATCTGGATGCACGCCAAGTTCAATGCCTTCCGGCGGAATGGCTGACTCCCCTTCGCCGTTCGCCGTCATCTGCCGGGTGTATTTGCAATCCGGATAATTGGAGCAACCCACAAACGAGCCAAATTTACCAAGCTTCAGCGACAGCTGGCCATCAGCGCAGGACGGGCATTTCCGCGGGCTGCTGCCATCGGTCGGCGACGGGAAAATGTGCGGCGCAAGGATTTCATTCAGCGCATCCAGCACATGGGTAACGCGCAGGTCCTTGATCTCGCCGACATGGGCCGAAAAATCCTTCCAGAAATCACGCAGCACCTCGCGCCAGTCGATTTCGCCGTTGGAAATGCGGTCGAGCTGTTCCTCGAGATTTGCCGTGAAGCCGTACTCCACATATTTGCTGAAGAAGGACTCGAGGAATGCGGTGACCACGCGGCCCTTGTCTTCCGGAATGAAGCGCTTCTTGTCGAGGCGCACATAACCCCGGTCGCGGATTGTCGAAAGCACCGACACATAGGTCGATGGCCTGCCGATCCCGAGCTCCTCCAGTTTCTTGATGATGGACGCTTCTGAATAGCGCGGCGGCGGCTCGGTGAAATGCTGCTCGGCGGAAATCTTGCGAACCCCGATGCCGTCGCCGCGCGCCATGGCGGGCAGGCGGCGCGAATCCTCATCTTCCTCGTCATCAAGGTCCTCGTGATAGACCTTGAGAAAGCCGTCGAACTTAACAACCGAACCGGTAGCGCGGAAAGTATAGTGTTTGCCGTCCTGGCCGGTAGCGCCCAGGTCAGCCGAGGTGCGCTCAAACTCGGCACTTTCCATCTGGCTGGCAATGGTGCGTTTCCAGATCAGCTCATAGAGGGCGAACTGTTCGCCATCGAGGGCCGACCGCACCGAAGCGGGCAGGCGGCCAAGCTCGGTTGGCCGGATGGCTTCATGGGCCTCCTGGGCATTCTTGGCCTTGGTCGTGTATTGCCGGGGCGCCGACGGCAGATAGGGTTCGCCAAAATTCTTGAGAATGGCATTGCGCGCCGCGGCGATTCCCTCGGGCGCGATGTCAACGCCGTCGGTCCGCATATAGGTGATAAGGCCAACCGTATCGCCATCAATGTCCACCCCTTCATAAAGGCGCTGCGCCACCTGCATGGTCTTGGCCGAAGAGAACCCCAGCTTGCGCGAGGCTTCCTGCTGCAGCGTCGAGGTGCGAAATGGCGCATAGGGGTGGCGCTTGGCCGGCTTGCTCTCGATGCTGTCCACCGAAACCCGGGCATTTTTCAGCGTCTGCTCAATGGTCCGCGCCGAGGCCTCGTCCGTGATGTCAAGCTTGCCGATTTTCTGCCCGGCGATGGCCTGCAGCGAAGCCGAAAATTCCTGCCCCTGCGGCGTATTGAAGGTGCCGTCGATGGTCCAGTATTCCTGGCGCTTGAAAGCTTCAATCTCAAGCTCGCGGTCGCAGATAATGCGCAACGCCACCGATTGCACCCGGCCCGCCGAGCGCGAACCCGGCAATTTCCGCCATAGTACCGGGGAGAGCGTAAAGCCCACCAGATAATCGAGCGCCCGCCGCGCCAGATAGGCGTCTACCAGCGGCCCATCCACCTCCCTGGGATGCTGCATGGCCTCGAGGACCGATTGCTTGGTGATGGCATTGAACACCACCCGCTGCACCGTCTTGCCCTTGAGTGCGCCCTTTTTCTTCAAGACTTCAAGCACATGCCAGGAAATGGCTTCGCCTTCTCGGTCCGGGTCGGTTGCCAAAACCAGCCGGTCGTCATCCTTCAGGGCATCGGCGATGTCGCCCAGGCGTTTGGAGGATTTGCTGTCCACCTCCCAGGACATGGCAAAATCCTCGTCCGGGCGCACCGAGCCGTCCTTGGCGGGCAAGTCACGCACATGGCCATAGGAGGCCAGCACGGTGAAGTCCGGGCCCAGATATTTGTTGATGGTTTTTGCCTTGGCGGGCGATTCGACGACGACGACGGTCATTCCACATCCTGACTAAGAGACGGAGGGCCTCATATAGGCATCTTTCCGCCGCCGCAAGTTATCACCCCGAACTGACAAATCAGCGCAGAGCGAGCCATTTGCAATCAGAGATTGCTTTAATTTACAACTGACACGCATATAGTGCAGGTACAACTAGAGAGCTAGCTGAGGCCAGATAGCAAACTCGAGGCGGTTATGAACGATCCAGACAGCAAGACTCCAGAAAAAGATGCCAAGGACCAGGAATTGGCCCAATACATTGCCGATATGCTGCTTGAATTGCGAAAGATGGCCAAAGGCGCCGGGCTCAACACTCTTCTCGGGCTGCTTGAAATCAGCTTCTGCGAGGCCTTCTGCATTGCCAACAAGGTGGAAATTCCGCCCGGTGAAATCGAAAAACTCAAACGTTTGGCGAAGGCGGCTAGCGAGGCGTGACCTTGCAAACAGCAAGTTTCAAGGGGGCAGGGAGCGTAAAAAAATCACCCGTTCCAAGGCAAAAACTGGTGTTTGGCTCGAGCTGGACGCCGCCCACCAGGGCTTCACCCTGCAAAACATAAGCGAGATGCAGGCTCTTTTCAGACCCCAGTCGATCGCCGGCCTGGCAGTCCGTGACGCGAAGGGTTCCGCTGCCGAAATCCCGCCGCACCATTAAATTGAGGTCCCGGACCGCTCCCTGCAAAAGCGATCCATGAACCTGCGCGTCGCCCGAGAATGAAAAAGGCTTTAGGGGTTCCAGGATAAATTTGCCGCGTCCCTCGATATCAAGGACCATGCCTTCACCCGCCAGGGCCATGATGTGGCGCTCGTAACCGGTGAAAGCTTGAAAACGCTCCATCCGCATTCACGGTTGCAATGCTCACCCGCCAATCAAAGGCCCCGGCAACCGGGCTCACGCAAATTTCGGTGGTCACGCCACCCCCGTTTTTCCACGGCATGGCCCGGTACTCCGCTGGCCTGATGACTTGCATCAGATGCCATGCCTCACGTGGCCAATCGGCTCAGCATGAGCGATAACCCGGCGGATTGCCGGAAACTTCTCCTGCAGGGCATTTTCAATCTGGTCCACGATTGAATGCACATCGTCAATGGTTTCCGAAGGCGCGAAGCGGCAATGATAGTGAACGAACAGGCCCTGGTCATTCTCCCGGATGCGGATGTTGTGCAGGTCGTTCAGCCGCAGCTGTTTCCTTGCCAACGCCGTGAGCAGGCTGATGATGGCCTTTGACGTCTTTTCCGGCGCGTCATCGCCGGAAAGCAGGCGCTCCGGCTGGGGCTCGATATGGCTTTCCACCTCAACTCCCGGGCCAAGCTCGGAACGTATGGCATCCTCAAGCTGCGTGGCATACTCATGGGCCTCCACCAGCGGCATGAGGCCATCAACTTCCAGATCGAAACTCACCGCCAGCCGCCCTTTTATTTCCTGCACCGTGAGGTGATGAATGGCCAGATTGCGCCGCGAGGCGATCAGCATCACCCGCTGGAACACGGTCTCATCGTCCAGGGCCACGGGATTCACGGTCACCGTCACATCCGCACTTGGGAACTTCTCGATGATCTTTTCGGTCAGGGTGTCTTTCAGCTTGACGATATCGTCGACCGGCATGGTGCGCGGCACTTCGACTACCGCGCTGGTAAACAGCGTCGGTCCCGCCGGGCGCAGGCGGAGCGAACTGAGGTGGAGCACCCCGCTGGTGTTCTCAACCAGCGAACGCAGCTCCGCCGTGGCCCCCGCTGGCGCCGCATCAAGCAGGGTGCCCAGGGTGCGCTTGCCCAGGCGCCATCCGGCCAATGCCACAAATATGGAAACAATAATGGCCGCAATCGGATCAGCCAGGGGAAAGCCGAGCCACACCGCAGCGAGCCCGATGAACACCACCGCCGAGCTCCACATATCGGAGCTGAAATGCAGGGCGTCGGCTTCAAGCGCCTCGCTCGAGGTCTCGCGCGCCACCCGGCCCAAGGCCCGCGCCCGGCCGAAATCGATGATTATTGAACCCCCAATGATGGCAAAGGCCCACCAGGCGACCTCGATGTGCTGCGCGTCGCCGACAAGCCGCTTGACCGCTTCTGCGACGATCCATGCCGTGGTGAGAAACAGCAGTCCTGTTTCAACCAGGGCGGCAACGCTCTCGGCCTTGGCGTGGCCATAATGATGCTCCTCGTCGGGCGGATGATCGCTCCAACGCACCGCAAACCAGGTAATCAGCGTGGCGCCAAAATCAATGAAACTGTGGATAGCCTCCGACAGAATGCCAAGCGAGCCGGTGGCAAGCCCGGCGGCAAACTTGGTGATTGTCAGCCCGAGGCTGGCAAAAATCGAGAGGACGACCACCCGTTGTTTTTCCGATGACGACATGCGGCTTGCATAACCCACTTCCGGCGCCTTTTCTCCCAGAAAATTAGCCATACGGGCAACGCATGGCAGCGCACCCGGTTTGCCTGTCGTGGGGAGTATTTGCGCCCGGCGTTCTCTGCTAGTTCAATGGTTCAATCATGGCGGCCGAATCTGATTTTCCGAACCTCATCTCAGGTCGCAAGGCCGGCGCGCTGACATTCGGTGCGCTATTTGCGCTTGAATCCCTGGTCCGGTCGCTGAACTCGACCGTGGTCTCCCTGCAGGCCTATGACCTCCTCGGCAGCAGTCAGAAGGTGAGCGAACTCACTACCCTTGTTGCCATGGTCGTGCTGCTTGTGACCCTCATGCTCCCCTACGTTCTCGGCCGTCTGCGCCGGCGCTGGGCCTATACCTTGGGCGTCGTGGGCCTCATTACGGCAAGCCTGTTCTTCGCAAGCTTCACCGTTCCCGGACAGATTGGCGGCATGTTTTTCCGCAACTGCGGAGCCGGAATATTGAACATCACCTTGTCGCTCTACATCATGGATCACATCAAGAAGAGCGATCTGGCGCACGCCGAGCCGTTGCGCCTCAGCCTGTCGACATTTTCCTGGATGATCGGGCCGGCTGGCGGCGTCTGGCTTTATACCCATTTAGGCCCGTGGGGGCCGCAATTGGTCAGTGTTGCGGTGGCCGCGGCGTTGCTTGTGCTCTTCTGGGTGTTGCGCCTGTCCGACCGCGTGACACTGCCCTCTGGGAACCTGCAGCGTTTCAATCCGCTCGCGAATGTCATGCGCTTCGTCCGCCAGCCCCGCCTGCGGCTCGCGTGGATGGTGGCTTTCGGCAGGTCTTGTTTTTGGGTGACCTTTTTTGTTTACGGGCCGTTGCTGATGGTCGAGAGCGGCGTGGGCAAGCAAATCGGCGGCCTGATGATTTCGGCAAGCCAGGCACTGTTGCTCTTCGCCTATGTCTTCGGCCGGCTGGCCCGCCGCTTCGGCGTTCGCTCGATCATCACGGTGTGCTTCATGCTGATGGCGCTGGCGTCAATCGCTGCCGGGATCGCCGGAAAGGCCCAACCATATATCGCTATGTTTGGTTTGCTCTTTGGCGCATTCGCCGCCTCGGGGCTTGATGGGGTAGGCGGCATTCCGTTTTTGCGGGCGGTGCGCGCCCACGAACGCCAGCGCATGGCCGCCGTCTACCGCACCTATATCGATTTCTCCGATCTCATTCCGGCGATGATCTTTGCCGTGGCGCTGTCCTATTTTGAAATCGGCGTTGTTTTCATTATACTCGGAACCAGCCTAATCATTATGGGAGCGCTGTCCTTTCGCTATCTCCCCAAATCCATGTAGCAGGGAGAAACGCGTCAAATGGCCAAACTGCATCTCATCGTTGGCAACAAGAACTACTCATCCTGGTCGCTCCGCCCATGGCTGGCCATGACCATGGCCGGTCTCGACTTCGATGAGACCTTGATCCCGCTCGATACCCCGGACACGAAACAGCAGATTGCAGGTCATTCTCGGGCCGGGCGCGTGCCTATCCTGCGTCATGGCAAGGTCACGGTTTGGGAAACCCTCGCCATTCTTGAATATCTGGCCGAGACTTTTCCCGAGAAGAACCTCTGGCCCCGGGCCAAGGCGGCAAGGGCTGTGGCGCGCGCCGTTTCCAATGAAATGCACGCCGGATTTTCAGGCCTGCGCAATGCCTGCCCAATGAATCTGCGGCGGCCGCAAAAATCTGTCATGCTGGATGATGCAACGCGGGCCGACATTGCGCGCATTGAGGAAATCTGGCGTGACTGCCGCAAAACCTATGGCAAAGGCGGCAAGTTCCTTTTTGGCAGGTTCTGCAACGCCGATGCCATGTTTGCCCCCGTGGTCAGCCGCTTTGAAACCTATGCCATTCCGCTGGCCAAGGACAGCAAGGCCTACATGGATGCGGTATTGGCGACAAAGCCCTTCCAGAAATGGAAATCTGCAGCCCTCAAGGAAACCTGGGTCCTCCCAAAGGACGAAGTGGACTAGACTAGGCCAGGCTCACCTTTTGCTGAGCCGAGCGGGCAACCTTCCCGGCAAGTTCAAGTTCAAGCAAAATGCCAAGGACCAAGGCGGCCGGCAGCCCGCTTTCCCGGATCACGTCATCGATATCAATGGGCGTCGGTGACAGCAGAGAAAGCACAAGCTTTCGGTCAGTGGGGCTCGCCTCGACAGGTCCTTCGATCGGAAGTTCGGGTTCGGAGAAAGTCCGCAAGGCCGTGTATTCCGTCCTCAAGCTTTCGATCACTTCGGCGCTGCTGGTCAGAAGTGTCGCCCCTTCCTTGATCAGCTTATTGGTGCCCTCGGCGCGGGGGTCAAGGGGTGAGCCGGGAACCGCGAAGACATCGCGCCCCTGTTCTCCGGCAAGCCGCGCCGTGATCAGCGATCCCGAGCGCAGCGCTGCTTCCACCACGATAACGGCCCGCGACATGCCCGAAATAATGCGGTTGCGTCGGGGAAAATGCTCCGCCCGGGGCACGGCGCCGGGCAGCATCTCGGTCAGCAACAGGCCATTTTCGCCAATGGTCTTTTGCAGTCCGGCATTTTCCGGCGGATAGATATTGTCAATGCCGCCGGCGATGACCGCGGCAGTCCGCCCCTGCGGTGCCGCTTCATGGGCCGCCGTATCGATGCCGCGCGCCAAACCCGAGACCACGAGATAGCCTTCCTCACTGAGCTCCGCCGATAATTGCCGGGCAAACTTCCTGCCGCCCGCCGAAGCATTGCGCGCCCCCACAATGGCAACGCACGGGCGCTCCGCAAGAGCGGAAACGCCCTTTACGCAGAGAAACGGCGGCGCGCCGGAAATATGCTGGAGCAGGGGCGGATAGCCGGCCTCTCCCGCCACCACGAAGGAAGCGCCCAACTCCGCCGCCTGGTCCAGGGCAGCTTCCGCATCTTCTTCCGAAAAAATCCGGATGGGCCGGGCCAGGCCGCCTCTCGCTGAAAGCGTGGGCAGAGCCGCAAGCGCTGCGGTGGCACTTCCAAATCGACTGATCAACTGGCGGAATGTCGCCGGCCCGACATTTTCACTTTGGCTGAGCCGGATCCAATCGCGTCGCTGCGCCCGGTCCAGCAGTTGCATGGGTCTCAGCCTCGTTTTTGAAGATCGATCTTGGGCTCATCGCCCTTCATCAATCGTCCGATGTTGGCGCGGTGCATGATCCAGATGGCAACCGCAATGATAACCGTCGTCAGTATAAGCTCATTGCTGCATCCAAGCAGATAGGCCCACAGCGGCGTAAGCGCTGACGCGGTAAGTCCGGCAAGCGATGAGATGCGGAAGGTGAAAGCCAGCGCAAGCCAGAGGGCGATGAATATGACCCCGAGCGGCCAGAACAGGCCGAACAGCACGCCAAGGCTGGTGGCCACGCCCTTGCCGCCCTTGAAGCCCAGCCAGAGCGGAAAAATATGGCCGGCCATCGCCGCGAGCCCGGCAATCATGCCGGCCTCGGCCGTGCCAAAATGCGTGAGCAGCAAAACCGGCGCCGCGCCTTTCAGCCCATCGAGAAAAAGCGTGAAAGCCGCGATCCTCTTGTTGCCCAGCCGCAAGACATTGGTGGCCCCGATGTTTCCCGAGCCGATGCTGCGCACATCGCCGAGTCCCGCCGCCTTGGCAAGCAGCAGCCCAAAGGGGATGCTGCCGCAGAAATAACCAATGAGAATGGCAATAAACGGGATCATGGTCTACCGAGCGTATGCGTAAACCATGCGCCCTGCAACGACCGTTTCAATAACCCGGCCCTCCATCGTGCGGTCTTCCTGCGGAGAATTCTTTGAACGCGAATGCAGCTTGGTTTCGTCCACCGTCCAGCTCATGGTAAGATCAACCAGTGCGAAGTCGGCGGGCGCACCCGGCGCCAGCCGCCCTGTCTCAAGGCCGAGAATTTCGGCAGGCTTGGACGACATGGCCTCCACGAGACGGCCTAATGGCATGTTTTCATTATGGTAAAGCCCGACCGCCGCAGACAGCATGGTTTCCAATCCGATGGCCCCGAACGCTGCTTCGGCAAACGGCAGGCGCTTGGTGTCAGCGCTTTGCGGATCATGCGAGGACACAATCACATCAATGGTTCCGTCCGCCACGCCCGCCACGAGGGAGCGCCTGTCATCCTCCGTGCGCAGGGGCGGTGAGAGCTTGAAGAAGGTGCGGTAAGCCCCGATGTCATTCTCATTGAGCGTCAAGTGATGAATGGAAACCCCGCACGTCACCGGCAAACCCCTCGCCTTGGCGCTGCGAATGACTTCCAGGGAGGCCGCACAGGAAATCTGCGAAGCGTGGTAACGCCCCCCCGTCATTTCCACCAGGCGGATATCGCGCTCCAGCATGATCACTTCCGACATTGCCGGATTGCCGGCAAGCCCGAGCCGCGAAGCCGTCTCGGAGGAATTCATCACGCCCTTTGAAAGGCTGGGGTCTTCGACATGCTGCACCACCAGCATGTCAAAGTCCCTGGCATAGGTCAGCGCCCGGCGGAACAGATTGGCGTTGGAAACCGCATGCGTGCCGTCGGTGACGGCAACCGCCCCGGCTTCCTTCAGGCTGCCGATCTCGCTCATCAGCTCACCGGCCAGGCCCTTGGTGATCGCCGCCATGGGTGCAATCCGCACCAAAGCCGTATCGCGGGCCCGGCGCAAAATAAAATCCACAATCGCCGCGTCATCAATCACCGGCTGGGTATTAGGCATCACGATCATGGTGGTGACACCGCCCGCCGCCGCCGCTTCAGATGCCGTGGCCAGTGTCTCGCGGTATTCCGTGCCCGGTTCGCCGGTGAACACCCGCATGTCGATAAGGCCCGGAATGAGGGTTGCCCCGGCGCAATCGAAACTCGCCGTGCCGGCGCCGATTGACTCCTTCGTCACCTTCGGGCCAACCGCCAGGATCCAGCCATCCTCAATGAGAATCCCCCCCTTCCCATTCAAGCCCTGGGCCGGGGCCACGATATTGGCATTCAGATAGGCCTTGCGCTGCGCCGATTGCTTCACTGCGGGAGTCATCATGATTGCGCTCCCGCCGGCCAATTGCGCGACAGCGCGTCCAGCACAGCCATCCGCACCGCCACACCCATTTCCACCTGCTCACGGATTACCGATTGCGCCCCGTCCGCCACGTTGGAGTCGATTTCAATGCCCCGGTTCATCGGACCGGGATGCATGACCAGCGCATCAGGCTTGGCGTAGCGCAATTTTTCTTCATTCAAGCCGTAGAAGCGGTAGTATTCCCGCTGCGAAGGCACGAAAGCCCCGCTCATCCGCTCGAGCTGCAGGCGCAGCATCATCACCACATCGGCGCCGTCAAGCCCGTCGCGCATGTTGCGGTGAACTTCCACCCCGAAATGCGCAATGCCCGTCGGCAGCAGCGTGGAGGGAGCGACAACCCGCACCCGGGCACCCAGCTTGTTCAGCATGTGAATGTTGGAGCGCGCCACGCGGCTGTGCAGGACATCGCCGCAGATGGCGACGGTCAGTCCTTCAATCGATTTTTTGCGGCGGCGTATGGTGAGCGCATCGAGAAGCGCTTGCGTGGGATGCTCATGCTGGCCGTCGCCCGCATTGATAACCGAGCAGGAAACCTTCTGCGCCAGCAGCTCAACCGCGCCGGACGATTGATGCCGCACCACCAGGAAATTGGGATGCATGGCATTGATCGTCATGGCCGTGTCCAAAACCGTCTCGCCCTTTGACAGCGCCGAGGAGGAAATGGCCATGTTCATCACATCGGCACCCAGGCGCTTGCCGGCAATTTCGAAAGAGCTTTGGGTGCGGGTGGAGGCTTCGAAGAACAGGTTGACCTGCGTCTGCCCTTGCAGGATCGGGACACGCTGCCGGGGCCCGTTCCCCTCGCTCACATAGGTTTGCGCCAAATCCAGAAGTGCGGTGATTTCAAGGGGCGAAATATTATCAACCGCCAGCAGGTGCTGGCCTTTGAGAAGCTTGGGTCGTGCAGTTGGCGATGTCATTAAAAACGGCTGTGTAGGGGCGAATCCCCCGTCCCGCAAGGGAAGATCGCCGGCCTGTGGACAATTAACCCAAGAGGCTTAACACAAGGGGAATTGTGACTGCCGCGCAAATGACCTGAAGGGTCAGAATGCTGGCAATCATCGGGGCGTCGCCCCCCATTTGCTTGGCCAGAACATAGGCCCCCGAACCGGTGGGCACTGCCCCGCAGAGAATGGCAACGGCCGCCGCATCCCCGGATACCCCCAGAATCCACAGCCACGCCGCCATGAAAATCGGCATCACCAGCAATTTCAGGAAAGTCGCCAGCACCACCGGCCCCTTGGTGGAGAGTGCCTCATCCATGCGGAGGCCCGCTCCCACCGCCAAAAGGGCCAGGCCCAGGGCCCCCTTGCCGATCATGTCGAGAACCTGAACCCCCATCGTGGGCATGGGCAGGTGCAGCACCTGCCAGGCGACACCGCCGAGCGACGAAAGCACGAATGGGTTCTTCAAAATGGAAAGTGCTATGGCCCGCCCATCCATCCTAGCGCCGGAGCCATAAACCGAAATTACCCCCACATTCACGATGTTTAGGAGCGGCGTCATGGCCGCGGCGCTGAGGCCGCCCAAAGCAAGGGCGGGCTGCCCGAAATAAATGGGGATAATGGCCAGCGCGATGAATGTGTGCCAGCGCGTGGCGCCCTGGAAAAGGCTCGAGAATTGCGGGCCGTTCAGCTCCATCGCTGCGATGAGCGGCCGACGTAAAACCAGCAGCAGAACAAACATGGTCGAAATGCCGAGGATCATGGCCAGTGCCATGGACCACACCGGAACGTTGGAAAAATCCGCCGCCGCGATTTCCTTGAAGATGATCGCCGGAAACAATACGTAGTAGCAAACGTGGTCGACCGCGGTCCAGTGTTCCTCGGCAATCAGCCCGCTGCGCCGCAGCCCAAAGCCCACGAGAATGACGATAAACACCGGCAGAAGGGCGATGAAGGATTGGGTCATGCTTGCCTCAGGGCATCGAGCGCGGCTTGCAGAATCCAGGCGGCCGCCAGTTTGTCGACAACCTTGTCGCGCGTCGCCCGCGAGGCGTCCGCCTCGATCAGCATGCGCTCGACCGCCGCCGTCGAGAGCCGCTCATCCCAAAATACAATCGAAAGCGGCGTGAGTTTCGCGAGATTGCGCGCAAAGGCCCGTGTCGCCTGCGCGCGCCGGCCTTCGCTGCCATCCATGTTGATCGGCAGTCCCAGCACCAGAACCCCCACATTCTCCTTCGTGGCGATTGCCAGCAGCTCGGTCGCGTCCTGGGTGAACTTGCTGCGCGTTAGGGTGATGATGGGTGTTGCGATTTGCCGGCTGCGATCGCTTGTCGCAATGCCGATGGTCTTCGTGCCCAAATCCAGCCCCATCAGGCGAGAAGTCTGGGGCAGGTTTTCCAAAGCGGACTGGAGGGCCAGTAGGTGGGTGGACATGGGTTTCTGATAGCCGATTTGGCAAACAGGTAAAGCGGCGTTATTGCATAGCCCCGGACGAATTGCAGGAAGGCGTGACATGGTTAAGAAAATTGAGCGGCCCGTTGGCGCGATTGTGGACCCGCTGCCCGTCGGCAATGTCCCCGACATGCGCCCCCTGCACGGGCGCTGGATCAGGCTGGATCACGTCTCCGCCGCCAAGCACGCCGCCGAGCTTTATGCCAGCTTTGACGGCAAGGACCCGCAGGGCCATATCTGGACCTATATGGGCTACGGCCCCTTCGCCTCGCAGGAGGAATTCATCGAATGGGTCAAGGCCCGCGAGGCCGCCCGCGATCCCTGGTTCTATGCCTTCGTCCGCCGCGATACGGGCAAGGCCGTGGGCATGGGCTCCTTCATGCGCAATGACTCCGCCAATGGTGCAATCGAAATCGGCCATATCTGGATGTCGCCGGAACTGCAGCAAACCCGCGAGGCGACCGAAGCCATATACCTGATGATGCGCCACTGCTTTGACGATCTCGGCGTGCGCCGCCTGGAATGGAAATGCGATGCGCTCAACGCGCCCTCGCGCACGGCGGCGGATCGCTTCGGCTTCACCTTCGAGGGCATTTTCCGCCAGCATTACATCATCAAGGGCCGCAACCGGGACACCGCCTGGTTTGCCATGCTGGACACCGAATGGCCCAAGGCCAAGCAGGCCTTTGAAGCCTGGCTCAAGGAAGATAATTTCGACGCCGGCGGCCGGCAGAAAGCTAAGTTGCGGGTTCGCCCTTAGGCTGCTAATCAGCCCGCAGAATTCCAACAGGGTCCGCTATCCATGTCAGTTGATCAGGCCACCGTGCGGCGCGTTGCAAAACTCGCCCGCATCAAGGTGAAGGAAGAAAATGTTGCGCGCCTTGCCGGCGAGTTGAATTCCATTCTTCATTGGATCGAGCAGTTGAACGAGGTGGATGTCGCGGGCATCGAGCCCATGACTTCGGTTGTTTCAGTCAGGATGAAAAAGCGCGCCGACGTCGTGACCGATGGCAGCAACCCCCATGATGTTGTGGAAAACGCGCCCGCCGCCGAAGACGATTATTTCCTCGTGCCGAAGGTGATTGAATGAACGACCTCACTTCGCTCACTATTGCCGCAGCCCGCGAAGGCCTGCGCAAAAAGGAATACTCCGCCGTCGAATTGACCGAGGCCTACATCGCCGCCGTCGAAAAAGCCCGCATCCTGAATGCCTATATCGTCGAGACGCCGGACAAGGCCCGCGCCATGGCCAAGGCCTCCGACGCGAAATTGGCAAAAGGCCAAGGCGGGGCGCTGGAAGGCATTCCGCTGGGGATCAAGGATCTCTACGCCACCAAGGGCGTCCACACCCAAGCTTGCAGCCATATCCTCGACGGCTTCAAGCCAACCTACGAATCCACCGTCACTGAGAACCTCTGGCGCGACGGCGCCGTGATGCTCGGCAAGCTCAACATGGATGAGTTCGCCATGGGCTCTTCCAACGAGACAAGCTACTACGGCAACGTGATCAATCCCTGGCGGCGCAAGAATTCCAATGCGGCGCTTGTGCCCGGCGGTTCCTCCGGCGGCTCTGCCTCCGCCGTTGCCGCCCATATCTGTGCCGCCGCTACCGCCACTGACACGGGCGGCTCCATTCGTCAGCCCGCCGCCTTTACTGGCACCGTGGGGATAAAGCCCACCTATGGCCGCTGCTCGCGCTGGGGTGTGGTGGCCTTCGCTTCAAGCCTCGATCAGGCGGGTCCCATAGCGCGCGATGTGCGCGATGCCGCCATCATGCTGAAATCCATGGCCAGCGTTGATCCCAGGGATACGACCTCGGTTGATCTTCCGGTGCCTGATTATGAAAAAGCCATCGGCCAATCCATCAAGGGCCTGCGTGTTGGCATTCCGAAGGAATACCGCGCCGATGGCATGTCCGCCGAGATTGAAGCCCTGTGGGACAAAGGCGCCCAGTGGCTGAAAGAGCAGGGGGCCGAGATGGTTGAAATCTCGCTGCCGCACACGAAATACGCGCTTCCCGCCTATTACATCGTGGCGCCCGCCGAAGCTTCGTCAAACCTCGCGCGCTACGACGGGGTGCGCTATGGCCTGCGCGCTCCCGGCGATGACATCGTCGACATGTACGAAAATTCCCGCGCTGCCGGCTTCGGCCCGGAGGTGCAGCGCCGCATCCTGATCGGCACCTATGTTCTTTCAGCGGGTTACTATGATGCCTATTATGTCCGCGCCCAAAAAATCCGCACACTGATCAAGCGTGATTTTGAGCAGGCCTGGGCCAAGGTTGATGTGGTGCTGACGCCGGCGACGCCAAGCCCCGCCTTCGCCCCCGGCGAAATCAGCGATCCCGTGCAGATGTACCTGAATGACATTTTCACCGTCACGGTCAACATGGCGGGCCTTCCCGGCATTGCCGTTCCCGCGGGTGTTTCGCAAGACGGCTTGCCACTCGGACTTCAGCTCATCGGCAAGGCCTTTGACGAAGAGACATTGTTCAGGGCGGCAGCCGCCATTGAGCAGGTGGCCGGTGGCTACCAGGCTCCGAAGTGGTGGTAAAAGCACACTCACGACATTTCTATTAACTATTTGTTAATTATGTTTGCCCAGCCAGCCCAAATTCATTTATTTAAATCCCAGGCAACAAAATGTGGTTCTGGGGCAGTATGGGATTTCGGGCAGCGGTAATGTCGGGCACGCTTGCGTGTTTGATGGCTCTAAACAGTGGCTTGGCCGTGGGCGCAGGCCCGAAGAATGCGGCGCCGGAGTTCGGCAAGACCTTGCCGCCGGTGGGTTTCGTCAAGTTTTGCGTGACCAACCCGGATGATTGCAAGACGCGGAGAACCGCCCACGAACGCATGGCCATGTCACCCGAGCGCTGGAACCAGCTTTATGTGGTCAACAGTTACGTGAACGGCAGAATTGCCCCGATCAGCGACCAGGATCTCTACGGCGAAGCCGAGCATTGGGCCTATCCCACCGATGCGGGCGACTGCGAAGACTACGTGCTGCTCAAGAAGCGGCAGCTCGAAGGGCTGGGATTTTCGGCGGAGGCGCTGCTCATCACCGTTGTTCTGGATGAAAAGGGCGAAGGCCATGCCATTCTTACCGTCACCACGGATGCCGGGGATTACGTCTTGGACAACCGCTTTGACAAGGTCTCGCGCTGGAATGACACCCAGTACAAATTCCTGAAGCGCCAGTCCCACGCCAATCCCTTGCAGTGGGTGGCCTTGGTGAAGCAATCCACCTCCAATAGCGGTTTTGTCGCCAGCGGCAACTGAAAGGAAACCCCGGAGGGTTGCTCCGGGGCAAGTTTGGTGCGGGGGGAGACGAAACGGCTTTACTTGCCCGGTTGTGCAACCAGGCGCAGATAGGGTTTCAACGTTTTCCAGCCGGCCGGGAATTTCTCCTTGGCCGCGTCATCGGAAACGGACGCCAGAATGATCACATCTTCGCCCTGTTTCCAGTCCGCGGGGGTGGCCACGGATTTGGTGGCGGTCAACTGGAGGGAATCGATAACCCGGAGAATTTCCTGGAAATTGCGCCCGGTGCTCATGGGGTAGGTGAGAAGCAGCTTGATCTTCTTGTCCGGCCCGATGATGTAAACATTGCGCACCGTGAAGTTGTCGGCGGCGGTGCGGCCCTTGGCATCGCCTGAAGCATTGGGATGGATCATGCCATAGAGCTTGGCCACGGTCAGGTTGCTGTCGCCGATCATCGGGTAATTCACTTGCGCGCCGGTCACGTCCTTGATGTCGTTCTTCCAGCGCTGGTGGTCCTCCACGGAATCCACCGAGATGCCAAGCAGCTTCACGCCGCGTTTGTCGAACTCGTGCTTCAGCTTCGCCATGGAGCCAAGCTCGGTGGTGCAGACCGGTGTGAAATCCTTGGGGTGGGAAACCAAGACCGCCCAGGAACCTTCGATATAGTCGTGAAACTTGATCTTGCCTTCCGTGGTCTCGGCTTCAAAATCGGGAGCGGTATCGCCTAGTTGCAGGGTCATGACAGCCTCATCTTGGTTGTTACCCGTTCTATATAGGCTATTTTGCGTTCGTAATAAAGAACAAAGTAGGTGGGGCCAATGCAGCCCAGCTTTGTGGGAATCGCCGCACTTGGTTTAAATAGGCCGCAAACCGGAGACCCTCCCATGCGCTATATCCTGTCGTTCCCCGCGATAGCCCTCGTCATCATTGCCTTCAACATCCTGGGTCTGACCGGCCAATGGATGGATTCCGAGTCACTGGTTTGGGACGGCATGCTGCCCTCGGGCAGCGAATTCTATTTGAAAGTCAGCGATTTCTTCATCATGGCCGGGCTTGTGGCCCTGTTTTTTGAGATTCTCAAGGCAGCGCGGCTCGGGGCCGGCGCCATAGCCGATCACATGCTCTCAACCGCCACCTTCATCGTGGCCCTGGTTGAATTCCTGCTGGTGCCGTTTTGCGGAACCGCGGCCTTTTTCTTTCTCATGGTCATGTCGCTGATCGATGTTGTTGCCGGCTATTCCGTCTCCATTCTCGCGGCGCGCCGCGACTATTCCGTCAATCACACCGGCGGGCTCGGGCTTTAGGTCATGGCCTTTGATGCAGCCCTTGCCCGGGCCATTGGCCTGACGCGCGAAGAAACAGCGCTCTTCCGCAAGTTGACGACACCGGAAAAGATTCAGGATTTTCTCACCAGCATTCCCATTAACTTTGAACCGCAGGGCGACACCTGCCAGTCCGCCCGCATGGCCCTGCACAACAATTCCTGCCACTGCATCGAAGCAGCCTTTATCGCCGCGGCGGCGCTTCTGCTCCATGGTCAGCCGGCGCTGCTCATGGATTTCCAGGCTTCCGGCGATGATGACCATGTGCTTGCCCTGTTCAAGCGCGACAAGCATTGGGGCGCAATTTCCAAGAGCAATTCCATTTGGCTGCGCTGGCGCGACCCAATTTATGCGAGCCCCCGCGAACTGGCCATGAGTTACTTCCATGAGTATGTGCGGGAAAAGCACAAAACCCTGCGCCGTGTTTCCAAGCCTTTTGACATCGGAATATATGATCCCGATTGTTGGCTGACGTCGCAGGAAAATTGCTGGGCCATGGCTGAGGAAATCGATGCAAGCCCCCATATCGATCTGGTTTCGGAAATCCAGGCACGGAAACTGAAGCTTCGCGACTCTCTCGAAACCCGCGCCGGAGATTTCAAGGAATTCACCCGTTAGGCGGCAATGCCCGCATGGAAACGCTCCAAAGCTTTCTTCAGGGCCGCGAAACAAGTTCCGTCGGTGGCTCTGCCGACTTCTTCCGCCATGATCGACAGGGCCTTCGAAACAGGCATAGCGGCCCGGTAGGGGCGGTCAGCAGTAAGCGCGTCAAAGATGTCGGCAACCGCCAGGATGCGCGATTCCAGGGCTATTTCATCGCCTTTCAGGCCCTTGGGATAGCCCTTTCCGTCCAGCCTTTCGTGATGTGCGCTGGCAATGCTCGCAAGCTCCCGGAAGGCTGAGATGCGCGACAGGATTGCTTCCGTCTGCACCGCGTGGTTTTTCATTTCCGCCCACTCGTCCGCGTCGAGTTTGCTGGGTTTGTCGAGCGTTGTATTGCTTACGCCCAGCTTGCCGATGTCATGCAATAGCGCGGCGCGTTTCAGCCAACGCCGCCGCTCCGGCGAAAATCCCAGTTCCGCCGCAATGAGGTCGGCAAACAGTGTGACACGCTCGCTGTGGCCCTTGGTGAAGGTGCTCTTCGAATCGACCACTTCGGCAAAGCCGCTGGCGATGTCGTCAAGATAGTCCTCATCGACAACCGTCGCATGCTGGGCGGGCTCGATGTCATAAACAATTTCATTCAGATCGGGGCTATTCAACGAATCCCAGAACGACGGCCGCCCCGAAACGCGGTGAAATGCCTCCGCGATTTCCGGATCGAACCACGTTCCCGAACGGTGCTTGATTTCCTGGCGCGCCGCATCCTCGCCGTCGGCTTTCTGGAACACGTCAGCCACCTGGGCGATGAGCGCGATACGGGAATAAAGCGGAATGGCGTTGCCTGAGATGCACGCCGGCTTTCCGTGCCCGTCCCAATGCTCATCAAGATTGCCGATACCCTCCGCAACCGCTTCGCTGAAGCGCATCTTGCGGGCAATATCCGCTCCGCGCTGGCACCGCGTCTGAATGAGCTCCGTGGAAATCTCGCCGCCGTTCTGGAAGATATTGATGATGGCACGGAAGCGCTCGGCCAGGCCCGCTTTCAATCCCGTGTGGCTGAGCACAAAGCGCAGGGCCTGGGGCAGGCTTCCATCGATGAGCTTGAAGTCCCTTTTGAATTCGAGGTCATTGACCAAGTAAAGTTCGCAAATGCGCGCCGCATTGCTGCTGCAGCCCAGGTCTTTGAGCAGCAGGGTGTAATACAGCTCCCAGATCTGCCTTTCATCGAGCTTGAGTTCTTCGGCGATTTGCAGCCCTATCCAGCAGCAGCGCAAGCTATGCCCCTCGGGCTGGCCCTCGGTAATGTCGAGGGCGTGGCTGAGGGCGCTCAAAAGCTCCGAAAGGCGCACTTCAGTAACCGGCTGGGAGGGGCTGTGCATTGAAGTCCCGTCAAAACACCAAATAGATCAGCGCCCGCTTAACAAAGCCTGAAATCTTCGGTCATATTCAATTTTCGGTTGACCTTTGGTCGGTAACTCTATATCCGAGTAAATTACTCAAGAATAGGATTCGACGGTGGATCGCCAGACATATCTCGACCGGAAAGGGGAACGCCTCGTTGTCCAGGGCTTTCGCCATTGGCTGTCGGGCTATGAATTCGGCGATAGCGCCTGCTGGGAACAGGCCTGGTTGCTGTTCACCGAAGAGCTCGGGGCGGTCAACGCCGGGGCCTTGGTTTCGCACCTGCATGACTGGGTAAAAGCCATCCGCGAAAAATCCGCCGAACCCATCCGCTGCCTCACCTGCCAGTGCCGCTATCTCTGCCGCGAGGAATGCCTGTGTGTGGGCATGATTGCCGCCCTCCAGCATGGCGATGAGGCCAGCGCCGAACTTTGTGCCGGCACTCTTGTCGGCGGCAAGGCGGATGAAGTCATCGCCGCCGCACGGCAATTCGCTGCTCTCCTGATGGACAACGGCGCCAGGCTCCTCGAAGTCCCGCCCCATGTGATCGTAAGTATCGTTTCGGGTGAACGGAAAAGCGCAACGCTGCTGAACTAGGCTTTGATCCGTTCACCTTTGGGATCATAAAAGCTCTGCAATTGCACTTTCGCGCCGTAGCGTTTCCACGCCAGTTCGACTTCCCACTGGCCGTTCTCAATCCAGTCCTTGGTGACACCACCACCATTGCTCACATAGCCCATGCCAAGGGAAAGGTTCACCCGGTGGCCCCAGGCGCCGGACGTGGTGGAACCGACGATTGCGCCATCCCGGTAGATCGGTTCCTCGTGATACATCATCGGCGCAGCAGCACTTGCATCTTCCAGCGCGATACACACCATGCGCTTGGGAAGAATTTTGAGAGCCTTCTGTTTCAGCAAAGTCTCGCGCCCGATGAAGCCGCCTTTCTTGTCCCAGGAAATCGCAAAGCCGAGGCCTGCTTCGAAGGGCGTTTCCTCGTCGCTCATGTCATGGCCCCAATGGCGATAGGCCTTTTCCGTGCGGCAATTATTCATGGTGTGCATGCCGGCAGGGGTCAGGCCAAAGTCCGCGCCTGCTGCAATCAGCCGTTCAAACACATGGGCTGCAAATTCCGTCGGGATATAGAGTTCCCAGCCCAATTCACCCACATAGGTAATGCGCGAGGCCCGCACCCGTGCATAGCCAATTTCGATTTCCTTCGATGTGCCGAAGGGGAATGCGGCATTGGATAAATCAGCACCCGACAGTTTCTGGAGCAGGGCGCGCGAGTTTGGACCCATCACCGCAATCATCGGCAGGCCGGAAGTGATGTCGGTGGCAATGCAGTGGGCATCATCCGGCGTCTGGCGCTTCAGCCAGGCCATGTCGCGGATTTGCGGCACGGCCCCGGTCACCACCAGGAACTTGTTTTCCTCCAGCCGCGTGACCGTGAGATCGGCCTCAATGCCGCCGCGCTCGTTGCACCATTGCGTGTAAACAATGCGGCCCGGCTCAACATCGACGTTGTTGGCGCTGATCCTGTTCAGAACTCTGCAGGCGTCGCGCCCTTCAACCGAATATTTGGCGAATGATGACTGATCGAAGAAAGCGCATGTCGTCATCAATTGTTTGGCCTCATAGTCCGCGCAGGGAAACCAGTTCTGCCGGCCATAGGAGTATTCATATTCCGGCTTCACCCCGTCGCGTGCATACCAGTTCGGCCGTTCCCAGCCGTTCACTTCGCCGAACA
Source organism: uncultured Alphaproteobacteria bacterium (assembly GCA_963773295.1). GTDB lineage: Bacteria > Pseudomonadota > Alphaproteobacteria > Rhizobiales > Aestuariivirgaceae > Aestuariivirga. Next base: position 214,941 of record CAVZAJ010000002.1, read on the forward strand.
CCGCGCCGAGTTTTTTCGTTTGCTCGTAAATGGGCGAGCGCCGCACCCCGCGCGCCGTTTCAGCCTGCCGGTAAGGCCAGTGCATGGCATAGAGCAGGCCCAGTGTTTCCGTGACGCGCTCGCCTACATAATTGCGCACCGACTGGAAGGGGTGGATGCGGCGAATGTCCATGCCGTTCACATCCATCGGTGGATGGCCATTCTTGATCCATTGCGACAGCACCAGGCCGGCGCCGCCTGAGGATTGAATGCCGATCGAATTGAAGCCCGTGGCCACGTAGCAGTTCTTTACCTCCGGCGCTTCGCCGAGATAGTAGCGGTTGTCCGGTGAAAAGCTTTCAGGACCATTGAAGAACAGCTGAATGCCCGCCGTTTCCAGCAAGGGAACCCGGTTGATGGCGCTGGTGAGGATGGGCTCGAAATGGTCCATGTCTTCCGGCAGCGTGACGAAGGCATGCTCGTCATCGATGCCGCCGCCGCCCCAGGCCTTGGCCTTGGGCTCGAACGCCCCCACCATCAGCTTGCCCGCGTCTTCCTTGTAATAGGTGCATTCATCGAGCAGCCGCACCACCGGCATGTTGCGCGGCAACTCCGCGATGGGTTCCGACACGATATAGAAATGCTCGCAGGCATGAAGCGGAATGTTCACCCCGATGCTGCGGCCCAATTCGCGCGACCACATGCCGGATGCGATCACCACCTTGTCGGCCATGATCGTGCCATCGGTGGTTTCAACGCCGACGGTTTTGCCCATTTCCACCAAAATGCGGGTGACCTTAGTGTTCTCGAAAATCTTCGCACCCCGCGACCGCGCCCCCGATGCCAGGGCCTGCGTCACATCGATGGGATTGACCTGGCCATCCTTCGGCAGGAACACGCCGCCCTTGACCCCCTCCATGTTGTAATGCGGCACGCGTTCCTTGATTTCAGCCGTGCTGACCACGTCAACCGCGAGGCCAAAGCACTTGGCCATGGAAGCGCCGCGCAGCAGTTCTTCCATGCGGCCCTCGGTGAGCGCAACCGAGATCGAGCCATTCTGCTTGAAGCCGGTGGCCTGTCCGGTTTCCTTTTCCAGTCCTTCAAACAGGCTGGTAGTGTATTTCGCCAATTCGGTGAGATTCTTGGAGGCGCGCAATTGCCCCACCAGGCCCGCCGCATGCCAGGTTGTGCCGGAGGTAAGCTGTTTGCGTTCCAGGACCACCGTGTTGGTGATGCCGATCTTGCCCAAGTGATAGGCAATGGAGTTGCCCACAATGCCCCCGCCAATGATAACAACATCGCAACGCGCCGGCAGGGACTTGGCCATGAGAGGAAACTCCAACGAGGTTTGTGAGTTCATCTAACATAGCCGGTTGAGCAGCCAAAAGCGCCAGCCTGTCTCACGCCGCCATGCCAATAATTCACCATGCACCGCGAGATCCTGCCATTTTCCTTTGCCCGGGCACTTTGTTTCGACTATCATATTGTTCGAAATAAAGAACAGGTCGTTTTATGCATAAAGGCAACATCACTCCAACAGAAGCCCATCAACGCTTGCAGGGCAATGCTTCTGCCGTGCTGGTGGATGTGCGCACCCAGCCCGAGTGGACGTTCGTAGGCGTTCCCGCCGTCGAAAGGCTGGTGCGTCTGGCCTGGCAGGTGTTTCCGGCCATGCAGGTCAATGCCAAATTTGTCGAAGAGATCGAGCAGATGGGCCTGCCAAAGGACGCGGAAATTCTCTGCATCTGCCGCTCGGGCGCGCGTTCATCATCGGCAGCGTCGGCCCTGACCGAAGCAGGCTATACCAATTGCTGGAACGTGGCGCAGGGCTTTGAAGGCGACAAGGACGCCGACGGCCACCGCGGCAGCACCAATGGATGGAAAGCCGCCGGGCTGCCCTGGGTTCAAAGCTAATGGCGAAATATACGAAGCGCCAGAACCCCGCGGGCTGGGGTGATGCCACGAAACTTGTGCGTGGCGGTTTGGACCGTTCGCCCCATGGCGAAACCTCGGAAGCAATCTACCTCACCTCCGGCTATGTCTACGAGGACCCTGAAACCGCCGAGCGGCGCTTTGCCGGCGAAGAGGAAGGCTATGTTTATGGCCGCTACGGCAACCCGACGGTCACCATGCTGGAAGAGCGCATGCGCCTGCTGGAAGGGGCCGAAGCCTGTTACGCCGTGGCCTCGGGCATGTCAGCGGCCTTCGGCGCGCTGGCCTGCCAGTTGAAGGTTGGCGACCACGTCGTTGCTTCGCGCTCGCTTTTCGGCTCCAACTATCAGATCATCACCGCCATCCTTCCCAAATTCGGCATATCTTATGATCTCGTCGACGGCACCGATGCCAAGGCCTGGAAGCAGGCAATGAAGCCTCAGACCAAATGCGTTTTCCTCGAAACGCCATCGAACCCGCTGCTTGAGGTTCTCGACATTCAGATGATTTGCGACGTGGCCCACAAGGCCGGCGCCGTCGTCATCGTGGACAACGTCTTTGCCACGCCCATCCTGCAGAAGCCGATGGAGCAGGGCGCCGATATTGTTTTCTATTCCAACACCAAGCATAGCGATGGCCAGGGCCGGGTGTTTGGCGGCACCATTCTCTCCAGCAAGAAATTCAAGGAAGAGCTGCTGAAGCCATTCCTCCGCCATACCGGGCCGACGCTTTCACCCTTCAACGCCTGGGTCCTGCTCAAGGGCCTGGAAACGTTGAAATTGCGTGTCGAGGCCCAAAGCCATGCCGCCGCAACCGTTGCCGCAGCGCTATCCTCAATAAAGGGCATTGAACGGGTGTATTATCCGCACCACGACAGTCACGCGCAGGTCAGGCTCGCCCGCAGCCAGATGAAGATGGGCGGTACCATGGTGTCTTTTGATGTGGCGGGCGGCAAGGCCAAGGCCTTCACCGTGCTGCGCAAGCTCGCCATCATCGACATCTCCAATAATCTCGGCGATGCCAAATCGCTGATCACCCATCCGGCGACGACAACCCACCGCAACATCGGCCCGGAAGCCCGTGCCATGATGGGGATTTCTGACGGCAACCTGCGCCTGTCCGTGGGCTTGGAGGATGTGGACGATCTGGTCAACGATCTCAGGCAGGCCCTGAAGTAATCAGGCGCTGACAGCTTGGCGCTGAACCGTGCGGATGATCTGCCCATTGGCGGTGAAATGTATGCCGCATTCGGTCTTGTCGGTTCCGGCCCAGCGTCCGGCGCGCGGATCATCATCCGTGCCGCCAAGCGCGGTGCAGGGTTCGCAGCCAATCGAGCGGTAGCCCCTGAGCTTGAGGGGATGCGACGGCAGATGATGGCCGTTCATGTAGGACTGGATATCGAGCGCCGAGAACCCGGCAAGCGGCTCGACCTTCAGCCGGTCATCGGCGATGCTGACGAAATCGAGATTAGCCCGGGCCGCCCCATGGAAACGCTTGCGTCCGGAAATTACCACATCGAATTCTGCCAGCGCTTTTTCCAGCGGTATTGTCTTGCGGATATGGCAGCAGGCATCGGTGCTGCTCTGATGCAGCAGCCCGGTGGCGTCTTGCGCGAGAATGTCAAAAGCCTCCGGCCTCACCGAGCGCACATTGGTGAGCCCAAGCTCCACAATCAGCTTGTCGCGGTAATCCAGCGTCTCCTGGAACAGCTTGCCCGTATCCAGGAAAATGACCGGCAAATCCGGGTCCACTTCCGAAACCATGTGCAGCAGCACCGCAGACTCGGCTCCGAAGGAAGAAACCAGGGCCGTCTTCCCGGGATAATCCCGCAAGATGGACTTGATCAAGTCGCGGCCTTCCAGCCCGGCGTATCTTTCGACGACACTGTTATCGATCAGGTTATCCGGCATGGGGCTGCTCCTCCCACGGCTCGGGTTCCGGCGCTGCTTCCGCGTGGCGCTCGCTCCACACTTCCGCTTCACCCACCCGGCGGTAAAGCCCGCGCTGGTAGGCAAGCGACATGTGCTTTGAGGCCTGCTGCCAGACCTCAAGCGGAAAGCGTTCGGAAACGTCAAAAGTGCTGAATCCCACTTGCGCCATGTATTGGAACTGGTCCGGCAAAATATTACCCGTGGCACGCAATTCGCCGCGGTAGCCCAGCAGGCGGATCTGCCTTGCGATGGAATAGGCGCGGCCATCCACAAAGGCTGGGAAGGGGAGGATGACCAGCGCCAGATGCGGCAGGAAATGCGCCACGTCTTCCGCATGGTCGGTATTGCTCAAGAGCGTGCCAAGCTGGCCCGGAAATTTCGCCAGGCTTTCCCACTCATTCTTCAGGCGTGAAAAGGGAATGGAGACATTGCCGCCATCTGGCAAAGGGTCATCGGCGCCGAGATGCACCCAAGCGTCCTGAATGAAGTCGTTGTTCCTAAGCAGCGGCATACAGGGCCTCCTTGAAGGGTTGCGGGCCCAGGCGGCGATAGGCGTAGAGGAATTCCTCTCCCGGCTGGCGCAGCTTCACATAGGTTGCGAGAATCTTTTCGACCGCATCGGCCACTTCATGGCCGGCAAAGCCCGGCCCGAGGATGGAGCCAATTGAGGCGCTTTCGCTTGACGAGCCGCCCAGCGTGATCTGGTAAAATTCTTCGCCCTTCTTGTCGAGGCCGAGAATGCCGATATGGCCCACGTGGTGATGGCCGCAGGCATTGATGCAGCCGGAAATGTTGATCTTCACCGGGCCGATTTTTTCTTGCACGTCGAGATCGGCGAATTTCCGTGAAATGGCCTGGCTGATCGGAATGGAGCGCGCCGTCGCCAGCGCGCAATAGTCCATGCCGGGGCAGGCGATGATATCGCCAGCAAGCCCATAATTTGCCGTGGCCAATTCCGCCGGCACCAGCGCCTGCCAGATGGCCAGCGCATCGTCTTTCTTCACATGCGGAAGAATGATGTTCTGCGGATGGCTTACGCGCAGTTCATCGTGCGAATAACGCTCGGCCAGATCCGCCATCAGGCGCATCTGATCAGACGTGGCATCGCCCGGAATGCCGCCTTCCGGCTTCAAGGAAATATTGACGATAGTGTAGCCATCAACCCGGTGCGCCGCCAGATTGTTGCGGGCCCAGCGGGCAAAACCGGGATGCGTGAGCTTTGCTTCCTCGAAGGCCGGGGAAAAGCGCGAAAGCTTCTCGAAAACCGGCGGCGCAAAATAGGCGGCGATGCGCTGCAGTTCCTTTTCCTCGACATGGGTGGTCTGCTCCGGGCGGCGCGCGTATTCCGCCTCGACTTCCGCCTTGAATTTCTCCGCGCCGATTTCGTGCACCAGGATCTTGATGCGCGCCTTGAATTTGTTGTCGCGCCGGCCATAGAGGTTGTAGACCCGCATGATCGCTTCGATGTAGGCCACAAGTTCCTTCTCCGGCAGGAAGTCGCGCACTGTCACGGCGATCATCGGCGTGCGGCCCTGGCCGCCGCCCACCATGACTTCCCAGCCAATGGCGCCGGCGTCATTCTTGTGCAGCCGCAACCCGATGTCATGCACCTTCACGGCAGCACGATCGTTGGGCGCACCCGTCACTGCGATTTTGAACTTGCGCGGCAGGTAGGAGAATTCCGGATGCAGCGACGACCATTGCCGGAGCAGTTCCCCCACCGGGCGTGGGTCAGATATTTCGTCAGCGGCCGCACCCGCCCAATGGTCCGTAGTCACATTGCGGATGCAGTTGCCCGAGGTTTGAATGGCATGCATCTCGACTTCGGCCAAGGCGGCCAGAATATCCGCCGTGTCCTCAAGCTTGATCCAGTTGTATTGGATGTTCTGCCGCGTGGTAAAATGGCCGTAGCCGCGGTCCCACTTTTCGGCGATATAGGCGAGCTGGCGCATCTGCTTGGATGACAGGGTGCCGTAGGGAATGGCCACCCGCAGCATATAGGCGTGAAGCTGGAGATAGAGCCCGTTCATCAGGCGCAGTGGACGGAATTCGTCCTCGGTCAATGCGCCGCTCAATCGGCGGTTGGCCTGGTCGCGGAATTGCGCGGTGCGTTCCTGCACGAATTGATGGTCGAATTCATCATAGCGGTACATGGATCAAGCCTCCCTGAAGCCGAATGCGCCGGCCGTGCCTTCGGCCTGTTTGCCGAGGTCGGTCCTGACCGTGGGGCCAAGGGTGCGGATGCGTTCGCGCATGTGGAGCGCGCGGATCTTTCCGCCCACCCGTTCCGCGTCAAACAAGTAGGTGCCCGTTACCAGCGTGGCTTTCTCATCATCCTTGGCCCGCGTCTCGAGCGCCGCCGTCGCCTGGGGCTCAAGCGCCAGTACCGCCTCATCGATTCTTTCATTCCATTCGCCCGAGCGCGTGAGGAAGACGACTTCCCCGTCGCGTAAGCGATTGGCGGTCATGACCTGGCCTTTTTCAATCGCGCTCATGAGGCTGCCCTCAGCATCTCCGTGGCGATATCGTCGCGCGACATGAAGGGGAATGGCTTTGCTGTTTCGCTGGCAATGCCCGGCACGATATCAACCGCGAAGCCGTGCTGCTCCAGAACCGCAATCTCGTCAGAGCCGTGATCAACATCACCCGGAACCAGAAACACCACATGCTTGCCCGCCTGCGCTTGCCGCGCCAGCAGGGTGCTGATGTCGAACTCCGTGGCGCTCACGGCAAACCGCTCCGCATCGCGCCGCGCCACTTCTAATATGTTGGAAGAAACATCCCGGTCATAAACAATCACATCTGCCTCAAGCAATTTCCGCTGGGCCCTGAGAGTCAGGAGTTCCGGATCGCCGGGGCCTGCGCCCACAATGGAAACCCGGCCAATCGAAGGGGCCGCTTCATCTTTCAGGGCAATGGTAAGTTCATGGGCATAGCCCGCCGCATCACCGACAACGACCGCATCGCGAATCCGCCCGAAGAAAAACTTGGCCCAGAACGAGCGCCGGCGGTTGCCCTGCGGCACCTCCTTGGCAACCCGTGAACGCAACGCATTGGCCCTGGCGGCAAGATCACCCAGCGCCTGCGGCAGCTCCGCATCAAGGCGGGCCCGGATGCCTTGGCCCAAAACCGGGGCCGTGCCTTCCGTTCCAATGGCAATCACCACCGGGTCGCGGTCCACAATCGATGGCGTCAGGAAGGTCGAAATTTCGGCCACGTCAATTACGTTGACCGGAATGCCGCGGGCCCGCGCTTCGGCGCTGACAACTTCATTGATCGCAGGCTCCGCCGCATAGACGAGCGCTGCGCCATCAAGCTGCTTTGCCGCAAATTGCGTGGCCAGCCATTCCACCCGCGGCTCCGCCGCCAGCTCATCATGGAGCAGGGGAGCCACCACCAGAATCCTGGCCTTGGTCTTGAGCAGCAGGCGCACCTTGCGCAGCGCTTCTTCGCCGCCGCCGACAACAACGACCTTCCGGTCTTTCAGATCAACGAATATGGGGAAATAGCGCATGATTTCACCTCAGCCATTGGCCACGAGTTTGACCGCGAGTCCGTTTAAATCTTCTGTGTAAATAATCTGGCAAGAAAGCCGCGAAGTTTGCGTAAGTTCCGGAACCTCGTCCAGCATGGCTTCCTCGTCGTCATTTGCCGGGTAGAGCTTGCCCGCCCATTCGGCGTGAACTTCCACATGGCAGGTCGCACAGGCACAGGCGCCACCGCAAAGCCCACCCACCTCGAAGCCATGCTCGCGGATGATTTCCATCACCCGCCAGCCCTCAACCGCCTCCAGGATGTGGCTCACATTGTTGCTGTCGATAACCTGAATCACGCCCACATTTAACTCCTGTTCGCTTCTCCGGACGTTTACCCTGCCTGCCCACGCTCGCGAATTTTATTGATTTTTCAATCAAATCAGCGCTAATTGACAGCCAGCAGCAACCTATATAGTCGTTTCGTTCGTTATTACGAACACAAGTTCTAAATAAAGGACAACAAAATGTCAACGCCGCGCAGCAAAAAAGGCAATGGTTCACAGGATGTTGACCCCACGCCCGCCCTTGGCAAAACCATCCAGCGCCTGCGCAAGGCTTACAATATGTCTTTAGGCGAGCTTTCCGAGCAGTCAGGGGTAGCCAAATCGATTATTTCCCAGATCGAACGCAACGAAACCAACCCCACGTTGTCCACCGTTTTCCGCCTGTCCCGGGCTCTTGAAACCAGCATTGACGAGGTGCTGAAAGCCGACAGCGGAACCGCCTTTCTCGACCACCAGATGAAGTCGGCAATCCCCATCCTGGAAAGCCAGGATGGCCTTTGCCGTCTCGCCATTATCGGACCCCTGAACCTCATTGAACTTACCCAATGGTATGACTTCCAGGCCAAGCCAGGGGGCCTCCTGGAATCAGATCCGCACCCGCCCGGTACCGTGGAACACCTCTACCTGTTGAAAGGCGAGGTGGAGATTACCGTGGGGGACGAGGTCCGGATCGCCAAGGCCGGCGAGGCTATCCGCTACCGTGCCGACATTCCGCACAAGATCAGGAACACCGGCAGTGGCGAAGCCCACGCCAACATGATCCTGATGTTGCGGCAGCTGGGGAACCCCGCCTAACCCTTCTTGCATTCAACACAGGTCCAAGTCATAAGCCCCCCGAACCTCATCCGGAGAGCGCCATGACCGCCATTCTCGACATTACCGCCCGCGAAATACTCGACAGCCGCGGCAACCCGACGGTTGAGGTGGATGTGATCCTGGAGGACGGCTCCTTCGGCCGCGCCGCGGTCCCTTCGGGCGCCTCAACGGGAGCCCATGAAGCCGTGGAACTCCGCGATGGTGACAAGAAGCGCTATGGCGGCAAGGGCGTGCTTAACGCGGTAGCTGCCGTGAATGGCGAAATTTTTGAAACCCTCATCGACATGGACGCCCAGGACCAGGTCGCTATCGACCGCACCATGATCGCCCTCGATGGCACGCCCAACAAGTCCCGCCTCGGCGCCAATGCCATTCTCGGCGTGTCGCTCGCTACCGCAAAGGCCGCCGCCGAAGCCTGCGGCCAGCCGCTCTACCGCTACGTCGGCGGCACCGCGGCGCGCACCCTTCCCGTGCCCATGATGAACATCATCAACGGCGGCGTCCATGCCGACAATCCCATCGACTTCCAGGAGTTTATGATCCTCCCCGTTGGTGCCCCCACCTTCAAGGAAGCGTTGCGCATGGGCGCGGAAGTCTTCCACACCCTGAAGGCTGCGCTCAAGAAAGCCGGCCACAACACCAACGTGGGTGACGAAGGCGGTTTTGCGCCAAATCTTCCCTCGGCGGAAGCGGCATTGGAATTCGCCTTCAAGGCCATCGAGCAGGCGGGCTACAAGCCCGGCAAGGAAATCTATTTGGGCCTCGATTGTGCCGCCACCGAGTTCTTTAAGAACGGCGTCTATGACTACGAAGGCGAAGGCAAAAAGCGGTCTATCGCCGAGCAGGCCAAATATCTGGCCAAACTCGCCAAGGATTTCCCATCATTTCCATCGAAGACGGCATGTCGGAAGATGATTGGGATGGCTGGAAGCAGATCACTGACCTGATCGGCAAAACCCACCAGCTCGTGGGCGACGATCTGTTTGTCACCAACACCACGCGCCTGAAGCGCGGCATCACCGAACACATTGCCAATTCGATTCTCGTGAAGGTGAACCAGATCGGCTCGCTGACCGAAACAATGGAAGCCGTGGAAATGGCCCACAAGGCGGGCTACACCGCCGTGATGAGCCACCGTTCCGGCGAAACCGAGGACTCCACCATTGCCGACCTTGCTGTTGCCACAAACTGCGGTCAGATCAAGACCGGTTCGCTGGCAAGGTCAGACCGGTTGGCGAAATACAACCAGTTGCTGCGTATTGAAGAAGAACTAGGGACACAGGCTCAATATGCCGGCGCGACCATCCTCAAATCCTAAGCCGGCCAGATTCTCCAACGCCCATATGATCGCTACGAGTTTCGCGGCAGTCGCGGGCGTGGCTATCGCTGCCTATCAAACCCTGTCGCCCACCGCGGCACCACCCCAGCAGCCGGTGCAGGTAACGCTCGCCGTTGAACCGCCCTTGGCTAAAGCTGAGGTTCCGGCAGCCAAAAGCGATGCGGTGCAATCGGGTCCTTTCGACATCGGGCAGGGTGCCCAGTTCTCCGCCGCCCTGAAGGATGGCGCCGAGCAGCGCTACCGCCTCGCCGAACTCTTCGATGGAAAATCAGATACTTCTTTAAGCATCACCGCCCCTGACCGTGAATTGAATGTACTGGTGAGTTTCGCCGGAGATACGGCCCAGCCCGTGAATCTGATTGAATATGTGCCGCCCTCCGGCAACTTCGGCGCGGCGGCAAACCAGTTGGATGTGATGATTTTGCCCGAAGGGCTGATGGACACCAGTGGCCGCCCCATTCAAAGCTTCACCTTACAAACCACGCCGGGCAGGCAATCCTTTGCACTTCCCGACCACGCCATGGGCAAGGGCGTATGGTTGCGCATCGCCGGCCCCGCCGACGCCACAAGCATCGCCATCGGTGATTTCAGGATTTTGAAGTAAGCGAAAAGTCAGTGGACCGCTTCGGCCACATCCTTGAGCGTGGTCCGTGCCAGCGACGTTGACAATGCACTTTCCGCAGCTCGCAAAGGCGCGCCAAGAATTTTCCCCATCTGGCAGGCCACCGGGCATTTCGAATTGGGATCGGTCTTATGCATGCGGAACACGGTCTCGTCTTCCACCGCCTGGTAGATGTCGGCCAGCGTAATGCCGTCCGCGTTTCTTTCCAGTTCAAAGCCGCCGGAGCGGCCCGCCGTGGCGCGCACCAGCTTGGCCTTTTCCAATTCCGCCATCAAACGACGAATGACCACGGGATTGGTGTCAACGCTGGTGGCAATAGCCGATGAACACACCGGGCCTTTATTGGCATGGCGCGCCAGCACGCTCAAGGCGTGAATTGCGACTATGAATCGGCTGCTCGACAACATCTCATTTAACCTTTGCCCTTACATCGTATCCTTTGTGGCAAAAAGCAAGCCCGCGTAAGGCAGCGTATTTACCAAACCTTAAGCGATTCCCCCGACTTTGCCAGTCATGCGAATCTCCAAATTCGACAGCGTCGTCACCTGCGCCTGCCTGGGTCTGCTCGGTTTCTTTGCCTGGCACGCCAAGGAAGGTCCCCGCGGCTTTGCCTTCCATGAAAAATTGGCAAGCCAATCCAGTCAGTTAAGCAGTGATCTGGCGGCAATCCAGAAGCAGCGCAGGGATTTTGAAACCCGCGTTGCCCTTCTTCGGCCAGAATCCGTAGATCCCGACATGCTCGACGAAATGGCCCGTTCGACCTTGGATGTGGCAGGCCCCCATGACCTGATCGTGCTGGATTCACCATAATTCCCCAATGAATTCCGCGCTGTAAACTGAAATTCGGTTAACACCACTAAAAACAAGCTATCTCAAACGCTTAATGCTATGAATCACATCAAAAAGCATGGCGGGAGGAGCTTATGGCGGTGAAATCAGCCTATATCGCACGCAAAGGGACCAAGCCTGAAAAAGGCGAAAAGTCAGCCGGCAAAAACAGCGGCTTTTCCTCCGAGGAAGAACTCCGCGCTTACAAGGACATGCTGCTGATCCGCCGTTTTGAGGAAAAAGCTGGCCAGCTCTACGGCATGGGGACTATTGGAGGTTTTTGCCACCTCTATATCGGCCAGGAGGCCGTGGTCATCGGCATGCAGATGGCGGTGAAAGACGGTGACCAGCTCATCACTTCTTACCGTGACCATGGCCACATGCTGGCCGCCGGCATGGACCCCAAGGGCGTCATGGCCGAACTGACCGGCCGCCGCGATGGCTATTCCCACGGCAAGGGCGGCTCCATGCACATGTTCAGCCGCGAAAAACAGTTCTTCGGCGGCCACGGCATCGTCGGCGCCCAGGTGCCGCTGGGAGCAGGGCTCGCCTTCGCCAACAAATACCGCGGCAATGATCATGTGGCGCTCACCTATTATGGCGACGGCGCGGCCAACCAGGGCCAGGTCTATGAAACCTTCAACATCGCCGCCGTCTGGAAGCTTCCCGTCATCTTCGTGATCGAAAACAACCGCTATGCCATGGGCACCGCCGCCCCGCGCTCCACCGCCAAATCCGATCATCTCGGCGAACGCGGCGAGGCCTTTGACATTCCCTCTGAACAGGTCGACGGCATGGATGTGCGCGCCGTGAAGGAAGCAGGCGACCGCGCCGTTGAGCATTGCCGCTCAGGCGAGGGTCCCTACATTCTGGAAATGCTCACCTACCGCTACCGCGGCCATTCCATGTCCGATCCGGCGAAATACCGCGCCAAGGAGGAAGTGCAGAAAATGCGCGAGGAGCGTGATCCGATCGAGCAGGTCAAGGCGCGGATTCTGAAAGCGGGTTTTGCCAGCGAGGACGATTTGAAAAAGATCGATGCGGATATCCGTGTAGTCGTCACGGAAGCCGCCGACTTCGCCACCGCCAGTCCGGAGCCCGATGTCTCGGAGCTCTACACCGACATTTACAAGACAGCTTAAGAGGCGGAGCCAACCATGCCTAACATTCTGATGCCCGCCCTGTCGCCCACCATGGAAGAGGGCAAGCTTGCCAAGTGGCTGAAAAAAGTCGGTGACAATATCAAATCCGGCGACGTGCTGGCCGAGATCGAAACCGACAAGGCCACCATGGAAGTGGAGGCCGTCGATGAGGGGCCGCTGACCGCAATTCTTGTGGCCGAAGGCACCGAGAATGTGAAAGTGAACACGCCCATTGCGGTGATCGGCCAGGCCGATGCGGCTCCCGCGCCAAAACCTGCCGCCGCTCCAACTGCAGAAGCGCCTTCGCCTGCACCCGTTGCCGCCCCTGCTGTGATAAGCGCGCCGGCTCCCGACACCGAAATTCCCGAAGGCACTGAAATGGTCACTATGACCGTGCGCGAAGCGATCCGCGCCGCCATGTCCGAAGAAATGCGCCGCGACAAGGACGTGTTCCTGATGGGCGAGGAAGTGGGCGAATACCAGGGCGCCTACAAGATCAGCCAGGGCATGCTGGAAGAATTCGGGCCGCAGCGGGTGATCGATACGCCAATCACCGAACATGGCTTCACCGGAATTGCCACCGGTGCGGCATTTGCCGGACTCAAGCCCATCGTCGAATTCATGACCTTCAACTTCGCCATGCAGGCCATTGACCACATCATCAATTCCGCCGCCAAGACGCTTTACATGTCGGGCGGCCAGATGGGTTGTCCCATTGTCTTCCGCGGCCCCAACGGCGCCGCCGCCCGTGTCGCCGCCCAGCACAGCCAGGATTATGCCGCCTGGTACGGACAAATTCCCGGCCTCAAGGTGGTGATGCCCTATTCGGCCGCCGACGCCAAAGGCCTGATGAAATCCGCCATCCGCGATCCCAATCCGGTGATCTTCCTTGAGAACGAAATCCTCTACGGCAAAAGCTTCGAAGTGCCGAAACTCGATGACTGGATCGTGCCCATCGGCAAGGCCCGCATTGCCCGCGTCGGCAAGCACGTCACCATCGTCTCCTTCGGCATCGGCATGACCTATTCGCTCGCCGCCGCCGACAAGCTCGCCGCCGAAGGCATCGAGGCGGAAGTCATTGACCTCCGCACCATCCGCCCGATGGATCTGGCGACCGTGATTGAGAGCGTGAAGAAAACCAACCGCTGCGTGGCGGTGGAGGAGGGCTATCCGCAATTCTCTGTCACCTCCGAAATCGCCGCCCAGGTCATGACCCACGCCTTCGATTATCTCGATGCCCCCGTGGCCCGCGTCGCCGGCAAGGACGTGCCCATGCCCTATGCCGCCAATCTCGAAAAACTGGCGCTCCCCAATGCCGATGAAGTGGTGGCCGCTGTAAAAGGAGTACTCTATGTCTGACCATGATCATCACCACCATCACGACCACAGCCACGAAACGCATCCGCATCAGCTTCAGCCGCCGCACGAAGTGTTCCATGACGAAAAAGCGGGAGAACTTGTGCGCGCTTGGATCACCAATGGCCATCTCAGCCTGTCATTGAATGCCATGGCTTTCGGCAAGGCTGATATTTGGGGCCATGTATTGGCCGGCATGGCAGAGCAGGTGGCGGCCTCCTGCGCCGAAATGGGTCACGGCACTACTGCCAAGAACCTCGAGGACATTCGCAAGAACTTGACCGCCGATCTCGCCAAGGCCGCCGCAAAACATTCGCCGCTTTCCGTCAAGTCATAGAGAGAGTACCGGACCATGCCCGTGCAAATTCTCATGCCCGCCCTGTCTCCCACCATGGAGAAGGGCAAGCTTGCAAAATGGCTCAAGAAAGAGGGCGACAAGGTGAAATCCGGCGATGTGCTGGCCGAAATCGAAACCGACAAGGCCACCATGGAAGTGGAGGCCATCGACGAAGGCACCCTCGGCAAAATTCTCGTGGCCGAAGGCACCGACGATGTCCTGGTGAATGCCCCGATCGCCATCATTCTGGGCGAAGGCGAAAAACTGGGCGATCTGCCAAAAGCCGCAGCCGCGCCAGCAGCAAAACCTGCTGCGGCTCAAGCGGCTGCCGCTGCTCCTGCGGTTTCCGCTGCCAGCGCTCCACAGCCAAAAGCTGAACCAAAGCCCGATGGCGCCCGCGTTTTCGCCTCACCTCTTGCCAAGCGCATTGCCAAGCAGAAGGGCATTGATCTTGCGGCCCTCAAAGGTTCCGGCCCCCATGGCCGCGTTGTCCTGAAAGATGTTGAAAACGCCAAGCCTGGCGCGGCACCCGCCGCCAAACCAGCAGGCATGCCGCAAGGCATGTCCGATGAGGCCGTGCTCAAGCTCTTCGAACCGGGCTCCTACGACCTCGTGCCCCATGACGGCATGCGCAAGACCATTGCCCGCCGCCTGACCGAGTCAAAACAGACCGTTCCGCATTTCTATGTCTCGGTTGATTGCGTGCTGGAAAACCTTCTGCCGCTGCGCGAGCGCCTCAACCTGCAGGCCCCCAAGGACAAGGACGGAAAGCCCGCCTGGAAAGTCTCGGTCAATGACTTCATCATCAAGGCCATGGCCATGGCTCTCATGAAGGTGCCGGACGCCAACGTGTCCTGGACCGAAAACGCCATGGTGAAGCACCACCACGCCGATGTGGGCGTGGCCGTCTCCATCCCCGGCGGCCTGATCACGCCGGTTGTCCGCAAGGCCGAAACCAAGGGCCTCACCCAGATTTCCATGGAAATGAAGGACTATGCCGCAAGAGCCCGGACGCGCCGCTTGAAGCCGGAAGAATATACCGGCGGCTCAACTTCCGTTTCCAATCTCGGCATGATGAACATTAAGAACTTCGCCGCCATCGTCAATCCGCCCCAGGCCACGATCCTCGCCGTCGGCACGGGCGAGCGTCGCCCCGTGGTGCGCGGCAATGACATCGTGATCGAGCACCAGATGTCGGTCACCCTGTCCACCGATCACCGCTGCGTCGATGGCGCGCTCGGCGCCGAACTCCTCAGCGCCTTCCGCCTGTATCTAGAGGATCCAGGACTGATGTTGGTGTAACTGATGAAAAACATCCTCGCATTTGGTGACAGTCTGACCTGGGGCTTTGTGGCCGGGCAGGATGCGCGCCATCCGTTTGAAACCCGCTGGCCCAATGCTCTGGCGGCTGGTCTTGGCGGCAAGGCCCGTGTGATTGAAGAGGGCCAGAACGGCCGCACCACGGTTTTCGATGATGAGACCACTTTTGAATCGCGCAATGGCTCCGTGGCGCTGCCGCTGCTGCTGATCAGCCACCAGCCCCTTGATCTTGTGATCATCATGCTCGGCACCAATGACATCAAGTTCGCCGCGCGCTGCCGCGCCTTTGATGCCTCGATGGGCATGGAGCGATTGGTCCAGATCGTCAAGAGTGCGAATTACATGAAGGGCTACAAGGTGCCTGAAATTCTCATCATGTCGCCGCCCAGTCTGGTGCCCACGCAGGATGAATGGTTCAACGACCTGTGGGGCCACGCCATTGCCGAGTCAAAACTCTTCGCCAAACACTACAAGCGCGTGGCCGAGGAACTGAACGTGCATTTTTTTGACGCGGGCGCGGTGGCCGTCGCCGACAAGACCGATGGCGGCCATCTCGATGCTGTAAATACAAAAGCCATTGGTGTCGCTTTGGTGCCGGTGGTGAAGAAGATTCTGTCTATTTAATTTCTTTTGGAAGGGAACACCTTCATGGCCGAAAATAGTTTCGACGTTCTCATCATCGGCTCCGGCCCCGGCGGCTATGTAACGGCCATCCGCGCCGCCCAGCTTGGCTTCAAGACCGCCATCGTCGAACGCGAGCACCTCGGCGGCATCTGTCTGAATTGGGGCTGCATTCCCACCAAGGCGCTGCTGCGCACCTCGGAAATCTATCACTACATGAAACACGCCAAGGACTATGGCCTCTCCGCCGACAATGTCTCCTTCGACCCTGCCGCCGTAGTGCAGCGCTCGCGCGGCGTCGCCGGCCGTTTGAACAGCGGGGTTACCGGGCTTCTGCGGAAAAACAAGGTACAGGTGATCTGGGGCGAAGCAAAGATCACCAAGCCCGGAGAAGTCACAGTTGCGAAATCCGCCAAGCCCGCCATGCAGCCGCAAATCCCCGAGCCCAAGGGCACGTCCGGCGCCGGCACCTACACCGCCAAGCACATCATCATCGCCACCGGCGCCAGGCCGCGCGCCCTGCCGGGCCTCGAAGCTGATGGCAAACTGGTGTGGAGCTATTTCGAGGCCATGGTGCCGCCCAAAATGCCGAAGTCCCTGTTGGTCGTGGGCTCCGGCGCCATCGGCATCGAGTTCGCAAGCTTCTACAACGCCATGGGCGTGGACGTCACCGTGGTTGAGATCATGGACCAGGTGATGCCGGTGGAGGACGCCGAGATCGCCAGGATCGCCCAGAAGCAGTTGGAGAAACTCGGTCTCAAGATCAAGCTCGGCGCGAAAGTCAGCGCACTGAAGAAAGCCGCCAACAGCGTCACCGCCACGATAGAGCAGGGCACCACGAAATCCGAACTCACCGTGGACCGCGTCATCTCCGCCGTGGGCGTTGTCGGCAATATCGAGAACTTGGGACTTGAAGCACTGGGCGTCAAAACCGAAAAGGGCTGCATCGTCATTGATGGTTTTGGCCGCACCAATGTGGCCGGTGTTTACGCCATTGGCGATGTGGCGGGCCCGCCCATGCTGGCCCACAAGGCCGAGCATGAAGGCGTCATTTGCATCGAGAAGATCAAAGGCCTCGATGCCCACCCGATGAAGAAGGAGCAGATTCCCGGCTGCACCTATTGCCACCCGCAGGTGGCTTCCGTGGGCCTCACCGAAGCCAAGGCCAAGGCCGCGGGCTTCGAACTCAAGGTCGGCCGTTTTCCATTTATCGGCAACGGCAAGGCCATCGCCCTTGGCGAGGATCAGGGCTTGGTCAAGACGATTTTCGATGCCAAGACCGGACGTTTGCTTGGAGCCCACATGGTAGGGGCCGAGGTCACTGAACTCATCCAGGGCTTTGTCATCGCCATGGGCCTTGAAACTACCGAAGAAGAGCTGATGCACACGGTCTTCCCGCATCCCACCCTTTCCGAGACGATGCATGAGAGCGTGCTGGATTCCCAGGGCCGCGTCATACACATGTGAAGGTTAATTGCATGCCACTTGAACCACACCCTTTCGTGGGCCATATCTCAAGCCGTGCGCACATCAGAGGGGCCCGCATGGATACCAGGAACATCATAATCGCCCTGCTGCTGGGACTGGTCGCCGGCTGGCTGGCCAGTTTTGTCGTTGGCGGCTATGGGCTGTTCCAATATCTCATCAGCGGCGTGATCGGTTCTTTCGTCGGATCCTATGTCCTCAACAGGATGGGAATCGATCTAGGCATCAAGAACGAATACGGCCGTGACATTGCCACCGCCACCATTGGCGCCATCATCGTCATGATCATCGCAAAAATATTAACCTGAAGCTCAGTGGGAGAACGGAAATGAACAATCTGATGGACCTTGGCGGTGGCGTGGGCATATTTGGAACCTTGCTCATCGGCGCAGTGGCGGGCTGGATTGCCGAGAAGCTGACTGGCAGCAGCATGGGCCTAGTCATGAACATCATTGTGGGAATCATCGGTTCATTCATTGGTGGTTTCCTCGCCAATGCGGCCGGCATTCAACTCGGCGAGTTCTTCCAGGGCTGGTTCTGGGGAAATGTAATTGTATCTGTTGTGGGTGCGGTCATTTTGATCTTTGTCGTGAAAATGCTGCGCGGCCGTTGAGAATTTTGAGAGGATAGAATATGGAAGGCTTTGGCTGGATTATGACGATTATTCTCGGCGGTCTTGCGGGCTGGATCGCCGAAAAAGTGATGAAGTTCGATACGGGTCTTATCATGAACATCGTGCTCGGTGTCGTTGGTGCGCTGCTCGGAAATTGGCTGCTGGCACTTGCCGGCATTGCACTTGGCGGCTTGCTCGGTCAATTGATCGTGGCTGTTGCCGGCGCCTGCATCCTGATCCTGGCCTACCGCGCCTTCCAGGGACGCTCCGCTTAAGTCAATGGCAACGCTTCTCGATACAAGACTCCGCCATCCTGAGAAAGCCCGCAGGGCCGATACCCCGCTGCTGCGCAAGCCGGAATGGATCAGGGTGAAGGCGCCGGGTTCGCCAATTTATGCGGAAACCCAGAAGATCGTCCGCGACAATGGCCTGGTCACCGTCTGCGAGGAGGCGGGCTGTCCCAACATCGGCGAATGCTGGTCCAAGAAACATGCCACCTTCATGATCATGGGCGACACCTGCACCAGGGCTTGCGCTTTTTGCAACGTGAAAACCGGTTTGCCGGAAGCCCTTGAGGCCGATGAGCCCGAACGAGTGGCCGATGCCATAGCCCGCATGGGGCTGGCCCATGCCGTGATTACCTCCGTTGACCGTGATGATCTCGACGATGGCGGAGCCGCCCATTTCGCCCGCGTCATCCGCGCTACCCGCGCCGCAACGCCCGCTACGACAATCGAGGTGCTGACGCCTGACTTCCTGAAAAAGAACGGCGCCCTCGAACAGGTCGTCGAGGCCCGGCCCGACGTGTTCAACCACAATCTCGAAACCGTTCCTGCCCTCTATCTGAAAATCCGCCCAGGCGCGCGCTACTTCCATTCGCTGCGCCTGCTGCAGCGGGTGAAGGAACTGGATCCCATGATGTTCACCAAATCCGGCATCATGGTAGGCCTTGGCGAAACCCGCGAGCAGGTCATGCAGGTCATGGATGACATGCGCTCCGCCAACATTGATTTCATCACCATCGGCCAATACCTGCAGCCCACCCGCAAGCACGCCGCCATTGATCGCTTCGTTACCCCCGACGAGTTCAAGGGCTATGAAGCTACCGCCTATGCCAAGGGCTTCCTGATGGTGGCGTCTTCGCCACTCACCCGCTCGTCGCACCATGCGGGCGAGGATTTCGCCAGGCTGCGGGCGGCCCGGATTAATCACGCCGGACACTGAGAATTGCCCAAATTTTCCACCACCCGCCGCGTAGATTTCACTCCCCAGCAGATTTTTGCCGTCGTCGCCGATGTGGGGAGCTACAAGGAATTCCTGCCGCTCGTTGAACGCTCAACCGTGCGCAACCGCAAGCCTGCGGTTGACGGCCATGAAAACTTCGGCGCTGACCTGCTCGTCGGCTACAAAAGGATGGGAATTGAGGAATCCTTCTCCAGCCAGGTTCAAACCAGCCTCACGGACCTCTCGGTGAACGCGGTCTCCACCGGCAATGCCGTCAAGAAACTCGTATCCTCATGGAAAATTTCAGCTGCCGACGGTGGCAAGGCCGAGATTACCTTTGCCGTGGACTATGAGATGAAAAGCCCCATGCTGCAAATGATCATGAAGGGCTTGTTTGACAGCGCCGTGCGGAAAATCATGGGCGCCTTCGAAGCCCGCGCCGCAAAACTCTACAAAAGCTGAGCTTCAAGCAGGTCGAGCGCCACTGCAACGGAAGCCTTGCGTACGCCGTCGCGCCCAATATCGCCAAATCGTTCTTCGCGGTGGAGTGTCGCGCCATTTCTTCTTGCGCAGGCAAAGTGAACCAGCCCCACTGGCTTCTCCGTTGATCCGCCGCCCGGGCCCGCAATCCCGGTGATCGAAACGGCTAGCGTGGCAGCAGACTTGAGAATGGCTCCGTGCGCCATGGCCAAGGCGCATTCGCGGCTTACCGCGCCAAATTCCGCAATGATATCAGGCGAAACGCCGAGCATTCCAATCTTTGCCTCGTTCGAATAGGTCACAAATCCGCAATCGAAAACATCCGACGACCCGGCAATGGAGGTGAGGAGTGCGGCTACCATGCCGCCGGTGCAGCTCTCCGCTGTGGCAATTTTATAACTGTGCGAGCGGCATTCATCCAAAAGCGCCAAAGCTCTCTGCTCCAGGGTCATGGCAAGCGCACCGTTGCCGTCGCAAACGCTGCAAGCCCTTCGCGCCGCCCGATGGCGCCCAATTGCTCGGTCGTCGTCGCCTTGATGGCAATGCGGTCCTGGGAAACATGGAGCAGGGGAGAAAGCAATGCCTTCATGGCCTCGATATGCGGGCCAATGCGCGGCGCTTCTGCCAAAATGGTAATATCCACATTGGCAATAATGCCGTTCCGCAAACTCAAAAGACCAATAGCCTTCTTCAGGAATATCGTCGATGAAACGCCTTTCCATTGCGCATCGCTCGGCGGAAAATGTGATCCTATATCGCCTTCGCCCAATGCACCAAGAATGGCATCGGTCAGCGCATGCATGCCCGCATCGGCATCGGAGTGGCCTTTCAGCTTTCTATCATGGGGAATTTTTACGCCGCACAACACCACGCCATCACCAGGTTCAAACTCGTGGAAATCAATACCTTGTCCGACGCGCACATCCAGCCGCTCGGCATTTGCTTTTGCCGTCAAAATTCTGTCTGCCTCATGAATGTCTTCCATCGTCGTGAGCTTTTGATTTTCCACCCGCCCTGCAATCACCCGCACCTTGATACCAAATTTCTCGGCAACTGCCGCATCATCAGTGAGCCCCTGCAAATTTTGTTCATGGGCTTTTGTATGGGCTGCAAGAATAGCTCCCAGATCAAAACCCTGCGGCGTTTGCACTGACCAGAGACCTTGCCGGTCTACCGTGCGTTCAACCAGGCCACCAGGCGCAAGCTTGACCGTATCGGCAATTGGCAGTCCCGGAATAACCCCCTCTGCTCGCTCCAGTTCGGCAATGACGTGGCTGATCAGGTCAGCGGAAACAAAGGGTCGCGCCGCGTCGTGAATCAACACCCTTTGAACGCCTGCGGTGCCGCATGCGGCGACGCCAATACGGCACGAATCCTGTCTTGTTGCCCCGCCAGTAACCGGAGGTGCAACCCGTAAGTCCCCAATAGCCGCAGCAAACAGCTTTTCGTGCCCCGCGCCAATGACGGTTTGGATATGTGAAACCCCGGGATGCTCGGCGAAGGCCTTGAGCGTCCACCAAATTACCGGCCTGCCGCCAATGAGCTGATATTGCTTCGGCAGTTCCCCCCCGGCGCGGAATCCCGCGCCTCCCGCAACAATGACAACTGCAACCGACATAATTTTCGTCTAGCAGTCCCTCCATCATGGGGCAATAAATGGTCTTGACGCAGTGCAACATAGCGCTATTCTGCTTATAAAATATGCTGGCTAACCACATGATGAAAAAATGAGCATTCAAATCGGACCTATCAAAACTTGCAATAGGGTTTTCTTGGCGCCCCTGTCAGGCGTGACGGATGAGCCGTTCCGGGCGGTGGCGCACGCTCATGGGGCAGGGCTGGTTGTGTCTGAAATGGTGGCCAGCGAAGAACTGGTCCGCGCCAGGCCCGATATGGTGCGCCGTGCCCGCGGTGCCGATAGGCTGAAACCCTTTGTGATCCAGCTTGCCGGCCGCGAGGCCCGCTGGATGACTGAGGGGGCCATGGTAGCCCAAGACTTGGGTGCGGACATCATCGATATCAATATGGGTTGCCCGGCGCGGCAGGTGACCGGCGGCCTCTCGGGTTCGGCCCTGATGCGCGATCTCGATCATGCCCTGACGCTCATCGACGCCACAGTTCAGGCCGCCCGGGTTCCCGTCACGCTCAAAATGCGGCTGGGCTGGGATGCAAATTCGATGAATGCCCCCGAGCTGGCGCTACGCGCCGAAGATGCCGGCGTTCAGATGATTACCGTACACGGACGGACCCGCTGCCAGTTCTATGGCGGCAAGGCCGATTGGCGCGCCATACGCGCCGTCAAGGAAGCCATCAGCATTCCGTTGATTGCCAACGGCGACGCAACCTCCGTGGCGGACGCCCGCGCCATGCTGGCGCAATCCCAGGCCGATGGCGTCATGATTGGCCGCGGCGCCTATGGCAGGCCCTGGTGGCCCGGCGTCATGGCCAATCAACTGGATGCGGGCTCTGGAATAGAAGAACCTTCAATCCATAAAGAGATGCAGATTATCGCTGAGCATCACCGGCACATGCTGGATGTTTATGGCCCAGAGCTCGGTAACCGAACGGCGCGCAAGCATCTCGGCTGGACCATCACTCGCCTCCAGGAGCGCAAATATCTTTCACTCGAAAGCGCTGCCCTTTGGCGTCAGCGCCTCCTGACCTCGCGTGACAATGGTCAGGTGGCCCATGCAATCATTCAACTCTACGGTTCCCTTGAGGCCCGTGAAGCCGAGGCCGCGTGATGGAAGCAGCAACCATTGCCCTGACAAAATTGCCGCCGTTGCGCTCGATTTTTGACGCCCTTCCAAATCCCATTCTGGTGGTCGATGAGAACAACGTCATCTGCTTTGCCAACAGTGCCGCCGAGGACTTCTTCCAGGCCTCGTCCACCATGCTGGCCCGCCACAAGCTGGAAGATGCCATGCCGTTTTCCAGCCCGGTGCTGGAGGTCGTCAATCAGGTCCGCCAATCGGCCGGCGTTATGAATGAATATTCCGTGGGTGTGGGCACGCCTCGCATGGGCGGCGAGCGCATTGTTGACCTGCAAACAGCACTTGTGAATGATGACCCGCGTTTCGTGGTGCTCACACTTCTCCGCCGCTCCATGGCTCAGAAATTTGATTTGCAGCTCACCCACCGTGGCGCTGCCCGTTCCGTCTCCGGCATGGCCGCCATGCTCGCCCATGAAATCAAGAACCCTCTCTCCGGCATCAGGGGGGCCGCGCAATTGCTGGAGCCCGTGCTCGAGAGCAATGACCGCGCCCTGGCAATACTGATCTGCGAGGAGACCGACCGCATCAGGGATCTGGTGGATCAGATGGAGGTTTTTTCCGATGAAAGGCCGCTGGACCGGAAGCCCGTCAACATTCACGTGGTGCTTGACCGCGTGAAGCAGCTGACCACCGCCGGCATGCCCAATGGCATTGTCATCCGCGAGGAGTATGACCCATCGCTGCCCGCGGTACTTGGCAACCACGATCAACTGGTCCAGGTTTTTCTGAACCTCGCAAAAAATGCCGCCGAATCCATCGCCGCGTCCGGCGAGGTCGGCGACATTACTTTGACCACCGCCTTTCGCCCCGGCGTAAAACTCGCTGTGCCCGGCTCGAACGAGCGTGTTTCGCTGCCCTTTGAAGTCTGCATTCACGACAACGGTCCGGGCATAAGCGAAGACTTGCGGCCCCATATCTTTGATGCATTTGTCACAACGAAACCTCAGGGCAGGGGCCTTGGCCTCGCCCTTGTTGCAAAAATTGTCCGCGATCACGGCGGCGTGGTTGAATGCATCTCCCGCGAACGCGGCACCACCTTCCGCGTTCTGCTTCCCATGCTGCGCCAGCAGACCAACGATAAACCTGAACCAAAGGGCAAACCTACGTGAGCGCCAAAACAATTCTCCTCGCCGACGACGACAGCGCCATCCGTACGGTCCTGACCCAGGCCCTGAACCGCGCCGGCTACAGTGTGCGTTCAACCGCCACCGCCACAGCGCTTTGGCGCTGGGTCTCCGAAGGGCAGGGCGATGCCGTTCTGACCGATGTTGTGCTGCCCGATGAAAATGCTTTCGACGTGATCCCCCGCATCAAGAAACTGCGACCCAATTTGCCGATCATCGTCATGAGTGCGCAGAACACGATTATGACGGCGATAACCGCGGCCGAACGCGGCGCTTACGATTACCTGCCAAAGCCCTTTGATCTCAATGCGCTTGTGCAAACCGTAGGCCGCGCCCTTGAACAATCATCAAAACCGTCCGTTTCGCAGACGAAGGCCTCGGCCTCTGAAAACCTCCCCATCGTGGGCCGCTCGCCGGCCATGCAGGATATCTACCGTATTATCGCCCGCCTCACGCAGACGGACCTGACGGTCATGATCGTGGGTGAGTCCGGTACCGGCAAAGAACTTGTGGCCCGCGCCCTCCATGACTATGGCCGCCGCCGCAAGGGCGCTTTCGTAGCCGTCAACATGGCGGCGATTCCACGTGAGCTCATCGAGTCCGAACTCTTCGGCCACGAAAAGGGGGCCTTCACCGGCGCCACATCCCGAATGGCGGGCCGCTTCGAGCAAGCCGAGGGCGGAACCTTATTTCTTGACGAAATCGGCGACATGCCGCTGGAAGCCCAAACCCGCCTGTTGCGCGTCCTGCAGCAAAGCGAATATACGTCCGTGGGCGGAGTATCACCCATCAAAACCAACGTCCGCATTATCGCCGCCACGCACCGGGATCTGCGCCAGCTCATCGCCCAGGGACAATTCCGCGAAGACCTGTTTTTCCGCTTGAATGTTGTGCCATTGCAAATTCCGGCGCTGCGCGAGCGTCTTGAGGACCTTCCCGATCTCACCCGGCATTTTCTCGAACGTGCCTCCACCGAAGGCCTGCCGCGCAAAGAAATATCCCAGGATGCGGTCGCCGCACTGCAGTTGTACCGCTGGCCGGGAAATGTCCGTGAACTTGAGAATTTAATCAAGCGTCTCATGGCCATGGAAAGCGACGACACCATCACCGCGGCTTCCGTTACACGCGAGCTGGCGACCGCGCCGGCAATGAGGCAAAATGGCAGTCAGCCCATGGATTTTGACAAGCCGGCGGAATTTTTCGAAAACTATCTCGCCGGGTATTTTGCCTCATTCGGCCAGAACCTGCCACCGGGCGGCCTCTATGAGCGCATGCTCGCCGAAATCGAGCCGCCGCTACTCCGTGCCAGCTTGACAGCCACCAATGGCAATCAGCTCCGTGCGGCCGACTTGCTGGGCATCAATCGCAACACGCTGCGCACCAAACTGCGCAGCCGGAACATAAAGAGTATCCGCGGGCTGCATTAACCACTACTGTCACAAATTCGCCACTAATAGTGTTGATTTCAGGCAACAGTGGTGGTGAATGAGAGCCTATGGTCGAGAAAACTGAACCTCGCATAACCAGCAAGTTGCGCCGTTTGACCGGTTGGGCGGGATTCGCCCTGGTTGCGTTGGGCATTGCCAGCGGCTTGGCGACCTTCGCCATCTTGACCGGCCTGACACCGATTATCCCCACCAAGGAAGTCACCACGACTCTCCTGCTGCTGAACACTGGCCTGGTGATCATCATGGCTGCTATGATCGGTGGCCAGGTGCTGTTTCTTCTGAAGGAACGCCGGAAGGGCACCGCCGGAGCCGGGCTTCACATTCGGCTTATCTCATTGTTCAGCCTGATTGCCGTCGTGCCGGCTATCGTCGTTGCCGTGTTTGCCTTCGTGACCCTGAGCCGGGGGCTGGACACTTGGTTTTCCGAGCGCACCCAAACTATCGTGAATTCGGCTGTCACCGTCGCCGAGGAGTACATTAAGAATACCGCGGAAGCCACGCGTAATGACGTTGCCAATATTTCGGCTGATCTCAACCAGCAAAAACCGCTTTTTGACTCCGATCGTGCTGCTTTCGTCCGCCGCGTCGCCCGCCACGCAGCGCTGCGCGGACTCGCCGGCGCCTTTGTTTTCGACCAGAGCCAGAAACGCATTGATGTCAACGTGACGGCGAGTGACAAAGTCAAATTCCTGGCCCCCACGCCCGACATGATTGCCCTTGCCGACAAGGGTGATCTTGTCCTCATTCCGCCGCGGGAAGGCGGAAATCTGGTGCGCGCCCTTATCAAGCTGCAAAACTTTCCAACCCACTATTTTTATGTCTACCGCTTTATTTCCCCGGCAGTCATCGAACAGCTCACAACGACGCGCGAAGCCAAGGCTGAATATGACCGGCTGTTGAACCAGCGTACCGGCGTGCAGCTCACCTTTGGCATGATGTATGCGCTCGTCGCCTTCGTGTTTCTGTTGGCGGCCATGTGGATTGGCCTGTGGTTTTCTGACCGGCTGGTGGCGCCGATTGTGCGCATTCTCGATGCCTCGCGACGCGTGGCACAAGGTGACTTCGCCGCCAAGGTCAGCACAATTGAAGGCATCGGCGATTTGGAAACCCTGGCCCGCACCTTCAATTTCATGACCGACCAGGTGGCCCAGCATCAGGATGAACTGCTCAAGACCAATGACCAGCTTGACCAGCGGCGGCGCTTCACCGAGGCCATGCTGGCCGGCGTCAGCGCCGGGGTTATCGGCATTGATCCCGATGAAAAAATATCCCTCACTAACCGTTCCGCCCTTCAGCTTCTCGGCGCGCCCGAGCAGAGTTTGATCAGCCAGCCTTTCAGCATGACGCTGCCGGAATTTGCCATGCTCTTCGAGCAGGCAAAATCCCGCCCGTCGGGATTCGCCGAGGGTCAGGTCGATATGCAGATAAGGGGCCGCGACCTGAGCTTCGTAGCGCGCATCACCACCGAGTTCATCCGATGATGCCCAGCATGGTTTTGTTCTCACCTTTGATGACATCACCGATCTTGTTTCCGCCCAGCGCAACACCGCCTGGGCCGACATTGCGCGCCGCATCGCCCATGAAATCAAAAACCCGCTGACCCCCATCCAGCTTTCCGCCGAGCGCCTGAAGCGCAAATACAGCAAGCAAATCCATTCCGACCGCCAGGTGTTCGAGCAATGCACCGACACAATCATCCGGCAGGTGGGCGACATAGGCCGCATGGTGGATGAGTTCTCATCCTTTGCCCGCATGCCGAAGGCAGCGCCTGAACCCATGAATCTGGCAGAAGTGATACGCGATGCAACCGTCCTTCAGCGCGTTTCAACCAGCGAGATCGATATCGATATCGATGTCAGCAAAGCGGATTTTGTGTTCATGTTCGACCGCCGCTTGATCACCCAGGCCGTCACCAATCTTGTAAAGAACGCCAGCGAGGCAATTGATGGACGGACTCTCACGGAAAATCTCGAGAAGGGCCATGTGGAAGTTGTGGCCGGCATAGAACATGACGTGCCGTTCATCCGTGTGACTGACAACGGCGTGGGCCTGCCAAAGGAAAACCGCAATCGCCTGGCCGAGCCCTACATGACCACGCGCGAGAAAGGAACCGGACTCGGCCTCGCAATCGTCAAGCGCATCATGGAAGAGCATGGCGGCCGCTTGCGCCTGCAAGACGCACCCTCGGGCAAGGGTGCCCAGGTGACCTTGGAATTCTCCCGTCTCCCCGAACCTCTTTTGATTTCCGCTGAGTGAGTGAGGCAATGGCTGCTGACGTTTTGATAGTTGATGATGAAGCCGACATCCGCGAACTGATTGCCGGCATCCTGCAGGACGAGGGCTACGAAACCCGCCTTGCCCATAACAGCGACGCCGCACTGACGGAAGTCAACCAGCGCCGCCCTTCGCTGATCATTCTGGATATCTGGCTGCAGGGCTCAAAACTCGACGGGCTAGATCTCCTGCAGGTCATCAAGGAGCAGCATCAGGATGTGCCCATTGTCATCATTTCCGGCCATGGCAACATTGAAACGGCGGTCGCCGCCATCAAGCGCGGCGCCTACGAATATATCGAAAAGCCATTCAATGCCGACAGGCTGCTGCTGGTTGTGGGTCGGGCTCTCGAAACCAGCCGCTTGAAACGTGAAAATGAATCGCTGAAGGGCCGCACCGGGGCCGATTCCGAATTGCACGGTTCCTCAGTTGCCATGCGCCAATTGCGCCAGCTTCTTAAAAAAATCGCGCCAGCCAACAGCCGCGTCCTGATCAGCGGCGATATGGGCACCGGCAAGGAGCTGACGGCACGCATGCTCCATGCGCTGTCCACCCGCGCCGACGGCCCTTTTGTCACCTTGAGTGCTGCCACCATGGCGCCAGAGCGGATGGAAGAAGAACTCTTCGGCATCGAAGCCGCGCTTGGCATTGAGCAAAGGGTAGGGGCCCTCGAAGAAGCTCATGGCGGCACCCTGTTCATCGATGAAGTGGCCGACATGCCCCTTGTTACGCAAGGCAAGGTCCTCAGGGTTCTCCTTGATCAGACATTCCAGCGCGTCGGCGGCGCCAAAAAAGTGCGCGTCGATGTCCGCATCGTTTCCTCCACCAGCCGTGATCTGGTAAACCTTATTGCCGAGAACAAGTTCAGGGAAGACTTGTACCATCGTTTGGGCGTGGTTCTGGTGCGCGTCCCAAGCCTCGGAGAACGGCGCGAAGACATTCCTGAATTGATCGATTATTTCGCCAAAACTTACTCTGCCGTCGCAGGTCAGCCGCTGCGCCGGATTGCCAACGACGCCATTGCCGTTCTGCAGACGCGCGATTGGACCGGCAATGTCCGCGAGCTCAAGAACAATGTCGAGCGCATCATGATTCTCGCAAGCGGCGATCCGCAAAGCGAAATCACCGCCGCCATGCTGCCCTCCGATGTGGGAACCACGAACGGCGAAAGCGGCATGTTCTCCGGCGAGCATCTCCTGACCTTGCCCCTGCGTGAGGCAAGGGAGGCGTTTGAGCGCGACTATGTGGCGGCCCAGCTCTCGCGGTTTGGCGGAAACATCTCGAGAACCTCGGTGTTTATCGGCATGGAGCGCTCCGCTTTGCATAGGAAAATCAAGCTTTTGGGCCTCATCAGCAAGGGGGATGAGGAAGTGACCTAGCGGTTTGGCCCATTCCGCATTATGTGATAGCCTGAATTCAAGGTGAATAAGCGTTGGCCTCCAAAAACAGAGAAAAGAATATGGCACAAGAAAAACCGCAAAACCTGCAAGATACCTTCCTCAATCACGTCCGTAAGCAAAAAGTCCCCGTAACAGTTTTTCTCGTCAACGGCGTGAAATTACAGGGGATTGTCACGTGGTTCGACAATTTCTGCCTGCTGCTCCGCCGCGATGGCATGTCGCAACTGGTTTACAAACACGCCATTTCAACCATCATGCCGGGCGGGCCGATAACCCTGTTTGACGAAGAAAGCGGCGGCGCGTGAAGTCCAAAAAACACGCGAAGTCAGGTGCCGGCGTAGATTTCCAGATTGAAGGCCCAGAGCTCACCCGCGCTGTGGTGGTTCATGTCGAACGCAAAAGCCGGGCGGAAGCCAAGGCGACGGATCGGGATGCACAAAGCAAGCTCGCCGAAGCCATAGGCCTCTCCGAGGCCATCGACCTCGACATCATTGACACCATGGTGGCGCCACTTCTCTCGCCGAAGCCTGCAACCTTTATTGGCTCCGGCAAGGTCGCCGAAATTGCCAAGCGCGTGGCCGACGCAGAGGCAGAACTGGTCGTCGTCAACGCCCAGCTTTCTCCCGTGCAGCAGCGCAATCTGGAAACCGAATGGAAAGCCAAGGTCCTGGACCGCACCGGGCTTATCCTGGAAATCTTTGGCCGCCGGGCCAGCACGAAGGAGGGCATCCTTCAGGTCGAGCTTGCCCATCTGAATTACCAGAAAAGCCGGCTCGTGCGTTCATGGACCCACTTGGAGCGCCAGCGCGGCGGCTTCGGTTTCATCGGCGGTCCCGGCGAAAGCCAGCTTGAAATGGACCGCCGGCTGATTCAGGAGCGCATTTCAAAAATCAAAGGCGAGCTTGAAACCGTAGTCAAGACCCGCGATCTGCACCGCAAGGGCAGGGAGCGCGTGCCCTTTCCCATTGTCGCCCTGGTCGGCTACACCAACGCCGGAAAATCCACCCTCTTCAACAAGCTCACTTCGGCCAATGTGCTCGCCAAGGATCTGCTCTTCGCAACCCTTGATCCCACCATGCGCAATCTCACGCTGCCCAGCGGCCGTACCATTATCCTGTCCGATACGGTTGGATTCATATCTGAACTTCCCACCACGCTGATCGCCTCGTTCCGCGCCACGCTGGAGGAGGTGCTCGCTGCCGATATCATTCTGCACGTGCGCGACGTCAGCCATGATGAAACCGAGGCACAGAGCCATGACGTGAATCTTGTGCTGGAAGAGCTCGGCATCCACGAGGAGCGCCGCAGCCAGATCATCGAAGTCTGGAACAAGGCTGACCTTCTCGATCCGCTTGCCCTGGCAACGCGCGAAGCCCAAGCCCAGCGCCGCGATGATTGCGTGCTAATCTCATCCATTGATGGCCAGGGAATTGAAGAGCTTCTCGAAAAAGTCGAAAAGCGCCTTGCGAAGAAAAGCACCGTCTATGACATCATGGTCGATGCCGCCGATGGCAGGGGCATGGCCTGGCTGCATCAGCGTGGCGAGGTTCTGGCGCGCAAGGCCTATGCCGACGGGCGCACCAAATTGTCGGTCAGGTTTGACGCCGATACGGCGGGGCAGGCCCAGTCAAAATTTGGCAAGGCGATGAAGGCCAAGGCCTAGCCCAGCTGCTTTTCGAAGTCCTTGGCCGCGTTCCACAGCGCATCCATTTCTTCCAGGTTTGAATCCTGCGGAGCCTTGCCGCGCTTTTCCAGTTCGAGCTCAATGTGCCGGAACCGCCGCTGAAACTTTGCGTTCGTCGCCCGCAGCGCCTCTTCCGGGTCAATGCCCAAGTGCCGCGCCACATTGGCCAGTGCAAACAGCAAGTCGCCGAACTCTGCGGCTTTCTCGGCATCCGACGCAGCGCGGAATTCGGCGATCTCCTCGGAAATCTTGTCATAGACATTGTCGATGCTCGGCCAGTCGAAGCCCACCCGCGCGGCCTTGGCCTGCAGCTTCAGCGCCCGGGTCAAACCGGGCAGGGCCAGCGGCACCGAAGCGAGCAATCCCTCCGGCGGCGCCTGGGCCCGTTCCTTGGCCTTCATGTCCTCCCAGAAGCCCTTGGCGAGCCTGGCGGACTTCGCGGCCTCATCGCCGAACACATGCGGATGCCGGCGCACCATCTTGGTGTTGATGGCTTCCAGAACGTCGTCAAATGTAAATGCACCTTCCTCGGCCGCAATCTGCGCATGGTAGACGCTTTGCAGGAGAAGGTCGCCGAGCTCCTCACACAAGTCAGCCCGGTTGCCGCGGGCAATTGCGTCATGCACCTCGTAGGCTTCCTCGATGGTGTAGGGCGCTATGGTCTCGAAGCTTTGCTCCAAATCCCATGGGCAGCCCGTGCCAGGCGTGCGCAGGGCCTTCATGATAGCCCGTAGGGTCTCAATACGGCGAGGGTCCATCTGGATGGGATCAGTGGTCATATTCCTCCATTCGCATAATATATATTATGGAATATTTTGAGATAACTCTTGAGGCGCGCCAAGACGAGATTATTTGCCCCCAGCAAAGGCTTGCCCCAATACCCTCATCACCTGGGCAAAGCCTGCTTGGGCCACGTCTTGGCGGCGCAGACGGCAACCTTGTTGTAGTCCTTGTCCCACTCCATGCGCTGGCAATCGAACCAGTACGGCGTCTGCGCGGCCCAAGCCGTGCTGCCGAACTTGGTTTTCAGCAACTGCTGGGCCGTCTCCGAATAAGCCCGGTGGCGGCCGTGCCAGTTGCAGCTATAGCGCGTTGTCTTGACCGCCAGCGCCAAGGCCTCCGGCGCCCCGTCATCGCCCTTGCTGGCCTTGCCCCAGCGGATGGCGGACTGGCTCAGCAGCCGTGGCGCGCTCGGCATGCCGGCCAGCGCCGCAACTTCTTTCCAGTTCACCGCCTTGATCATCGGATGCTTCTTCAGCAAGCCGTCCATCTTGGGCGTCAGACTGTCCCGCAGTTTCTGGTCGTAAACGCCCGAAAGCCCGCGGTAGCTGTAGTCGTCGCTGTCGATCATGCCGGCATTGTTCTCGAGGTCCGTGCGCAGACCGGCAAGCTGCCGGTCGGTTTCCAACGGGCACCACCAGTTGCGGTCATTGTGGTCGCCGGAGCCCACGTCGCTCCAGTCGTCAACGTTTTCCATCGCTGACCAAAGCTCCGGCGCGTTAACCAAGATCCCGAGGCGAGGGTTGCGCAAAACCGTTAACATCCGCTGCCGATCGGGTCTTAGCTTTGGGAATTCCGCTTCAATCTTGTCAGCCGTCTCCTTTAGTTTCGGATTGGCTGCATAGAGCTTGTCCGTTTCCGCCTGGGTCGGCGTGCCGCCGCGCGCATAGCCTCGCGTCCACGCAACGCGCGTCAGCAGGGCCTTTTGATCGCCGGAGAACATGGGGTCATCCGCAAGTGTCCACAGGGTTTTGGCCGGGAGGAAATTCAGGATCGGATTGGCCGTCTTCTGACTGTTAATGGCAAGCGCCGCCTTCCATTGGGCCTCGTCGTCCGCCACCCATCCCAGAAAATTGGCAAAGCCGTCAGTTACACCCGGCGTCATGCTGGCAGGCATGGCGGACATGTAGGCAGGCGTCAGAAGCCTATCACGCATCTTGCGGCCTTCAACCGCCATCCCCTGCCCCACCAAATACTCGCCAAGCTTCTGGACAACATTGTACTGGTAGAAGGATGATGCCTTGAGTGGCAGCTTGCCAAGCTCGTCATAGGCCTGGTCGAAATGTCCCGTTGCCGCGGACACGCGCACCGCCTGGGCCAGATAGATACCGAGTGCTGCCGTTTCTGGCGCTTCGCCGCAGGATTTCTGCGCGGCATCAAAGGCCCCATGCACCTTGCCCCATAGCGCCTCACGCGTAGCGTCATCGGGTTTGGCGCGCAACGTGTTCAATACGTCCAGTGGCAGCGCTTGCATCTGTGCGCCGCTCGGCGTCACCGCAAGCACCTGATCGAGATAACTTGTGGTGCGCTGTTGCCATTTGTCGCCGACGAGTGACCACGGCGCCGCATTGTAATTTTCCTGCAGGGTTTGCCCCGCCATGATCCACAGCGCCATGGGGTGTTGCCGTGATGCATCGAGGATCGCCTTCGAGATCGTCGGGTTTTCCGGCAGGGTTCCAGTCAGCCACCAGTCGTCGCGCTTGCCGCGGATGCCGGCGTAGTCAATGTCGTTGAGCGCCCGGCCATAGTCGGCTTTCAGCTTATCCGAAACGAGAATGTCCTTCGCTAGCGTCTCGATGACTTTGATGGAGTCGTCGATCAACGCGCTCCAGCCCACTGGCGTGTCTTCAAGATTAGCGATGTAGCCTAGAAGCTCCTGGGTGATGACGTGCACCGAGGCCAGAGAGGGATCTGCCAGGATGGCCTTGGCCTCTGCCCGGGCCGCGGCGACATCTTTTGAATTGGCCATCAGGTTGGCAATATTGTAGCGCGCCGCCGCCCTGTGCGGCGAATCCGTGGCGGCAATGGCACGAAACAATTCAATGGCCTTCGGCTTGTCCTTGTAGAAGGCAACTGACGCCTCCTGATAGGCCCGGTCCTCGGCCTGCATCGTTGGATGGGCCGGATCGGCTTCAATGGGCTCCGGCAGCGCCGTATCGATGGTGTCCGGACTGCTGCATACCTGCAAGACCTTTCCCTGAACCTTCAGCCACTGCTGCACATAGGGATTGTCTTTTCCAAGCGTCGCAATGCGGCTTTTCAGGACCTGGAGCGGATAGCTGATGCGGCAGTCATAGCCCACGTCTTGCACCGCCTGTCCCGCCGGCAAGGCCGCCGCCACCAGCTTCTTCCAGGCGTCCTGGTTCTGCCAGGTGTCGGAGCCGCTGTAGGAAGGCTCGATCATCGGGTCGCCAAGGCCATTCAGCACGCGCCAGGTCCGGGCGCTGAAGGGGTTGCTGGCATAGGCATCGACCATGGCCGACAGCTTGGCGGGATCGCAGGTCTCCTGCGCCACAGCCGAACTTGAAAACAGCAATAAGGCACTGAGCGCGGCAACGGCTTTAGTGTTCATTTTAAAGATCCCCAGGAATCACACCGGCAATTGAAGCCCGTCATAGGCCGGTTCAACCCCCGCTGGAAGCTCCGCCCGCAGCGTATCATAGTCCATATCAACGTGCATATTGGTCAGAATCGCCCGCCGTGGCTTGAAGCGCGCGATGGCCTGCAGCGTCTCGTCCAAGCAGAAATGGCTGGGATGGGGAGTCCGCTTCAGGGCATCCACGACCCATAGGTCCAGGTCTGAGAGATGGGGTGCGCTTGCTTCCGGAATGCCGTTAAGGTCCGGTGTATAGGCTGTTTTGCCAATGCGAAAGCCAAGCGCCTCGATGTTTCCGTGATGAACCTGAAAGGGCGTTGCGGAAATGGTCCCGCCCTCCCCCGTTATGGTCACATCCTGGCCCGGCACAATCAGGTCCGGCATCACAATTGGTGGATAGTCGCTTCCCGGCGCCGTTTCGAAGCAATAGGCAAAGCGCCGCTTGAGCATAGCCATAGTCGGCTCGTCGGCCCAGATGGGCACGCGCCGCCGCTGGCGCAGATAGAACCCACGCAACTCGTCAATGCCGTGGGTATGGTCCGCATGTTCATGGCTGAAACAAACCCCGTCAATTTCACCGACGCCGGCGCTGAGCATCTGCTCGCGCAGATCCGGCGAAGTGTCGATCAACAAGCGCGTTGCGCCGGATCCTTCAGTTTTCTCCAGCAGGATGGAGCAGCGCCGCCGCCGGTTTTTGGGATTGGCGGAATCACACAAGCCCCAGTCGCCGCCGATTCGCGGAACGCCGCCCGATGAACCGCAACCCAAAATGGTCAGCTTCAAAGTCATGCAAAGCGGCCCGGCCTGGGAACCTTGGAAAAAAACCGGAAGAAATTGTCATTCGTGGTCTTGGCCATCGCCTCCGGCATGACCCCTTTGACCGCCGCCAATTGTTCCAGTGTTTTAATGACAAAGGCCGGCTCGTTAGATTTGCCGCGATGCGGAACAGGCGCCAGATAGGGCGCATCCGTTTCCACCAGCAGCCTGTCCATTGGGACCTGCGCCGCAACGAGCCGTAGGTTTTCGGCGCTCTTGTAGGTAAGGATGCCGGAGAAGGAAACATAAGCGCCAATCGCTAGCCCGCGCTGGGCAAGCTCCATCGAAGACGTGAAGCAGTGGAGCAACGGTTTGAACGCCCCCTTCGTCATTTCGTCTTCCAGAATGCTCGCCACATCCGCGTCCGCCTCGCGCGCATGAATGACCAGCGGCAGGCCCGTCTCCCGCGCCGCTGCAATGTGGGTGCGAAAGCCCTGGGCCTGCGCCGCGCGTGGGCTCAGGTCGTAATGATAGTCCAGTCCCGCCTCGCCAATCCCCACCACCTTGGGGTGCTTTGCGAGTTCAACAAGCTCTGCAACCCCGACATCCAATTCCTCATGCGCGTGATGCGGATGGGTTCCCACCGTGCAGAAAACATTGGCATTGTTCTCGGCAATGCGTAGCAGCCTCTCAAATTTCCTGACCTGCGTGCCGATGGAAACCATCAGCCCAACGCCCGCCGCTTCCGCATTGGCCAGAACCTCGGGTAGGCGTTCTGTCAACCCATCATAGTCAAGATGGCAATGACTATCGACAACGAGAAAGCTCAACTTTTCGCCGGGGCTTCCCCCTCCTCCACATAGCGCGGGAAAATCGGCTGAGGCGCAGGCAACGCCACGCCCGAAGCGAGCCGCTCCGGCAGGTCCGTGAAGCCGCGCGCGCTCACGCCAAGCAGATCAAGCAGCTTCGCCGCCGATTGCGGCACATAGGGCTGGATCAGAATGCCGACGATGCGCAGGACTTCCGCCGTCACATAGAGCACCGTTCCCATCCGCGCCGGGTCGGTTTTCTTCAACGCCCAGGGCTCCTGCCCGGCGAAATAGCGGTTCGTGTCGGCCACCACCTTCCAGATCGTATCCAGCGCCCGGCTGATGGCAAAATCAACGTGCTGCGTCCGCACCTCTGCAAGCAGCGCATCAGCTGATGCCAAGATTTCCTTGTCCGCGTCGGCGAGCGCTCCGCACGCGGGAACCTTGCCTTCGCAATTCTTGGCGATCATCGAAAGCGAACGCTGCGCCAGATTGCCGAGGTCATTGGAAAGATCCGCATTCATCCGCGCCACGATGGCTTCGTGGCTGTAATTACCGTCCTGCCCGAAGGGCACCTCGCGCATGAAAAAGTAGCGCACCGGGTCGACCCCGTAGTTGGCCACCAGATCGGCAGGCGCCACCACATTCCCTACCGACTTCGACATTTTCTCGCCGCGGCTGAAAAGAAAACCATGCACCACGATCTGCTTGGGCACCGGCAGCTTTGCCGACATCAGGAATGCCGGCCAGTAAATCGCATGGAAGCGCGTGATATCCTTGCCAATCACGTGGGCGCCCGCTGGCCAGAACTTCGCCTTGGCCGCTTTCGCATCAGGATAGCCCGTAGCAGTGATATAATTCGTAAGCGCATCCACCCACACATACATCACATGCTTGGGGTTGCCCGGAACCGGAATGCCCCAGTCGAACGTGGTGCGGCTGATCGAAAGGTCGTTAAGCCCGCGTTTGACGAACGCCACGATCTCGTTCTTGTATTTCTCCGGCACGATGAAGTCCGGATGTGACTGATAATAATCCAACAAAGGTTTGGCATAGGCCGAGAGCTTGAAGAAATAGCTTTCTTCTTCCACCCATTCCACCGGCGTTCCGCTCTTGCTGGAATACTTCTTGCCTTCCCGGTCTTCGATCTCGTCCTCATCGTAGTAAGCCTCGTCGCGCACCGAATACCAGCCGGAATATTTCGACAGGTAGATGTCGCCATTGGCCTCCATCCGCTTCCAGATATCCTGCACGGCATCGCGATGCCGCGCCGAGGTGGTGCGCACAATGTCGTCGGCCCGCGCGTTCAGCAGCTCGCCCATCTCTTCGAATTGCGCCGCAGTGCGGTCGGCCAGCGCCAGTGGTGTCAAGCCTTCACGCGCCGCGGTCTGCTGCATCTTCTGTCCGTGCTCATCCATGCCGGTCACAAACAACACATCGGCCCCGTCCAGCCGGGCAAACCTGGCCATCACATCGGTGGCGATGCGCTCATAAGCATGGCCGATGTGGGGCGCCCCGTTGGCATAGGGAATGGCTGTCGTAATGAGGTAATTTTGCTGGGGCATGAGGTCCGTGACTTTAGGCCGTCTTCATGGCCTCGTTGATCAACGACAAAGCGTTGATAACGGCCTGACGTCTATCCAGATTTAGGGCATTTGTCTGCCGAATGGAATGCCCTATTGCCACATGGGCGTCAGCCCAATGGAGGCCGCTGCCGGAAAGCCCGGCCTTGCGCGCCTGCGATCCGATCCAGCCGTCGAGCAGGTTGAAAAACACTTCGAAGTCGTCCGCCGTGCTTGTCCGGCTGCCGAAGCGGTTGCCAAATTCCACCAGTGAAGCAGGGCCCATCCGCCCCGCACCCAGGAAGGCCGCAAAGGATTTCGCCCCCGCTGAATGCAAAAGTTCCAGCCCCCTGCCCGGGCTCCCACCCGAGAGCTTCACGGCAATCTCCAAAGCCTCGCGCTCCGGGGCCTCTTCCAGCGGCAGGTTGGTCAAAACCCGCATCGTATCCCCCTGCGATAGGGGCTGCAGGTCAATCCGCATGCAGCGGGAGCGAATGGTGGGCAGCAGACGTCCCGGCTGGTTGCACACCAGAAGCAGCAGACACTTCGGCGGCGGCTCTTCGATCAGTTTCAAAAGGGCATTGGCCGAAGCATTGTTCAAATCATCCGCCGCATCGATGATGGCAACGCGCCAGCCGCCGCTTCCAGCCGTCAGGCCAAAGAAATCGGACAGCAGCCGGGCATCATCCACCGCCACCTCCGTCTTCAGTTTCTTTGTCTTGTTGTCCCACCGGCGCTCAAGAACGAACAGGTCGGGATGCGAGCGTGACGCCAGCCAGTGCGCCGTGCGCGATTGCGGATCGATGCCCAGATCGTCCGAAGAGGAATCTCCCCCGGCCAAGGCAAACCCGGCAAAGCGATAGGCCAGTGTTGCCTTGCCAATGCCCTTGGGCCCGGAAATCAGCCAGGCGTGATGCAGCTTGCCTGACTCAAAGGCTTGCCGCATGCGCTGTTCCGCCTCCAGATGCCCTATGAGGCTTCTGGTTTTGCGCGGATGCCATTCCACTTCGCGCGGGTCTTCCGTATCCTCAGCCATGCAGCAAAGGCTCCACCATCGAATGGATGCGCGCGTTGATATCTTCGATAGCGCCTGAAGCGTCAATTACCTTGCAGCGCTTTGGCTCCGCCTCCGCGATCTTCAAATATCCAGCACGCAATCGTTTATGAAATTCAAGGCCTTTGCGTTCGTAGCGGTCTTCCGAGCCGTCAGCGCGCGCCTTGGCCCGTTCAAGCCCCTTCGCCGGATCAATGTCGAGGATAAGCGTTAGCGCCGGCCGTGTGGGACTGACGATGGCCGCTTCCAGCGCATCAAGCAGTTTCATGTCGCAGCCGCCCGCATATCCCTGGTAAGCCCGTGTCGAATCGCTGAACCGGTCGCACAGCACGAATTTTCCGGCGCTGAGCGCCGGCCGGATGATTTTCTCCAAATGCGATGACCGCGCCGCGTAGTTCAAAAGCGCTTCCGCCTCCGCCGTCCAACGCCCGGGGTCGCCATTCACCAGGAGCGCGCGCAAGGCCTCGGCCTCTGGCGTTCCGCCGGGCTCGCGCGTCTTGATAAAGGAAATGTTGCGGGCCTCGAGGGTCGCCGCCAGCAATTTCAACTGTGTGGATTTTCCCGTACCCTCGCCGCCCTCAAAAGTAACGAATGTTCCAAGCATCCTAGCCGCCAAGCGCAAGGATCAGCAGGCTGTCCATCGCCCGGCTCCAGATTGAATCGACAGCCGCCACGTCATTTGCTGTTTCCACCTGAACGTCGGCAATTGCCTTTCCGTCCATCAGGAACCTGACCGTGCCGATTGACGTGCCAGCCTTTACCGGAGCGATGAGCGGTCCGGCGTAGGAAAGCTTTACTTCAACGCTCTCCTGCTCCTTGGCCGAAAGGGCCAGGCGCAGATCCTGTTTTATCACCAAGTCCACCCAGCGTGACGCGCCGCCCCACACCCGCGCCTTGCTCACCACATCGCCGGCGGCATAGACGTCCACCGTCTTGAACTGCCGGAAGCCCCAGTCCAAGCAGCTTCTGCGCCTCTTCCTTGCGCTCGGCGATCGATTGCACCCCGGCCACGACGAGGATAAGGCGGCGGCCATCGCGCACTGCGGAGCCTACCAGGCCATAGCCCGCATCCCTGATGTATCCGGTCTTGACACCGTC
This sequence comes from uncultured Alphaproteobacteria bacterium, assembly GCA_963773295.1. Classification (GTDB taxonomy): domain Bacteria; phylum Pseudomonadota; class Alphaproteobacteria; order Rhizobiales; family Aestuariivirgaceae; genus Aestuariivirga. The sequence goes on from CAVZAJ010000002.1 coordinate 254,145, forward strand.
GGCCCCCGGGTAATCCAGCAGCAGCGGATTGCGGTTTTTCTGGGTGATCTTGTTCCAGGTGAATTCCGGCTTGCCATAGATTTTGTAATATTCCGGGAATTCCGAAATAATATACCGGGCAAGGATCGTCAGGTCGCGCACGCTGGCCCGGTTCTCAGGTTTTGGCAGGCCAGTCACGTTTCTGAACACGGCGTTATGCAGGCCGAGTTCTTTCCCGCGCCTGGTCATGCGCGCGGCAAATTCCTCCTCCGATCCCGCCATGCCTTCGGCAATGGCAATGCAGGCGTCATTGGCCGACTGGATCATCGCCCCATGCATGAGGTCAATGAGCCTGACATTGGTGTTCACGTTGGCATACATGGTGGAACCGCCCGACGAGGTCCCTCCCCGTTTCCACGCATTCACGCTGATCGGAAATTCTGTTTCCTCGGTCACAGTGCCCGCTTTTAACGCCTCGAAGACCATCACCATGGTCATCAGCTTGCTCATGCTCGCAGGCTGAACCAGATCGTCGGCCTTCTTCTCGAAGAACACCGTTCCCGACTTTGCATCGATGAGAATGGCATGCGGCGCCGTGGTTTCAAACGGCAGAACGTCCTGAGCGAAACTGGGCCCCGATATGGCTAGAAATACAAGCCAAATGGCGGTTCTAAGCAAGACACGAATGCCGTTCACACTTCACCTCATTGAAGTTATGAACCTACTGACCTTTCAGGATAAAATCAACGCGAAGCTTCTATTGAAGCGAGGCCTGCTGCAGGTGCGATTCAAGCAGATGCGCATCGGGAAGGCCATAGCCGTGAACCTGGTTGAGAGCGATTTGCGCGTCATTCAGGTTGTCAAAGGGCCCTACCCGCATGCGGTAGACCGGGCCGTCATTCCCCATGAGCTCCGCCACCTGAACCGGCCCGATATTGACGAATTCCTGACGCAGGCGTTCCGCATTGTCGGGGTCGGCAAAGGTCCCGGCCTGCACGAAATAGTTTACCGCACTTGGGGTGTTTTGCTCCATTTGCGCGATGGGTTGCTCGTCTGCTTCATAGGCTCCCTGCTCGACCGGGTCAGCCTCAGCCAACTGCACTGGTTCAGCGCGGCGTTTGCCACCGGCAGCGGCAATCATCTGGCGAAGCGGCGTGCCATTTTCCAGTTCCTGGTTCATCGCCAGGAGATTGGACCCATCGTCATCAAGCGGTGCCGGGCCAATGTATTGAACCCGCACCGTGGCGGTGCCTTGCCGCTTGAATCCCAGCATCGAAGCCGATTGCTTGGAGAGGTCGATGATTCTCGGGCCGACGAAGGGGCCACGATCATTGATGCGAACGACAACTGTTTTGCCGTTGTTGACGTTCGTAACCTTGGCATAGCTCGGCAGGGGCAGAGTTGGATGCGCTGCCGTCAGGCGCGTCATGTCAAACCATTCGCCGTTTGAGGTCATGCGCCGGTTGAAGGCTTCGCCGTACCAGGAAGCGGGCCCTGTCTTGTCATAGTTGGATTGTTCCTTTGGCGTGAACCAGCGGCCCGCAACCTGATAGGGTTCTCCAACGTGGTAGCGCCCGCCGCCCATGGGCACGGGTCCGTTGCCCTTGTAGATGGGGCTGCCGATGCCGGCAAACGGGTCACGAGACGCGGTTCTGTTCGAAGAGCAGCCGGAAATGGTCAGGCTCATGGCCATCAGGATGCACGATACACTGAGCAATTTACGCATACATACTCCACCGGGCCCCCAGGCCCCCTTTGCGTTGCCGCAAAGCCACGGCCGCAGTTTTCGCGCGAACTGCGTAAAATTTGAGTTGAATTATTTGGTTAGCTAATCGTTAACCGTCAATTTAAGGTTACAGGGGCCGGCTGCGGCGCCCCGGGCAAGAGCCGAGTCAGGTTGGCTTGGGCGGATTCAATGCCCTTGTCGGCGGCCTGCTTGTAAAAATTAGCGGCTTTCGTACGGTCCTTGGCAACGCCCCAACCCATTTCATACATGCCGCCAAGGTTGTTCATTCCCCAGCCGTCACCCTGGTTTGCCGCCTGTTGGAAAAGCTTGAAGGCCTCGGCCACGTTGCGCTCCACGCCCTTGCCGTTGAGGTACAGGATGCCCAGGTTGTTTTGCGCGGCGGCCAGCTTTCCTTCAGCGGCCTTGCGGTACCATTCAACCGCTTTCGCTTCATTGAGCGCAACGCCCAGCCCGTTCTGGTAGGCGTGGCCAATGGCATTCATCGATTCCAGGTGGCCACTATTGGCTGCCGCCTCATAGAGCTTGGCCGCCGTCGGCAAATCCTTGGTCAGGCCCTTGGCACCCTTGCTCACCAAACGTGCAAGCCTGAATTCCGCCTCGATATTGCCTTTGAGTGCGGCTTCGCGGTACCACCGGGCCGCCTCGACAAGGTTCTTTTTCGTTGGCTTGACGCCTTGCTCATAGGCCGTGGCCACGTCCATTTGGGCTTCTTCGTCGCCGACCTCGGCGAGCTTCAGCTTTTTATCGAAGGGAATCTCGTCCAGCGTCTGAGCCGCAGCAAAAGGGGCGGCTGCAAGTGTTGAGACAAGAAGCAAACTGACCAGAACACGTTTCATAGACCTGCCTTATCCCCGCAACGCATGTTTTGATATACAATCGTGACAATAATCTGGCGCGGCTCAATTCCGGCGGACGAATATCATGGTCTTGCAAAAGGGCCCGATGCAGCCTTTCACCTTCATGTTGTTTCCGGAAAGATTCATGTAGGAAGAATAGGTTTTGCCGTCGTCGGCATTATAGATGGTCCCTTGCCATTTGTTTTCCCCGGCCGGCGTCATGTTTGCGAGTATGGTAAGCCCCATTAAAGGCCTGTTCCGCAATGACTTATTTGGGTTCTTGCGGTCAACTTTGGGTTGGCCCTGCTTGTTTAAAGGCTTTGACAGTCCCACAATTGCCCCGCACAGGCTGGACCCGCAAGGAGCGATTCGCACGGTAACCTTGCCGCTGTTCAGCATCCACACACCGCTGGCACCTTCGCCTGCCAGTGCAAGGCCAGATAGAACCACATAAAATAGCCCTGCAATTCCCAGTTTCCCGAATACTTTCAACGTCCGCCTCCCTTGACATTTTCTATCGCCGACCATGCTTTCAAGGCAATTGTACCGCTCGGCTAACTCGGCTAGTTTTCCGCTTCACGGGATATAGCAAAGGAAACCGGCAATGAGCAACGTGACCAACCTCAGCCGCCATCGCAGCCATGACTCCAACGAATGGCAATTGCGTGTTGACCTCGCGGCGGCATTTAGGCTGGCGGCCAAAAATGAGTGGCACGAGGCTGTGGCCAATCATTTCAGCCAGGCTGTTTCGAATGACGGCAAGAAATTCTTGATGAACCCCCGCTGGCGCCATTTTTCCAAAGTCACAGCTTCGGAGCTCCTGCTGCTCGACACGGACGACCACTCCACCATGCAGAAGCCAAACGCGCCGGATCTCACAGCCTGGTCGCTTCACGGCAGACTTCATGCCCTGCTTCCCCAGGCCCGCTGCATCATGCATCTGCATCCGACTTATGCCACCGTTATTGCCTCGCTCGCCGATCCTGAAATTAAGCCCATAGACCAGAATACCGCGCGTTTTTACAACCGCATCGCCTTTGACATGGACTATGGCGGCATGGCCAATACGGATGAGGAAGGCGAACGCATCGCGCGGCTTATGGGCAACAAATCCATCATGATGATGGGCAATCATGGGGTTCTGGTTTGCGCCGCTACCGTCGCCGAGGCCTATGACCTCACCTTTTATCTCGAGCGCTCCTGCCGCAATCTCGTGCTCGCCTATCAGTCAGGCCAGCCGCTTCACGTGATGAGCGCCAAGGTGGCCGAAAAAACCGCCCAGGAGTGGGAGGCCGACCGTGAACAGTTCCACGCCCATTTCGCCGAGATGAAATCAATCCTGGACGCAACCGACGCAAGCTACGCCGAATAGGGCTTGAAAACTGGTAAGATACTGCTAGATCGCGTGATCCCAGCGATCGGGGTTACCTCGCGGAGGGGTGGCAGAGTGGTCGATTGCGACGGTCTTGAAAACCGTTGGGAGTGAAAGCTTTCCGGGGGTTCGAATCCCTCCCCCTCCGCCAAAACCTGAATTCGGGAAGTAATACAAAAACTTAATCACTCAAACTTCATGGTGAACCAAATACGCCCCTGAGCATGGTTGGCGGGGCCCTGATTGCCACTGCAAACTCTATTCCCTATAAAGCACTGAGCGGTGGGCAGCGGCCTCTAACCCTAGGCTTCAATTCTTGCGCGCTTGAAGCTAATCCATATGCCGTTAAGGTCAGAACCGATTCACGGAGAAAAAATGTCAGGCCTTTCAAGCCTCAGGCGTAAATTGTTTGGTGGGTTGAGTAGAAATCCAGTCAAATCAATTGGCCCGATTGTCGCCAAAATCAACGAACTGGAGGCTGAATTTCAGTCTTTGTCCGACGACGCCGTGCTTGCGCGGACCGCGACTCTAAAGAAGCAGGCGCAGGGCGGGCAACAGCTTGAGGCCCTGCTTCCGGAAGCTTTCGCCAACTGCCGGGAGGCTTTGCGCCGCACCGTTGGCCTGCGTGCCTTTGATGTTCAATTGATGGGCGGCATCTTCCTGCACAGGGGCAATATCGCCGAAATGGCAACCGGCGAAGGCAAAACGTTGGTGGCGGTATTCCCAGCCTATCTCAACGCGCTGGCCGGCAAGGGTGTGCACATCGGCACCGTGAACGACTATTTGGCAAAGCGTGACGCGGAATGGATGGGCAAGGCTTATAACGCGCTTGGACTGACGTCAGGCCTGGTATTTCCGGGCCAGCTTCCGCCTAGGAAGCGCGTCGCCTATCGGGCAGATGTCACCTACGCCACGTCCAACGAACTGGCGTTTGATTACCTTCGCGATAACATGAAGAGCAGCCTTGAAGAGATGGTCCAACGCGGCCATTTCTACGCGATAATTGACGAGGCTGACAGTGTCTTGATAGACGAGGCCCGCACCCCTCTGGTTATTTCAGGCCCAGGCCATGACGACAGTGATCTATATGTCACCGTCAATGGGATCGTATCCCGGATCCGGCCCGAGCATTTTGATCTCGAAAACGAACGCCGGTCCGTAACCTTAACCGATGAGGGAAATGACTTCATTGAAAAGGAATTAGTACTGGCTGCACTGATGCCCGAAGGCCAAAGCCTCTACGCGCATGAAAGCAATGCGCTGATACTCCCGGTGATGCAGGCACTGCGCGCCCACAAGATCTATCATCGCGATCAGCAGTACGTCGTCCACGAAGACGAGATAGTGCTGGTTAACGTCTCAACTGGCCGCATGATGCCGAGGCGCCGCCTTTCGGAGGGCCTGCACCAGGCGATTGAAGCCAAGGAAGGCGTACCCATAAGGGCTGAAAACCTCACGCTCGCCAGCACCTCCGTTCAGAATTACTTCCGTCTTTATCAAAAGCTCGCCGGGATGACCGGAACTGCCGCAAGTGATTCGGAAGAATTCATGGAAATCTACAACCTCGGTGTCATTCAACTCCCCACTAATCAGCCGGTGCGTCGTCACGATGACGACGATCAAATCTATCGCAGTTCGCGCGAAAAATATCGCGCCGTCATTGAGGCCATTCGTAACGCCAATAAACGTGGCCAACCAGTTCTGGTGGGAACAACTAGCATTGAGAGCTCGGAAAAATTCTCTTCAATGCTCCGGGATGAAGGGATCTTGCACAATGTGCTGAACGCACGCCAGCACGAGATAGAATCGCAGATTATTGCCAATGCCGGAAGATTTGGCGCCGTAACCATCGCAACAAATATGGCTGGCCGTGGAACCGATATTCAGCTGGGCGGAAATCTCGAAATGAAACTGAAGCAGGCTATTGCTGCCTATCCGCATTTGCCGCTTTCCGAAATCCGCGCCAAGTCCGAAACAGAGCATGACCTTGAGAGGTCTCGGGTCCTGGACGCGGGCGGTCTATTGGTTCTTGGTACCGAAAGGCATGACAACCGCCGGATCGACCGCCAGTTGCGCGGCCGTTCCGGACGCCAAGGCGACCCGGGCCGGACTTCGTTTTTTCTGTCGCTTGAAGACGACCTGATGAGGAACATCGAGACCCAATCATTTGATCGAATCCTCGCAAAGCTTAAGCTTGAGGATAACCAGGCAATCACCCACCCCTGGCTCAAAAAGCTGTTGGACAAGGCACAGTTGAAGGTCGAAAGCCGCAACTTGCAAATCCGAAAGCAACTTTTGAAGTTCGACAATGTAATAAACGAACAGCGTAAGGCGATTTTCAGCCAGCGGTTAGAAATCATGCAGTCGCCCGACTTGTCGGAAACCGTCAATGTGATGCGCGACAAATTCATCGATGATCTGGTCGCCGTCCATATGCCTGACAAATCATTTGCCGAGCAATGGGATGCAGAGGGCCTCGACTTGGCCTGCCGGGATACGCTCATGCTGGAATTGCCAATCGCGGCCTGGGTGAAAGAAGAAGGTGTGGATATCGAGGATATTCGCTCCCGCATTACCCAAGCGGCGAATTCCATCATGGTGGAAAACGCCGAAATGCTCGGTAGTGAAATGATGCGAAGCATCGAAAAGCAGGTGCTCCTGCAGGCAATCGACGCAAAATGGCGCGAGCATATCGTGCGCCTCGATCAGTTGCGTTCAGTGATCGGTCTCAGGTCCTACGGTCGGAGAAACCCGCTTTTGGAATTTCAGGCGGAGGCCTATGGCCTTTTTGAAAGTATGCTCACAGCCATGCGGAAAGACGTTTCTTACAACATGGCGCGAATCCGTCCAATGTCCACAGATGAGCAAATGGCCATGATGGGGAAGTTCCTCGCGCAAAATCGCGATGCTTCGGCCGCGCCCGGCTTTAACACAAGTGGAAAATTTGTGTGATTGCAGGCGGGAAGTTGGCGAGTCCGCCGCTCAGTGGAACGTTGGGAGACTGGCAAAGGCTGAAATACTTTATAGGTGTTAAGAAATCAAAAGCTTAAAAGGAAGAGATTGTCGAGAAATTCCCAAATGCAAGATTTTGAGAATACGAGGCATTCTTTTTAAGGGGACTGAAATTTCAGCAAAGGAACTCTCTCGCGGAAGTGGAGTCGATGTCCCTGAAGCTTTTGCCTGATCGACCGACAAGCGTTTCAAATTCTTCGCAGGTTTCATTTGAACAAAATAAAATATCTGGTCAAAAAGGTCGTGGAACGTGCAATTCTATTAGAGATTGAACATGATAAATTTTACCGATTTCATAAAGAAACAAGAACAAGTAAGTTACGCTTATCGAAATTTGAGGTTTTTTCCGAAGCAAAGAATCCTTTACTCTTTAATTCAGAAGAATGCCTGTACTTCTCTCTTCACAGCTTTCGTTAGTCGTGAATGCGACCTATCCGAGTGGTTTTTGGAAAAAAACCGTATTCATAATTTTCAGCAGATTTTTTGGGCACACAACAGCTGGATGCGAAATGATTTTGAATCGATGAAACCGGGTACACACAAAGTTATTGCCTTTCGGGATCCTTACGAAAGATTATATTCCAGTTTCACTGATAAATTGATTGTTCCTAGATTGGCTGTCGCAGAGGTTACAAAGTTCTTTTGAGAATGTTATTAGAAAACCAATCCAGAATTGTACTTTGACTGACATAGTAAAAGTGGTTGAATTCCTTTCCTCCAGTTGGACTTGAACAACATTTCGCACCTCAGACCGATTCTATCTTTTATAAGGAATATGACACCGTGCTCTTGATAAAGGATTGGCTAGCAACAATTGAAGTAAAAGGAGAGAAATACAAACTGGAACAGTCAAATCGGGTCGCCTCAAAATACGCTCAAGAACATGAAAGCATTGATGAAAATTCAACGATCGGAGATCTGCGGCGATTTACTGCGGAAACTGGAAGTCTTCCATCAAGAAAAAAAATTGCGGAAATAATAAACGCTCATACCAAGAAAGATGGTAATTTTAAGTTTGACTTACAGCTTTGGCAGCAGGTGAACGCCCAATAAAAGCAACGTATTGGGACGGGATAGATGCGGCCGTTTATTGCGGCGGGGCATTCGTATTATTAATCGGTGAATAATGAATTCAGAAAAGTTACGGTCACTGGCTAGATCTTACAGCCGAATTGCGGCTGAGAATCCGGGGTTTCCTGCCATTATTCGAGAGAATGGGGTGATAGCCCACAGTGAATTTTGGCAAGTGGTAAGATCCTTCGCCTTCCGCCTGCGGAGCGAGGGTGTAAGGACTGGCTCACTTATTGCGCTGAATTCTGCGGATATACTCCCGTCGCTCGCGATACTTTTTGCCAGCTCGCTTCTGGGTTCGCGTTTCGTTGTTGCGAGCAAGCTTCTGGCCAGCACAAAAGTGCTCCAGCCCACGCATTTTTTTCGGTCCCCGGAAGTGACCGGAAAAAAAGCGGGTCAACTTCAAAATTATCGACGACAGCTGGATGCCGACGGCGCATACCCGCTCATTGCCGGACGACTTCATAAGTGGCTCATCGCCGGATGCGGACTGGCTTTACCTGCATACCTCGGGAACGACCGGGCGCGCTAAATATATTGCCTTGAGTGAGAGGACAGTCATGGACAGGACGGCCGCTGTTGCCGCGGATTTTCCTTTCCAACAAACAACCCTCGCCACGACTTTCAAGCTCCACCTCCCGCCCCTTTTTTGCCCGGGCCATCGCTACGCTGATGAATGTCGGAGCAATTGTGGACAGCCGCGATTTGAATTTCTGGACAAAGGTCGGGGTCAACTTGGTCTGCGGGTCTCCATTGCAAGTCGTCAATTTTATGGGCGGGAGCAGCTTCAGTCCGCGCGTTGCCCGGATTGAAGTGAGCGGTGCCAAGCTGCCGGAGGAAGCCGCTCTGGTCCTTCTGAACAATTTTAATCTTGTGGTGGATGTCTATGGTGCCGGCGGAAACCAGCAAAACTTTTGAAAATACCATCATGCGTGATCCGTAAGGGCGAAAATTATAAAAAAGGGGCGACGTTTAGACAGTGAGGTTGAAATTGTTTCAGCGCAGGGCCGCCCCTGCAAAGCCGGAGAGGTGGGATCCGTGCGGGTCAGAAACCCTTACATGGTGCATGGCTATCTGAATTCGCCTGATGCCACAGCCAAATCGTTCCGTGACGGTTGGTTCTACCCCGGTGACATCGCCACATGGGGTGAGAATGGCGAACTTGTGATCATCGGCCGAGAGGATGACGTCATAAATATCGGCGGCTATAAATTGAATGCCGGAATGCTCGACATGTTGTTCAATGCGATACCTGGAGTTCGTGAGGCAATCTCCTTCCACAATCCCAAGCCTAATGCGGTAGAAAAAATTCTCGTCTTCGTCGTATTTGAAAAAGATGCGACGCGCGCAAACGTCATCGACGCGGCCTGTGCGCTTGCCAAGACAAAGCTTGGACTATCGCTGTCGCCTGAGCAGTTTTAGAGGTGTCGAAGCCATTCCACGAACGAGGATGGCGACCCCGACCGCGCTACCTGCCGGAAGATGGTTTTGCAGCGGACCCAGCTTACTTAAGGAACAGATACATGACGATTGACCAACAGATGAATATCGGCATGAACTTTGCCGAGTTGCCAATGCAAACCCCAATCATGAGGCGATCATAGCCGCCGACATTACTCTCACCTATGCCAAGCTTTGGCGGATCGTCAAGGGATTTGCAACGCGCATGCGGGAGCTTGGCGTTGACCGGAGTTCTACCGTCGCGGTTCATTCGAGAGATATGATCGCCTGCGTTGCTTCGATGCTGGCATCATCCTTGCTGGGCGCACGTTATGTTTTTCTTGAGGCGCGCCTGATCGGCGATGGCGTTGTCGTTCCAAGCCATATTTTGCGCTCGCCCGACGTCTCGCCCTTCCGGGATTTGGCATATCATGTCATGGATGCCAGTTGGCCACAGGCCGCTTCGTCTGACCAGGACAGTTCAGATTTTCCCGGCTATGGCGATGCTGATGATCCGTGGTGGGTTGTTCACACGTCGGGGACCACGGGCAAGCCGAAATACTTGAATATAAGCCAGCGCGCGGTCTATGGCAGGTCAATGGCGGTCCAGGCAGATTTCAAGCCGATGACATACCCGGGTTTGTTCCCTGTTTCCATGCAATACAAGGCCTTTCATTGCCAGAGCCAATGCCGCCTTGCTGAATGCATGCACGATCATCGACACCATCGACATTGCATTCATGCGGGCCCAAGGCGTCAATTTGGTCTGCGGTGCGCCACGCACAGCCATGCAATGGCTGGCTGGCCGTACTATTACACCCCATATGCCGCTGATACAGGTGAGTGGAGCAAAGCTGTCCGACGCCGATGCTGCCCTACTGCTGCAAAGTTTCGACACTGTCGAAGATGTCTACGGGTCAAGTGAAACAAGCAAATCCTTCGTCAATGTCAAGACTCTGAGCCATGGCCGCCTCGTCACGCGAGGCCAACCTCTGGACAGCGAAGTCCAAATCATTGATGCGGAAGGCAAATCCTGCACCTTGCCAGGTTCGAAAGGAACTGTCCGGATCCGCAACGGCTACATGGCCTCAGCCTACATCGCCGAACCTCAAGCAACTGAAAAGGCCTTCCGTGATGGCTGGTTTTACCCTGGGGACTCGGGGTGGTGGGGACCGGCGGGCGAGCTTGTCATCAGCGGGCGGCTCGACGAAATCATAAATCTGGGAGGTGAAAAGGTCGACCCCAGCACAGTGGACGAGGTGTTGTGTTCCGTGCGCGGCATCACAGGTGCAGCCAGTTTTCGTGATCCCAGAGCTGTGAGTCCCCCCTCGTCTACTTGGCAATGGTGACGGTTTCAGATCGTTGCCGAAGCCAAAAAATGCGTAGCTGCGGCCCATCTTGCCTGCCGCGAGCGACTCGCCGCCTCTGTGGTCCCGCAGATGATTTTTGTGGTACCATCCATTCCCATGACAAGCGACGGGGCGCCACGAAGAACCGAATGCCAACTCCTTGCGCAAACACTCATAAAAAAGGTAGATCAAGGCTGACAAGACAGGTAGCAGTATAAGGACTTCATATGCCGCCAAAACGCGAATATCTATGGCGCCTTTCTTAGGCAGGTTCGCGCCAGACCTCAGGCGGACGCCATCGTCTTTCCAGAAATGACCTTCAGCTTTGAGCAAATGAACCGGCTGGCCATGGCTTTTGCCAGCCGAATGAATGCGGCAGGTGTTGGCGCAAATTCCACGCTGACATTGCAGTCGTCCGAACCAACAGTGGTTCTTGCAACTTTATTGGCTGCCTCCTATCTGGGCGCTTCCATTGTGCAGGACAATGACGGGCTGATATTGCCCAAGGCACTGTCGGTGACTCATCATTTCCATACGGTAGAGGCCGGACGCACCCCGGCTAGAAGGCAGCAGCTCATCGACTCGACGTGGTCGCCGGCTTACAATTCCGGGAATTCCCCGGATGCAGCGGAACAGGACTGCGAAAAGCCCTGGCTCTATGTCTACACTTCAGGCACGACAGGTGCGCCAAAATTCATCGCCCTGAGCCAGCGCATGGTTTGCGAGCGATCAATGGCCGTCGCTGACGATTTTTTGACTGGCCAAACGCGCTTTGCCTCACTTGATACCGTGCAACACCCGCCCTTTCATCGCGCGCGGCTTAGCCGCCTTGCTGAATGGGGCCACGATCGTGGGCGGCAAGGATCTCGATTTCTGGCGCCGGGCCGGCGTAACCATGGTGAGTGGCTCGGTCAGGCAAATGGTGGCATTTTTTGGGGAAACCGCATTGAGCCCGCGCCTGCCGCTTGCGGAGGTGATAGGATCAAGATTGCTGAAATCCGATGCGCGACGCCTGTTGCAGAGTTTTGAAACCGTTCAGGATGTTTTTGGCGCAAGCGAGGCAAACAAGATATTTGCCAATGTGAGCACTCTCGATACGGACGGCACGGTCAAGACCAAGGGCCAAATGCGTGACACGGCAATCGAGATTGTCGATGTGGATGGTAGTCCTGCAGTCCCCGGAATTGATGGAATTCTCCGTATTCGTAACGCCTATATGGCCAATGGCTATCTCGACGACGCGGCCGCCGGTCAGCAAGCCTTTCGTGACGGCTGGTTTTACCCTGGCGACGTGGCATCCTGGGGTCCGGACGGGACACTGCTGGTCCGCGACCGGACGGGCAATGTTTTCAATATTGCCGGGTTCAAGATAAACGTTTTGATTGTTGATCAGATATTTCGCTCGGTAAATGGAATCCTGGACGCTGCCTGCTTCAAGAACCCAAAGGAGGGCGCAGCGGACGAGCTTTTTGCCTTCGCCGTCTTTGCCGATGGCTGCAATCGCCTGCAGGCAGCCGAGATTGCGCGCCAGCGATGCCGCGAAAGGTTGGGTCAAGTGCTGGTTCCGCGGGTGGTCAGAGGGGTGGCGGGAATTCCAAGAGGCCCGGATGGAACCCCGGACCGCAAGGCATGCGCGGATCTTATTCTGGAGTTTGCAAGGCGTAAATCCGGGCAAAATGAACTGGCCTAATGAAAACTTGCATTGCAACGGTCTCCATCCCCGGCAATTTAAGGGAAAAAATCCGCGCCATAGCCGACGCGGGTTTTGATGCGATCGAGCTTTTTGAACCGGACCTTGTCACTCATGGGGGCAACCCCCGCGAGGTGGGAGACATGATCCGCGAGCACGGGCTGGACATTGCGATCCTGCAACCTTTTCGTGATTTTGAAGGATGGACTGGCCCCAAGCGGTCAAAAGCCTTCGAAGAAGCAGAGCGCAAGTTCGACTTGATGGGTGAGCTTGGAACCGACCTGCTTCTGCTCTGTTCGTCGGTTGCCGTGGAATCACTTGGAGAGACCGCGCGTCTCGTTGAAGATTTCACGCTTCTCGGAGAGATTGCGGCTAGGCGGGGCGTGCGCGTGGGTTTCGAAGCCCTTGCATGGGGGCGCCATATCCGCGACGTCGCACAGGCCTGGGACATCGTCCAGCGCTGCAATCATCCAAATATCGGACTCATCATTGATAGTTTTCACACCCTGGTGCGAAAGAATGATCCGGAAAAAATCCGGAGCATTCCCGGCGACCGCATCTTTTTCGTGCAGATTGCCGATGCGCCGGCGATCGAGATGGATGTGCTCCAGCTGTCACGCCAATACCGCATGCTTCCGGGCGAGGGAGACCTGGACGTCAACTCAGTGGTGAGCGCGGTTCTGGCGGCAGGCTATACCGGCGCGTTGAGTCTTGAGATTTTCAGGTCTTCGTTTCCGCCTGATTCGTCCCAACTCGTTGCAGCGGGCAGCTACCGGGCCCTTGTCAACTTGGTGAATTGGGCCCGCCTGGACAAGATGAGCGGAATGGCAGTGTAAGTATTTGAAATGACTCGCAAGATTTTGGTGTTGTTTTTAAGTCACGCACTAATATTAAAATGTGGACTGGTCTTTATGTGGCGAACAGACTCGGATAGGTTAGATTTTGCGGTGGGGGGTAATCGATTGAGCGTCCCCATTTATTATAATGTTATGATAGTGGAGATTGATAAAATGGCTATGAACAAGAAAGATGTAGCGGCGGGCTTGGCCTCGGCTGTTGCCTTGATATCTGGCGCTCAGGTTGCTAATGCTGCTGACGCTGACCTCGGACCTGCCGGGCATGACTGGAGCGGACTTTATCTCGGTCTCTCTGCTGGCATGCAGTGGGGGGATATGCCGTTAAGCTTTAGTAACGATTATAATATGAACAGTGACATTGCGTTAGGTGGTTTTGTCGGCGTTAACCACCAGTATAACGATTTTGTGGTTGGCGCGGAATTGGCCCTGCAGACGGGCAATGATACCGACGACGGTAATTCCAGTGAAGATTACGATGTCAATTACACTGCAGATGCTAAGCTCAAGCTGGGTATGGCTTTGGGTTCCGAAGATCAGTTGCTCGTTTACGCATTCGGCGGTTTTTCCGCGACCGGAATCACCACTGGGAGCGACAGGGACGATTACTCCAATTTCGGCGTAAATTACGGAGTAGGTGCGGAGTATATGATAACCGACCAGTTTTCTCTTGGCGCTGAACTGATGGGCCGCTCACCGATTGATGAATATGGCTGGGATGATCCAGATCACAACGCAGGTGCTAGTTATCAGGCGACGCTGCGCGCTGCCTTCCACTTCTGAATTATTGATTGCGCGATAAAGGCCGACCGGCGACGGTCGGTCTTTCCTTTTTATGGACTTGGAACATGGCCGCCCATAATCGCCATGCCGATCTTGCCAATGAAGCCTTTATGCGCCAACTTCAGCGCTCGGTCATCGCGTGGATGCCGGAGTGAATCACTTTTGCAAGCGCATACGAAATCGAGCCATGGCCCCTCCTGCTGACCACGCCCTCCCCAAAGCCCCACTGACCTCGTGTCTTCGGGAACCAACGCAAGACCAGCTCAATGCACTTTTCGCGCTCTATAATGATGGGCGGTTGAAAGAGAGTGTCAGGCAAGCAACGGCGATGACTGCGGAATTTCCAAATGCTGTTGTTCTCTACAACATACTTGGCGCCGTAAATGCCGGGTTGCGGGACCTGGATGGGGCTATTGCAAGCTTCAGCAAGGCTGTGCAGATCAAACCAGATTATGTTGAGGCGCATAACAATCTTGGCCTTGCATTTCAGAGCCGGGGCCGCTTCGAGGAGGCCATTGCAAGCTTCAGGAAGGCCCTTGAGATCCAGCCTGATTTCGTTGAAGCACATAATAATCTTGGTGCTGCACTGAAGTATCAGGGTCGCCTTGACGAGGCCATTGCAAGCCTGGGCAAGGCCTTGCAGATCAGGCCTGACCATGCTGAGGCGCACAACAATCTGGGTGCGGCATTGCAGGACCAAGGCCGCTTGGAGGAAGCCATTGCAAGCTTCAGCAAAGCCTTGCAGATCAAGCCGGATTTTGTTGAGGCGCATAGCAATCTCTGTGGATTGTTTGAAAAGCAGAACAGGCTGGATGATCTTGAACAGGCCCTTGACAGAGCGGCGCTCAATTGCGGGAGAGACGATTCGAACATTCTTTTCCGGTTTGCCCAACTTGCAAGCCGCAAAAACCAATTTGAGAATGCTGTCGGCTATCTAGAAAAAGCACAGGTAGAAAGGATACAGTCATCCCAAAAAGAAGTTTACTTTAGCCTCCTCGGCAAGGTCTGCGATAAACTCGGGCGGTATGGCGAAGCCTTCCCTGCTTTTGTAAAACAAAACGAACTCGCAAGCGTTTCGGCAGGGGCTAAAAAATTCAGCGCGGATAGGTATCTCAATTCAGTTCTGGCACACAAAGCGAGTTGGGTCACCAGTGCGAAGCCTGCCTGGGCAGATCCGATTGGCGGCGTGAGCAAGAAATCGCCGGTATTTTTAGTCGGATTTCCCAGATCTGGAACGACGCTGCTGGATACGATTTTGCGAAGCCATCCGCAGATTAGCGTCGTTGAAGAAAAACCGATGGTTGGAGTAATGGCTGGAGTAATGAGCAAGGCTTTTGCACAAACGCCCACGATCCAAAATTTAAGTTCGCTCTCAGAGCCAGACATTATTAGTTTGCGTGACATCTATTTTAGGGAACTGGCGAAGCACCTTGATCGGGATGATGACAACAAACTTATCGTGGACAAATTCCCGTTAAATATGATCCACGCCGATATCATTCATCGGGTCTTTCCTGATGCAAAACTCATTCTAGCGTTACGCCACCCGTGTGATTGCGTATTAAGTTGTTTTATGCAGACCTTCAAACCTAATGATGCAATGGCAAATTTTCTAAGTCTTGACCAGTCAGCCAGGCTATATTCCGCAGTTATGGAACTATGGTCAACGTACCAGCAAAAACTTGACTTAGACGTGCATGTATTAAGATATGAGAGACCTGGTTCAGGACCTTGAGGGTACATGCAAATCGTTGATTTCGTTCCTGGGTCTGGAGTGGGATGACAACTTGCACAATTATCAAAAGACGGCACTCGGCAGGAGCAGCATAAATACGGCAAGCTACCACCAAGTGGTCCAACCCTTGTACATGCAAGCCAGCGGGAGATGGATCAATTACCGGGAGCAGATGCAGCCTGTATTACCCGTGCTGCAGCCTTGGATCGAAGCCTTTGGCTATGACTATTAACCCTTGAGCAATGGGGCATGAAGCCAAAAAGCGATACCATGCATCTGCAACTTCATCACGAAAACGGAAGTCAGCAGGGTGTTAACTTCCATCCGGACTACGATCAGGGCGCGTGGGGAAACTCACCTTGTCCAACTTCTTTATGCCCATAAAATTCAGAAGTGTCTTTCTGCCGATTCGAACGAACGGATACACGATTTTCAAAACATATACCGAATTGAAAATAGGATGATTGAAACGATTGAATAGACTTATTCGGGTGGTTATGAGTGCCAGCCGATTCATTGCATCAGCGCGATGCAAATCACTTTCAATTTTGAGGGCAAATCCCTCTTCCAGGTCCAGACTCCTCTCTCCTATGCATTCGAGCACCGAGGTGATATTGCCGTGCATTTACCTCAAAGCGCGAAGCTATGTGACAGCGAGAATTTCCGGTTATTTCCCTTCCTCAACAATCTAATTGCGCCTGCTCAAATCCAAAGCAATAATCGATCATGATTGAATTTTGGAACCGGTTCCGGCGCGATCGGCTGGCCGTTTACAGCTTGGGCGTAATCGCCCTATTTTTCATGGCAGCGCATCATGGCATCCACGCTTGCTCCCTATGATCCGTCGGAGCAGTTCTTTGATGGTCTGACGCTGGAGGGCTCTCCCTTGCCTCCCGATGGAGCGATTCTGGTTTGGCACGGATACCAACGGCCGCGACCAGTTTTCCCGCCTGCTCTATGGAGCCCAGACATCCCTGCTTATCGGCATTGTCGCCAATGGCATTGCCGTGTTTATTGGAACGGGCCTGGGTCTCGTCGCAGGTTACGTCCGGGGCTTGCTGGGAGCCGCAATAATGCGCCTCACCGATCTTATGATGGCATTTCCCCCCTTGCTCCTGGCGATAGCGCTGGCGGCTATTCTCAAGCCAGGGCTTAACATCGTCATCCTCGTGATTGCGCTGGTGAACTGGGTGCAGATCGCAAGAGTGATTTATACCGAAACCCTTGCCCTCTCCGAGCGGGAATACATCGAGGCAGCGCGCGCCATGGGCGCCGGCCCGGGCCGCATATTATTGCGCCACCTCTTGCCGCATCTTGTGCCGACCGTGATCGTATATGCCACCCTTGGAATTGCCACGACGGTGCTGCTTGAATCCATGCTCTCGTTTCTGGGGCGGGGCGTGCAGCCTCCCACGCCGGCCTGGGGAATGATGATTTTCGAAAGCCAATCCTATTTTCTCAATGCCCCCTGGCTGGTGTTCATTCCCGGCGCCGCCATTCTGATCCTCGCCCTATCGTTCAACCTCGTCGGCGATGGCTTGCGCGACGCCCTGGACCCGACGCAAAGAGGGCGAAATTGATGCTCGCCTACCTCGTGCGGCGCCTTGCTGCCTCACTTTTCATTCTTCTGGGTGTCAGCGTCGTGACCTTTGGCCTGACGTTTTTGATTCCCGCCGATCCGGTCGCGATGATTGCCGGGCGCAATTCGACACCTGAAATACGCGAGCAGATTCGCCATCAGCTTGGACTCAATCGCCCCGTGCCTGAACAATACGCAATCTATTTGGGCCGTCTGTTGCAGGGTGACTTGGGCAAATCCTACGCCCGAAAATCCGACGTAGGCGAGCTCATCGCCTCCCGCCTGCCGCCAACGCTGTTGCTCATGCTGGCGGCAATCATGGCGGAGTTGCTGATAGGCCTGCCGGCCGGCATCTACGCCGCAAGCCGGCGAGGCAGGATTGGCGACAAGATCGCAATGACCCTATCGTTTGCAAGTGTATCGACACCGCAATTCGTGCTGGGATTGACCCTGCTCTATCTCTTTGCTTATTTGCTGAATTGGCTCCCGCTCGGGGGGTATGGCAGCTCTCCAGCATCTGATATTGCCCGCTCTCACCTTGGGCCTGGCGGGCGGCGGCTGGTACTCGCGGATGATGCGCTCATCAATGATCGAAGTCTTGCGCAACGACTATATTCGCACGGCACGCGCCAAAGGCATGTCCGGAATGGCGGGTGATTCTGAAACACGGGCTGCGCAATGCCATTCTGCCGATAATCGCCATGATTGGCCTCGATGTGGGCATCTTCATGTCGGGCGTCGTGGTCGTGGAGAACGTGTTTGGATGGCCGGGCATCGGCCAGCTGATGTGGCAGGCGATCCAGTCCCTCGACATCCCCATCATCATGGGGGTGACCACTGTCGCTGCCTGTTTCATTGTCCTGGGAAATTTCATCGCAGACATGATTTCGCCGCTCATTGACCCCCGTATCCGTTTGCGCTGATATGCTATTGGGGAATTTCCGACAGCCCGCAAAATCATCAGGGAGAAAACACATGAAAAACCTACTAATTTGCACTGCCGCAGCCTTGGCAATTGCCGCCGCGGCGCCAACCCTCGCCGCTGCCCCAAAACAGGGTGGCGCAGCCACAATCACCTTCAACAATGACCTCACCACACTGGACCCACAGGTTGGCTACGACTGGCAGAACTGGTCAGTCATCAAGTCGATCTTTGACGGCCTTATGGACTACAAGCCTGGCACGACCGAACTCGAGCCCGACTTGGCCGAAAGCTATACTGTTTCCGACGACGGCCTGACCTATACATTCAAGCTGCGCGAGGGCGTTAAATTCCACAATGGCCGGACGGTGACCTCGGCTGACGTCAAATATTCCTTCGAGCGCGCGGTGAGCCCGGCAACGCAGAGTCCGGGCGGCGGCTATTTCGGCATGATCGGCGGTTACGACGAAGTGGCGGCCGGCACAGCTACCGCGCTGTCGGGTATCGAGACGCCGGATGACAAGACGGTCATCTTTAAATTGAGCCGTCCCGACGCGACATTTTTGCATCTCATGGCCATCAATTTTGGCTACATCGTTCCCAAGGAAGAAGTCGAAAAGGCGGGCGCCGACTGGGGCAAGAAGCCTGTCGGCACGGGTGCCTTCAAAGTTGTGGAATGGGTGCCCGGGCAGAATATTAAGCTTGAGCGCAACAAGGATTATTTCCGCGCGGGCGTACCCTATCTCGACAGTATCACCTTCGAATTTGGCCAGGACCCAACCGTAGCCGTCCTGCGCCTCAAGAAGGGTGAGATCGATATCGTGGGCGACGGCCTGCCGCCGGCCCAGTTCACCGAAGCCATGGCTGATCCGGCTAACAAGGACCTGATTGCCGTGGGCGATCAGCTGCATACCGGTTACGTGACCATGAATGTGACGCAACCGCCCTTCGACAATGTCAAGGTTCGCCAGGCGGTCAACATGGCCATCAACAAAGACCGCATCGTGCGCCTGATCAACAATCGCGGTGTGCCTGCGAGCCAGGCGCTGCCTCCGGCCATGCCTGGCTATAATCAGGATAACAAAGGCTATGCCTATGATCCTGAAGGCGCCAAGAAACTTCTGGCCGAATCTGGCGTGGGCGAAATCTCGACTGAGCTCTATGCAATGAATGTCGATCCCAATCCGCGCATCGCCCAATCCATCCAGCAGGACCTCGCGGCGGTGGGCATCAAGGCAGAAATCCGTTCATTGGCCCAAGCTGAAGTGATCTCGGCCGGCGGTTCCGGCAAGGCTCCGATGATCTGGTCGGGCGGCATGGCCTGGATCGCCGACTTTCCCGATCCTGCCAACTTCTATTACGGCATTCTCGGCTGCGCCGGCGCGGTCGAAGGCGGCTGGAACTGGTCCAGGTATTGCAACAAGGAACTAGACGCCCGAGCCACGAATGCCGACGCCATGGTGAAAGACGATCAGATGAGCGGCCGCATCGCTGAATGGAAGGCAGTCTTTGACGACGTTCTGAAGGACGCGCCCTGGGCGCCGGTGTTCAACGAGAAGCGCTTCACCTATCACTCGGCTCGTCTGGGGGGTGACCCGGCACTTTTCACCGACCCCATCCACATACCGGTGAACTATGACTATATCTTCGCCAAGGAAGCACAGTAACTCGTTCCCAACAAAGGCGTTCCCTTCACTTTGAAGGGGACGCCATCGAAGGTTAAATATGCAGAAGCACAACCATACCATCCACCAGCACCAGAGCCATTTCGGCTGGAACAAGGACAATCCTCCAGCCGCAAGAATAGCTCCAGGGGAAACTGTTGAATTCCATCCCGTTGACTCGTCGGGTGGGCAGCTCACCCCGGACTCAACTGTGACTGACATACCGTCGCTCGATTTCGCCAAAGTCAATCCGGTCGCGGGCCCGATTTATGTCGAGGGGGCAGAGCCAGGTGACGCCATCAAGGTAACGCTGCTGCATTTTGCGCCTTCAGGCTGGGGCTGGACTGCCAACATACCGGGCTTCGGCCTCCTTGCCGATCAGTTCAGGGAACCGGCGCTGCACATTTGGAAATATGATGCCCAGACACTGGCGCCCGCGATGTATGGCCCCGGTGGGCGCGTTCCTCTTAAGCCTTTCTGCGGCACCATAGGCCTTGCTCCTGCGGAGGCGGGGCTCCATTCAATCGTTCCCCCACGGCGCATGGGTGGCAATATGGACATCCGCGACATGTGCGCTGGTACCGAACTCTATCTCCCTGTCGAAGTGGCAGGCGGCCTCTTCAGCGTCGGCGATACCCACGCCACCCAGGGCGATGGAGAGGTGTGCGGAACAGCAATAGAAAGCCCCTGTTCGCTTGCTGCCAAATTTGAACTGATCAAGGGCGCCCATCTCGCATTTCCACGTTTCACGACGCCCGGTCCCGTAGCGCGGCACATGGATATGAAGGGCTATGAAGTTACCACCGGCATCGGCCCCGACCTCATGGCGGGCGCAAAAGCCGCCGTTTCCGGCATGATCGATCTTCTGTCCAAACGTTACAAGATGAATCCGGTCGATGCCTATATGTTGTGCAGTGTGTGCGGCGACCTCCGGATCAGCGAAGTCGTTGATATGCCGAACTGGGTCGTCTCGTTCTATTTCCCGCGCCTTGTCTTCGAATGACGCCTGAGCCCCTGCTCAGCATCGAAGGCCTGAGCGTGACCTTTAATACCGAACAGGGCCGGGTTAGGGTTGTGGAGGATCTGGGTTTTCAGCTTTTTGCAGGCGAAACGCTGGGTCTTGTCGGTGAATCAGGCTGCGGCAAGAGCGTGACCGCCCAGACAATCATGCGGTTGCTGCCAAGCCCTCCGTCGCGCATCGAAGGCGGGCGCATGATGTTTGAGGGCGAGGACTTGGCCAAGTTACCGGAATCCCGGATGCGCAAGATTCGCGGCGACCGCATCGGCATGGTTTTTCAAGAGCCCATGACGAGCCTTAACCCGACACAGCGTATAGGCAGGCAAATTGCGGAAGTCCTTTCCCTCCATCGTGGTTTGGCCTACGGCGATGCGAGCCCTCACGTCGTGAGCGCCATGAAGAAAGTCGGGATCGGCAACGCCGAACGGCGACTAGAGCAATACCCGCACGAACTCTCCGGTGGATTGCGGCAAAGGGTGATGATTGCAATGGCGATTGTCTGTAGGCCAAAACTTTTGATTGCCGATGAGCCGACAACAGCCCTCGACGTAACGATCCAGGCGCAGATTATCGAGTTGCTACAGGACATCCAGCGGGACCTCGGGCTCTCAATACTGTTGATTACCCACGATCTCGGGATTGTCGCGGAAATGTGCCGTAATGTAGTTGTCATGTATGCCGGACGGATTGTGGAAGGCGGTCCCGCTGAAGAAATTTTCGCCAGTCCAAGTCATCCTTATACGGCCGGCCTCATCAATTCGTCACCGCGCCATGCCAGAAAAGGGGAACGGCTTCCAAGTATTCCTGGACTTGTACCACCACCCGGACAACGCAGCAGGGGCTGCAGCTTTGCTGACCGTTGCCCTCGCGTGCAGGAGAAATGCCGTCGAGACGCCCCGCTATTAGCCGCCGAATCTCGACGGGTTGTTGCCTGTTGGAACCCTGTACCGTGACGCCACTGCTCGAAGTCAATAACCTTTCAAAACACTATCCGGCCCGTGACGGAAACGGACTGGTCAAAGCCGTCAACGGCGTAAGTTTTTCCTTGGAAGCGGGGCGCACGCTCGGCATCGTCGGTGAGTCCGGCTGCGGCAAGTCCACGTTGGCCCGCCTCGTGCTCCGGCTAGTTGAACCTACAGACGGTTCAATTCTATTCGAGGGCAAAAATCTTGTGGGACTGGCCAGCGCGGAACTTCGCCGCCGCCGCCGCGACATTCAGATCGTATTTCAAGACCCGTATGCCTCTCTCGATCCACGCATGAACGTGGCAGCGATCATCTCCGAGCCGCTTGACATTCACAGGGTTGGAACCAAGGTAGAGCGCAAGGCGAAGTTGCTCGCGCTGATTGACCTAGTCGGGCTTGATCGCAATGCCGCATCGAAATATCCCCATGAGTTTTCAGGTGGCCAACGCCAGCGCATAGGCATTGCAAGGGCCATTGCGCTTGAACCAAAACTTGTCGTGCTGGACGAACCCGTGTCTGCCCTCGATGTATCGATCCAATCACAAATCCTGAACTTACTGGTCGATCTCAGGCAACGGCTCGGGCTCTCCTATATTTTCATTTCGCACGACCTCTCCGTGATCAGGCTGATGAGCGATGATGTCGCCGTAATGTATCTTGGGCAGATTGTAGAATATGGGAAAGCTGAGCAGGTAATGGGATCGCCGTCTCATCCCTATACTCAGGCACTGGTTTCCGCCATTCCGGAAATTGATCCAAAAAAGAAAAATCGAAGGATTGTACTGGCCGGTGATCCCCCCAACCCCGAGGATATTCCAACGGGTTGTCCATTTCATCCGCGCTGCCAGCATGCAATGCCGATGTGCAAGCAAATCCCGCCGGCACTTCTGCCGAAGCAGGATCGTCTGGTTTCCTGCCATTTATTTACTTAGTTTGAGTCCAGTTTTGGATCACGGATCGATGCACATCTGGACAAGAAATGTCGCAAGTGTAGTATCCCCGGTAACGGGGCATAAGGCCCTTGGAGGGAGCCAAACCATGACCAGCAACGTTTTCCGCGTGAACAGGCGCGACATCCTGAAATTGAGCACCGCCGGAGCCGCCTTGCCTCTTGCCACCATGTTTCCGCGGCTTGCGAATGCTGCCGACCCTATCAAAACCGCTGCTATTTATACGGTGCCGGTCGAACAGCAGTGGGTGAGCCGCATCCATAAGGCCGCAACAACCGCGAAGGACCGGGGCGATATCGAATACGTGTTCTCTGAGAAGGTTTCCAACACGGACTACGAACGCGTCATGCGCGAATATTGCGAAGCCGGTAACCAGCTTATTGTCGGCGAAGCCTTCGCCGTTGAAGATGCGGCGCGAGCTGTCGCCAAGGATTATCCGGACCGCGCCTTCCTCATCGGTTCAAGTTTCAAGCCGGATGCTGCAGCGGCGCCAAATTTCGCCGTGTTCGACAACTATATCCAGGATGCCTCCTATCTCAGCGGCATCGTGGCCGGTGCCATGACCAAGACGGGCAATATCGGCATGGTGGGCGGTTATCCCATTCCGGAAGTGAACCGTCTGATGAACGCCTTCATGGCGGGCGTGCGCGAGAGCCGAGCCGATGCCAAGTTCCTCGTGGCCTTCATCGGCTCCTGGTTTGACCCGCCAAAGGCCAAGGAAACGGCGTTGGCCCAGATCGACGCCGGCGCGGACCTTCTATATGCCGAGCGTTTCGGCGTTTCGGATGCGGCCAAGGAAAAAGGCATTCTGGCAGTCGGCAACGTGATCGACACGCAGGCAGATTATCCCGAAACAGTGGTGGCGTCCGCCCTCTGGCATTTTGAACCCACCCTCGATGCGGCCATTGCGGCGCTCAAGGCCGGGGCCTTCAAGGCCGATGACTATGGCCAATATTCCTTCATGAAGGCCGGCGGTTCGAGCTTGGCGCCCTATGGAACTTTTGAGTCCAAGATTCCCGACGACGTGAAAGCCAAGGTTGCCGCCAAGGAAGCCGACATCAAGTCCGGGGCCTTCTCGGTTACCATTGACGACAACGAACCCAAGTCCTCCTAAAGGACATGGGCAAGGCAACAGCCGGAGAGCGTGAAACCGTTCTCCGGCTTTCCGGCATCACCAAGCGGTTTGGCCACTTGCTGGCCAATGATGACATCTCGTTGACGCTTCACCGGGGCGAAATTTTGGGACTTCTCGGTGAAAACGGCGCGGGCAAAACCACACTGATGAATATCCTTTTCGGCCATTATGTGGCCGATGCGGGAGCAATCGAGGTCGATGGCCATATCCTGCCGCCGGGCCAGCCCGCCGCCGCCCTGGCGGCCGGCATCGGCATGGTGCACCAGCATTTCACCCTGGCTGAAAATCTGACCGTGCTTGATAATATTGTGCTGGGCACCGAATCCCTGTGGCAGTTCTCCTCCAACTCGCAAAAGGCCCGGGCCCGCATTCAGCAACTGGCCAGAGAATTTGGTTTGGAGGTTGAGCCGCACGCCATCATCGCCTCGCTTTCAGTTGGCGAGCGCCAGCGGGTTGAAATTCTGAAAGCCCTGTACCGGGAAGCCAAGATCCTGGTTCTGGATGAACCAACGGCAGTGCTCACGCCGCAGGAGTCCACCGCCCTGTTTGCGACGCTCAAGCGGTTTGTGGCCAAGGGCCTCTCCATTATTTTCATTTCCCACAAGCTTAACGAAATCCTCGCGGCCTGTAGCCGTGTCAGCGTCCTGCGCGGCGGCAAGCTGGCGGCTGAGCGCGGGGTTGAAGGAGCAACGCGCGCCGAACTCGCCGAGCTGATGATCGGCCGCAATATTCCCAAGGCCAGGGTCGAGGCGCAAGACGCAGGCCGCGTTGTTTTGAAACTGGAAGGCGTCGCTGCCCGCCGTATGTCGCAATCGCTCAGCGACATCACCTTCGACATCCGGGCCGGAGAAATGTTCGGCATCGCGGGAGTATCCGGCAATGGCCAAAGCCTATTGGCTGACGTCGTAAGCGGCGTCGTGGCGCCAACGGAAGGCATGATGACGCTAAGCGATGAAACCATTTCCCGCGTCATTCCCCGCGCCATGATCAGCCGCGGGGTGGCCCGCATACCCGAAGACCGCCACGCCGAAGGCCTGATCGGCGATATGAGCATTACGGAAAATGTCATCTCGGAAAGCTACGGTTCAGCGAAGTTTGCGAGCCATGGCTTTATCGATTGGAAAAAGGCCCGCAGCTTTGCCCAGGAGATCATTGCCGCTTACGACGTAAAATGCCCTTCTCCCGAGGCCCGCGTCCGCCTTTTGTCAGGCGGCAACATGCAGAAACTCATTCTTGGCCGCGTCATGGCACATGAACCCTGCCTGGTGCTGGCCAACCAGCCGACCCGTGGGCTTGACGTGGGAGCAGTCAATTATGTGCATGAGCAGTTGCTGGCGGCACGCAAGAGGGGTGCCGCCATTCTACTGATCTCCGAAGATATTGATGAACTCTTATCCCTGTCGGACCGCGTCGCTGTCATGTTCCGGGGCCAGCTTTCGCCTGCCAGCCTGCGCGAAAATGTGCGCATAAAGGATCTCGGCCTCGCGATGGCGGGCCACGGATTCAAACCCGGGGGCCACTCCCATGCGGCTTGAACCGCGCGAGCAGCGCTCCTTCGCCGTGCTAATCCTCTACCCAGTACTAGCTCTGCTCGCCTCGATGGTTTTTTGCGCCACCCTGGTCATGCTGTCCGGCGCCTCGCCCCTGTCGGTTTTCGGCCTGATGCTGAAAGGGGCAGCCGGCACGCAATTTGCTTTTTTGGAAACCCTCACCCGCGCAACACCTTTGATTTTTACCGGCCTTGCCGCCGCCGTGGCGTTTCGCGCCAAGCTGTGGAACATTGGCGGCGAAGCACAGCTTTATGCCGGGGCGGTGATGACGGTTGTGCTCGGCACAGGTCTTTTGCCGTTGCCGCAACCCATTCTCATTCCCGTTCTGATGCTGGCTGCCATGCTGGGTGGCGCCATCGTGCTGTCGATCCCGACATTCCTCAAGACACGTTTCGGGGTGGATGAAGTCGTCACCACCCTGCTCCTGAATTTCATCGCCATCCTCTTTGTCAGCATGTTGCTGGAAGGTGTTTTGAAGGACCCCACGGGCCTGGGCTGGCCACAGTCGAAAAAGATCATCGCCGAGGCCCAATTGCCAAAACTCATCCAGGGCAAGCGCCTGCATTTTGGCTTTGTTATCGCTATCGCGGCGGCCATCGCGGTCTGGATCATCGACCGCAAATCCACCCTCGGCTATGAAATGCGCGCCGTGGGCCACAGTCCAAAGGCCGCCGCTTTTGCGGGCATCCCGGTAAACCGCGTGCTGGCGAAAACCGCCCTGCTCTCCGGCGGCCTGGCGGGGCTTGCCGGCATGTCGGAAGTTACCGGCCTCAAAGGCAATCTCACGCTCGATCTGTCTCCCGGCTTTGGCTACACCGGGATCGTTGTGGCAATGCTCGCCTTGATGCATCCGCTAGGGGTGATTGCTGCTGCAATTTTCGTGGCAGCGGTCTTTGTAGGCGCCGATGCGATGAGCCGGACGGCGGGGGTGCCCAGCTATATCGCCCATGTGATGGTGGCCACGTCGCTTCTCACCATGGTCACTGCCATCATGTTTACGCGCTACCGGGTCAGGTGGAGGTAGACATGGAAGCGATCGAAATTCTTTTCACCGCATCGCTTTGGGGTGCCGCTATTCGCATAGCCTCGCCGCTCATTTTCGGAACCCTTGGTGAACTCATCT
This sequence comes from uncultured Alphaproteobacteria bacterium, assembly GCA_963773295.1. Taxonomy (GTDB): domain Bacteria; phylum Pseudomonadota; class Alphaproteobacteria; order Rhizobiales; family Aestuariivirgaceae; genus Aestuariivirga. The sequence goes on from CAVZAJ010000002.1 coordinate 280,919, forward strand.
GCGAGCGTGCCGGAGTTCTGAACCTCGGCATCGAAGGCATTATGACGGCGGGTGCTTTTGCCGGCTGGCTTACTGTCTTCCTGGGCGGCGACCTGTGGCTCGGCGTTGCGGTTGCTGCCGTGGTGGGCGCCCTGTTCGGCCTGCTGCATGGATTTCTCGTCGTTCCCCTGGGCCTCTCGCAACATGTCACTGGGATAGGAATCACGCTGCTTGCCACATCGCTCTCCTACTATTTCTACCGCCTCGTCTTTCCATCCGTCACCTCGCCGCCCAAGATTGAGCCGTTCCAGCCCTGGCCCATTCCCATCGTCTCGGATATTCCGGTGATTGGCGAAGCGCTCTTCAGGCAGACACCGCTCACCTATCTGGCCTTTGCCGCCGTTGTCCTCGTTGCCTGGCTTCTCAACAAAACGCCCATTGGCCTTGCCATCCGCACCGTCGGCGAAAACCCTTCGGCCGCCGAGGCGCAGGGCGTTGATGTCACCCTGGTCCGCATGGGTGCCGTGATGCTGGGCAGCGCCTTCATGGGCATCGGCGGAAGCTTTATTACACTCTCCGCCTTCAATTCGTTTTTCTTTGAAATGATGAACGGGCGGGGCTGGATTTGCGTAGCGCTGGTGGTATTTGGCTCCTGGCGTCCCGGCAAGGCCTTGGCCGGTGCCCTCCTGTTCGGCGCTTTCGATGCCTATCAGCTTCGCCTGCAACAATTGGCAGGCGCCTATGTTCCCTACCAGGTATTTCTGATGCTACCCTTCATCCTGTCCATCATAGCCCTCATCATCATGTCGCGCCGCGCCGCCTACCCCCGCGCCCTGATGCTGCCCTACCGGAAAGGCGAACGCTAAACCATGATTGATCTTCTCGTTACAAACGCGACGTTGCCGGATGGCCGCACCGGCATGGATATTGCGTGCACCGCGGGTTTTATCGCAGAAATTGCACCTGCCATAAAAGGCGAAGTACACCAGACAATCGATGCCAAGGGCTACCTGGTTTCGCCGCCCTTTATCGATTCCCACTTCCATATGGATGCCACCCTGTCGCTTGGGATGCCGCGCCTCAATATGTCAGGCACCTTGCTTGAGGGCATTGGTTTGTGGGGCGAACTCAAGCCCCTGCTAACCCATGAGGCGGTGATTGAACGGGCCCTGCGCTATTGCGATCTCGCGGCGTCAAAGGGTATAGGCGCCATCCGCACCCATGTTGATGTCTGCGATGACCGGCTGCTCTGCGTGGAAGCCCTCCTCGAAGTGAAAAGGAAAATTGCACCCTATATCGAGCTACAAATAGTAGCCTTCCCGCAGGATGGGTTCTATCGCTCGAAGACCGCGAGGCAGAATCTTATTCGCGCCCTGGATCTGGGCGTCGATGTCGTCGGCGGCATTCCCCATTTTGAACGAACGATGGCCGCTGGTGCCGCAAGCTTAACGGAGCTCTGCGAAATCGCGGAGAAGCGCGGACTGCTGGTTGATATCCATTGCGATGAAACCGATGACCCCCTGTCTCGCCATGTTGAAGCGCTGGCCTATGAAACCCAGCGCCTCGGATTGCAAGGCCGGGTGGTGGGGTCCCATCTCACGTCCATGCATTCGATGGACAACTACTATGTGTCAAAGCTCATTCCGCTCATGGCCGAAGCCCAGCTTCACGTCACGCCCAACCCGCTGATCAATATTACCATACAAGGCCGCCACGACACTTATCCCCGGCGCCGGGGACTGACGCGCATTCCGGAACTGCGCGCCGCCGGCATCAACATATCCTTCGGCCAAGATTGCATGATGGACCCGTGGTACCCGCTGGGCCAAGCGGATATGCTGGAAGTTGCCAGCATGGGTATCCACGCCGTGCCGATGACAAGTCGCGAAGCCATGCGCTGGACTTTTGATGCGGTGACGGTCAATCCCGCAAAAGCGATGCACCTCGAAGGTTATGGTGTGGGAAAGGGCTGCAAAGCCAATTTTGTCATTCTACAGGCCCGGGACCCAATCGAAGCCATAAGGCTGAAGGCAACCCGGCTCAAGGTGGTGCGGGGTGGCAAGGTCATTTCGGAAACGCCGGAAATCGTTTCAGCTTTGGCTATTGACGGTCGCTCTGCAGTCGTCAACGGCGCTAACTATGCAACGGAGCATAAGAAAATTTGAACATGGCGGCTGGTCACAAACGCGCGCAAATTAATGAAACTCACAATGCATTCGCAGAGGCGCCAGTATTTTTCTCGCCAATCGCCTCTTTCAAGGCATTGGCAAGCTGCTCTTGGGTAAATGGCTTGGAGAGCCGCGGTAGTGTCGAACCCAGCCCTGCGGGAAGTTCGGCATAGCCCGTTGCAAGAATGATCGGCAGGTCCGGCCGTTCGGCCCGGATGGCTTCGGCAAGTTGAACACCGGTCATGCGCGGCATTGCCTGATCGGTGACAACTAAATCAATTTTTATCCCGTGTGCGAGAAGTTTCAACGCCTCTTCACCCGAGTTCGCTTCCTTTACCGTGTGCCCAAGATCTTCGAGCATGGCAGCAGTTCCCATTCGGACAAGAACATCGTCATCGACAGCAAGTACCACGAGTTCATGGGGTCTGGAAACTGCTGTGCATATTGATGCTTCGGCCGCTTTTGGTTTGTCCCCTGCTTCCGTTGCGGGAAGCCATAGCTCGGCTGTTGTGCCAACATCCTTCTTGCTCTTCAATCTCAAGCGGCCGCCAGATTGTTCTGCAAATCCCTGGACCATGGACAATCCAAGGCCTGTGCCCTTGCCTATGCCTTTTGTTGTAAAAAAAGGCTCTGTTGCACGGTTGATTATGTCTTCTGACATGCCCTCGCCCTTGTCTTCCATTGACAGGCAGACATACTTCCCGGGGGCCAGCCTTAAACTGTTGCCAGCCGACAGGTTTTCCTCATTGGCCGAAATGGTCAGCGGCCCGCCGGCCGGCATCGCATCGCGCGCATTGACCGCGAGGTTGAGAAGGGCCGATTCCAGTTGATTTGAATCCGCGCGAACCATTGAAAGCCCCATCGGAAACCGCGCCTCGATCACGATTGAGGGGCCCAATGACCGCTGCAAAAGTTCAGTCATTTCAAAAATAAGTTCGTGAAGATTGACAGATTTCTGATCCATGTCCTGGCGCCGCGCAAAGGACAGCATCCTCTGGGTGAGCGACGTCCCGCGCTTCACACCCTCGGTGGCATTGTCGATAAGTGAAAGAAGCTTTTCGTCGTCAGGAACGCGCTTTCGCAAGAGCTCCATGCTGCTCTGGATGACCATTAGCAGGTTGTTGAAGTCATGCGCGATGCCGCCGGTAAGCTGACCGAGCGCCTCCAGTTTCTGGGCCTGGAACAACGCATCGCGGGTCTCTTCGAGGGCTTGCTCAGCCTTCTTTTTTTCCGAAATATCGCGCGTGATCTTGGCAAAACCGAGCAGCGTTCCCGCATTGTCCTTAATCGCGTCGATAACAATGCTTGCCCAAAATTGGGTGCCGTCTTTGCGGACACGCCAACCCTCCTTTTCGAAACGCCCTTCAGTGGCGGCAGTATTCAGAGCATGTTGCGGCACGCCCTTTTCCTGGTCTTCAACAGTATAAAAGTGTGAGAAATGTTTTCCGATTATTTCATCGGGCCGGTAGCCCTTGATTCTTTGGGCGCCGCTGTTCCAGCTGGCTACGAAGCCTTTTGCATCGAGCATGTAAATTGCATAGTCGGAAACACCCTCGACAAGGATCTTGAACTGCTGCTCACTCAATTTGAGAGCATTTTCGGCTTGCTTGCGTTCGGTAAGGTCCCGGGTGATTTTGGCGTAACCCAGAATGCCTCCAGCAGAACCGCGGATCGGATCCATGACAACGTGGGTCCAGAACCGGCTCCCGTCCTTTCGTACCCGCCAGCCCTCGGTTTCAAATTTTCCTTCCTTGGCAGCGGTTGCCAGCGCTTTCTGGGGAAGGCCTGCGGCCTGATCTTCAGGCCCATAGAATATGGAAAAATTCTTGCCTATGATCTCCGACGCCTGATATCCCTTGAACCGCTGCGCGCCGGGATTCCAGCTGGCGACATTTCCTTGGGGATCCAGCAGGTAGACCGCATAGTCGGTGATGGCTTCGACCAAGATCCGGTAGCGCTCTGCATCGGCCAATGGCAAACTGGCCTCCATGTTGCGCTGCATCAAATCCCCGCTTCGTACCCTGAATTGTCCTGATAACGTGCCACACCTTGAAACGCCGAAGTAGCGAAAAGGTTCCTTTTTTCTCCAACGCCGGCAAATAGGGAGAGAAATTTACGTTATCCGGCGGCGGAAAAAAGATGCGGTCAACCCTACCAGGAAGATACCAAACCAGCCGCCGAGGGAACTGGCCAGGAAACCCATCAATTCCGGCGTGCGCCCTGGAATGAAGTTCTGAAGAAGCTCCAGGATGGCAGAGCTTGCCGTAAGTGCGAAGCCCACATACAACCTCGCTGGCGTTGCCAAATATCCTGCCGCAAATGTCCCGCCAACTAGCGCGTAGGCAATCCAGTGTTCATACTCCCCGCCAACCCCAGTGTGGGGCCTTGTCTGCGCCGGCACCAGCGACAGAACGACAATCAGCGCAGAGCCCACATATCCGGCAACGATGCTTAACCGCCGCAACTTGTAAAAATTCACGTGGTCCGGCTTTTCATGAGCCGCCGCACAGCAATGGGCATGGCAATTGAAAAAATGAGCAGCAGTCCCAGCAATACGCTGATCACGATGCCCGGCACATTCACCAGCGACAAGCCAAAAGTGGCAAGGCCTAGAATGAACACGGCAAGCACGACCCCCGGAATAGTCCCCGAGCCGCCGGCAATCGAAACGCCGCCGAGGATAACCGCGGTGATGATTTCCAGTTCCCAGCCTAAGGCAATATTGGGCCGCGTCGAACCGATGCGCGCCGTGAGAAGCACGGCGGCAAGGCCCGCCAAAGTTCCGGTCAAAACGAAAAGCATGAAACGGATGCGCTCCACCGGGATGCCGGAGAACCGCGCCGCCACCGGATTGTTGCCAATGGCATAAAGCTTGCGGCCCAAGGCTGTCTTGTGAAGCACGACGGCGAAGACCACCGCAAATACCAAGAACATCACGAAGGAGTAAGGCAGCGGCGGCCATTTGATCAAATAGCTCTGGCCAATCGCCGTGAAGTTTTTCGGATACTGGGTGATCGCCTGGTCGCCGAGAACCACCTGCGCCAGCCCGCGGAAAAGCGACATCGTACCGATGGTCACCACGATTGACGGCAGCGCGATTCGCGTGACTAGAAACCCATTGAAGGCGCCGCAGAGAGCACCGACAACCGGCCCGATCAGGAGCAGAGCCGGAAGCCCCGCCCCCGCCTGCGAAGCAAGGCCAATGGCAAGCGAGGCGAGAGCGATGATGGCGGCAACCGAAAGATCAATCTCGCGCACCAGGATCAACAGGGCCATGGCGAGCGCCACAATGGCTTTCTCGGAAAAATTATAGGTGGCGTCCGAGAGATTGTAGATATCAAGGAAATAAGGCGAGATCGCCGTATTGCCGACAGATGACTATGAACAACAGAACAACCAGAATGCTCTCCCAGCGCAGAAGCCAGTCACTGAGGCTTCGCGGGGCTGCATCAGCCACATCATGCCGGGGTGCCAAACTCATTTTGCCGCTCCAGCGAGCAACCGGGCTTCTGGCAAATAAGTTTCACGCCGCGCTTTTCCGCCCGCGCATTGACGACGACTGCGGCAAGAATGACGGTGCCCGAAATCGCCATCTGCCAGAAAGGCGTGATTTGCATGACGGGCAGCGCATTGACGATCACCCCAAGAAACAGCGCGCCCAGCAAAGCCCCTGCCACCGTGCCAACGCCGCCGGCGATGGAAACGCCACCAATCACACAGGCGGCAATGACCGTGAGTTCAAAACCCGAAGCGATTTCCGAATAGGCCACGCCATAGCGCGAAACCCAAAAGTAACCGCAAAGCCCGGAAATTGCCCCTGAAAGCGAATAGACCAGCAATTGCTGCGGCGCCAGATCAATGCCGCAATAGCGCGCGGCAACCGGATTGCCGCCGACCGCATAAAGCCCCCGGCCCACCCGCGTTATTGACAGGAACAGCCAGGTTGCAATGGCTACGGCAACCATGATCCAGAAAATGGTGGAGAGGCCCATAAGAGTGAGCTTGGGAAAGGATTGAAAACCATCTCCCATCTCTGAGGCATTAACCTGGTTGCCACCGCCATATACCACGATCATGCCGCGAAAGATCGCAAGTGTTCCGAGTGTCACCACAATGGGAGGAATGCCCAGAAACGCCACGAGACTGCCGTTGATCAGGCCCAGTACCAAGCCTGTAGCTATCGCCACTGCAATGAACGCGATCACCGGCAGGTCCGGATAGTTCTGCGCCAGGGAGGCCGAGAGCATGCCACTCAGCGCCAGGTTTGACGCAACCGACAGATCTATGCCCCGCGTGATGATCACCATCATCTGCCCCAGCGCCAGCATGCAAAGGATCGAGGTATCGTTGAGAACGCTTGTGGCATTTTCAAAACTGGCGAAGGCCGGCGCATAAATGCTTATACCTGCCACCATAAGCGCAATGATCAGGGAAAGCGCCAGCTCGCGGTGTTTCAACAGGAAATTCATGCGGCCTTCCGTGCCCCGGTCGCCGCCGATACGATGGCTTCGGCAGACCATGTGCCGCGCGTGAAGATATTGGCGATCCGGCCCTCCTGCATGACCACCACGCGGTCCGCCAGGCCCATGATTTCCGGCAGCTCCGAACTGATCAGGATCACCGCCAGCCCCTCCTCTGCCAGTTCGCCGATGAAGTCATGCACGGCGGCCTTTGAGCCAATGTCGATGCCCTTGGTCGGCTCATCAAGGATGATGACTTTAGGTTTTGCCGCAAGCCACTTGGCAATGACAACCTTCTGCTGGTTGCCGCCGGACAGCTCGCCAAGCCTCTGCTCCCAGTGGGCGGCGCGCACATCGAGCCGTTTTCCCAGCACCCGCACCGCCTCAAGCTCCGAAGGTTTCGACAGGAAAAAATTGCGCACATGCTTTGCGATGGATGCAAGGGTTATGTTTTCGCGAATGCCCAGCGGCAGAATAGCCCCCTGCTCCTGCCGGTCCTCCGGCACATAGGAAATCCCCGCCGCAATCGCATCCACGGGCGAGGCGATCGTCAATGGGGTGCCGTTTAGCGTGACGTGGCCGGAAGAAGCCACGCTCATGCCGAAGAGGCATTGCATAGCCTCGGAGCGGCCAGCTCCCACGAGCCCATAGAAACCGAGAATCTCGCCTCGCCGGAGATTAAAGGAAATGTCGGCAAATTCAGTGGGGTTCGACAGGCCCTCAACTTTTAAGACCACATCTCCGATGGCGATGTCGCGCTTTGGAAAAACTTGATCGATGGGCCGCCCTACCATCAGGCTCACCAGCTTTGGTTCGGTAATGCCGCTGATCTTGCCATCACCCACTTTCTCGCCGTCGCGCAAGCAAACAAAAGAGTCCGCCACGCGGAAAATTTCGTCGAATTTGTGCGAGATGAACATGATCGCCCGGCCCGCGGCCTTCAATTGCGCGATGATGCGGAAAAGGTCGTCGATCTCATTGCGCGATAAGGCGGCGGTGGGCTCGTCCATGATGATAACCGACGCCTCATGGCTCAGCGCCCGGGCGATTTCGACCATGTGCTTCTGCGCCACCGAAAGCTGCTTCAGCTTATCATCCGGATCAAAGTCGGCATCGATGCTTTTTAAAAGTTCAGCCGTGCGCTGGCGCATTTGCGGCCAGTCTACAAATTTCTGGCCCGGCATGTGGCCCATGAAGATATTCTCGGCCACGCTCAGTTCATCGAACATGACCGTTTCCTGGTGGATGGCGGCAATGCCCGCAGCCCAGGAATCGCGCGGCGAATGAAAATTTCGGAGCTGGCCGTCAACAGTCACGTCCCCGGCATCCGCACTGTAAATGCCCGTGAGGATTTTCACGATCGTTGATTTGCCCGCCCCGTTCTCGCCCACCAGCGCCGTCACTTCTCCGGCGCGCAGCGTGAACGAAACATCGTTCAACGCCCGGACACCTGGAAATGATTTGGAAACGCCGTTCAGGAAAAGAACAGGCTCTCCCCCTTGCAGGGGAGAGCTTGCATCACGTTTTTGCATCAGAATATTTTCGCAAACTCCTCAACATTGGATTTATCAAAGGTGAAGGGGTCGCCCATGGCGGCCTGGCCGTCATCGCCAACCTTGGTTTCTCCCATGCGGCCCATCTTGACCGTCGCTCCGGGGCCTGCTTCCGCACCATTCAGGATGTTGATCATGATCTGCGTGGAGGAATAGCCATAGTCAACCGGGTTCCAGATCGCGAAGCTGTCGCAGGCGCCCTTAAGCACCGCATCCTTCATTTCCGACGGCAGGCCAAGCCCGGTGATAAACACCTTGCCGACAAGTCCGCCGTCAATAATGGCCTTGGCGCCTGAGCGGATGCCGATCGTGGTCGGCGAAATGACGCCCTTAAGGTTGGGATAGGCCTTCACCAGGCCCTGCATTTCGCGGTAGCTCTTGTCGTCCTGGTCGTCGCCATAGACGGTGGCGACCAGAGGCATGTCCTTGTATTCCGGCTTCTTCCATTCTTCCTTCATGGCTTCGATCCATGAGTTCTGGTTAGTCATGGTGGAAGCCGCCGACAGAATGGCAACCTCGCCCTTGCCGCCCAGGGTCTTTGCGATCATCTGAACCTGCTTGGCGCCGATCAGCGGCGTCGATGAGGCGTTCAGATGCATGATGCGGCCGTCCTGGCCGATGGCCGAGTCAAAGCTGATGACCTTGATGCCGCGTTCCATAGCCTTCTTGCCGACCGGCACGAGGGCATCCGCGTCATTGGCCGAAACGATGATGCCATCGACCTTCTGGGCGACGAGCGCATCAATGACGGCAATCTGCTCTTCCGCCGTTGCCTTGGTGGGAGCGGTATAGATGATTTCGAAGCCGCCCACTTCGGTTGCCGCTTCCGTGGCGCCTTTGGCACAGGCGTCAAAATAGCTGTTGCCAAGATTCTTCACCACCATGGCAATGCGCTTGCCTTCAGCGCGCGCCGCGGTGGAAAACAAGCTTGGCGCAAGTCCAAAAGCGGCGCCCGCCGTGAACAGCTGAAGCGTTTGTCTGCGTGTTGGTTTTGTCATGTCTTTCTCCCATCTAGTTGGCTTTGGAAGGCGTTATCGCCCTCCGGTGTAGAATCTTTTCCCACCGCTTCAGGCAGCGAAAGAAACGTCGGCTTGCTCTGCACTGACGATGATGACGTTCACTCCTGCCTGCCGCGCTAGATCCAGCACGGCTTGAGGAGCCTCGTCGTCGGTGATGAGTGTGTGAACCCGGCTGAGCGGGCAAACAGCCATGCTGCCCCGGGTTTCGAACTTGGAAGAATCGGCAAGCACGATGAGCTTGTCGGCGCGGCCCAAAAGCTTCGCCTCGGCACGGGCAATCAAGGCATCACCTTCAATGACGCCAAGGGAACCAAAGGAAAAGCAGCTCATGAACATCTTTGACGCCGTGTAATGCTGTGAAGCGTCGCCATCAAAGGGCGACAGTACAATGCCCTGCTCACGGTAGATTTCGCCACCCGGCATGATGATGCGGTTTTCACTGTGTGCCACCAGCGCTTCGGCGATGGGAAAGGAATTTGTGAGGATTTGCATTTTGCGGTCGCGCAGGAAATCAACCATTTGAAAGGTGGTTGTCCCAGCATTGATGATGATTGAGTCATTATCCTGACAGAGGGAAGCCGCCGCCCGGCTGATCGCCCGCTTGCTGGCGGCCCGCAGCAATTGGCTCGCTTCGAAGGCCCCTGTTGCCAAATATGGGCGGTCTTCAAAATTAAGCGCCTCGACCCCGCCATGCACCCGCCGGATCTGGCCGGCTCTTTCAAGCTTGGCCAAGTCCCGGCGCAGCGTGGCGGGCGAGGCACCGGTTCGCATGATCAGTTCGCGAACCGTGACCACGGCACGACCCTTGATCGCTGCGAGTATCATCTGCCAACGTTCCCTTTCGTGCATCGATCTCTCCAAGATAATCAAAACTAATCATTAACAATCACGAACGTCAATACTTGCTGCATCGCAAAACGTCATTGCGCTGCAATAGACCAGTTTATGATTGACCTTGAGCGAACCTGATCATACGGTAATTCAAATTCAACCAGGTACACGTCCATGCCGTCGTCCCATCTGATCCCTTCCTTGTGGGACAATGCCCATGCCAAAAATCTCGACGAACCCGGGCTGCTGCTCTACCGTTCCAATCTTTTGGGCAGCGATCTCCGGATCACGAATTTCGGCGGCGGCAACACCTCAGCCAAAGTGGAAATGACCGACCCACTCACCAAGAAGCCGGTGCAGGTGCTGTGGGTCAAGGGCTCCGGCGGCGACATTGCTTCCATGAAGCTCGATGGTTTCGCCACCCTTTACATGGACAAGCTGCTGGCCCTGAAGGGACTCTACAAGGATCTCTCCCAGGAAGACGAGATGGTCCACAACCTCAACCACTGCACCTTCAATCTCAATGCCCGGGCCGCTTCCATTGATACCTGCCTTCATGGCTATGTTCCCTACGCCCATGTGGATCATGTCCATTCCGATGCCGTCATCGCCATCGCCGCGTCAAAGGACTCTGAAAAGCTCACCAAGGAGATCTTTGGAAATGAAATGGGTTATCTTCCCTGGCAGCGCCCCGGCATCGATCTCGGGATAAAACTAGGCAGGATGGCCACCGAACATCCGGAATATGTGGGCGTCGTGCTGGGCAGCCACGGTCTTTTCACCTGGGCCAAAACGGCGAAGGAATGTTATGACACGACCCTTCGCATCATCAACAAAACCGCCACCTGGCTCAACAAGAATGGCAAGAAACCGGCCTTTGGCGGCGAGGCAGTAAAATCGTTCAGCGCAGAAGAAAGGCAGGCCGTGGTTTTGCGCCTATTGCCCGAAATACGCGGCCGCATTTCCAAGCACGAGATGAAAGTCGGCCATTTCACCGATGCCCCAGAGGTCCTGGAATTCGTGAATGGCAAGATGCTGGGCGCCTTGGCCCCCTTGGGCACCTCCTGCCCCGATCATTTTCTCCGCACCAAAATCCGCCCCGTCATCATTCCCCATCATGCCGCAGGCGCAGATCTGGACAAACTGATTGACGGTTACCGCGCCGACTACGGCCGCTATTACGACCGCTGCAAGCGCCCCAACTCACCCAAGATGCGTGATCCCAATGCGGTGATCTATCTCGTGCCGCAAGTCGGCATGCTGTCCTTTGCCAAGGACAAGGTCACCGCCCGTGTGGCCGCCGAATTCTATGTCAACGCCATCAATGTCATGCGCGGAGCCTCGTCGGTGTCCTCCTATGTGGGACTTCCCGAACAGGAAGCCTTCAACATTGAATACTGGCTGTTAGAGGAAGCCAAGCTGCAGCGCATGCCGAAGGCCAAAAGCCTGGCCGGGCGGGTTGCCTTTATCACCGGCGGCGCCGGCGGCATCGGCTCGGCCATCGCCGAACGTTTGATGAAGGAGGGAGCCTGCGTTGTCCTTGCCGATATTGACGGGACCTCGCTTGGCTCAACCGTTGCCAATTTCGGCCAAATCTTCGGCGAGGACAATGTCCGTGGCGTGATCATGGACGTGACCCGTGAGGACGCGGTGATCAAGGCCATGGATGACGCCGTGAAGGCCTTTGGCGGCGTGGATATCGTCGTCAACAACGCCGGAATCACCCTTGCCGCCAATGTCGAGGACACAACCCTAGACCTCTGGAACAAGAACATGTCAATCATGGCCACCGGCTATTTCCTCGTGGGCCGCGAGGGCTACCGCCTGATGAAACGCCAGGGGCTTGGCGGCTCCATGGTTTTCATTGCCTCCAAGAACGCCATAGCGGCCTCTGCAGGGGCTTCGGCTTATTGCACCGCCAAAGCCGCCGAAGTTCATTTAGCCCGCTGTATGGCCCTGGAAGGGGCGCCAATGGGCATTCGGGTGAATGTGGTAAACCCGGATGCCGTGCTCCGCGGCTCAAAGATCTGGCAGGGCGAATGGCGCCAGCAGCGCGCCGCCTCCAACAAGATTTCGGAAGACGAGTTGGAGGAGCACTACCGCAAGCGTTCGCTCCTGCAGCGTTCGGTGTTTCCCGAGGACATCGCCGAGGCCGTCTATTTCTTTGCCTCTGACCTCTCGGCCAAGTCCACTGGAAACTTTCTCAATGTCGACGCCGGTAACGCCGTTTCCTTCTCGAGGTGACCATGGCCTTTGCAATCTCGGCTGACCTGATCGGCACGGAAAATAAGAAGCTTGAGCAGGCTTTGGCCGACGATTACGCAAGTCTGGCGCGCCAGTTGCAGCGCCGCGGCATAGACATAGAGACGCTCACCAAACGGGCCATGGATTACGCGGTGGCCATCCCCACCTGGGGGGTGGGCACCGGCGGCACCCGCTTTGCCCGCTTCCCCGGCTTGGGCGAACCCCGCAACATCCACGACAAGCTCGCCGATTGTGGCGTGGTCCAGCAACTCTCCCGCGCCACCCCCAATGTCTCGCCCCATATCCCGTGGGACAAGGTGTCCGACTACAACGCGCTGCGCCAGGAAGCGGCTTCCTTTGAGCTTGGCTTCGATGCGGTGAACTCAAATACCTTTCAGGACCAGGCCAACCAGAAGACGTCCTATAAATTTGGCTCGCTCACCCATGCCAGCAAGGCTACCCGTGACCAGGCCATTGAACACAACATCGAATGCATTGAAATAGGGCAGAAACTGGGCTCCACCGCTTTGACCGTATGGATTGCCGACGGGGCGAATTTCCCGGGCCAAACCAATCTCAATGCTGCCTTTGACCGCTATATCGACTCGCTTCGGGCGATCTATGACAAGCTGCCCAAGAACTGGTTGGTGTTTCTGGAACACAAGCTCTATGAGCCGGCCTTCTATGCGACCGTCATTTCCGATTGGGGCTCGAGTTTTATGGCGGCTTCGGAACTCGGCCCCAAGGCCAAATGCCTGGTTGATCTTGGCCACCACGCGCCAAACACCAACATTGAGCAGATCGTGGCGCGCCTTATCCGCGCCGAGAAACTGGCGGGCTTCCATTTCAATGACTCGAAATATGGCGACGATGACCTCGATTCGGGCTCGATTGATCCCTTCCGCCTGTTCCTGATTTTCAACGAACTTGTTGATGCGGAGCTGCGCAAAGCCAAGGGCTTCGCACCCGCCTACATGATCGACCAATCCCATAACGTGACGGACCCTATCGAAAGCCTCATGGCTTCGGCCATGGAGATCCTGAGGGCTTACGTGCAGGCCTCGCTGGTGGACCGCAAGGCACTCAGCGCCGCCCAGGACGAAAGCGACGTGATGGCGGGCCACCGCCTGATCAAACAGGCCTTTAATACGGATGTTGCCCCCATCCTTGCCGAGGCCCGCCGCCGCAAGGGGGGCGCCATAGACCCCTTGAGCCTTTACCGCAGCTCCGGCTATCGTGCGGCGAAAGCCAAGGAAAGACCCGTCAGTGGAGTAGCCTCCGCCGGCATCATTTAACATCGGAGGTCCATTTGCATATCCTGGTTATTGGCGCTGGCGGAATGCTCGGCGCAAAACTGCTGGCGCGCCTTGGCAATGAGGGAAAGCTGGGCGCAAAGAGCATAGCGCGTGTCACCCGCTACGACGCCGTTATCCCCCCTCCTCCACCAGTTTCAAACTACCCGGTTGAAACTTTTGTCGGCGACCTTTCAGCCCCAGGCGAGGCCGAAAAGCTCATTGCCGGCAAACCAGACGTCATATTCCACTTGGCGGCCATCGTCTCCGGCGAGGCCGAAAAGGACTTCGAAAAAGGCTATCGCATCAACCTTGACGCCACCCGCATCCTCTTCGAAGTTATTCGCAAGGCGGGCGGCGGCTACAAGCCAAAGCTTATCTTCACGTCCTCAATCGCGGTTTTTGGCGCCCCCTTCCCCGACGCCATTGGCGACGAATTTTTCACTACCCCGCTCACCAGCTATGGCACCCAGAAAGCCATCGACGAACTTCTCCTGAATGACTATTCCCGCCGTGGCTTCTTGGACGGTGTGGCACTGCGCATGCCGACCGTTTGCGTGCGCCCCGGCAAGCCCAATCTGGCGGCGTCCGGGTTTTTTTCCAACATCATCCGCGAGCCGCTCGCCGGCAAAGAGGCCATTCTTCCCGTTAGCGACACCGTGCGCCATTGGCACGCCTCGCCCCGCGCCGCTGTTCAGTTTCTTATTCAAGCAGCGACGCTGGACACGGAAAAGCTAGGAAACCGCCGCACCCTTACGCTGCCAGGCCTCTCCTGCACCGTGGCCGAGCAAATCGAGGCGCTGCGCAAGATTGCGGGTAATGACGTGGTCAAGCTCATCCGCCGCGAAAATGATGAAACAATTGGCAAGATCGTCTCCGGCTGGCCACGCAATTTCGAGCCCCGAAGCGGGCATTGAGCCTGGGCTTCAAGGCCGAGAGCAGTTTCGAAGACATCATCCAGGTTCATATCGAAGATGAGCGCCATGCAAATAGCGCAACCCGCTAGCACTCCAGCCACAGTGGGATAGTGCCGCTTAGCGCCCTATAGAACTTCGATGTCTCCGGCGGATTCCCATGAAAATCGCGGGCGCGGCATCCTCTGGATGCTGGCCACCATGCTGTGCTTCATCACCCTTGATGCCACCATGAAGCACCTGCTCGAGAGCTATTCGCTGGTGCAGGTCACCTGGGGAAGGTTTTTCTTCGCCACCATCATCGCCGCGCTCGCCTGCGGACGCAGCCTTGGAAAGCTTGCAAAGAGCAAAGTTCCGGGCAAGCAGGCTCTGCGTTCGTTGATCCTGATGTCGACAACCGCCGTCTTCAATGCAGGCATTCGCACCACCCCGCTTGCCACGGCAACGACTATTATGTTCCTCAGTCCCATTCTGGTGACCCTTCTCTCCATCCCCTTGCTTGGCGAGAAAGTGGGCCTCCGCCGCTGGGCTGGCATCATTGTGGGTTTCACCGGAGCCGTCATTGTGGTCCAGCCCTGGCAAGGCGGGTTGGGCGGCATTGGCCTCGGCCTGTTTTTCCTGCTTGTCGCCGCGCTGCTCAATGCCAATTACCAGATCGTTACCCGCATGGTGCGCGATGACGACCCCCTCACCTCCCTGCTCTTTACCGCAACGGCAGGTGCCCTCGTCACCAGCCTGATCGTTCCCTGGTTTTGGTCTTGGCCTACCGCATTCGATTGGCTGCTGTTGATCGGCAGCGGCTTGGTGGGGGCCCTTGGCCACCTCTGCCTGATCCGCGCCCTGCGCCTGGCGCCCGCCTCCGTCGTTGCCCCCTTCAGCTATTCATCCCTGGTTTGGGCCACGCTTTTTGGTTTTGTAATCTGGGGCGATTGGCCGGATTTCTGGACCTGGCTGGGAGCCGCGCTTATCATTGGCTCGGGCCTCTATATCTTCCACCGCGAACGCCGCCACCTCTCCATAGCGGTGGAGGCTTGACCATGCGGACCAACCGCAATCTTCTCGGCATTGTCTCGCTCATCTTGGGCGTCATGCTGTTTTCAACCCAGGACGCCATTATCAAATCGATCAGTCACGATCATGCGGTGACCCTTGCTATGGCTATCCGCTGCATTGTTGCCTTGCCGCTGCTGCTTCTGATGGTCCATTTTGAATGTGGCGTTGCAAAGCTCCGGTCGCCTTTGTTCTGGGCCCTTGTCATGCGCGGCGGCATACTTTTGGTGGCCTACACCAGCTATTACATGGCCCTGCCGGCGCTTCCGCTTGCCGAGGCTATAGCGCTTTTCTTCGCGGCACCCATCATCGTGACCATTCTTTCGGTCCCCATGCTGGGTGAAAAGGTTTCAGCCCAATCCTGGGCCGCCATTGCGCTGGGCTTTATCGGCGTGCTGGTGATCATGCAACCCGGCACGGCTCTGTTCAATCCGGCCGCCCTCTTCAGCCTTGTCAGTGCCGCCACCTATGCGCTGGCTATGATCATCGCTCGCAAGCTCGGCGTGACGGAGCCCGCCACGGTCATGGCCTTTTATCAGAACGTGGTCTACTTTTTGGGAGCCGTTCTCATCGCCGCATTTTTTGCCATTGCCGGAATAGATCATCTCGGCCATCCCAGCTTTGATTTCCTGGTGCGGGCGTGGGCCTGGCCAGACAATTACGATCTATTTCTCATGGGAATTTGCGGCGCTATCGCAGCCGTTGCCATGTCGCTCCTCACCAACGCCTACCGCATGGCGGACGCCAATCTTGTGACCGTGTTTGAATACACCGGCATGTTCTGGGGCCCGCTCTGGGGCTTCGTGTTTTTCAGTGAAATCCCGCGCTGGACCACCCTTACCGGCCTTGGCCTCATCCTGATTGCCGGACTGATTTCAGTTAAACTGGCCGCCAGACAACCCTTGCAGCCCAATGGAGGATCATCGGCTGCTGGATAACAGACCCCCAGTAATGTTGCCCGCAAATGTGAAAACAGCTAGTGGTCACCGAAATACTTGCTCGCCCACATGATTCAGTTAATTCAGCAATTGGCTCTTTACACCGATGACCTCAAGTAATTCAGGAGTATTGTTTGTTGTAACAGGCCATCACTACACGTCTGCAGCTGCAGATGCGGCGCGCTCAGTCGCTGAAACCAATCCTTGGCTCAAGATTGGCATTTTTAGCGATCAGGACATTGCTGATCCGATTTTCCATTTTGTTGGCAAAATTGAGGGAGACGATAGCCGCCGCAAGCATGAGTATGTAAGTCAATCGCCTTTTGCAAACACACTTTATCTTGACTCGGATGTGCGCGTCGTTGGCAATCTCCGCGACTTGTTCCAGTTGCTCGAACGATATGAAATTGCTGGAGCCCAGGTTCGCTACCGCTCGTCGCCACGTCGCTTGGGCAAGCACCAGCTCGATATCCCCCAGGCCTTTCCGCAAATCAATTGCGGGGTCTTGCTTTACAGGAAGTGCCCCGCTGTCGATACCCTGTTCCAAAGCTGGGCCGACCTATACCGCGAAGGCGGCTTCACCCGCGACCAAATTCCGTTCCGGGAGGCGCTTTGGCGGACGCAAGTCAAATTCTACGCGGTTGCACCAGAATATAATTTGCGCAGTATTCCGCTGCTTCCCAGCAAAAATCCGCTGCCAGTCATCCTGCATATCAACGCGCTTCACTCACCTTCATGGTTCAGGCGATTTTGGACTAACTTGCTTCTGGCGCCCGTTCGCGCACGGTTGCGGCAATTCGCCAAATATGGCCACAAACTCGTAAAGCCCGGGCCGAGATAACTTAGTTTCCGGAATGAGCCAAAAATGTTAATCGTTCGAGACGAATCGCCTCGCCCACGCGCGGCAAAAGGGAGGCACCGATGAACGCAACCCGAACAAGAATTAGCGTAGTGATGTTGCCTCCTCGGACACGAGCGCCAACACATGAATGGATGCGGCGTTCCAACAAAGAACAGAACCATGTCTATTTAACTAAATTGGTGAGGTAGTCAGCAGCCGCCTTGTTTGCCTCGGCGTTCCAGTGGCCGTTACATCCGAGAGACAGATCTTTGAGACTTTTGATCGTCGGTATTTGACTTAGATCGACGACTTCCCAACCGTCGTGCGCAAAATCATTCAGCAGCGCTATGAAATTCGGGCTTCCTTGGGCACTTTGCCGTCGTTGCTCCCCAATATCCTTGTTCCTGGGGAAAACGAGAAGCACCTTGCGCTTTCCTATGGCCGCCGCGGCCAGATCGTGGAAAATAATGCGCAACGCAGCGATGTTTCTTTCGTCAGGAATGAAATAGTAAGACTTGCTGGCATCCTCATCCTCTTCTTTCGAAGACGCCAAAAATTGCCATTTGACCATCCGGTACAAAGTAAAAAGACTTGAGCTATTCGCCCCCCTTTCGCTCGTCAGTTGCACAAAATCGGAAAAAAGGTCGGAAACTGATTCCAGCATTGAGGTGGGAGCTAGCCGGGGCTGCTTATCAAGGTTTTGGCTGGGAACTGAATTACCGTAAACTCCATATTGAATTGTTAAAGATGTGTGGTCCTTACTGACAGTATAATAAGGGCGATGACGCAACTGGTGCAATTCACGCGCCTTGGACGTCCATTGCACCTGGTCATTGTCTTTGAAGTCGTTGTCGGGAAGAAACCCTACTATAATGCCGTCGTGCTCGAATTTACTTGCCAAATTACGGTAAAGAAGGAGGTACTGCAGCGGCCCAAAATTTCCGGCCATTCCGAAATTCAGAATTTCATGGCCGGTGGATTTTTCCAGAAGGTTTGACAATCTCTGGTCTTCTTCTACGCCGTAACCTTCCGTGAACAAGTCGCCAAGCATGATCCAGCGACCATCGCCCGTCAGGCTGCGGTTCCTATCACGTGCCCCTACGTCGTTGAACCGATAGGAAACATCGAAACATTCAAACGATAAGTGAGCCGTCGTGTTTGGTACTCCCCAAGTACCCCAAGGCTCAAATTCGGACCTAAGTGGGCGATCCATGTAGGTTGGAAGTCCCAAATATTTCAATCCAATATGGGCGGATACCTCGCCTATCCCCGCCGTAATAGCTAGTACTAACAGCAACGATAACAACCTTCGTCCCCCCCTCGCTAGCCGGGACGGGGCATGACTTGGCGTTATTTTTGCGTCAGCCTGTCTTTCTTCCAGAGTCTTCAACAACGCGCTTCCCCAAAACGACAAAAGAGGCTCAAACTCGAAACGGCGCAGGTAACCTGTTGCCAAGTGTAGTATCAGCCCCTACCAT
This sequence comes from uncultured Alphaproteobacteria bacterium, assembly GCA_963773295.1. Classification (GTDB taxonomy): domain Bacteria; phylum Pseudomonadota; class Alphaproteobacteria; order Rhizobiales; family Aestuariivirgaceae; genus Aestuariivirga. The sequence goes on from CAVZAJ010000002.1 coordinate 299,686, forward strand.
GTCAACTGCCCATCAATTAAGGCATATGTGTTACCGGAGGATCATGTCGTCAGGCGAATTTCACGAGGCGTTTAGGGACAATGATGAAGTCAAACCGGGCTCGGAAAGAGTGTTTGGCTACACGATTGCTATTGTCTTCATCCTCATCAGCGCTTTCCCTTTGATTCACTTCGGCGTGCCCAGGATGTGGCCGCTGCCCTTTGCCGCTATTCTTGGTGCGACCGCCCTGTTAAAGCCGTCACTGCTAGTCACGCCAAACAAGTGGTGGTTCCGGTTTGGCCTGCTTCTGCACCGAATTGTAAATCCGGTCGTACTCGGTATCCTTTTCTATTTCTTCATCACTCCAGTGGCCCTTGCAATACGCATGTTTGGAGGCAAACTCCTGCCATTGCACTTTGAGCAATCAGCGTTCACGTACTGGATTGAACGCAAACCTCCTGGTCCCCAACCGGAGAGCATAAAAGATCAATTTTAAGGTTTCAGCATGGCTTTTCTATTTGAAGTATGGCGATTTGCCCGGGCAAGAAAGAAATTCTGGCTACTGCCGCTCCTCATTGTATTTGGGGTGTTTGGCGGACTTCTTATCCTTGCCAAAGGCAGCGCGGTCGCGCCCTTTATTTACACAATCTTTTAGGATCTGCCGTTGCGCATACTCGGCATATCCGCATTTTATCACGATAGCGCTGCCGCTCTTGTCGTTGAAGGAGAAATCATTGCTGCTGCCCAAGAGGAGATTCACTCGCCGCAAGCACAATTCGGGTTTCCCGGAAAGGGCCATTGCCTATTGTCTTGCAGAAGGTGGCGTTCGCCTTAGTGAAGTTGACTACGTTGTCTTTTACGACAAACCGTTTTTGAAATTTGAAAGGCTTTTGGAAACATATCTAACGTTTGCGCCGCGCGGTTTTGCTTCATTCTCCAAGGCTATGCCTCTTTGGCTAAGGAGAAGCTTTTTCAGAAAAGCCTCCTGCTAAAAGAACTTAAGAAATTGGATTCCGAGTTCAAGGACCGGGACCGATTGCTTTTTTCGGAACACCACATCAGCCATGCCGCGAGTGCATTTTACCCATCCCCTTTTGATGAGGCGGCGGTCCTGACCATGGATGGGGTTGGTGAATGGGCGACAACGTCATTTGCAATTGGCCGTGGGCGTGATCTGAAAATCGAGCGTGAGCTGCATTTTCCGCACTCGCTCGGCCTGCTTTATTCCGCCTTCACCTACTACACCGGATTCAAGGTCAATTCCGGGGAATACAAGATCATGGGTCTCGCGCCGTATGGCGAGCCGCGCTATGCAAAAACCATCCGCGACAATCTCATTGATGTAAAACCGGATGGCTCCTACCGCCTGAACATGGACTATTTCGACTATTGCACTGGCCTTCGGATGACCAATGCAAAGTTTGACAAGTTATTCGGCGGCCCTCCTCGCCGACCGGAGGATCGGCTGACGCAACGGGAAATGGATCTTACGGCTTCCATACAACACGTACTAGAGGATGTTGTCCTGGATATCACCCGCGCCTTGTCGCGGGAGACAGGAATGCGGAACTTGTGTCTGTCAGGCGGTGTGGCGCTGAACTGCGTTGCCAACGGTAGGATTTTGCGTGACGGCGCATTTGACAACGTCTGGATTCAGCCGGCGGCGGGGGATGCGGGCGGTGCCCTGGGTGCAGCGCTCACGGCGTATCACGGATTATGTGGCGGCGAACGCGTGGTTTCCCAGGGAATTGACGGGATGCAGGGCGCATATCTCGGACCGGAGTTCAGCCAGCTCGAGATTGAAACCACGCTGGAAAAAGCAGGTGCCATCTTCGAGGTCCTGGATAACAAAGGACTAGTAAACATAACCGCCAAGGCTCTTGCCGAGGGAAAAGCGGTTGGATGGTTCCAGGGACGCATGGAATTTGGTCCCCGCGCCTTGGGAAACCGCTCTATTCTAGGAGATCCACGCTCTCCGGCTATGCAATCGGTTCTCAATCTTAAAGTCAAATATCGTAAATCGTTTCGGCCCTTTGCGCCCTCTGTCTTGCGTGAAGATGTTGCAGACTGGTTCGAAATGGATGTGGACAGCCCTTACATGCTTCTTGTTGCGAATGTCGTTGAGAAACGGCGCAAGCAAATGTCCAAAGAACAGAATGCATTATTCGGAATCGACAAACTAAATGTGCCGCGCTCGGAGATACCTGCGGTCACACATGTCGACTATTCTGCCCGTGTTCAAACTGTAAGCAGCGAAACCAATCCTCTCTATCATGAACTGATCAGCGAATTCAAACGCCGAACGGGTTGCCCTGTTCTCGTGAATACAAGTTTCAATGTGCGCGGTGAGCCGCTGGCATGCAATCCCAACGATGCATTCCGGTGCTTCATGGGTACTGAAATTGAGCTTCTTGTAGTTGGGAACTGCATACTGCACAAGGAACTGCAGAACCCTGGACTCAAACTGAATTATGAAACCGCCTTCGAACTTGATTAGATTTAAGAGGCGGAATCAGATGCATTCAGGTAAAATCGGTCCGTACGAAAGTCCGAGAAGTGTTGGTCTAAAGGAACGTTTTTTGGGCTTTTCTATTGCCGTAATTGCAGTCACCATTTCTCTCTTGGGGGCGGATGTCGCGCTTCGCTGGCTAACCGAATTTCCAGTAAACAACGTATCCAACCGCATGGTCGATAAGGACCTTGGCTATCGGCTCAGCACACATCTCCCGGATGTCGACGCAAATGGCTTTCGCAATCGGAAAACAAATTCACTGGAAGGTTCAGATATTCTGGCCGTAGGTGACTCTCATACCTACGGCAATAATGTTGCATCCGAAAATTCATGGCCGGCAGTCCTGTCAAGAGCGACCGGTCTCAAAGTCTATAACAGCGGTGTTGGAAGCTACGGAATTGCCACTTACCATGCGCTCCAGTCACGCTTCATGAACGTTCATCCCAATATGGCTGCAATAGTCGCGGTATATCCGAACAATGATTTCGCCGCGGCTTCTTCGTTCTGCGAGATTGATTTTTCTGATCAGTATTGGACCGATGAACTTAGGCGCCTTAAGCTCAAATTTCGCGACCTTCAATTGGGCTGCCGAGATGCGGAGAATCCCAAGAAAGGAATTATCAGCTGGATTAAGACAAATTCTGCAATTATCAGCGCAGTGAACGAACTGATTTTTATTCCCCGCCGCATCGCCAGCCGTTCTACTTCGGCGGCGGAGAATTTGCCGAGAATTGACCTCAGCGGGTTGATCCGTGACGAAAAAGGATCGAGAATTGAGGAACAATTTACGAAGCTTGGCTTGTCACTTATAGCGGACTGGGCGATTTCATGGAATCATCGTATTGGATTGCTTTTAATTCCCAGCAAACCCCGCGTTTTTTACGAAATTCAGCTTCGCCGCAACCAACTGAATTCGACAAATCCCGACTTAATTCGAGTTGCACGTCACGATATAGAGCTGGAACTTCTTGTGCAGAACGTGGCGGAAGCTAATGAGATTCCCGTCGAGAGTGCTCTCGAAGATTTGGTGGCCGCCATGGAAAAGAACAGTAATCTCTACCCGATTATCGATGGTCATCCGCGGGAAGAGGGTTACATAGCATATGCGGCGGCCGCTCAGCGCCTTGTGGAAAGGCTCGGATTAAAAACTAAGCGATAAAAAACTGCGGAGCCTCCAAATGCGGATGAAGACTATTTTAAAAAAACGAACCATCTAGCTTGCGGCGGCCGAGGATGCGGAGAGTAAGATTTCGGCCGCATCGAAGGAAAGGATAGAGCAACCCCGAGCGGGATCGAGATCCAAATAACCACGCAATGAACCGCGTCGTGATGTTGCCCCTCCCAGACAAGAGCGCCAGCATATGAATGCATGCAGCCCCGTGATACAGCTCTGCCCCATAAAAAAGAACCATGCCTTCGTCCAGGTTCAACCCCGCGGCTATGGCTACCTGCATTTCAGGGCCGCCGTCGCGCGCATTGACGAGTTTAACTGAACCTATCGAACTCTTGAGGTTTTGGAATCTGACATAGGACTGACAGAACGGGCACTCGCCATCATAGAGTATCCAGCTTTCGTGGGAGGGGTATGACATAGCTCTTGGACCGTACTACCTTTCGCGTGAAATCACCGTCTACGCCGAGGCAGACGGCCTCCACCACAATCCTGTATGCCCGTATCCTTCGTTTATCAAGGTCCCGGAAAGCCATATACTCCCAAGGCATAGACCAGATATGGTGTGGGTAGAAATCATAGTCAATACGGCCGACAGCATCCAGGTGCGAAAGTACATATTGATGGTGACCCAGGATATGTTCGACGACGCCTGGATCGAGCAAAGGCTGAGACGCGCTATCCGCCGGGGCAAGCGCGGTCTGGCAACCGTCGACAGTCCCTGCCGCACTTTGATCTTGTGTCTTGCCGTATCTGGGAGGAAACAAATTACTAGAAAATTTCGGCAACCGCCTTTGCTGAGCGTAGTGGATGGAGAATGTGCCCCAATAGTTGGAAGGGACTTCAATTTCAGTTTTGTCACCCAAAACCGCGTAAATTCGCTCATGATTTAGGGTCCTGATGTCGAACCACGCAAGATCCGCCACATTGAACAGAACGGGGGCAGCGATCACCATCCCCACAGACATGAGTTTAACTCTATAATCAAGCTTATCCTTAAGCGAATGCCTCAACGCCACAACAATCGCGATGTTCAACAAAATCCACTTGTAAAAAAATATTCCCGATACAAAGAAGATAATTAAATGCATTACGTCATAGAAGGCTGTAACGATCACAACCCAGCGAATTCGAAGTGGAGCAATGAGGGCAAACAACTGTCCAAGAAATGTTGTGGCGTTCAAGACAATTACAACATACTGAAATCCATCAAAAGCAAGCTGAGGAAGTCCACTTATCAGGCTTAAGGGCAGTTGCCTGTATTCGTTGTGAACGAGGATCATGTTTTCCGTGTGATTGGCGATCATCCAGGAAAGTGGGTAGGTCCCAATGAAAATCTTCGCAAAACCAGAGTAGAAATAGTTTGAGAGGTGAACGCAGATTGCAAGCAGCGTCATCTTTGTCATGGTCGACAGGCGGTCACTGGCGCCAAAAGGCTGTTCGACCTGTGACAGACCTAACCAAGTCTTCGCAATAGGCAACAAAGCTGCGGCAATCACAAGAAACACGCACACTTCCACGATTGTGAAGAACTCGGTCTGCGACAGACTGTTGCCAAACCACGCGCCCAACGTATTTCTCTCGCAAATCGCGCCCACCATTGCAACAACGCCGAATGTGGGGACACCGCAAAATCCCAGAACGCAAAGGATAGGCAGAAAAAATTGCCGGTTTCGTAGCCGAAGGTCCGTCAGGAAACCAAAACCTGCGTCGTCTGGAAGGGTAAGAGAAAAGGCAAGATAAATTGCAAAACCAGCAAACATGATCCTGAGGATCATCGCCGTCCCCGGAGGCAGATCGGAGGCACGCACGCTGACAGTCAGTGCCATAAAAACCGCGATCATCACCCATAGGAGCGCCTCAGGGCTATTTATCCCCCAAATCGGAACCAAAACCGCTAACTTCACGATCCCAAATGCGATTAGGGACAACCCGATATAGATGAGGAAATCATTGAACGGTGTTCTACTTACGCCCCTCATTGTAGCGGCCGAGTGAAATTCAGCATTGAGTTGTCCCGGGTGACATGGCGAAATTTTGGGACTACCATTACTTTTAGGTCGGAAGATCAACAGAAGGTTGCCATGCTGATCTTGTCTTGAATTGCCACGACATTGACTTCACATGAGCTATGTATTGAATTGAGTTGACTGTTTGCGTTTCCCTTTTGTAATGCGCGCTCGGATAACGGGCCTTTTGTGCTAATTGGATCCAGGCTGTTTACAATGAAGTATTTTGGAATTTCATTTCACCGGACTGCCACGCGAAGCTTGAATGAAGCAATGAATTCCGCAGGAATTCCTTCTCTCATTTTCCCTCCCAGATTGGTAATGTGAATTATCAGCATCTGGCAGCCAATATATGGAAGCGGCCTGATCTGGTTCTTGAGTGCTTGCGGCCCGCGCTTGATGCTTATGACGGCCACAGGGATGTCCCCTGGCCTGGACTGTGGCGCGAGGTATTGGCCAGCATGCCGCAATCCAAGTTTATCATGGTGCTTCGTGACCCGGAAAGATGGTGGCATTCCTTAAGCCTTCATTGGCGCTTGCAATTTGTCCGGCGCAAGCTTTCGGTTTTCGAGCGCATCCAATACGCCCCTTACATACCGGTCTGCGCCCAAAAAACTTTTGGTCCGGAGCATAAGGAGCTCTTCATCAATGCCTACAACAGGCATGTTGAGGAAGTCCGCAGTCAAATTCCATCCGAGAGGCTTCTTATTCTCGAATTGACGGATACGGAAAAGGCCGCTCGGTTGGGCAGCTTTCTTGAAACGGGCAGGATGCCGATTTTTGCCCATTACAACAGTTCGCGCAATACCAACTCCGCCAAACGAATTTATCGGAAGATTGTAGAAAGGGTGCAAAACGAATTCCTGCCCCCCTGATGGCCCCTGCGCCCGCGAGCAACTGCGGCAAAAGGCTTTGCGCCAGTTGATTATCGCGCTATGAACCGCACCAATGATAAGGAAAGACTATGTGCGGCCTGTTTGGAATTTTAAGCCAAGACAATCTGAGCCCGGAAGACCTGCGCCTGGCCCGACTGGCGCGCGATTTACTGGCGCATCGCGGCCCCGACAATGCTGGCGAACTCGTGGATAGCACGCTCTATTTGGGGCATCGCCGCCTTAGCATCATTGATACCTCGCAGGCCGGCTCGCAGCCCATGGACGCGGGAAATGTGGCGATACGGTCAACGGCGAAATCCACAACTTCCGGGAACTCAGGGCCGATCTCGAACGCCTCGGCTGCAAGTTCAGTTCCAAATCGGATTTCGAAGTCGTGCTTCACGGCTTCCGGCAATGGGGTATCGACGGCCTCGCGGAGCGGCTCGATGAAGTATGCGGCAATTATCTTTGATAGGGCTACCCGGCAAATTTATGCCCTGCGCGACCGGGCCGGCATTAAGCCTCTACTATTACTATGACGGGAATCTGCTTGTGTGGGCCTCCGAACTCAAGGCAATTGCCGCATATTTTGGGCCAAACCGGCTTGTCACCGACAACACCGCCATGATCGACTTCCTGACTTACCGCTATATCCCCTCGCCGAAGACCATTTACCGGAATGTTTATAAGCTGCCGCCAGCCTCAATCCTGCATCTGGTTACTGGCCCCGCGGAGCTGTCCGTGAGGAAATACTGGGAACTGCCGGTAACCGAAACAAGCAGGCCCTTTGCAGTACTGATTGAGGAGTTGCGGGAAAAGTTTGCCTCAAGTGTCGAAGCACAATTGGTATGTGACGTGCCATTGGGGTTGTTGCTGAGCGGCGGGATTGACTTTTCGGCTGTCACCATGATGGCATCGCGCGCGGTGAAGCAGCTCCGCAGTTTCTCCATCGGGTTCAGAGGAACCGACCGTGACGAGACCTCCTTTGCCGGGATTGTAGCCAAACAGGCAAACACCGTTCACCATGTTCACCGCATTGAGCAAGTGGAGATGCAAGACGTGCACAACGGCTCGCCGACTGGTTTGACGAACCATTCGGCGACAGTTCGGCGATCCCGACCCATCGCGTTTGCGCCATCGCGCGCCAATCCGTTACCGTTGCCTTGTCCGGCGACGGCGGTGACGAATTGTTTGGCGGCTACCGCTGGTACCAAAGATATGATCGCTTGCGCCGCATGCAGCAATTGGTTCCTCTGAAACCGGCCGGCGGGATGAAAATACCGGCATCCTTTCCGGGAGCCCGGCTGATGTCCTTGTTGACCGTCGGGGACCCGGTCCGTCTTTGGGCGCTTCTGCGCGGCGGCCTGAAACCTTCCCAGCTCCTGGCCTGGAAAAACAAGCTGGGCGTCGACCGGATATGACGACCTGTGGGCATACCGCAAGCATTTCAGGCCAGATCTCTCGCCGCGCCAATGCGCGCGGGTGATGGATTTCCACACTTACCTTCCCGATGACATTCTCACAAAAGTTGACCGGACAAGCATGGCAGTATCGCTTGAGTGCCGGCCGCCGTTTCTTTCCCGGTCGATGATCGAGTTTGCCTTCAGCCTTCCGGAGAATTTTGTGTATATGAATGGCGATCTGAAGGGCGGCCTGAAAGCAGCGATGCGGGGCGTGCTGCCGGAGGCCATTCTTGCCCGCGGCAAGCAGGGCTTCGGGGTGCCGAACTTCGGCTGGAAAAAACAGCTTGCGGCGCGCCACGGGAGTTTTAATGAGGCGCTCTTGAATGCGTTCCTGAAACGCCAGGGGGAGGCGAAAGCCGGGACGGCCCTGGACGTCAAGGCCGCGCCCCTGCTCCAGAAAAGCGCTTAGTTCCGGCGGAAGGTTCGTGCAGCATTGACCGAAACAGATACACTCCTCTCCGTGGTGCATGGCCGTGTTCAAGGCGATGTCCTGTCCGTTTATGCGGTGGTGCGCAACGAAATGTTCTTCCTGCCGAGTTTTTTTGAGCATTACCGGAATATGGGGATCCGCCAGTTTATCATGCTGGATGACAGGTCCGATGACGGAAGCCTTGACTTTCTCCGCAGCCAGCCGGATTGCGTGATCCTTGCGTCTCCTTTGCGCTACGGCGACAAGATCGGCGGCAGGCGCGCTGCCCATCTTTGGAAAAACTGGATCCCGCAGCGGTTCTTTCCCGGCAAATGGGCGATTTGCGCCGATGCGGACGAGTTTATTTTTTTCCCGCCCCAGTTCAGCGGCGTTGACCAGTTCATCGCGCATCTTGACCGGACCGGAACAACCGCCGTTGCCGCCGTCATGGTGGATTTCTATCCGGAAAGCATCGCCCAGATGGAAAGCCTCGAGGCACCCAAGAGCCTGTCAGACCTTTTTGCGAAATACGCCTGGTTCGACGCTGGCCCTTATTATCGCTGGCACGGCGGCCAGCCACGCCCCAAAATCCTCCACGGCGGTGTGCGGGAGAGACTGCTGCGAAAATTCGTCATTTCAAAGCGCGATATGCACAAGACATCGTTTCAAATTCTCCTGCGCCGGCTCAAGTCAATCTTTGTCAAGGACCGGAATGTCGGCTCCATACATAAAGTGCCTATCGTGAAATGGACTGCCGGGCGCGAATACCTCCACTCTCATACGCTCAACGAAGCTCCCGGCCGGGGTTTCATTCTCCCGATTGCCCATTTCAAGTTTACCAGCCTTCTCCACCAGAAAATTGAACAGGCAATCGCCTCGAAGGCATATTCCAAGGGCTCAAGGACCTATTTTGCCTATGCCGAGCTCTTGAAAGCCATGCATGAATGCGATGGAAGCTTCCTCGATGCAAGGTCGGTGAAGTTCCACGGCGTTGCTGATTTCGTCGCGGCGGACTTGGCAAGTTTCGGGGATCGATAGCAGCGCATGGCATCGCAATCAGAACATTCCATCATTGCCAAACCTGCCGCGCTGCCCGTGGCTGCGATACTGTGTCAGGCGCTCCAACGGGAATCTGTCCGCTTCTGCCATTGGAAAAGCAATGACCACCTGGCGGAAGCTTTGGCCGGTGAAACCGACATTGACCTATTCGTCGCCCCCGGCGATCAGGCTGTATTTGAGCGCGTCCTGAAGGCGGTTGGCGCCTTGAAGATTTTAAGCCAGCCCTGGGGCCGCTATCCGGATGTCGAAGATTGGTTGCTGTTTGACGAGGCGAGCGGTCGTTTCCTCCATCTGCATGTTCACTATGCTCTGATGACCGGCCTCAAGCGCGTAAAGCACTTGCGGATTCCCTGGGACGGCGCCCTTTTGAGCCATCTGCGCATTGACCCATCCAGCGCCTGGCCCATTCCGTCGGCGGAAATGGAACTTCTCATCCTGCTGGTGCGCATCTGGGCAAAAATGCCGCCGGGGCGCAGGCACTTCAAGGCAAAAATCCCCTCCCATATCGTCAAGGAGCTGGAATGGTTGCGCCACAGCGCCAATCCGGAGGAATTGATGAAGCTGGCGGAAGAGCTGCAACTGCGTACCGATCGCGCATCGTTGCTCAAGCTCCTAAAAACTGAGCCGCGATCCGCACGCGAGATTATCGACGTTGCTAAATCGCTTAACTGGGAATTGCGCGGCAGTTATCGAATGCCGTGGATCGCCGCACTGGCCCTGGCTGCAAAGCGAAATTTTCAACTTTTCCTTGCGAAGGCAGCCCGCCGAATGGGCCGTGCAAATCAGCTTGGTAAAACTGTAGACGGGGGCAGCCTGATGATCGCCTTCGTCGGCAGCGATGGCTCGGGCAAGAGCACGCTCACGCGCGATGTGGAGCAATGGCTGCGGTACAAACTTGACGCACATACATTTTATATGGGCTCTGGCGATGGCGGGACCGGGCTTTTCGATAAATTTCGCCACGGCATAAAGGGAATGTTGCGGCCGGCCGGCGAGCGAACAAAAACTAAAGACGGCGGAAACCGCAAAAAGCCAAAGGCCAGCGGTTTTTTCAGGAAACTGGCACAACTCTATCAACTGATCTTGATGCGCCACAAGCTGCGCCTGCTCCGCCTCGGGCGCAAAATGACGCGAACCGGCAGCAGCATCATCACGGACCGCTATCCGCAGAGCCAGTTTCACGGCATCAGCGACGGCCCGAAACTCCAAAACGGACGAAATTTTGAGTCGGCGGCGCGAGCCGAGCTGAAGCTCTATGAGGAGGCATCGCGGCTCGGGCCGGATCTCCTTATGAAGCTTTCAATTGATCCGCACACTGCCCATCTCCGCAAGCCGGATCATGATTTGGCCACCATCGAGCGCAAATGTGCCATCATTGATCAACTGTTTTTTCCTCAATCGCCAGTCGTCATGATCGACGCGCGCAAGCCCTACGTCGACGTTTTGCTCGTGACCAAACGGGCGATCTGGTCGGCGTTGAAAGGCAAACAGGCATGAGCCGGACACTGCCAGGCGGCTCACCCATGGTGATTGAGCTTGTAGGGCTCCCGGGCTCTGGCAAGACCAGCATCACCCGCGCGGTGGAGGCCAAGCACCTGAGTTCGAGGAGATCCGGGAATTTTCGAAACGCGCCTGGGCCGAAATGAAGTCCAGCTTCTTGCCGCCGCACTCAATTTGGCCCTGGGCGCCCGCCCTTTTTCGCTTGCGCGCATCATGCGGGCCTTAAAACTTGTCCCGTTCCTGCGCCACTACCGGCGGCATCAGGATTTGCCCGTAATTATGGACCAGGGACTTGTCCAGAAGCTTTGGTCGATGCTTGCCGAGACGCGGGAATTTTCCTTGCCGATGCTGAACAAAACCGTGCAACGGCTTGCGCCTTTTGCGCCAGACCATTTGATCTGGATCGAAATTCCTAGCCGAATTGCCGCCGAGCGGATCGCTGGCCGCACCGGCGGCAACAGCAGGTTTGATGGCCGACCGCGAATTGAAACGACCGCCCGTCTGGATAAACTGCTGGACTTATACAACCTGATTATGGGCCTATTCAAACAGCACATGGACTCACGGGTCACGTTCTTGCGTGGCGAGGATCCGGTTGCCGCCAGCGCAGCCCGAATTAATCTACTCATCAAAAGTGAGATGAATCCCGATTAAACTTCAGGTGTCCGCGGAATCGTCTTGGCGTGGCAAGTGAAGGATTGGCTCGCGAATAGGAACCAAATCTTAGCCTTATTCCAATTCTAGCAGCTATGTTGTTAATTGGCGCGAACAAAAAAATGAATTGAAACAGGTCCCGCCCTTGGCTAAGGTCAGCCATGGTTAGTCGGGCGGCGCAGTGCTGGGAAAGTGTTGAATAAAATGAAATTTTTGCTTGCGGTATTGGTACTTTTACTTGGCAACTCTTACGCCGCTAGCGCTGCTGACAACGCCGACCCGGCAAGCGGCGCCGACAGCTTCGACTGGTCTGGGTTGTATGTCGGCGCATATGTCGCCTATGGCCTGGCTAACACCCGCTCAAGCGATGGTATCAACTCCGAACCGCAGGATCCATATCTCGGTGTGCTCGGCGGCTATACCTTGGCTCTGGACAAGATTGTAATCGGCATTGAGGGCGACATGTCGTTCTCTGACCTTGACGGCGATACGGGCTCGGGCGCCGGGTTCGTAAGCCAGGACATAGATAACATCGCGACGGTTCGCGGTCGGATCGGCATGCCTTTTGATGAGCTTCTCGTATATCTGAGCGCCGGCTGGAGTTTGGCCGACTCGGAAAGAAATACCCATATCGCTAGTGACAGCAAAGTTTTGAATGGTCCTGCGGTGGGGGTGGGTTTCCAGTATGCTCTCAGCCAACACCTTGCCGGCCGGATCGAATATGAACACATCGATTATGGAAAAGTGAAGTACGATATCCCTGGTTTGCCCAAAGTCGACAGCAACGTTGACGCTGTCAAACTTGGGCTTGACTATCTTTTCTAAATCCATTGCTAGCGCATGCGCAGGCTATCCGCCTGCAGAATGCCTTTCATCCACGGTTTTGAGTCCGTGGTTTATTTCATCTTTGAATAGCTCCACATATGCCGAAAGCATGGGCGCGCGGTCAAATCGAGCCGAGAATTCCACCAGGACGTGGCTGCCCCTGGGTTCTCCAAGCCTGCGAATCATGGCGTCTGCCAATTGTTCCGGGTCGTTGATTGGCACGATGGGCCCGATGCGGCCACCGTCCAGTTGTTCCCGCACGCCGGTCGGGCAGTCCGTTGCCACAACTGGGCAGCCGCAGGCCAGGGCTTCAAGCAAAACATTGCTCATGCCCTCCCAATTTGAAGAAAGCACAAACACTCGGGCATTCGCCAAAAATTTCAGCGGATTGGATTGCCGGCCTGCAAACCAAATATCAGACGACGTTAGGCCGAGGCTTGCGGCCAGCGCCTGAAGCTTGGTCGGTTCTTTACCTGCCCCATCGCCAATGATGACCAGACGCGAAGGTCGGGCGTGACGAACTCGCGCAAATGCCTCAATCAGCAGTCTGAAGTTTTTTTGCGGTGCAAGGCGCCCAATGCCGAGAATCACTGGCGGCTCGCCAGGCGCAAACCATGGATGCTCAAGCGCTTCCGCCGCCCGTTCTGCAGCCGCCTTGATGTCAATGCTGTTGGCAATGGTCACAACAAGGCGGGATCGAGCCGAACGCTCTTCACCAGAATTTCGTTCAATTCCTCAGACACGGAAATGATTCGCCGGGCACCTCTGAATCTCAGGCGGTAAAGCCATGGCGAGAAACGTGCCGATACGGATATTGCGCCCTTGGAAAGGCGGATTGCTGGCACGATAAAGAAGCCGGACTCCGTGGGGCGAACCGGCAACAAGATAAGCAGCGCTCGCCGTCATGTGAAAATGGTTCCCCGCTGAAAGCGCAACACTGGGCCGCCGCTCGCGGTAGGCCCTGGCCAGTTTGCCGATAGCGGCAATGCCCGCCAGACGCCGATTTTCCCATTTGGGTCCCGAACCGCCTAGCGTGACAAGACCCACGCCACTTGGAATCTCTGAAATCAACGTGCCGGTCCCGTCAACCACCCAGATTTCAGTTCGCAATCCTTCCCGGTGGGCTGCTCCGGCGATGGCTAAAGCATTGCGCGCCACCCCAGTCTCGGCAAGATCATGGAGCATGATTGCAACATCAACTTCACCCTGCCCAATCATGTTATTTGTTCATCTTCCCATGCGGTTCGGTCCGGGCTTGTTAACCCTTCAAAACGGCGCTACACGCCTAGTTTTCCTGCTTCTGCCATCTCCTCTCCGGGATGGCAACCGTGGAGAGTTTAATGCGAATAGCGATGATCGGATCGGGTTATGTGGGATTGGTGTCCGGTGCCTGCTTTGCCGATTTTGGCCATGAAGTCACCTGCATCGATAGCAATGCCGAAAAAATTGCCGCGCTAAAAGGCGGCGAAATCCCCATTTATGAGCCCGGTCTCGATCGCTTAGTAAGGGACAACGCGGCCGCATCAAGGCTGTTTTTCTCAACTGATCTCGCCGCGGCGGTAGGCGATGCCGAGGTGGTATTCATAGCCGTCGGAACGCCATCACGACGCGGTGACGGGCATGCCGATCTTTCCTATGTTTATGCGGTCGCCCGCGAAGTTGCCGTGGCACTCAAGGGCTTTACGGTGGTGGCCACAAAGTCGACCGTCCCATTAGGCACCGGTGACGAGGTTGAGCGCATTATCCGTGAAATCAACCCGGCTGCCGATGTGGCCGTGGTATCCAATCCGGAATTCTTGCGCGAAGGTTCAGCCATCGGCGATTTCAAGAAACCTGACCGCATTGTGATCGGTCTTGGCGATGATCGGGCCCGCGCTGTCATGACCGAGGTTTACCGGCCGCTCTATCTCAATCAGGCGCCACTCCTGTTCACCGCGAGGCGCAGCGCCGAGCTCATAAAATATGCGGCAAACGCCTTTCTCGCCCTGAAAATAAGCTTTATCAACGAAATGGCCGATCTCTGCGAAGTAACCGGGGTGGATGTTCAGGAAGTTTCCCGCGGCATTGGTCTCGACAACCGCATCGGCTCAAAATTCCTCCATGCCGGGCCGGGTTATGGTGGATCGTGTTTTCCGAAGGATTCGCTTGCCCTCGTCAAAACAGCCCAGGACTTTGGCAGCCCGCTTCGCCTTGTCGAAACAACCGTGGCGGTCAATGACCAGCGCAAGCGCGGCATGGCCCGCAAGGTTATCGCGGCCTGCGGCGGCAATGTCCGCGGCAAGACGGTGGCCATCCTTGGCCTCACCTTCAAGCCCAATACTGATGATATGCGTGAGGCCCCATCACTTGCCGTTATCCAGGCGCTTCAGGATCAGGGGGCGATCATACGGGCTTACGACCCCGCCGGAATGGCAGCGGCAAAGGCCCTGCTCCATGATGTTCATTTCTGCGAAAGCGCCTATGATACGGCAGCGGGCGCTCATGCCCTTGTCATCGTCACCGAATGGGACGCTTTCCGCGCCCTCGATTTTCGGAAGCTGGCGACGGCTATGCAAGCCAAGACACTGGTGGACCTCCGCAATGTTTACCGTCCTGAAGACGTGACAAGCCAGGGCTTTGCTTACTTTGGCATTGGAAGGCCGGCAATTTCCCCGGCGCATAAACTGGCGGCCCAATGAAATATCTCGTTACCGGCAGCGCCGGCTTTATCGGTTTTCATCTCTGCCGGCGCCTGCTCGACGAAGGCCATCAAGTGACGGGCTTTGATGCCATGACACCCTACTATGATGTGGCCCTGAAAAAAGCACGTAACGACTTGCTGGCCCGGCATTCCGGCTTTAACACTGTAATGGGCACGCTCGAGGATACCGAGGCCTTGAACCGCGCCGCAGATTTGGCAATACCGGATATCATCGTGCATCTGGCAGCCCAGGCGGGGGTTCGTTACAGCCTTGAAAACCCCAAGGCCTATGTCGATTCCAATCTTCTCGGTTCATGGAACGTGCTTGAACTGGCCCGAAAGGTGAAACCGCGGCATCTGCTGCTTGCCTCGACGAGTTCGGTCTATGGGGCAAACCCCAAGGTGCCGTTCGCGGAAACCGACAAGGCCGATGAGCCGATGAGCCTCTACGCGGCCACCAAGAAGGGCATGGAAGCAATGGCCCATGCCTATGCCAATCTCCATCAGGTGCCGACCACCGCCTTCCGCTTCTTTACGGTTTACGGACCCTGGGGCCGGCCTGACATGGCGCTGTTCAAATTCACCGATGCCATTCTGGACAATCGCCCCATCGAAGTTTACGGCGAAGGCAGAATGGAACGCGACTTTACTTATGTGAGCGACTTGATCGAGGCGATTGTGCGCCTGATGCCGCTAGCGCCCGCAGCCGAGCCTGTGCCTTTCAGGGTTGTCAATGTCGGCGGCGGACAGCCCATTGGCCTCATCACTTTTATCGAAACCCTCGAACGGGCCCTGGGCAAACCAGCCATCCGCAAAATGCTCCCCATGCAGCAGGGCGATGTGCCGCGCACCTATGCCTCCCCCGAACTGTTGAAGCAGCTGACCGGGTTTTACCCGCAGATGGGCCTTGCCCAAGGAATTGGCGCATTCGTGTCCTGGTACAGGGACTACTACGGAAAATAACTAACGCGTAATGCTTACCAGCGAGGGTTGCGGAATGACAATTCCCTTCTCGTTAAAAGACTTTAAGATCGCAACGCGCAGATCGCTGGCGACCAAAACCCCATAGAAAATATCTCCCACGGTGCCCTTGATTTCAAAATCAAGCGAATAGGTGCCGAATTTTTGCAGGGTCACCACCGGTTCCGGATAGGTCAGCACATTGGGGTGGGCCTTGGCCAGTTGCAACAGGAGTTCCTTCACTTTCTCCGCATCGCTGTCATAGGCAACACTGACGTTAACAGTGAAGCGTCCCATGGTGTCGCTATGGGTCCAGTTCTTAACCGGCTCCGTAATCAGGTTGGAGTTTGGAACAATAATCGAGCAGCCGTCAAACGTCTCAATCTCCGTGGCGCGAACATTTATCTTTTTAACCAGCCCCTCGCCTGCCGGAATGGACACCCAGTCACCCACCCTTATCGGCCGCTCCGCCAGCAGAATAAGTCCCGACACGAAATTATTGACGATGGACTGCAAGCCGAAGCCGATACCAACGCCTAGCGCACCGGCAACGATGGCAAGATTGGAAAAATCCAGGCCAGCCGCTGTAAGGGCAAATCCTGCTGCGATGATATACCCCGCATAGGTGGCGCCCTTGCGCACCAAATCCTGAACCCCTTTGTCAATGCGCGTTTCCAGAAGAATGCGCCGGTTGAGCCAGCCCACGAAAAGCTTGGTAACCGCAATGCCGCTAACGAGCACGAACGCGACAAGCAACATCGATGAGGGTGAGACCGTAACGCTGCCAACGTCAAAACCGAAGAACGCCTTATTGGCCAGCGCCCGAAAATCTATCCAGGTGACAGTCCACAGCAGGAAGAGCACCGGCAAGCCGATGAACACCAGGATAATATCCACAAAGGTGCGAAACAGTAGCCCGGCCCTTTCGATGGCGCGCTCTCCCAAGCCGGAAACGCGGCGCAAAAACTTCCCCAAATGGCTGTTAGGGTCAAAGCTCGTGTGGACTGCCGCATCGATGGTGTAGTGAATGAGGAACAGGAAGCTGACAACGAGAGCCGTATCGAACAGCTTGAAAACAATGAAATTCGCCAGCGCAACATAGCCAAACAGAAGGGCTAGCGTTGCCAGAAGGACGAGCAGCCACACCGGTGTCAGTAAAACTTCGGTCCAGCGGAAGTAGATAATCTGGTTCGGCGCCCTCTCCACCAGGCCGGACTGATTGCGGAAATTCAAAAGCAAGAGAGCTAGCAGCACTAGCATCAAGCAGGAAGCCAGAGCCGACTGGCCGATCGAATAGCTCACTGGGAGATAGATGCCGTCTGCCAGGTTGCTGAAGGCATCCGAGGCACCCGACATTGCCGCGCAAATTGTGGCAAGCAAGGCAAAGCGTGAGGCCGCCGCATTATCAAGATTGATCAGCCGCCAATTGGCTTGGTTCGGCGCGGCAAGGCGGTAAGCCAGCACCCCATTGACCAGCGTTCCGGTGATAATGGCGGCAAGCCCATCAAGCACTAGGTTGAACCGGGCGGTCACAAATCCGGCATTTTCCAGGTAACTGAGGGTGACGGCAAATAGGATGCTCAAAAGAATTAAAGTGCCCAGCGTGGCGCGGACAATACGCCAAAGCCGGTCCAAATTATCCGGAAAATCGCTTTCAAGGCTTCTCGCTTTGTAGCGTTCGCGCAATACCCGGCCAACGAACCACCACACCGCCAGTATGAGGAGGATTGTCAGCGGCAGCATCAATAGTGACGACACGCTCGCCGTATGCTGAATCTGATTCCACCAGTTTGCGAGCAAGGCTCCAAGACGTTGGAGGAACACCGTGAGTCCCGCACCGGCGTCACTCCACAAATATGGGTTGAGAATGGACCGGCTGGATTCAAAAATCTTCTGGAAAAACTGGCTGCGCTGGATGGAAGAGGCGCGCCCGGCCTGCTGCTCAGCCTCGACGCCCACCAATTCAAGCTGCGTCTTGGCGCCTTGCAAACGATTGAGAACGTCGTTCAACAATTTTCGCTGCGCTTGGATTTCGACCGATTCGGTCCGGTCTGCCGGCGGAGCGGGCCCAAGCTTTGCTACCTGCTCGGCGATTTCCCTGATCGGCTCGTCCAACTCACCCGATTGGTTCACCGCCTTGATGCGAATGTCTTCAAGCGTATTGCGATGGTCTATCAATCGCTGGTCGGTAATCGATGACAGCGCCAATTCACTGTCAATGGCCTGAAGGTTGGCGCGGAAAGCCAGCGCCGAACGCTCCGCCTGTCCGATCACCGCTTCGTCAAAGGCCGCAGCAGGGCCGCCCAACAACCAGACGAAAAACAGCAGCGCTAACCAGGGTTTTAAAAGCTGGAGCGCTTTTCCCATAACTATACCAATCGGCTCTTGTTCACGGCGGCTCCAATGAATGATGCGAACAGCGGATGGGGATCAAAGGGTTTTGATTTCAGTTCGGGATGGTATTGCACCCCAATGAACCAGGGATGATCAGGATATTCGATCGTTTCCGGCAAAAGCCCGTCCGGCGACATGCCGGCAAACCGCATGCCCGCTTTTTCAAGTTGCTCACGGTAACGCGTGTTCACCTCGTAGCGGTGACGGTGGCGTTCGGAGATGTGCGTTGATCCATAAATCTCGGCAATTTTGCTGCCCTTTGCCAGCGTGGCGTCATACGCCCCCAGCCGCATGGTGCCGCCAAGATCGCCGCCCGCTTTGCGCAGCTCCAACTCGTTGCCCTTCATCCACTCGGTCATCTCGCCAACAATCGGTTGTTTCGTGGGGCCAAACTCCGTCGAGCTTGCATCGGGAATGTTGCAAAGGTTTCGTGCTGCCTCAATGCAGGCCATCTGCATCCCAAAGCAAATGCCAAAATAGGGCACATCGCGCGTCCGTGCAAACGTTGCGGCCCTGATCTTGCCCTCGGAACCACGCTCGCCAAAGCCACCCGGCACCAGAATGCCGTCAACTCCTTCAAGATAGGGTGCCGGATCCTCATTCTCGAAAACTTCAGATTCAATCCATTCCAGTCGCACCTTCACGTTGTTTGCGATTCCGCCATGCACCAACGCTTCATTCAGTGATTTATAGGCATCCAGCAATCCCGTGTATTTTCCGACAACGGCAATTTTTACTTCACCCTCAGGTTGCGTCACTCTCAGCATGATGTCTTGCCATTTGGCAAGGTCGGGGGCTTTTGCGTTTTTGATGTCGAATGCATGCAGCACTTCGTTGTCCAGGCCCTCCGTGTGATAGGCGCGGGGCACATCATAAATGCTTGCAACATCCAGCGCCTGAATAACAGCCGAGGGCCTCACATTGCAAAACAGGGCAATCTTGCGCCTTTCGCTTTCGGGAATTTCCCGGTCTGCGCGGCACAATAGGATATCTGGCTGAATGCCAATGGAACGCAGCTCCTTCACCGAGTGCTGCGTAGGCTTGGTCTTCAACTCGCCGGCCGTCGGGATATAGGGCAGAAGGGTCAAATGAATATAGATACAAGAGCCGCGCGGCGCTTCCTGCCCAAACTGGCGGATCGCCTCGAAAAACGGCAGGCCTTCAATATCGCCAACCGTTCCGCCAATCTCCACCAGAACGAAATCGAATGCTTCATTGCCCGATCCGATGAAATCCTTGATGGCATCGGTAACGTGCGGAATGACCTGCACTGTGCCGCCGAGGAAGTCGCCGCGCCGCTCCTTGGCGATGATATCCTGATAGATGCGCCCCGTGGTGATGTTGTCCTGCTTGTTGGCGGGCCTCCCGGTAAAACGCTCATAGTGGCCAAGGTCGAGATCGGTTTCCGCCCCGTCATCAGTCACGAACACTTCTCCGTGCTGGTAAGGGCTCATGGTGCCCGGATCGACATTAAGATAGGGGTCCAATTTCCGCAGGCGCACACTGTAGCCACGCGCTTGGAGGAGTGCACCAAGTGCTGCTGAAGCCAGGCCTTTGCCAAGGGAAGATACCACGCCGCCGGTAATGAAAATGTATCGCGCCATGGGAGTTCAACCTACTCGCTTGCAAACATGATTCGAAGGCTGAAAACCGGGGTTTTCAGATTATTGTTAAGAGCCGTGAAACAATTACTGTGAAACAGGAACCTGCGGCGTGGCGGGAGCTGCGGGCAGCTGCGGCAATATGCTTCCCCCAGTCCCGTCAGGAGCCGGAGCCTGGCCCGCGGGGGCTGCGGCCCCGTCAAAAAGCGAGCCACCCGCCCCGCCGCCATGCCGGGCCATCAAAGTCAAGCCTATGGAAGTAATGAAGAAACACAAGGCAAGGATGGCCGTGGTCCGCGTTAGCGCATTGCCAACGCCCCGCGCCGAAAACAGGTTTCCCCCACCTCCGCCGCCGCTGCCGATGCCCAAGGCACCGCCTTCCGAGCGTTGCAGCAGCACCGCCCCAATCAGGGCCAAGGCGACAATCAGGTGGATAACCAGGAGAACCGTTTGCATGGGAAAGCGAGCCTATTTCAATTTTGGGGCGGTTTAGCGTCTATATGGACCTAAAGCAACCCGCTTCAAGAGCGGGCAAATTTCACAAAATCAACCGCAATTCAACGCCCGTAAAGGTAATTCGGCAACCACATGCCAATGGCGGGGAACATGTAGAGAAGCACCATGGCGAGCAGCACGATAAAGATAAACGGCGTCACGCCGGCGAAGATGTCGTTGATGTTCACATGTTTTGGGGCCACCCCCTTTAAGTAGAAGGGTGCCATGGCAACCGGCGGCGAAAGGAATGACGTCTGAATGTTAAGGGCGATAAGGATGCCAAAAAATAGCGGGTCAATCCCGAAGTGATCCAGCAAAGGTAGGAAAATAGGCACGAAAATCACAATGATTTCGGTCCATTCCAGCGGCCAGCCGAGGATGAAAATGATAATCTGTGTGACAATCAGGAACATGAGGGGGGAAAGATCAAGACCAACAACGAAGTCCTTGATCACGGCATCTCCGCCAAGGATGGCGAAGACAGCCGAAAATGTGAATGACCCGACAAACAGCCAGCACACCATGGCCGAAGTGCGCGCCGTCAGGAAAACCGACTCCTTGAGCTTCTCGAATGTCAGCGAGCGATAGGCAGCGGCAAGCACCAGAGCGCCGAGCGCTCCGATTGCGGCGGCTTCCGATGGCGTTGCAACGCCAAACATGATGGCTCCGAGCACCGAAAAAATGAGCAGCGCGAGAGGCACGAAGGAGGTCAGCAGTTCACGGACAATGGTGGCAAACGGCACGTCGCGTTCGACCTTCGAAAGCGGTGGCGCCAGCGCCGGATTGATCATCACCCGGATAACCACATAGACCATGTACATGCCGGCCAGCATCAAACCGGGGAAAAAAGCTCCGGCGTAAAGCTGCACCGGCGAAACGCCGGCCGTGGCACCGTAGAGAATGAGCATGATGCTCGGTGGAATAAGAATGCCAAGACAGCCGCCTGCGCAAACAACCCCTGCCGAAAGCCGCACATCATAGCCTTGCTTGAGCATTGCCGGAAAAGCCAGGAGGCCCATCAGGGTCACCACCGCGCCGACTATGCCGGTGGCCGTGGCAAACAGGGCGCAGGTTAGCAGCGTGGCCAACGCCAACGAACCAGGCAGCGCACCTGCCGCAAGCTGGATGGAGCGAAACAGCCGGTCAAGGATGTTGGCGCGCTCAACGATATAGCCCATAAAGACAAACAGCGGCACCGAAATTAGGACATCATTTGTCATCACCGACCAGGTGCGCTGCACCAGCAGCGACATGACTGGTTCCCAATTGCCATCAAAGGCCAGCCAGGCAAACCCGACGCCCATGGCAATAAGCGTGAAGGCAATCGGAAAGCCGAGCATGATTAGCCCGACAAAGAGTATGAGCATGAACACGCCAAGTTGCGGGTCGGTCATGGCTTGGCCTCGGCATCGGCGTGCTGCTCGAGGATCACTTTCTCAAGCTCTTCAACATCGTGCAGCCGTTTGGGCCAGGCACCGGTGCGCAGGCAGATAAGGCAGCGGACAACTTCGACAACGCCCTGCAACAGCAGGAATATACCGGTTATCGGAATGAGCGTCTTGTAATGATAGACGGGTGGTCCGGCGGGACTATAAGCCGAATGCTCATGGTTGACCCAGGATTGTGCTGCAAAACCATATCCCGAATAAATGAAGGCGATGATGCCGGGGAAGAAAAACAGGAAATAGAGGACGAGGTCCATTCCCGCCTGGGTCTTGGGTTGCCATGAACGGTAGAGGAAATCGCCGCGGACGTGGGCATTGCGCGAAAGTGCGTAGGCCCCCGCCATGATGAACAGGGCCCCATAGAGAAAGTAGCTTGCATCGAACGCCCACTCCGTGGGAGCGCCCAGCACATAGCGGGAAAACACCTCATAACTCACGGCCAGGGTCAGCAGCATGATGCACCAGGCAAAAACATGCCCGACGAAAGTGCTCACCTGATCAACCGGGATCAGCAAACGCTGCAACCGCGCGCTCCATGCTTCGCCCGCTGCGCGCGGTTTCAGATGAAGCGCGAAACTGCCAATTACTGCAATGACCCCGGCCCAAAATACCAGAGGAGAATAAGCGGTTGAGCCTTTCTCCGCATGTGCGGCAGAGAGAAGATCGCAGGTGCCGCCAAAAAACATCAGGCAATGGAAACTATTGGCCGGCCGCAGGCCCTTCGAGGCCACTATCCGGCCCACCTCACTATAAGCATAAAGCGACCAACAGATCGCCAGAATGACAAGCGCCAGCCCCACGCAAAAGAGGATGAACGCCAGCCGCTCACCTTTCATGGCGCATCATTTCTTTGGTTGCTCTCAAGTCTCCCCCTCCGTCCCGCGCAAGACGCCACCCTCCCCGTGTCAGGGGGAGGGTGAGCAAAGCCCCACTAGGTTTTGAAGAAATGGTCGTAGGCCATGCGCTGGTCCACTTCCGCGTCGAATTGCAGGCCGACGACGCGCTTGGTCCAGGCCTTCTGGCTCTCGGCAACTTTGGCAAAGAAGGGTTCAGCCGATTGTGCGGTAAGCACCTTGTCCCAGGCGGCAAGCTGCGCCTGCAGCACCGAATCCGGCGTCCGGTGCACCTTGACTCCCGCTTCCTTCAGGGCGGCGAGGTCGCTGGAGTACCGGTCCATCGCCTTCCAGCTCATGTCAGAGGACGAGGATTCGGCAGCGTATTTGACGATCGTCTGAAGCTCTGGCGCCAGTGCATCGAACTTGGTCTTGTTGAAGATAATTTCGAAGCATTCCGCTGACTGATGATAGCTTTGCAGCATGTAGTCCTTCGACACATCGGGAAAACCGAGAAGTTTGTCGGAGGAAGGATTGTTGAACTCAGCCGCGTCAAGCAGCCCGCGGTCCATGGCGGGAACGATCTCGCCGCCGCCCATGATGGTGACCGCCGCACCCATCTCCTTGAAGAGATCAGCCGAGAGGCCGACGGTACGGTATTTGAGGCCGGACAACTGCGCGGCATCTGTTATTTCCTGCTTGAACCATCCCAGTGGCTGGGTCGGCATGGGACCCGTGAGAAAGCCAACAAGATCAAGGCCCAATACCTGCTGCACCAGTTCGTCATAGAAAGCTTGGCCGCCGCCGTATTTGATCCATCCGAGCATCTGGTTGGCGCGCCAACCCCAGGCCGGAGGCGTTCCAAACAGCGAAAACGCCTTATGTTTGCCATACCAATAGGCGCACACGCCGTGGCCGCCATCCAAGGTGCCGGCGAGCACCGCATCCTGTACTTCGAAAGCCTTCGCCACCGAGCCGGCGGCCAAAAGCTCGAGCTTCAGTCTGCCTCCAGCCATGTCATTGACGCGCGAAACGAAGTCCGCTGCAAACTCATGGAAAATGTCTTTTGCGGGCCACGTGCTCTGAAACTTGAAGACTACAGTTTCCTGCGCGCGGGCAACATTAGGCATTGCCAGGCTCGCGGCGCCTGCCGCGGCGGCAACAGCACCGCTCTTGAGAAAGGCGCGGCGCGAATTGACGTCATTGGTTTTGCGGGTTTTGGTCATCTCATTTCTCCCATTGTTGGCATCACTTACGGATGCGCTTGCCGCGAGATTGGCCGATAATGACCGGCTGCACAAGTCAAACGAAGGTCGTAGTCACGCCAATTTGAAGGCTAGGATTTGTCCGCCTCATAGCGGTAACGGAAGGTGCAGCAGGAGGCCCCGCCCATGATGGTTTGCTTCCGTTCAAGCTTGATCTTGGGGTCATAGCCTTCGCAGAAGGTGCCGTCCCGGTTGCAGGACATGAGATGGCCGACCTTGCCCAGCCCCATCTCGCGGTAGGTTTCCGCGTACTTGCAGCGCGTGACGTCGAAATTGAAAACCGTGTCGCTTGCCTCATGCACCGTCACTTCGAGGGCACCGTCTGCCGTCCACAAATCGTAGAGCTTGATGAAATCCGCCATGGAGGTCACCCCGCCCGGAGCCTTCTTGGCAAACTCCCTGCCCTCGGCAATGGCAGCCTTTCGTATAGCCGCATCCAGAATGGCAGAAGCTTTTTCCTCTCCAACCTGTGCCACCATCTCCGCATAAATCGGCCCGATGACCTGTGCCTGCAGCTTGCGTTTAACGATGGTTGGAATTTCAGGCATGGGTTGTCCTTACATATAGGCTTTGATGATCCCGATGAAATCCGCCGCCTTGAGGCTGGCGCCGCCAACAAGCGCGCCGTTCACGTTGGCAGCACCCATGAGCTCCGCTGCGTTCGAAGGCTTGACCGATCCGCCATAGAGAATGCGCACCCCTGCCCCGTCATCGCCCAGCAATTTGCCGAGATCGGCGCGGATATGGGTGTGAACTTCCGCCACCTCGGCAACGGTAGGCGTAAGCCCCGTCCCAATGGCCCAGACAGGTTCATAGGCGATAACCGTGTTGGCGGCAGTCGTGCCCTCAGGCAGGGAACCCTTCAACTGCCCCGACACAACCCCCAGCGTCTTGCCGTCCTTGCGCTGTTCCAGCGTCTCGCCAATACAGATAATTGCAATCAGCCCTGCCCCATGCCCGGCCTTTGCCTTCTTGGAAACCATCTCGTCGGTTTCCGCATGGTTGGCGCGGCGCTCCGAATGCCCGACAATGACGCTGGTGCAGCCCGCGTCTTTCAGCATATCTGCCGAAATGTCTCCGGTATGGGCTCCGGAGGCGTTCCAGTGGCAATCCTGCCCGCCAACCCTGATGCGCGAGCCCCTCATCACCGATTTGACCCGCCGGATAAGCGTCGCCGGGGGGCAGACCAAGACCTCGCATTTCAGCTTAACATCACGAAGCATCCCCGCCAGCAGGCGCGGTTCCTTCAGCATGGCCGTAGTGCCGTTCATCTTCCAATTGCCCGCCACCAGCGGGCGTGGCCCCGATTTCACCATTTTAACCACTCCAAACCCTTGAATCCATTGCCTCATAGCAGAGCAATCTCTTGCTTGCGAGAGGCAAGCCACCTACCTATTATGCGAAATTTGTGATTTGGCTGACGCCAGCCCTTGAAAGGACGTCCCGATGCTAGAAATGTTCCGCAACGCAGGTAAATCCTGGGTGGCAAAAATCCTGCTGCTGCTGTTGGCGGGAAGCTTCGGCGTTTGGGGTATCCAGGACATCTTTGGCGGTTTCAATGCGACGGCCCTTGCAACCATTGGCAACCAGGAGATTTCCGGCCAGCAGTACAGCGACGCATACCGTCAAGCCATGCAGCGCCTGGCCCAACAGACCGGACAGAACCTTACGGCTGAAGATGCCCGCAACATGGGTGTTGACCGTTCGATTCTGAACAACTTGATTCAGTCTGCCGCAATCGACGCGCAAGCTTCGGACCTCAAGCTTAGCATTTCTCGGCAATCGATTGCCGAGGAAGCCAAGGGTAATCCGGCATTTCAGAGCAATGGCAAATTTGACCCGCAATTATTTGCCCGCATCCTGCAGCAAAACGGTTTGAATGAGGAAATGTATGTAGCCAGCGAAAGCCGGAACCGGACGCGGCTTGCCATCGCCAATGCCGTGGACCGTGGCTTCACGCCCCCCAAAACGCTTATTGAAGCGCTGTACCGCTATCGCACCGAACAGCGCGATGCCAAATATTTTACCCTCAGGGCAAGCGAGACTGAGGTTCCGGCCCCCACTGATGAAGAGTTGAAAAAGCAATACGAGGCAACGCCCGCTGCCTACACCGCTCCCGAGTACCGCAGCATTGCAGTCATGAAAGTGGAACCTGCCGACATGGCTCCCAAGATCGCCATTACCCCGGAAGCCCTTTCCACCGGCTATGAGAAATACAAGCGCGATTACTTCGTCCCGGAAAAACGCACCATCCTGCAGGTTTCATTTCCCACCATCGATGAAGCAAAAAAGGCCAGAGCCCGCATTTCCGCCGGTGAGGATTTCATGGCCATCGCCAAGGAGCGCGGCGCCAGCGACGCTGATATCACCTTTGCCGATAAGTCAAAGGCGGAATTTCTGGACAACACCGTTGCCGAGGCAGCGTTCAAGCTGAACCAGGACGAAGTGAGTGAACCGGTGTCGGGAAGCCTTGTCACCGCCCTTCTGAAAGCCACGAAAATCATCCCGGAAAAACAGTCTTCGCTGGATGAAGTAAAAGACGAACTCACCAAGCGCCTGCAGGCTGAGCGCGCCGTAGATGAAATCCAATCCATTTATGATGCGGTCGAGGATGCCCGCGCCGCACAGACAAAGTTTGAGGATATCGCCAAAGCCCAAGGCATACCCTTCGTTGTTGTGCCTTCCGTCAGTGCGGCGGGCCTGGGGCCCGACGGCAAAGAGGTGGACCTGCCCGGAAAGGCGGAGGTCGTGAAAGCTGCCTTCGAGAGCGATGTCGGCGTTGAGAATGATGCCCTCACGCCGCACGACAGTTACTTCTGGTATGATGTGCGCGAGGTCATTCCTTCAGCCCTCAAACCTTTCGATGCGGTCAAGCCGCAAGTCACCAGCGATGTCACGGCCCGCAAGGTGCGCGAACTGCTGAGTGAGCGGGCGACTGGCATGGTGAAGAAACTGGACGATGGCGCAACCCTTGAGCAGCTTGCTACCGAGGCGAAGTCTGAAATCAAGACGGCGCAGGGCCTGAAAAGAAATGAGGCTAACACCGAATTTGACGTGCAGGCCGTCACCGCCCTGTTCAGCGTTCCGGAAAAGCACTTTGCCTGGAGCCTCGAGGGCGATGGCAAAACCGCGAGAATCATGCAGTCGCAACCGGTGATGGCTGAACCTTTCGACAGCAATTCGGCTCAGGCAAAGGAACTGGCGAAAAGCGTCAAGGATGCAGCTTCCAAGGATCTGCTGACAGCCTACCTGACGGCACTCCAAGGGCAAATCGGCGTCTCCATCAACAACGCACTCTGGCAACAGGTTTCAGGAAGTTCCAACGCTGCCCCCTGACAACCAATTCCAGAGTAACGCAAATGCCAATATCTCCCGACTACGATCACTTCGCGGCCGCCTACGAAAAGGGCGAGGCGCAAATCGTTTCAACCCGCCTCGTCGCCGACCTCGAAACCCCGGTTTCGGCCATGCTCAAGCTCACCCGCAATGCTCGGTATTCATTTCTGCTTGAATCCGTCGAGGGCGGCGCGGTGCGCGGGCGCTATTCCATCATCGGAATGAATCCCGACATGATCTGGAAGGTTGCGGGCAACGCGGCATCGATCAACCGCAAGGCCCTTCACAATGCCGATGGCCCTTATGAACCTATCCGGCTCGCTCCGCTCGAGTCGCTTCGCGCCCTGCTTGCCGAAAGCCGCATTCCGCTTGGCCCCGATGCGCCGCCCATGGCCGCGGGCATCTTCGGTTATATCGGCTATGACATGGTGCGTCTGATGGAGGATCTGCCTGAACCAAATCCCGATACGCTTGGCCTGCCCGATGGCATGATGATCCGCCCGACCGTGATGGCGATTTTTGACAGCGTGCGCGACGAGGTCACCGTCACCTCCCCCGTTTACGTCGACAAAGGTGTGTCGCCAAAGGCCGCCTATGCGCGGGCCCAGGAGCGCGTTTCCGAAGTTGTCGATGCGCTCGACCGGCCGCTTGATCATTTGACCTCCCAGGATGTGGAAGCCCCGCCCATTATGGCCGCAACCTCCAATACAACGCCGCAGGAATACGGCGGCATGATCGCCAAGGCCAAGGACTACATTTCGGCAGGCGATATTTTCCAGGTTGTTCTCTCCCAGCGCTTCGAGGCGAATTTCAATTTGCCGCCCTTCGCGCTCTACCGTTCCCTGCGCCGGGTAAATCCCTCGCCTTTCCTTTATTATCTCGACTTCGATCAGTTCGCGGTCATTGGTTCCAGTCCCGAGATCCTCGTCCGCGTGCGGGATGGCAAGGTTTCAATCCGCCCCATTGCCGGAACCCGTAGGCGGGGTGAAACGCCGTCTGAGGATCGTGCGCTCGCGGCGGAGTTGCTGGCTGACCCCAAGGAGCGGGCCGAACACCTGATGCTGCTCGATCTCGGCCGCAACGATGTGGGCCGGGTTGCGGAAATCGGTTCGATTAAGGTCACTGACCAGTTCATTATCGAAAACTACAGCCACGTCATGCACATCGTTTCGAATGTCGAAGGCACCTTGTCCAAGAAATTTGACGTAATTGACGCCTTGTGCGCCGGCTTTCCGGCGGGCACCGTTTCCGGCGCCCCCAAGGTGCGCGCCATGGAAATCATTGACGAGTTGGAAAGGCATAAGCGCGGGGTCTATGGCGGCTGCGTCGGCTATTTCTCCGCCGATGGCGAGATGGACACCTGCATCGTGCTGCGCACCGCAATCGTCAAGGACGGCAAGATGTATGTGCAGGCCGGAGCCGGAATCGTGGCCGACAGCGTGCCCGAAAGCGAACATCAGGAATGCGTGAACAAGGCCAAGGCGCTGTTCCGCGCCGCCGATGAAGCCGTGCGCTTTGCCGGCCGCGCCGGGAGGGCCCAATGATCGTCCTCATCGATAACTACGACAGTTTCACCTACAACCTGTTCCATTATCTGGGCGACCTCGGCGTTGAGACCGTGGTGCACCGAAATGACAAGATCAGCGTCGGTCAAGTCATCTCGGCAAAGCCCCAGGCGATTGTGCTGTCACCAGGGCCCAAAACCCCAAACGAAGCAGGCATTTGCCTGGAACTGATCGAAAAGGCCTCAGCCACCATTCCCATCTTCGGCGTCTGTCTTGGCCTCCAGGCCATCGGCCAGGCCTTTGGCGGCAAGGTGGTGCGCGCCCCCACATTGATGCACGGTAAACTTTCCACCGTCCATCACGGCGGCAAGGGCGTGTTCAAGGATATTCCAAATGACTTTGAGGCGACACGTTACCATTCGCTTGTGGTGGAAAAGGCGGGCTTGCCCGGCTGTTTCGAAATCACCGCTGAAACCGATGGACTGGTTATGGGCCTCCAGCATAAAACCCTGAATGTGCATGGCGTACAATTTCACCCGGAAAGCATTGCCTCGCAGCATGGCCATGCCCTGCTCAAGAATTTCCTCTCATTGGCCAAGGCACGCTGATGTCAGAGCTCAAACCGATCATCGCCAAGGCCGCCGACGGAAAACCGCTCACCCGTGACGAGGCCAGAACCGCGTTCGGTATCATGATGTCAGGTGATGCCACGCCGTCGCAAATCGCCGGCCTGCTTATGGCTCTGCGGGTGCGTGGGGAAAGCGTCGACGAGATCACCGGTGCGGTAGAAATCATGCGTGAGAAAATGATCCGCGTGGTCGCTCCCCCAGGCGCCATCGATATCGTCGGAACCGGCGGTGATGCTTCCGGCTCCTACAACATCTCAACCTGTGCCGCCATCGTGGCGGCAGGCGCCGGCCTGAAAGTGGCCAAGCACGGCAACCGCGCCCTGTCCTCGAAATCGGGCTCGGCCGACGTTTTGACGGCGCTTGGCGTAAAAATCGATCTTACCCCTGAAAAGATCAGCGAATGCATTGCAGAGGCAGGTGTCGGCTTCATGTTTGCCCCGGCCCATCATTCCTCAATGAAATATGTGGGTCCAACCCGCGTTGAACTCGGCACCCGCACTATTTTCAATTTGCTTGGTCCCCTGTCCAATCCGGCGGGCGTCAAAAAACAAATTACCGGGGTGTTTTCAAAAGCTTGGGTTGAGCCTTTGAGCCATGTGCTGAAGAACTTGGGAAGCGAAGCCTGCTGGATCTGCCATGGCGAAGGTGGCCTTGACGAGATTGTG
Source organism: uncultured Alphaproteobacteria bacterium (assembly GCA_963773295.1). GTDB lineage: Bacteria > Pseudomonadota > Alphaproteobacteria > Rhizobiales > Aestuariivirgaceae > Aestuariivirga. Next base: position 329,950 of record CAVZAJ010000002.1, read on the forward strand.
CCCACCGGCACCACCTGGATTTCAGAATTGAAAAACGGAAAAATCACCAGCTTCGAGGTCACGCCGGAAGCGGTGGGCCTCAGGCGTTCCAAGCTTGAAGACCTGAAGGGTGGCGATGCCGCCCAGAACGCCGCCGCCCTCCGTGGCGTCTTGCAGGGTGAAAAAACCGCCTTCCGCGATGCCGTCGTGATGACCACCGGTGCCGCACTTCTTATCGACAGCAAGGTCAAGGCCTATGCCGAAGGCGTGCGTCTGGCGGAGCAGGCCATCGACAGTGGCGCCGCGCTCAAGGCTCACGACAGGCTGATCAAGGTGTCTAATTCCTGATGGCCACCATCCTCGATAAGATTGCCGCCTATAAGCGCGAGGAAGTGGCCAGAGCAAAAAATGTCCTTCCACGGGCACAGGTTGAATCGCTCGCCAAACGCGCCCCACCCGTCCGCGGCTTTCACACGGCACTTCGGGATAAAATTGCTGCGGGCCACTGGGCGCTGATTGCCGAAATCAAAAAAGCCAGCCCCTCCAGGGGCCTCATCCGCGAGCACTTCAATCCGCCCGAACTGGCCAAAGCCTACGAGCAAGGCGGAGCCGCCTGCCTCTCCGTGCTCACCGATACGCCGTCATTCCAGGGCGCGCCGGAATTCCTGACTTTGGCGCGGGAAGCCTGTACACTCCCTGCCCTGCGCAAGGATTTCATGCTTGATCCGTATCAGGTTCCTGAAGCGCGGGCCTGGGGTGCCGACTGCATTCTGCTGATTATGGCGATGATCGATGATGGCCTTGCCCGCGAACTTGAAGCCGCGGCGAAGGACTGGAACCTCGATGTCCTCATTGAGGTCCATGACCAATCAGAGCTCGACCGGGCTTTGAAATTGTCGTCACCGCTCATTGGCATAAACAACCGCAATCTTCATACCTTTGAAACAACTCTTGAAACAACCATGGCACTCGCCCCTCGCATTCCACGGGATCGACTGATCATTGGCGAAAGCGGCCTCTTCAAACCCCAGGATTTGGCGAAGCTCTCGGCCGCCGGCGTCAACGCTTTCCTGATCGGTGAAAGCCTCATGCGGCAGGATGATGTGGCCGCCGCAACCCGTGCTATACTCGCAAAACCATGAGCAAGCTTACCCATCTCGACGCCACCGGAAACGCCCATATGGTGGACGTGTCCGATAAGCACGTCACCTCGCGCGTGGCCACCGCCAAGGCGCAAGTCCTGATGCAGCCGGAAACCCTCGCCCTCATCAATGGCGGCACGGCCAAAAAAGGTGACGTCCTCGCCACCGCCCGCATCGCCGGGATCATGGCCGCCAAGAAAACCCATGAACTCATTCCGCTCTGCCATCCCCTGCTCATCACCAAGGTATCCGTTGATTTCACGGCCGACGAAAAAACCGGCTCCATTGAAGTCAGCGCCACCGTCCGGGTTGAAGGAAAAACCGGCGTCGAAATGGAGGCCCTCACCGCCTGCTCCATTGCCGCCTTGACCCTTTACGACATGTGCAAGGGCGTCGACCGTGGCATGAAAATCACCGACCTCCGCCTGACCGAAAAATCCGGCGGCAAGTCCGGCAGCTTTACGGCGGAATAGCAATGGCACTCCTGCCAGTCGAAGAGGCGCGCGCCCGCATTCTTGCCGGTGTGGGGCCTCTGCCGCCGGAAGATGTCTCCCTTGCCCAGGCATTGGACCGTGTGCTGGCAAAACCCCTAGGTGCCAAGCGCGATCAGCCTCCTTTCAATGCCTCTGCCATGGATGGTTACGCAGTGCGTTCCGAAGACAATGCCTCGGAACTCACAGTCATCGGCACCTCCGCCGCAGGCCATGCGTTCAAGGGCAAATTGAAATCCGGCGAGGCCGTTCGTATTTTCACAGGAGCCGCTGTTCCTTCGACGGCCGACGCTGTTGTCATACAGGAAAACACCACGGCCAACGGCAGGATTGTCACCATTCTACAAGCCGCTCGGGCTGGCCAGCACATCCGCCCTCGGGGTTTAGACTTCCGGAAAGGCGAAACCCTGCTGCCCGCCGCCATCCGTTTGAACGCCCGCGATATTGGCCTTGCCGCCGCGATGAATTGCGCGATCCTCAGTGTACGGAAAAGGCCGGTCGTGGCTGTAATTGCCACCGGCGATGAATTGGTATTGCCCGGCAAGAAACCACGCGCTGACCAGATTGTCTCATCCAACAGCAACGCCCTGGTCGCCATGGCCGAAAGCTTCGGCGCAAAAGTCATCAACGGCGGGATTGTCAGGGATGATCTCAAAGCCACCGAGCGCGTCATTCGGAAGATGGCCAGGGCCAATATTATCGTCACTACCGGCGGCGCTTCCGTCGGCGACCATGATTTCATCCAGGAGGCCTTGAAAAATAGCGGCGTAAAGATCGACTTCTGGAAAATTGCCCTGCGTCCCGGCAAGCCATTCATGTATGGCCGCAAGGGCAAGCAGCAGGTTCTGGGACTTCCGGGCAACCCCGTGTCCGCCCTTGTCTGCGCCCGCCTGTTTCTGAAACCCCTTCTAGACTGCCTGCAAGGCCTGCCTGTTCAAGAAGCCTTAATAATGGCCCGCCTCGGCATTGCCATGCCAGCCAATGACGGCCGCCAGGATTACGTCCGCGCCAGGCTCGAAATTGCCCCCGATGGCTGCCGCACCGCCATCCCGTATGGCAAGCAGGATTCGTCCATGCAGCGCACCTTCCGGGATGCCCACTGCCTCGTTGTCCGCCCTCCGAACGCCCCGCCGGCCGCCATTGGCGATCTGGTGCCAATCCTGAATCTGGACTTTTAACTGTCACAAAAAGTAAACAGTTGCAGAACTAAACCGGAACCTGTATAAGTGTTGCAGGTTTGTTCCGATTCCGTCTCCTGCAATGAAAGCGACCCAACATGCTTACGCGCAAACAACTCGAACTGCTGCTTTTCATCAATGAGCGCCTGAAGGAAGAAGGCGTCCCCCCCTCGTTCGAGGAAATGAAGGACGCCCTGAACCTGCAGTCAAAGTCTGGTGTCCACCGGCTGATTGTGGCCTTGGAAGAGCGGGGTTTTCTGAAGCGCATGGCCAACCGTGCCCGCGCCCTTGAAGTGATCAAGCTGCCGGAATCCCATTCGCCAAGCCTCACTTCCAAGAAATCCGGCTTCGCGCCCAATGTCATTCAGGGAAGCCTTGGCAAGGTGAAGCCCATGCCCGCCGCCAATGATGGAATTCCGCGCGCCGTTATGGTGCCGCTGATGGGCAAGATCGCGGCAGGCGTGCCCATCGCGGCCATTCAGGATCATACCAACAACATTTCCATCCCTCCTGAAATGCTGGGCGGCGGCGAGCATTTCGCCCTGGAGGTCAAAGGCGACTCGATGATCGATGCCGGCATTTTTGATGGCGATACAGTGCTCATCCGCAAGGGTGACACGGCCAACAATGGCGAAATCATCGTGGCCCTTATTGACGATGAGGAAGCAACCTTGAAGCGCCTGCGCAAGAAGGGTGAATCGGTAGCCCTGGAAGCGGCAAATCCGGCCTACGAAACGCGCATTTTTGGGCCAGACCGTGTGCGTGTGCAGGGTCGCCTCGTGGGGCTGTTAAGGAAATATTGAGGCGGCGTTTCACCCTTCATTGATCGCTGTCCATCGTCTAAGCTGGGCTTACCAATTGAACCATTTCGGAAGGTAAGCCCACGTGAAAATTTATGGCGATACAATCTCTCCCTTTGTGCGCATGTGCCTTGTCGCCGCCCATGAATGCGGGCTTTCGCACAAACTTGAGCATGTCAAGGAAACCGTAAAGCCGACCCTGGCGAACCCAAAACTTACGGCGCTTTCGGCCCTTGGAAAAGTTCCCATTCTCGAAACCGACCACCACCATCCGATCTTTGACAGCCGCGTCATCATTGAATATCTGGCCCATGTCGCAGGTAACAAGACGCTGATCCCCGACGATGGCGTCAAGCGCTTCCGCATTCTCACCCTGCAGGCCCTGGGCCAGGGCCTCGCCGATGTCTGCGTGGGCTACCGCTACGAAACCGCCACCCGGCCGCAGGGACTGCAATGGGCCGAGTGGATGGCCCGCACCGAACAGCGCGTCAACGCTGCGATGGACGATATGGACAGGAATTGGCAGGCGGAACTCCCCGATGTCAGTGCCGGAACCATCGCCGCAGCCGTTGCCCTGGCCTACATTGATTTCCGTCTGCCCGCCTTCAAGTGGCGCGACACGCGCCCACACCTCAGCGCCTTTTATGAAAAATTCTCGGCGCGCGAAAGCATGGTGAAAACCGCCTTGGCGGCAAGCTAGATGACGGACTACAAAGTCATCGTTGCTGGTGCTGGCCCCGCTGGCCTTGCCGCAGCTGCGCTGCTCGCGAAGGAAGGCGTGGCTACCGCCCTTGTTGCTCCCCCAGCGGCTGAAGATCCCCGCACGGTTGCCCTGATGCAACCCTCCATCCAGCTCCTCCGCTACCTCGACATCTGGCCCGGAAACCTCGAAGCCCAGACAGCTCCGTTACGAAAACTCAAGATTATTGACGACACGGGCTCGCTCTTCGCAGCCCCAAACCTCGAATTTAAATCGCAGGAATTGAAGCTGGAAGCCTTTGGCTGGAACATTCCGCTTAGCCTGCTTCTCCCTGCACTGCGCAAACGTGCCGAAGACCTCGGTGTTGCCTTTATCGAAGCCGCCGCAACCGGCGCCAGATCAAGCGGCGACGCCATCAATATCACCTTGTCCAACGCCTCTGAAATTTCCGCCTCCCTCTGCCTGGCCGCAGATGGCGCAAATTCAGCCATGCGAAAGGCCGCCGGCATTTCCATCGATACCTGGTCCTATGATCAAGCGGCAATTGCCACGAGCTTCGCCCATTCCATGGGCCACAGCAATATTTCGACGGAATATCACAAGTCTTCCGGCCCCTTCACCACGGTACCGTTGCCCCAAGACCGTTCCAGCCTGGTCTGGATGGAACGCCCGGCCCGCGCCGCAGCGCTCATGGCCATGAGCGAGGGGGAATTGGCAGCCGAAATTCAAATTGAAACGCATGGCGAACTGGGCCGCATATCAAAATTAGGTGCCCGCAAATCTTTCCCCATGAAAGGTCTCACTGCCCGCCAGTTTGCGAGGGATCGCGTGATCCTGATTGGCGAAGCCGCCCATGTCGTGCCGCCCATCGGCGCGCAAGGCCTGAACATGTCGCTGCGCGATGCGGCCCTTGCCGCCGACCTCATTCTCGCAAGCAGGGATTCACACGGCGACAGCCTCGTGGCAGAATACAACGTCCTGCGCCGCGCCGAAGTGCTTCCCCGCCAGCATCTCATTGATTTGATGAACAAATCCCTGCTGCTCGGGTTAATCCCGCTCGAAGCAGCGCGTGCAGCGAGTCTTTCTGCTGTGCACTATTTTGGGCCGCTGAAACGCGCTATTATGCAACAAGGGTTGCAGCCAGGACACAATCTGCCTTTTGCTATGCGCGCCTCCTAAGTGCCCCTTGCCTTGCCCCAAAACTCTTGGCAATCAGGTGTTATGAGCGAGATGCCAACCGCCAAGTTTCAGATCGGCCAGATTGTAAAGCATCGGCTGTTTTCGTTCCGTGGCGTGATTTTTGACGTGGATCCGGTTTTCAGCAACACCGAAGAATGGTGGAGTTCGATTCCCGAGGAATCACGTCCGCGCCGTGACCAGCCTTTCTACCATCTGCTTGCCGAGAATGATGACACGGAATATGTGGCCTATGTCTCCGAGCAAAACCTGCTCGTTGATGTGACGGGAACCCCTGTGCGCCATCCGCAGGTCAGCGAATACTTTAGGGGCTTCGACGCAAAGAAGAACAGCTACCTGCTCCGCGAACATCGCGCGCATTAATGCCGTTCAAATGATCACGCATTTTCCCGACGAACATTGTTCGCCCAAATCTTCAACTGTTTCCTGCGGGGCGGATCGCCGCTGCAGTCACCCAACATGGGCTACTTCATCTCAATGCACTGTGCTTGATCTCAATGCACTGTGCTTGGCAATGTTGGCAACCTTTGTGCCGCCAAGCCGCGCAACCACCTGATCAGACGCCCTTGAACAGGCAGCCGGCCGCAAGAACTGCATAGCCAACTGCCATGATCCAGACCGAAGCGAGAGGAATGAAAGCAACGGTTCCCAGCGCCGTAAGCGCTCCAATCACCGCAATCACCAATGAGATGACGAATATCAACACCGATGGCGCACTAAGTTTCATCTTCACTCTCCTCATCTATGATTCGCGACGCAACTATACCGGAAATTGCACGCATCTCAAAAAATAAGGAACAGCGGACAATCCTATTCGACCGTCACGGATTTCGCCAGGTTTCGCGGCTGGTCAACGTCCGTCCCTATGAAAACCGCCGCGTGATAGGCCAGCATTTGCACTGGAACAGCATAAAGCAGCGGGCTGATGAAGGAATGCGCCTTGGGCACACGGATCCGGTGGAATGTCTTGTGGGCGCTGCTTTCATCATCCGTGAGCAAGACAATTTTTCCGCCGCGTGCCGCCACTTCCTCCATGTTTGAAATGGTCTTGTCATAAAGATCGTCGCGCGGCGCGATCACGATCACCGGCATATTCTCGTCAACCAGGGCAATGGGCCCATGTTTCAATTCGCCAGCCGCATAGCCTTCCGCGTGGATGTAGGAAATTTCCTTGAGCTTCAGCGCCCCTTCCATGGCGATGGGATAGTTGATGCCGCGCCCGAGGTAGAGCACATCCTGGGCATGGGCAATTTCCCGGGCCACGCGGGCAATGTGCTTCTCCTGCTTGAGGATTTCCGACATGTGGCGAGGCGCCTCAACCAGGGCGCCGACAAGTTCCTGCTCCAGGGTTTTCGAGAGGTGCCCCCGCTGTTTGGCCGCGAGCAATGCTAGACAGGCAAGCGCCGCGAGCTGGCAGGTAAAGGCCTTGGTCGATGCCACGCCGATTTCAGGTCCCGCGTAAGTGCGCAGCGCCACGCTGGCTTCGCGCGCGATCGTCAACTCCGGCACGTTCACCAGAGCCAGGGTATGCTGCCCCTGCGACTTGCTGTAGCGCAGCGAGGCCAACGTATCCGCCGTCTCGCCCGACTGGGAGATCACGATGCACAGGCCATTGGGCGTCAACGGCGCCTCGCGGTAACGGAACTCGGAAGCGATATCGACTTCCGTCGGCAACCGCGCAATGCGCTCAAACCAATACTTTGCCACCAATCCAGCGTAAGAAGCAGTGCCGCAAGCCGTGATCGTCAGGCGGTCAAGCGAGGTAAATTCAAAAGGCAGGTTTTCCGGCACCTTTACCGTGCGGGTGGAGAAGTCGACATATTCTGCCAGCGTATGGCCGACCACTTCCGGCTGTTCCTCAATTTCCTTGGCCATGAAGTGGCGATGATTGCCCTTGTCCATCATCATGGAAGAGGCCTGCGAGAAATTCATTGGCCGCGACACCGGCAGGTTGGCGGCATTGTAAATCTCGACCGAGCTGCGGGTAAGCACCACCCAATCCCCGTCTTCCAGATAAGTTACCCGGTTGGTGAAAGGGGCAAGCGCTATGGCGTCCGAGCCCAAATACATCTCGCCATTGCCATGGCCGACAGCCAGGGGACTGCCTTTGCGCGCGCCAATGAGAAGATCATTTTCCGACTTGAACAGAATGGCGAAGGCAAATGCGCCTTGCAGCCGCGGCAGCACCCGGCCCACCGCTTCACGCGGAGATTTTCCCCTGGCGCGCTCCGCCTCCAGAAGATGGGCCACAACTTCCGTATCGGTCTGCGTAAGGAAGACCGCGCCGGTTCCGGCAAGCTCCTCTTTCAGTTCGCGGAAATTTTCAATGATGCCGTTATGCACAATCACCACGTCACCCGCCGTATGGGGATGCGCGTTGGTTTCCGTGGCAGCGCCATGGGTCGCCCAGCGCGTGTGGCCAATTCCGCTGACGCCCATCATCGGCGATTCACGCAACCGCTCTTCAAGATTGCGGAGTTTGCCCGGCGCCCGGCGCCTTTCAATTCCGCCATTCTCAAGCGTTGCAACGCCGGCTGAATCATAGCCGCGGTATTCCAGGCGGCGCAGCGCCTCAACGATGCTTAGGGCCACCGGCTGCTTGCCGAGAATGCCGACAATTCCACACATGCTTAACTCCTAAACCTTGGCTTTTGCGGCCTTACGGTTTTGTTTCATTTTCCGGTAGCGCGTCGCCCAACCTTCTTTCACCTGCAATTCAGCGCGCGTGATGGCAAGAGAATCGGCCGGCACATCCCGAGTGATAACACTTCCCGCTGCAATATTTGCGCCATCGCCGAGTTTGACCGGAGCCACAAGCGCCGTGTTTGACCCCACAAAGACCTGCGATCCGATATCCGTAAAATGTTTCTCGAATCCATCGTAGTTGCAGGTAATGGTGCCGGCCCCGATGTTGGAACCTGCGCCTACCCTGGCATCGCCAATATAGCTCAAATGATTGGCCTTGGCCCCCCGGCCGATCACGGCTTTCTTAACCTCAACAAAATTCCCGATATGGGCGTCTTCACCAATTTCAGCTCCCGGCCTGAGCCGCGCAAAAGGCCCAATCCGGGCGCCAGAACTTATGCTTGCCCCCTCAAGATGTGAATTCGCAAGAATATGCACGTTATCGCCCACGCTGACGCCAGGCCCAAAAAACACATTGGGTTCGATCACCACGTCCACGCCGATCTTGGTATCCGCCGAGAAATAAACTGTATCCGGCGCCACCAGTGTGGCCCCGCCGAGCATTGCATCGCGCCGGTACTGGCACTGCAGCTCGGCCTCAATGGCCCCCAACTGTACCCGGTCGTTAACCCCCGCCACCTCGCCTTCCGGACAAGTCACAAGCCCAACCCGATGACCGGCTTTTGCCGCCAATCCAACCAGATCTGTCAGGTAATATTCCCGCTTGGCGTTCTTGTTCTTGATCTGCGGAAGAAGCTTCCAAAGGACGCCTGAATTTATCGATAAAATCCCGGCATTACAGAGCTTTATCTTTTTTTCCTGCGAAGATGCATCAAGCTCTTCACGGATGGCCCGGATGCTGCCGTTTCGAGACTTTAGGAGGCGTCCGTAACCCTGGGGATCAGCCGCTTCAAAGCCTAGAACCGTCATTGGTGTTTTCTTGTCCAATTTGCCCGCCAAGGCGCTTAGCGTAGCAGCCTGGACAAGTGGAACATCCGCATAAAGCACCAGAATGGTTCCGCTGAATCCCTTAAGGCCTTCCTCGGCCATGGAAACCGCATGCGCCGTGCCTTGGCGTTCCGCTTGGATGGCGACATTGCATCCCGGAAAATAACGCTGGGCTTCTAGGCCCACCGCATCCATATCAGGCCCCACAACCACAACAGCCCGTTTGGGTGACAATTCGGTAGCGGAGGTCAGAACATGCCCCAAAAGGCTGCGCCCGGCGGCTCGATGCATAACCTTGGGCATGGCGGATTTCATCCGCTTTCCCATGCCCGCCGCCAGGACGATCAATGCAATATCAGTCATTTCAGGAATCTGCCTCGCCCACAAAACCCGTTCATATTCGGCCTGTTTAAGACTTTAGTGTGATCAGATAATTAAAGCAAAACAGCGCCCTTGACCCCCTTAGCCCCCGCAACTATGGTCCGCGCCAATCCGCGAAGGCTAACTCGTGGGCCCGTAGCTCAGTGGTAGAGCGTCTGACTTTTAATCAGTAGGTCGCGCGTTCGATCCGCGCCGGGCTCACCAATAGTATCAATAACTTAGCCCTATCAGCGAAATTCCATACCGAGATTTTTTGGGGCGCTTGCCGAGCGCGGCGAGCCCTCGTTTTTTCCACGCCGCGGCCCCCTTCAAAAAAAACGCCTCTCGGCGGTGAGACCGGGAGGCGCCGACAATTAACCGGGAGTCTCGTATCAGTAACCCGTCGTATCTTTCATCATTGTGGGATCGCAAACTGGATCGCTTGAATTGGTCTCGCAGAACTTTGACCGATTCTCCATGGCCTTTTCTTTGGTCATTTCCATCATTTTTGCACGCATCGCCATCATTTCCGGGCCCATGCAAACCGGGTCAGCGGGATTGCTTTCGCAGTATTTTGATTCCTTCATCCTCTCATTTACATCTGCGTAGGACGCACTGGTGATTGCGGTAAATCCTGCACAAGTAACGACAAGTGCCAATAATAGCTTTTTCATTTTGGTTTCCTTTAGTCCCTGGTTACTGAAATGTCCGATACGCACCATTGCGTTTCGGAACACCGGGAGAATACGCCGCGCCGGCGGCAGAACCACTCAACACGCATCACGTCTGTCGAAGCATTTCTGCCCGCAAGATCATGCACTTGCACAGGAAAGAGGGAACGAGTTCAAGTTTCGATCACGCTTGTTATGGGGTCTTCACTGACCGGTGATCCGAGGCTTTGCGCAATGGAATATTGTTCGCAGAGCTCTTCAGAAGGCATTTCTGTTCGACAGCGACAAATTGGCGACAGCGGCGGATTATTTTCGCGACCGCTCGCCCACGTGTTGACGGCATCCGTCCGTCCGCGCAAATTTAACGAAATCGGAGACTCGGGGAGTGTGGCATGCGGTATCTGGGCATTGTAGCTTTTGCAATTGCATGTGGAGCAAGTTTTCAACCGACGTCAGCAGCAGACGTTGCTCTCGATGAAACCGCCGGTTTGGTGTTTTCCGGGCAATTCGAGAGTTGGAACGGCTATATGTTCTACGGGAACGAAAGTGGCGATACCGAGTATTCCGAAGACACAGGCCAATTTGTCTCGGGTTTAAACGGCAAACTCAGCATTCCAGTAGGCGACAGTTTTTCCGTTCAGGCGGATGGCAAGGTCTCCTACTCGTCCCATGAGCTGTTTGGCTCACCCCAGGATGATCTGTTCCAGAACTCCTACCTGTTGGGTGGGCATGTGTCCTGGCGCAATCCATCTGCTGGGCTTTTAGGCGGGTTTGCCGCATACGGCGGCGGCGATCATGATGATGACGATACCCCCTCTGCTGATTCCTTTGCCGTGGGCGGTGAAGGGCAGTTTTACCTCGATAACTTGACCTTCTACTTTCAGGCAGGATTTTTGGACAGCGACAATGATGATGATTTCATCAGAAATGCCGGATTTGGGCGGGGAGTCTTGCGATGGTTCTTCACGCCGGATAATCGCCTGCAGACGGAGTTGACCTATTTAGATGGTACTTCCGATTCAGGTAGTGATGCCGCGGACACTACTGTCGTGGAGTGGGCTGTGCGTTACGATACAGTGCTGCAGGATCTTCCCCTGTTGGGCGATACCAATGTTTTTATCGGATACCGCGGCACTGACTTCGACAAAGGCGGAAGTGACCCCGGCGGCTTTACAGACCATACTGTGCTTCTGGGCATTTCACACAGCTTCGGCACAAACTCCCTCCAAGAAGCGGACCGGACCGGAGCTACATTGGACTTGCCAGACTTTGGTAGGTGGGTTGCCGCGGGAGAACCGCTTGAATGAAATTTCCTGGAGCTTAGTTCCACCCGTTTGCTCCTAACTCCTTCCATAGGCCAAAAGTGGCGGCTTTTGGCAAAGTGGACGTTGGAGAACCGCTCAGATCAAATAAACGCCGCGTGAACGGCCCATTCAGTTTTCGCTCAGCTCATTTTTGCCATGTTTCGGCCAACGATCAAACGGATCGCAAACCCAAGGAGAAGAAACATGCGCAATATTACCATTAAGCAACACGTCGCCGTTATCGCCGCAATTGGAGCAGCAACTGTTTTTGGCATGCTGTCATTTGGCGGCAGCGCCCAGGCAGCCAAGGATTTTTACAATTGCCGCCTCGTAAACTCGGCCGAAAGTCTTTTCTGCTGCAACCGCATGACGGGCGCCAGGCTGATTGATACCAATGACGATTGCCGCATGATTAAACGGGATCATAAAAGGATCGTGAAGCGTAAGCCTCCCCAAACTCCTCCCTCGCTCTTTGCTGCATTCGCAAAAGAAGGGGAAAGCGACAAGGGTAAGGGCGGCGGCAGGGCGGCCCGCAGTTCAGACAAGGGTCCAAACTCCCATTAATTTGCTGTTTACCTGAACCACGGGAAGTGACCTTGCAAGAGGTCACTTTCTTTTTGGATAAGCGTCCTTTTCGCTGAGGCCCGCGAATGACCTCGCAGTGTTCGCCCTCTTCCGCCGTCCCGCGAAGCCCATCGCGCCGGGCCCACAGGTCAGGCCACTTTCAAAAAGCGCTCAACCAGCCTGCCCCAAAACACCGGCCCCTTGACCAGGAGCTCATCATTGAAGTCATAGCCTGAGTCATGCAGGGAACGGCTCTTGCCGTTGCCGAGGCCAAAATAGCACGAGGGCACAACCTCCTGCATGAAGGCGAAATCCTCCGAAAACATGAAAGGCCCGCGCATGTCCACGCGCCCCGGCTCCTGGCCAAGTTCAATCGCCACCTCGCGCACCAGTTTGGCGTGTTCCGGGGTGTTGAAGCCGGGCGGGTAGCTGATCCCCGGATTGTAGAGGATGTCGGCTTCGCAGCCGAAGGATTTGGCCTGCAGCGCAACCAAAGCTTCAATCCGTTTACGGATCAACTCCCGTGTATCCTTGGTGCAGGTGCGAACCCCAATGTTCAAGCGCGCCTCCCCAGGAATTATGGTGGCAAGCGCCCCCGATTGAAATGACCCGACCGTAATCACCGCAGGATCAAGCGGATCGACGTTGCGCGAAACAATGGATTGCAGCGCCAAGACGATTCCCGCTGCCGCCACGATTGGGTCTGCCGCCATGTGGGGCAGCGCCCCGTGCCCGCCCAGGCCTTGCACCGTTACCTCGACAATATCCACGGCGGCCGTAATCGCCCCGGGCCGCACCGAGATTTGCCCGGTTTCATCGCCCGGAATGTTATGCAGCGCAAAGACCGCATCGCAGGGAAAGCGCTTGAATAGCCCCTCATCGATCATGCGCTTGGCCCCGCTTATGTCTTCCTCGGCGGGCTGGAAAATCAGATGCACCGTGCCATCGAAATTCTGCGTCTGCGCCAGGTAGCGGGCCGCGCCCAGGAGCATCGTGGTGTGGCCGTCATGGCCGCAGGCATGCATCTTGCCGGCCGTGCGCGACGCATAGGTCAAATTGGTTGTTTCATGGATGGGAAGCGCGTCCATGTCCGCCCGGATTCCTATGGCGCGCCGGCTGCTTCCCTTTCGTGAGCGTACCCACCACGCCCGTGCCGGCCACACCCGTCGCCACCATGAACCCAAGTCTCTTAAGTTCCTCGGCAACGATCTTGGCCGTGCGGAATTCCTCGAAACAAAGCTCCGGATGCATGTGGAGGTCATGCCGGATGGCGGCCAGCTCGCCGGCGAATCCTGAAATCAGTTCCTGGTTCATCGCTTTGATGGTACCAGACCTTCGAAATAGTTGAAAGCGCGGGTGATCAGGAAGGTAAGCACAAAATAAACGAATGCCAGGAACAACAAAGGTTCATAAATCAGAAAGGTATCCTGGCGAATTCTCGATGTTACCCCCATCAATTCCATGACCGGGATTGTAAAGGCAAGGGGCGTTGAAAGCAGTTGTGCAATCGTTTCGCCGGCAAGCGTAGGCAATACCTGTCGCACCGCCCGGGGGAACCAGACGCGGCTCAGCACCTTCCACGGCGACATGCCGAAAGAGCGCGCCGCTTCCAGTTCCCCTTTTGGCACGCCAAGAAATGCCCCGCGCATCACCTCGCCTTCGTAACCGGCAAAATTGAGAGTAAAGGCAAGCATCGCGTAATAGAAAGCATCCAGCCGGATGAGCCACATGAAGTTTTCTTTGAATGTGGGAAATTCGGCGCCGATGATTGGAAAGAGCGAACCTACGCCATAGTAAAGAAGCCACAGCTGCACCAAAAGCGGGGTCCCGCGAATGAAGGTGCAATAACCGCGCGCAAGATAGCGCAACGGCCAAGGGCCGGTCACCTGAACAAGCCCAATGGGAATGGCTAACAAAAACCCGATTACGACTGACGAGATTAGCAAAATCAGCGTCAGGTAAAGCCCGTGGGCAAGTAGGGGGAGGTATTGTGGAAGCCAGTCCCAAGCCATGCTGCTTCAAGCCAATTTTGGCTGGCCCCGCCTCACGCGCCGTTCGAGCCAGCCGAACACCTGGTTCGAAATCAGCGTGATGGAGAGGTAAATGAGCGCCAGAATGACATAAAACATCAGATAGAGCTTGCTCACGCCAGCAGCCTGGCGGGTTGCCAAAGCGAGCTCCGTAAATCCCACAACGGATATAAGCGCCGAAGCCTTGGTGATATTGAGCCAAAGATTGGCCATGCCGGGTATCGCATACGGCAGCATCGCGGGAAGTATGATGCGCCTGAAGCGCAGGAAAGGTGACATGCCATAGGCTTTTGCAGCTTCAATCTGGCCAACGGGAACCGCTTGGATGCCGGCGCGCAAAACTTCTGTGGAGAAGGCGCCGTAAACAAATCCCAATACAAAAACGGCGGCAACCATGCCATTGACCTCAATCGGCTGAAGTCCGATCGACATGATCATCCTGTTGATGCCATCCGTGCCCGCATAATACAGAAGCAGGATGAGCACCAGATCTGGCACGGCCCGTACAAGCGTTGTGTAGCCTTCAAGCGTATTTTTGAGCCATTTGCCGCCCGTTAGCTTGCCCATGGCCCCGCATAATCCAAGGCTTATTCCCAACGCATAGGCAAGTAACGAAATTTGAATCGTGCGCGTCAATCCCCAAAACATCTCGTCGCCGTAGCCGGTCGGGCCGAAAGCCAGCAGATCAAAATTGATGAGGACGGCGAAAACCAATATCCGATAATCCTGTTGGTGGCGGCCGCCAACAGAAGCGGCCGCCATATTTTTTGGGTGATTAGAGGTCTGGAGGCGTCACGATTTTGCCGGTAAGTTTCCACTTATCGGTGATGGGTGGGAATGCACCCTTGTCAGCCATCGCCTTGATGCCGGCATTGAGCTTCGCCAGGAATTCCGTGTCTTCCTGGCGGACGCCGAAGCCGACGCCTGCTCCCAGGATTTCCACATCAAGCGGAACAGCGCCCTTCTGCTCGCAACAGGCGGTGCCTTGTTCCGAAGCGAGGAACGCGTCCAGCGCCACGCCGTCAGCCATCACGTAATCAAGGCGGCCGGCGGCAAGGTCGGCGTTCGCTTCATCCTGCGTGGCATAGGTTTTTACAATGCCGCCCTTCGGGGCATAGTATTTATCGAGATACCGGGAATGCGTTGTGGAAACCTGAACGCCGATATTCTTGCCCGAAAGATGCTCCGGCGAGAAATCCTTGTCATCGTTCTTTGGCCCGATGATCACCGCAGCCGAATTGTAATAGATGTCCGAGAAGCTGATCGTCTTCTTGCGTTCATCCGTCACCGACATCGATGAAAGAATGGCGTCGAACTTCTTCGATTGAAGCGCTGGAATGATGCCATCCCAGGCGACTTCCTCGATCGTGCATTTTTCGCCGATCTCGGCGCAAAGCGCGTTCATGAAATCAACTTCCCAGCCAATCCAGACGCCGGAGGCATCCTTGGAGGTAAAGGGCGCATAGGGTTCCGCCGCCACGCCCATTTTCAGGTCGGCATAGGCTGGTGCCGCCGTAAACATGGCGCAAGCGGCGATGGCGCCGAGGATCGCGCGTTTTGTATACTTCATGGTATTCTCCTGTTGATCTTTTTGGTTTTTGAGTTTGACCCTTGAGAGTGGAGCTCTCGTGAATCTGGCCCGTGGTGCAATTTCCGGCGTCCAGATGGCCGCCAGCCTTGATGGTCTATGGTTTTGGCATAACCAGTTTACCCGTTAAATTCCATTTTGCCGAGATTTGCTCGAATGTGCCCTTGGCCGCCATGGCCTTTATGCCGGCATTGAACTTATCCCTTAACGCCGTGTCCTCCTTGCGGATTCCAAGGCCCACGCCGTCCCCAAATATGTCTGCATCACGTTCAACCGAACCTTTAACTTCGCAGCAGCTGCCCTGGTCGGTTGCCAGAAAAGCATCAAGGGCGGTGCCGTTGGCCATGACATATTCAAGGCGTCCCGCCGCGAGATCGGCATTCGCTTCATCCTGCGTGGCATACGTCTTCACCAAAACGCCCTTTGGCGCATAATATTTGTCCATATAGCGGGAATGCGCGGTTGAAACCTGCACGCCCACATTTTTGCCCGTCAAATGCTCTGGTGTGATGTCCTTGTCATCGCCCTTTGGTCCGATGATCACGGCGGCTGAATCGTAATACATGTTTGAAAAATCGATGACTGCTTTGCGCTTTTCCGTGATCAGCATGGATGACATGATCACATCGAACTTGCTGGCCTGCAGCGCTGGGATAATGCCATCCCAAGCCACTTCCTCGATCGTGCATTTCTCGCCGATTTCGGCGCAAATCGCATTCATGAAGTCTACTTCCCAGCCGACCCAAACGCCTGAGGCGTCCTTCGAGGTAAACGGCGGATAGGGCTCGGCGGCAACGCCGAACTTCAGGTCAGCCATGGCGGGCGATGCCGCTGCCATGAGCGCCAGTGTTGCCGCGGCCATCAATATTCTACGCGAAATCCTCATTCTCTTCTCCCTCTGAACTTTTGCCAATACTTGCGCTTGGCAAATCCATATGTTTTCAATCTTCCAATACAAATGACTGTGGACCCTGCCCCATTCATCTGCCCCCTGTTTCATCATCGCCGCCATTCAATGAATGCCGGAGACGAACTGCTTGCAGCGCGCGCTTTTCGGCGCGCCGAATACCTGTTGCGGCGGGCCCTCTTCTTCAATGACGCCCTTGTGCAGGTAAATGACATGGCTCGAAACGTCGCGTGCGAACTTCATTTCATGGGTGACCAGGATCATGGTACGGCCCTCATTGGCCAGATCGCGGATCACCTTCAGAACCTCGCCGACCAGTTCCGGATCAAGCGCCGATGTCGGTTCATCAAACAGCATCACCTTTGGCTCCATCGCCAGGGCCCGCGCGATGGCGGCGCGCTGTTGCTGTCCGCCTGAAAGAAATGCGGGATACTGGTCCCGCTTATCATACAGCCCCACCTTGTGGAGAAGCTTTCCGGCCCGCTCAATGGCCTCGGCTTTTGCAAGTCCGAGCACATGTACCGGAGCCTCGATCACGTTCTGCATCACGGTCAAATGCTGCCACAGGTTGAAACTCTGAAACACCATGCCCAGCTTGGTGCGAACCCGCTCAAGCTGGCGCCGGTCGCTGGGATGCAGATTGCCGTCCCTGTTCGGCTTCAGGGCCACCTCATCGCCGGTCACCACGATGCGGCCCTTGGTCGGCATTTCCAGAAAATTGATGCAGCGCAAAAAAGTGCTTTTTCCGGAGCCCGAAGCCCCGATCATGGAAACCACGTCCCCTTCGCGCGCCTCAAGGGAAACCCCTTTAAGCACCTCAAGTTCGCCAAACCTCTTATGCAAATCTTCGACCACGACGGCCAAAGGCCGTTCGTCACTTCTTGGGGCAGGTCGTGCTGCCATGCGGTTTCCCCTCCGAGGGCTTATGCCCTTCTTGCGTGCCTCACCTTAACACTGATTCCGGTTTGCGCAATTCGTGAATTTTCGTGGCCTGATCTACTGTTTGCTGATCTGGGCGGCTTTCTGCACCAGAACTTCCGCCTGGCGCACCGAAGCATAGTCAATAAGACGGCCATCAAGCGAAACGGCCCCTTTGCCCGCTTTGGCGGCCTCCTCCATGGCGACCAGGATGCGTTTGGCCCGGGCTAGATCGGCATCTGACGGCGACATGACTTCGTTGGCCAAGGCAACCTGGGATGGGTGAATGGCCCATTTGCCCTCGCACCCCAGCACAGCAGCCCGCAGGCCCGCTGCCCGGAAGGCTTCGGAATCGGAGAAGTTGCCAAACGGCCCATCGACTGGCCGAAGGCCATTGGCCCGGGCGGCCACCACCATCCGGGAAATCGCATAATGCCACATGTCGCCCCAATGGGTCTGGCGCGAGCCATCCGCCAGAGGGTCGGTCAGTACCGCATAATCAGCATTTGCACCCCCAATTGAAGTCGTCCGCGCCTTGGTCGAAGCGGCATAGTCCGCCACCCCAAAATGCAGCGACTCGTTGCGCTTGGAGGCAGCCGCGATCTCATGCACGTTTTGCATGCCGAGTGCCGTCTCGATGATCATCTCGAAACCGACGCGCTTCTTGCGCCCCTTGGCCATCTCAATCTGGGTGCACATCATGTCGATGGCATAGACGTCGGAGGCCGTGCCGACCTTCGGAATCATGATCAGGTCAAGGCGCTCGGATGCCTGCTCCAGAACGTCCACAACATCGCGGTACATGTAGTGGGTATCCAGTCCGTTGATCCGCACCGAAAGCGATTTGCGTCCCCAGTCAATATCGCCAATGGCCTGAATAACGTTTTTGCGCGCCTGCGCCTTGTCATCAGGGGCGACCGCGTCCTCGAGATCAAGAAACACCACATCAGCCGCGGATTTAGCCGCCTTTTCAAAAAGTTGCGGTTGGCTGCCGGGAACCGCAAGCTCACTGCGGTTGAGCCGCGGCGGCGCCGGCTCGATCATCAGAAAACTCATGAATGCAATTCCCCCACTGGTTCACGCTCGTCACTTTACCTTCCCGCCAATTCTGGGCTAGTCTTAATTTTGGACCACATGGTCAAACGTTTATTTCCATACCTGGATCCCCGTTGCTTCAACTCGGGAGCCACACCGAAACGATAAAAAGAAACCTAGGGAGACGACACGATGAAAACTCTGAAACATGCAATTCTGGCGCTTCTTGCCGCATCGGCTATGGGCGGAATGGCCTTCGCGCAGGAGATGAAGAAGGAACTCGGCAAAGGCGAGGGACAGGTCAATATCGTGGCCTGGGCCGGCTATATTGAAAGCGGCGCCACCGACAAGGCCTATGATTGGGTCACCGACTTTGAAAAGGCAACCAGTTGCAAGGTCAACGTTAAAACCGCCGGCACCTCGGATGAAATGGTGGCCCTGATGAATGAAGGCGGTTTTGACCTCGTCACCGCCTCTGGCGATGCCTCGCTCCGCCTCATTGCCGGCAAGCGCGTGCAGCCCGTCAATACCGATCTTATCCCGTCCTGGAAAACCGTTGATGAGCGCCTGCAGAACGCGCCGTGGCACACCGTTGATGGCGTTCACTATGGCGTGCCCTATCAGTGGGGTGCAAACGTCCTCGCCTATAACACCAATGTCTTCAAGGAAGCGCCAAAAAGCTGGGCCGTGGTGTTTGAAGAGCAGAATTTGCCCGATGGAAAATCCAATAAGGGCCGGGTTCAGGCTTTTGACGGTCCCATCTACATTGCCGATGCCGCGCTCTATCTCATGGCCAAGAAGCCAGAACTCGGCATCAAGGATCCCTACGAGTTGAATGAGGAGCAATACAAGGCGGCCCTCGATCTGCTCCGGGCCCAGCGCGCCCTCGTGGGCCGCTATTGGCATGATGCTTTCATGCAGATCGATGACTTCAAGAATGAAGGCGTTGTCGCATCCTCGTCCTGGCCCTTCCAGGTGAACCTCCTGCAGGCCGACAAGGACGCCATGGCGAAAACCCCGGTGGCTTCGGTCATTCCTGATGAAGGCGCAACGGGATGGGCCGATACCACCATGATGCACGCCGATGCGGCGAACCCCAACTGCGCTTACCTGTGGATGGAGCATTCCATCTCGCCAAAGGTGCAGGGCGATCTCGCCGCCTGGTTTGGCTCGGTTCCAGCTGTTCCTGCCGCCTGCAAGGGCAACGCCCTGCTCAGTGATGCGGGCTGCGACACGAACGGCATGCCAAACTTTGCCAAGGTGCATTTCTGGCGCACCCCCGTGGCCAAATGCACCACCCAGTCGGCAGGCTGCGTGCCCTACTACCGGTGGGCAACCGACATGATCGCGGTTCTCGGTGGCCGCTGATTCTTGATCATTGGAAGGATTCCCGCCAAGGTCGCTTGGCGGGATTTTTCATGCCATGACAACAGCCGTCAGTTTCCAGAATATCAGCCGCTATTTCGGCCCGGTGCGTGCCGTGGACGATGTCACGCTTGATATTGCCGAGGGCGAATTCTTCGCCATGCTGGGGCCTTCCGGGTCCGGTAAAACCACCTGCCTCCGGTTAATTGCGGGTTTCGAGCAGCCAACCTCCGGCCATATGGAAATTTTTGGCGTCACTTCGGAAGGCGTGCCCCCCTATCAGCGCAACGTGAATACGGTCTTTCAAGACTATGCGCTTTTCCCCCACATGACGGTGCTGGACAATGTCGCTTACGGCTTGATGGTCAAGGGCATCGACAAGCCGGCCCGCCACCACAAAGCCCAGGAAGCACTTTCCCTCGTGGCATTGGGAAGTTTCGGCAACCGCCGTCCGTCGCAATTGTCAGGTGGCCAACGGCAGCGCGTGGCCCTCGCGCGCGCCCTTGTCAATGAACCTAAGGTCCTGCTGCTGGATGAGCCATTGGGCGCCCTGGACCTGAAGCTCCGCGAGCAGATGCAGGTTGAGTTGAAAGCCCTGCAGCGCAACCTTGGCATCACCTTCGTGTTCGTCACCCATGATCAGGGCGAAGCCCTCTCGATGGCCGACCGTGTCGCCATCTTCAACGATGGCAGAATTGTGCAGGTCGGCTCTCCCGAGGATATCTATGAGCGCCCCAACACCAGGTTCGTGGCTGATTTTGTCGGCTCATCGAATGTCCTGACCCCCGCATTTTCGAAATCGGCCGGTGGCCCGGAAAAATGGGCGAGCCTCCGCCCGGAGAAGATCAACATCCTGCCGGCCGGCGTGAAAGCCTCACCGGGGCAGCAAAGCGCCAGCGCAACGATTGTTGCTGTTCATTATCAGGGCTCGGTTACCCGCCTTAATACACGTACAACAGGGGGCGGGATAATTAATGTCACCGTCCCTTCCTCGCTTGGCAAATTTGCCGAAGGCGATGACATCATGCTGCATTGGCCGAAGGAGGCGCTGCACATTATGGCCGGTGAAGCATGAGCCTCACGCGCTCAATCTCGAATTCTCTCTTCAAGCACCCCAACGGGTTCTTGGCCCTCCTCCTCGCCCCGCCGCTCCTCTGGCTTGGCATTGCTTTTCTCGGTTCGCTTTCCGTCTTCCTGTTCCACGCCTTCTTTTCAATCGATGAGTTCTCGGGCTTCATCAAGTATGAATTCACCCTCTCTACTTTTGCCGAGCTGTTCCGCCTGTCAAATTTTGACGTCATCATCCGCAGTCTTGTCATGGCAACGGCGGTCACGCTGGCGTCCGTCGTCATTGCCTTTCCTTTCGCCTATTTTGCCGCCCGCTATGCCCGCGGGAAATGGAAAGCCCTGTTTTATATCCTGGTCATGCTGCCGCTATGGTCCAGCTATCTCGTCAAGGTCTATGCCTGGAAACTGATCCTCGCCAAGGAAGGCATCATCTCCTGGCTGGCGGGCAAGCTCCATCTCACCTGGGTCCTGGATGCGCTTCTCGCAATTCCTGTGATCGGCGGCCCGTCGCTCTCAATCAGCTTCCTCGGCACCTTCCTGGTCTTCGTCTATGTCTGGCTGCCCTTCATGATTCTGCCCACGCAAGCCGCCCTGGAGCGCGTTCCCGTAAGTCTCATTGACGCCTCATCCGATCTTGGCGGAACCCCGGCGCAAACTTTTCGGCACGTGATACTTCCCTTGGCCCTGCCTGGCATAATCGCCGGCTCAATCTTCACCTTTTCACTTACCCTTGGTGACTACATCATCCCGCAAATCATTGGAAACTCAAGCTATTTCCTCGGTCAGACGGTTTATACCCTGCAGGGAACGGCAGGCAACATTCCCTTGGCAGCAGCCTTCACCGTGGTGCCCATCGTGATCATGGGCATCTATCTCGCCATCGCCAAAAAGATGGGGGCCTTCGATGCGCTCTGAAGGCTCTCCCCTGCTCTTAAAAATTGCCGCCTTAGCCTGCGTGGCCTTCCTGCACGTGCCGCTGCTGCTCATCTTCCTCTATGCCTTCACCACCGAGGAAAAAAGCTTCCAGTTCCCGCCCCCCGGCTACACCACAAAATGGTTTGGCATCGTCTGGGAACGGCAGGATATTTGGAATGCCATCGGCCTTTCCGTGAAGGTGGCGAGCATCGCCACATTTCTGGCTCTTGTTCTCGGCACCTGCGCTGCCGCGGCCATCTCACGCGCCAAGTTCTTCGGCCGCGATCACATCTCGCTGCTCTTCATCCTGCCCATAGCGCTTCCCGGCATCGTCACCGGCATTGCGCTGCGTTCAGCCTTCGGCATCATCGATATTCCCTTTTCAACCTGGACCATTGTGCTGGGCCACACCACCTTCTGCATGGTCGTGGTTTACAACAACGTGCTGGCCCGCTTCCGCCGCACCAGCGGAAGCATGATAGAAGCGTCGATGGATCTGGGAGCCGACGGCTTTCAAACTTTCCGCTATGTCGTGTTGCCGCAAATCGCCTCGGCCCTCCTGGCCGGCGGCATGCTGGCCTTCGCCCTCTCCTTCGATGAAGTCATCGTCACCACCTTCACCGCCGGACAGCAGTCGACGCTCCCCATCTGGATGCTGAACGAACTCATCCGCCCCCGGCAAAGGCCGATCACCAATGTCGTGGCCTTCTTCATCATCGCCGTCACCTTCATTCCCATCCTTGCGGCCTACTACCTCACCCGCGAGGGTGAGCATACGGGCGGTACGGGAAAATAAATTCGCGGCTAGCTTTCGCCACGCTCCCACTGTTCTCTCGTCAGCGCCCGGAACTCCTCAAAGCGGTCCTCCGCAATGGCCGTCCGGATGCCCTGCATGAGGTCCTGGTAATAGGCGACATTCGCCCAAGACAGCAGCATCATGCCGAGCAACTCACCGGAACGCATCAGATGATGGATATAGGCCCGCGAGTATTTGGAGAGCGCCGGACAGGCGCTGTCAGCATCGAGCGGGCGTGGATCATCGGCGTGCCTGGCGTTGCGCAAATTGACTTTTCCAAAGCGCGTGAAAGCCTGCCCGTGCCGCCCTGAACGGGTCGGCATCACGCAGTCAAACATGTCGATCCCGCGCCCCACCGACTCCAGCAAATCTTCCGGCGTACCCACCCCCATGAGATAGCGGGGCTTGTCTACCGGCAACTCCGGCGCTGTAAACTCAATCGTCTGCAGCATTAGCTTCTGGCCCTCGCCCACCGCCAGCCCGCCAATGGCATAGCCCTCAAAGCCAATCTCCCGAATCCCGCTGGCACTGGCCCGGCGCAAACCTTCGTTCACCCCACCCTGCACAATGCCAAAATTACCGCGCCCCGGCTGATTGCCAAAAGCCTTGCGCGACCGCGCCGCCCAGCGCAGCGAAAGCTGCATGGCCTTTTCCGCATCTTTCTCCGTGTGCGGATATTCCAGGCAATGGTCGAGCTGCATCTGAATGTCCGAGCCAAGCAGGCGCTGAATATCCATGGCTCGCTCCGGCGTGAGCTCATACCTTCGCCCGTCGATATGCGATTGGAACACCGCCCCCTGCTCCGTGATCTTACGGATCTTTGCCAGCGACATGATCTGGAAGCCGCCGCTGTCCGTGAGGATCGGCCCATCCCAGCCGATGAAATTATGCAGGCCGCCGAGCTTGGCCACTTCTTCGGCCCCCGGTCGCAGCATCAGGTGGTAGGTGTTGCCCAAAATGATATCGGTACCCGTTTCCTTCACTTGGTCGAGGTAAAGCCCCTTCACCGTACCCACCGTGCCAACCGGCATGAAGGCCGGGGTGCGAATATCGCCATGCAGGGTACGGACCGTGCCCAGCCGCGCCGCGCCATCGGTCTTGTGAAGCGAAAAGGAAAATTCAGTCATGACCCTTGCGGAAATAGCAGGCAGCAATCGCCATAGGAATAGAAACGATAATTATTATGAATGGCATGGGCATAGGCCGCTTTCATCCGCTCCGTGCCGGCAAAAGCCGACACCAGCATGAACAGCGTCGAGCGCGGCAAATGGAAATTGCTGATCAGCACATCGACGGTCGAAAACCTGTATCCCGGCGTTATGAAAATCTCCGTTGTCCCGCTGAACGGTTCCAGCTTCGAACTCTCCAGAAGACGCAAGGACGTGGTTCCAACTGCCACAATGCGCCCGCCCCGCTGCCGCGAGGCCTTTAACCGGGCCACCGTTTCAGCCGAAACCTCGCCCCATTCCGCATGCATTTTGTGGTCGCGGGTATCCTCAGCCTTAACCGACAAGAAGGTTCCAGCTCCCACATGTAAAGTAACAAATTCACTAGTAATTCCAGCCGTTTCCAAGCCTTTCATAAGATCGGGCGTGAAGTGCAGCCCGGCTGTGGGAGCCGCCACCGCCCCCGGATACCGGGCAAACATCGTCTGGTAATCCGTAGCGTCCTGCGCATCCGTTGCGCGCTTGCCCTCGATGTAAGGCGGCAACGGAATCTGCCCCACCGCTTCGATGGCCTCGTCCAGAATTAGCCCGCTGAAATCAAACGCCAGGGTGATTTCGCCGGCCTCGCCCTTAGCTTCAACGGTGGCGTCGACATTGCCCAGTAGGCACACCCGGCCTTCCGCCCCAAAACGCAGCCGGTCGCCCACCTGCAGTTTCTTCCCCGGCTTGGCAAAGGCCTTCCAGCGCGAACTATCAACCCGCATGTGCAGCAGCGCCTCAATCTTCGGCTCCGCCTCGCCCCTCCCAACGCGAACCCCGGTCAGGGCCGCCGGAATGACTTTCGTATTGTTGAACACCAGTACATCGCCGGCGCGAAGCTGCGACGGCAAATCACCCACCGTGAAATCGCCAAGCTCATCGCCCACCACCAGCAATTTGGCGGACTCGCGTGGGATCGTAGGGCGCAGCGCAATCCGCTCCGCCGGTAACTCAAAGTCAAAATCGGAAACGCGCATCAGGGACCGGAACAGGTCACAGCCCAGGCCCCAACCCCCGTCACCCGCAAAGTTCCAGCCGACACATAATCTTCGCCCTCGCTCGCCTTGAACAGGCGAAGCTGGGCCACGATCGCATCCACATTGCGATCGGTTGCATCGATATAAATTTGGTCAGCCGTTTCGAAAGCTTGGCCTTTGGTGATCAGCGTCGCATCCCCGCCCCGCGTTGACCATTTCTTGCCCGCCGCTTCCACTTCAATGGTATCGACAGCGATGACATTCATGTTGCCAAGCAAAACATTGAACGAAGCCTTGTCGCCAGCGGAGCAGTTGAGCCATTCCGTTGCCTTCGCAGGCCCAACAAGAGCTATCAACAACACTCCAATAGCGGGGAGGACTTTCATTACTTCGCGTCTGCGGCAACCTGCATCTTGACGATCTTGTCGGGATTGCTCACCGGCTCGCCGCGCTTCAGCATGTCGACATGCTCCATGCCCGACGTGACCCGCCCCCAAACCGTGTACTGGTTGTCAAGGAAGGTCGCATCGCCAAAGCAGATGAAGAACTGGCTGTTGGCCGAGTTCGGATTGCCGGAACGCGCCATCGAGCAGATGCCGCGCACATGCGGTTCCTTGGAAAATTCTGCCTTGAGGTCGGGCTTCTTCGAGCCGCCCATGCCGGTGCCGGTCGGATCGCCGCCCTGCGCCATGAAGCCATCAATGACGCGGTGGAAGACCACGCCGTCATAAAAACCCTCCCGCGCCAGCTCCTTGATGCGCGCCACATGGCCAGGGGCCAGTTTTGGCAAAAGCTCAATGACAACCCGGCCCTTTGCCAGGTCCATGTGAAGCGTGTTTTGAGGATCAGCCATTATTGCACCATAACCTTTACCATCTTGTCAGGAGTTGCTGGGGGTTCGCCGCGTTCCAGGCGGTCGACGCAGAACATGCCTTCGTCATCCACCTTGCCCAGCACCGTGTAGTTGCCGTCAAGAAATCCGCCGTCGGCGAACATGATGAAGAACTGGCTGTTGGCTGAATCCGGGTCATTGGACCGCGCCATGCCCACCGTGCCGCGGCTAAAATGCTCCTTCGAAAATTCCGCCTTGATGTCCGGTTCCTCTGAGCCGCCCATGCCGGTGCCCGTAGGGTCGCCGGTCTGGGCCATGAAGCCGTCAATCACCCGGTGAAAAACGATGCCGTCATAGAAGCCTGCCGCCGCAAGCTTGGAAACCTGCGCCACATGGGCCGGCGCCAGGTCCGGCCGCAGCGTAATGGTGAAGCTGCACTTGTCGTTGGTTTCCACGGTGATTTTTTCTGCCGCCATGGCAGGTGCTGCCATCATCATTGCCGCTATGGCGCATAGGCCAAGTCTCTTCATTCTCTAAGTCTCCGGTTTTGGGGTTAATGGGGAAATGAACGCTGGATAGCGTCAGATATCGCCTGAATTGAGGCCGCGCAAGGCCTCAATTCTTGAGCGCCGCAGCCACCGCCGCCTGGGCTTCTTTGGGAATAAACAGGGAAACATCGCCTCCCATTTGGGCAATTTGCTTGACCAGTGACGAGGCAATCATTCGCGTGGCGGGAGACGCCGCCAGGAACACCGTTTCAATGTCGGGCGCCAGGGCCCCGTTCATCTGCCCCATCTGCACTTCATAGTCGAAATCGCTGGCGTCCCTTAAGCCACGGATAATCAACCCCGCATTGGCCCGCCGCGCCGCATCCACCGTCAAATCGGCAAAGGTCACCACGCTGATTTTGACACCCGTGTGCTCGGCGATGGGCTTGGTTACGTGCTCCAGCAACGAAACTCGCTTCTTCGCATCGAGAAGCGAGTGCTTGCCCGCATGGGTGCCCACCCCCAAAACCAGCTTCTCCACCAGCCGCGCACTCCGCGCCACGATGTCGAGGTGGCCATAAGTGACGGGGTCAAAGGAACCGGGATAAAATCCTGTGCGTGCCATGGCGGTACACTAACCGCTTCACGCTGCTGCCGCAACCTGTCAGCAGATGTCAGTTAATGTCTTGGTTGTCACAGCGCAAAGGAAATTACATGGCCGACGAAAACCCATCCATCATTTCCCATGTGTCCCTCGGCACCGATGATTTTCCGGCGGCCAGGCAGTTCTATGTGAAGGTGCTGGAAACGTTGGGATGCCGGATCATAATGGAGCACGAAGGGGCCGCAGCGTTTGGCAAGGCCTATCCGGAATTCTGGATTCAGACGCCGTTTGATGGCGCGAAAGCCTCCTGCGGCAATGGCGTCCACTTCGGTTTCGGCGCAATCCAAAGCCGAAGTGGAGGCGTTTTTCAAAGCGGCGATTGCCGCCGGAGCAACGGAAGACGGCGACCCCGGCCACCGCCATGACTACGGCGAACCCTACTATGGCTGCTTTCGTACGCGACCTCGATGGCCATAAGATCGAAGCCGCTTTTTGGGATATCGAACTGGCGGCAGAGCTGGGAATGACTTGACGGTCAGCGCCCCCGCAAAGCCATCCAAACACCGCCAGCCGTAAGGCAAACGCCGCTGACAATCTCGATGGCCCGGATGCGCGAGCGCGAAAGCCAGGTTCCAGCCTTCCCAGCCAGCAGCGCGTAACAGGTATCGCCCACGGCGGCAATCACCGCAAAGGTCAAGCCAAGCAAGAGGGTCTGCTGCATCATGTTGCCATCCTTCGAAAGAAATGGCGGAATGAGTGCTCCGAACAGCACCAGCATCTTGGGATTGGACATGATCACCACGAAGCCTTGCAGGAAGAAGCTCCCCTTGGGCCGCGCCCGGTCCACCGCGATGGCCAGATCGCCGTTGGAACGGAATAGCTTGATGCCCAGCCAAACGAGATAGGCAGCACCCGCCCAGCGCAGCACGTCAAACCATACACCCATGAGCTGGATGGCGGCACCAAGCCCAAGTGCTGCAATGGCCAGCCAGATCACTACCCCCGCCTGCGTGCCGGCCACATTCATCAACCCCGCCTTGCTCCCATAGCGCAGACTGTTGGCAATGATCACCGTCACCGTTGGGCCCGGAACAAAGGCCAAGGCCATCGCCGCAATGCAAAAGGCAAAATACAATTCATAGGACATGATTTTAGCTCCTTGTTCACCACAGCAAATCTTTTGTCACTCCGGCGAAAGCCGAAGTCCCCATGATGTTAAACAGATTCCGGCGTACGCCGGAATGACGGGGATGAAAAATCACGCTTCGCCTTCGGCCACCTCATCTTCGCTCAGGCTCTCAACCGACACCACGCTCTCGTCATCGGCCGTATCAATCACGATAACCCCTTGCGTCGAGCGCCCTGCCTTCCTGATCCCGTCAACCGGGCAGCGGATAAGCTGTCCGCCATCGGTCACCAGCATGATCTGGTCGGAATGCTCGACCGGGAAGGAAGCCACCAGCGGCCCGTTGCGTTCGTTCACTGCCATGGCGACGATGCCTTTGCCGCCGCGGTTGGTGATGCGGTATTCGAATGAAGATGTCCGCTTGCCATAGCCGTTGCTCGAGACCGTGAGAATCACCTGTTCCGCCGCCCCCATCGCCGCATAGCGTTCCTGACTCAGGCCCGCATCGGCGACTTCCTCTTCATCCGAGGTCTCGGGCTCTGCATCCTCGCCCGCCACCGCGCGCGACATTTTAAGGAAAGCCAACCGCTCTTCCGGCGTCGCATCAACATGCCGGATGACGGCCATGGAAATCACATGATCGCCGCCTTCGAGCTTGATTCCGCGCACCCCGGTTGAATCACGCCCCTTGAACACGCGCACGTCATTCACCGGGAACCGGATGCATTGCCCCTGCGCCGTCGTCAGCAATACGTCATCCGCATCCCCGCAGATCTCGACGCCCGCAATCATGTCGCCGGCTTCCAGCTTCATGGCAATTTTGCCGGTGCGGTTGATGCTTTCGAAATCATCCAGCGCATTGCGCCTGACCCCGCCGGAGCGCGTGGCAAACATCAGATGCAGGTTTGCCGCATCCCCTTCAGCTTCCGGTAAAGGCATGACTGTTGTGATGCGCTCGTCCTGCGACAGCGGCAAGATATTGATCAAGGCCTTGCCCCGCGCCTGCGGATTGCCCACCGGCAGGCGCCAGACCTTCATGCGGTAAACCATGCCCAGTGACGAGAAGAACAATATCGGCGTATGGGTGTTGGCCACAAAAAGCTTGGTGACGAAATCCTCATCGCGCATTTGAACGCCGGCCCGGCCTTTGCCGCCCCGCCGCTGCGCCCGGTAAGCCGAAAGCGGCACCCGCTTCACATAGCCCGCGTGCGAAACCGTCACCACCATGTCTTCGCGGGCAATCAGGTCTTCGTCGTCAACTTCGCCGTCGTTATCGATGATTTCGGTGCGCCGCGGCGTGGCGAAATCCGCCTTGATCTGCGCCAGTTCAGC
The DNA here is from genome assembly GCA_963773295.1 of uncultured Alphaproteobacteria bacterium. Taxonomy (GTDB): domain Bacteria; phylum Pseudomonadota; class Alphaproteobacteria; order Rhizobiales; family Aestuariivirgaceae; genus Aestuariivirga. The sequence goes on from CAVZAJ010000002.1 coordinate 359,155, forward strand.
CTTGATGATGTTCATCACCCGCAGGCGCGAACGCAGAATGTCCAGATATTCCGAAATTTCCTTGGCAAGCTTCTGCAACTCGTCGGTAATTTCATCAATGCCCAGTGCCGTTAGGCGTTGCAAACGCAAATCGAGAATGGCCCGCGCCTGCTCTTCCGACAGCCGGTAATTGTTGTCGGCCCCCAACGAATGTCGCGGGTCGGCGATGAGCGCAATAAGCGGCCCCAAATCCTTCGCCGGCCAGGCCCGGGCCATCAAGGCCTCGCGCGCTTCGCCCGCATCCTTTGACCTGCGGATCAACTTGATGACTTCATCGATATTGGCAACGGCGATTGCCAGGCCCACCAAGATGTGGGCCCTGTCGCGCGACTTGTTGAGCAGGAACTTGGTGCGCCGTGTCACCACTTCTTCGCGGAACGTGATGAACGCCTGCAACAGGTCCTTGAGGTTCAGCTGCTCCGGCCGGCCGCCGGTGAGAGCAATATTGTTCACGCTGAAGGTGCTCTGCAATTGCGAGAAGCGGTAAAGCTGGTTGAGCACCACGTCGGCCATGGCATCGCGCTTGATCTCGATCACCACCCGCATGCCCTGCCGTGACGACTCGTCGCGGATGTCCGAAATGCCCTCGATCTTCTTGTCGCGCACCATTTCGGCGATGCGCTCGATCATCAGCGCCTTGTTCACCTGATACGGGATTTCCGTGACAACAAGCGCTTCGCGGTCCTTGCGGAGTTCTTCCGTGTGCACCCGCCCGCGCAGCACAATGGAGCCGCGCCCCGTATGGAACGCCGACTTGATGCCCATGCGCCCCAGAACTATGCCGCCTGTGGGGAAATCCGGCCCTGGCATCAGTTCAATCAGGTCATCAATTGAAATTGCCGGATTGTCGATGGTGGCAATGGTGGCATCGATCACTTCGCCCAGGTTATGCGGCGCCATGTTGGTGGCCATGCCCACCGCAATGCCGCCGGCCCCGTTCACCAGAAGGTTCGGATATTTCGCCGGCAGAACCGTGGGCTCGCGGAACTCGTTGGAATAGTTGAACTGGAATTCAACCGTGTCCTTGTCGAGGTCGTCAAGCAAGGGAATGGCGGATTTTGCCAGCCGCGATTCCGTATAGCGGTCAGCCGCCGGCGGATCGCCGTCTACCGAGCCGAAGTTGCCTTGCCCGTCGATAAGCGGAAGCCGCAGCGAAAAATCCTGCGCCATGCGCACCAGCGCGTCGTAGATCGCAAGGTTGCCGTGCGGGTGATACTTGCCCATCACGTCGCCCACGACGCGGGCCGATTTCTTGTAGGGCTTGTCCGGCGTAAAGCCGTTTTCATCCATGGTGTAGAGAATGCGCCGGTGCACCGGCTTGAGGCCGTCGCGCACATCCGGAAGCGCCCGGCTCACGATCACGCTCATGGCGTAGTCGAGGTAGCTTTTCTTCATCTCATCTTCGAGGTTGATGAGCGTAATTTCACCGGGATTGGCGGGGGGAACCACGCCATTCTTATCATCTTTGTCGGTCACGGACAGCCCTTAACTCAAGCATTCTGCCGCTGCAAAACCGCCATGACTTTGGGGCGATTCGAGCGGCTGCCTAGTTTAGTTTGGCAGCGCCCCAACCGCAACGAAAAGAGGTCATAAATCCAGAGAAAAACAGTGCAAAACCCGGTTAGATTTTGCGGAATTTCACGCCGTTGCCGCGATACCAGCCATCATCGGCGATGACTCGCGAGCACGAGGCCTTGCCGTTCATCCAGTTCGACCAGACAATGCACAGCTTGCCGCTTTGCACGCTCCAGCGGCCGCGGTCTTCCTGGCCGGTCGTCTGGCCAATCAACGTGCCATTGCCGCGCGCCGTGATCTTGACCGTGACGGCCCCATTGACCACCGCCTGGAAATTGCCGGGAAACAGCTTTCCGAGTTCGGCTTGGGATAGGGTAACGGCATCACCCGCTACGGCGGCAGTTCCGGCAAAACCCAGCATAATGGCTGCGAATGTTGATAAAATTAGTCGGTTCATACTTTGCGCCTCGATTCTTGTTGCACCGCAACATAACTGCCTGGCCTTTAGCCGTCAAAATGTGAACAAATTGTGACCAATTGGACGCTACAGCCGAATTCCCGACTGGGCCGTTAAGAAAACCTTTAAAGATTTAGGCAATCCCGCCCAGCGGAAAAGCGTCTTAGAACGGCACTTCGTCATCCAGATCCCGGGCAAAGCTTTGGGCTTTACCGGCCCCGCCACGGGGCCGGTCCATGGGGCTGGACTGGCCAAACTCTTCGCCACCGGAACCAGTGCCCTCGCCAGCCCCGCCGCCCCGGCCGCCCAGCATGGTCAATTCACCCCGGAAGTTCTGTAAAACCACTTCGGTCGAATATTTTTCCGCGCCATCCTTGTCGGTCCATTTCCGCGTCTGCAGTGCCCCTTCGATATAAACCGTCGAGCCCTTCTTCAGATACTGCTCAGCCACCTTCGCCAGGTTTTCATTGAATATGACTACCCGGTGCCATTCCGTGCGCTCCTTGCGCTCGCCTGTGGCCTTGTCGCGCCAATTTTCCGAGGTGGCTAGGCTCAGGTTCACAATGGCCTTGCCGTCCTGGGTATGGCGCACTTCGGGGTCCTTCCCCAAATTGCCCACCAGAATTACCTTGTTGACCGAACCCGCCATCTGAATTCTCCTTGTTTCCGTGCACCCTAGTCCTTCGTAAACAGGCTTTCACCCGCTTGCTGGATTTATCCACATGGTATATATGTTCTATTTTTGTTCCAAACAAGGCAAAAAACAACCCCGGTAAACTCCGGGGCTGTAAATAAAACTGTTAGGTGCGTCCAAATAGGCGGGCAACCCGGCCTGCACTCTTGGTTTCGCCCATTTTCGCATCTGCGAGATAAGCTTCAACACCCTTGTTCTGCATCATCGCAGTGCTGTAAACGTTTGAATATGCTCCAAAAACCCAGTTCATCATCGTTCTCCTCAAATCAAATCTCTGTTGTACCCAATATGGACTTTTCGCGGTCGCAGCACAAACGGTATAAAGCTACGCGACCATCAGGAAAAGTCACGTGCTATATTTACCATGCGCACGCTTCAGTCTTTGTTTCTGCCCCGCCAACAGGCTGCCGGGCCTGTGGTGAAGCTGGCGCTGCCCCATGGCCGTGTTGTAGACGTTCGAATAGGCTTCAAATATCCAGTTCATGTTCATCTCCCATAATTTGGCGGGTAAGGTGAATATCGGCTCTTGTCGTGCGGGGCACAAACGGCAATAAACAACCAATCCCAATAGAAAATGTTACAGGTCTCCCGTGGCGCGCCAACTCCCATCACTCAACGCCCTGAAAGCTTTTGAAGCGGCCGCGCGGCATGTAAGTTTTACTGAGGCCGCGGGCGAGCTCTTCGTCACCCATGCCGCCATCAGCCGCCATATCCGCGAACTGGAGGAATATCTCGGCACCCAGCTCTTCCTGCGCACCGGCCGTGGCGTTGCCCTCACCGAGGCCGGCAAGCGCTTTGGCGGGCAGCTGACGCCCCTCTTTGACGCTCTCTCCAATGCCTCGCGCGAAGCGGCAGCCGTCGGCGCCGCCCGCCCCCTCAACGTTTCGGTCGAACCGGCCATCGCGTCGCGCTGGCTGGTGCCGCGCCTTGGCCACTTTAAGGAGCTGCATCCGGACATTGAACTCAACATTGACCCCACCACCCGGCTGGTGGATTTCCGTGTCGATGAGGTTGAACTCGGCATCCGCTATGGCCGCGGCAATTGGGAAGACGTGGAAATGACCAAGCTCTCATCCAACGTCGTGATCTTTCCTGTCTGCGCCCCCGCCCTCATTGCCGGCGTGCAAAACTTAAATCCGGAGGATCTCAAGAACTACAATCTCCTCCATGAGCAGCGCAAGCAATGGTGGGCTGACTGGCTCAACGCCAACGGCATCGAAGGGGTCACCGATTGGAAAGGCACCGTGTTCCAAAATCACCTGGCCATTGAAGCCGCCGAATCCGGTCAAGGCTTTGCCCTTGGTGATCAAATTCTGTGCACTGATTCCATTGTTGAAGGTTGGCTCGCCCGCCCCTTTGCCCTTGAAATGAAGGACCATGGCAATTATTGGATTGTCCGCGCCAAGGGGTCGAAGGAAACCGCAACGGCGCGCTCCTTCCGCGAATGGCTGACAAGTGAAATGGCCGAGACCAACAAGAAATATGCCGCATTGAAGGCTGCATCAAAACCCGCCAAACAGGCAATAGCACCACCCGGGCTGTTTAATCCCCAGTCCAACCATTAAGCGCTAGGCTCTTTCTCTCATTCAAGGAACTATGATGGCCCGAAAACTGTACGACTGCATGAAATGTCCGGGCTATTGCTGCTCCTATCCCGTCATTGAGGTGAAGGACCGCGATGCCGAGCGCATCGCCCAGCATTTTGATATGCCTCTCGCCAAGGCCGAAAAGAAGTTCTTCAAGAAGGCCCATGGCTACAAGCGCATCATGCGCCGCCAGAAGGACGAGATCTACGGCAAGATCTGCCAGTTCTTTGATACCAAGGAACGCCGCTGCACCATTTATCATGCCAGGCCTTCCACTTGCCGCGTTTTCCCCGGCGAAGGCCATTGCGGCTATTATGATTTCCTGAAATTCGAGCGCGACGGCCAGGAAGATGAAACCTACGTCTCGGTCACCAACCATTCGGGCAATTAATTCACGTCTTCTCCCGTGAAACGGGAGAAGGTTGAATGCACTAGGACTGTCCCATGACGTCACACATCAACTACCTTGTTCTGTCGGACCTGAAAGCCGCCGAACGCGCCACTCTTCTCAAGCGCACCGAAAACGAATTGAGCCCCTTCCTCGAAAAGGTCATGCCAATTGTCGAGGCGGTGCGGATGGAAGGGGACAGGGCCCTGTCGCGCTTTGCCAAGCAATTCGACGGCGCCCTCGTCGAGCCAAATGCCATTGCCGCGACGCCGGAAGATTTTGATCGTGCCCACGTCGAACTGGAAGCAGATGTCAGGGAAGCCATCATCTTCGCCGCCGCCAACATCCGTAAATTCCACCAGCTGCAAAAACCTGAAGCTTCATGGAGCGCTGAAATCCGCCCCGGCCTCCATGCCGGTGACCGCACCACGGCTATCCCATCCGTTGCCTGCTACATCCCGCGCGGCAAGGGCTCATTCCCGTCGTCGGTCCTGATGACTTGCATTCCCGCCAGCGTTGCCGGCGTTGAAGACATCTGCATTGTAACCCCCCCAGGCCCCGATGGCCGCATTGATGCGGCCTCGCTTGTGGCCGCCCGCGCCTCCGGCATCAGCAAGGTTTATAAGGCCGGCGGCGCCCAGGCCATCGCCGCCGTTGCTTACGGCACTGATACTGTCTCAAGATATGCGAAGGTTGTGGGGCCCGGCTCGCCCTGGGTCGTGGCCGCCAAGCGCCTGCTCGCGGACCTTATCGACACCGGAACGCCGGCAGGCCCCAGCGAAGCCATCATCTTTGCCGACGCGACAAGCGATGGCCGCCTCGCCGCCCTGGACCTTCTCATCGAGGCCGAACATGGCGATGACAGCTCCGCCTTTATCGTCACCGCCAGCAAGGAGGTGGCCGAAGCAGCCCTTGCCGCCATCCCCACCTATTGGCACAGGATGAGCGCAAGCCGCGTGAATTTCACCAAGGCCGTTCTCGCCTCAAGCCGCGGCGGCATTCTCCTGGCTAAAGATACGGATGAAGCCATGGCCTTCATCAACGACTACGCGCCGGAGCATTTGCAAATTCTCTCCAAGGAACCGCGTAAATATCTCCCCATGATCAAAAACGCCGGAGAAATCCTGCTTGGCGAACACACGCCATCAACCCTTGGAAATTTCGTCCTCGGCCCCAGTCATGTGCTGCCCACCGGCGGCTGGGCCAAAACCTTCTCGGCCCTCAGCGTCCATGATTTCATGAAGCGAACCTCCGTCGTCGAAGTCACGCCCCAAGCCTATCCCGAACTTGCAAAACACGCCGGCCTTATCGCCAAATACGAAGGCTTCGACGCCCACGCCAACGCCGTCTCGGATTTACGGAAGAAGTTGTTGGGAAACTGATCTTCAAAATCAATCAGCCCCGCTGCGACATATGTTGCGCCAGCGGGGCCCTCGATTCTTCGAGTATGTGACTTGATAAAATCCGGTTTAAGCCGGATCACTGGCGAGGCTGGGAGAAAATCTTACCTCGCATGAGTTTAGATATGTGGACTGCAAACCGGTCGAGCGTCGATAATCTGCTGCAGCGCGCTAACCGGAATGTGATCGCGAGACCTGCCGCGATCCGGGATGGTGGCCAGGTGGCGTCATGCTCCCTCCGAATGCTGTTTCATTGCATCACCTGCTCCGTGGAGTTCGGCGATGCTTTATATTTTGGACCGCCCCTCCACAATGTCAAGTAAACTATGTGGGAAAATCACTTCGCAATTCCCACAGCCCCTGTCGTTTCAGGTCACTACAGGTTTAAAACGGCAGCCTAATCTCCATCCATGAACACAGCAGCCGCCAGCATCCACCCCACTGATCACGCCAGCAGCCGGCGGCGCGGCATTCTTCTCGTTGCCGGCTCGGCCGTTGTCTGGAGTTTCGGCGGCGCCATCGCCCGCTTCCTCGCGGTTGACGACACCTGGACCGTGGTTTTCTGGCGTTCGCTTTTCGCCGCCCTTTTCCTTTTGGGCTTCATGCTCTGGCGCGATGGTCCGCGCGGAACGATTGCTCTTTTCAAGGGCATGGGGCTGGCAGGGCTCGGCGTCGCCCTCTGCTTTGCCATTGCTTCCAGTTCCTTTGTGGTGGCGCTGGCCTACACTACGGTGGCCAACATCCTGCTCATGCAGGCGGGCGTTCCACTGATTGCCGCGCTTCTCACCTGGACCCTGTTTCGCGAAAGGACCTCGGCCACGACCTGGGCCGCTATCGCCGCGGTGATAGCCGGGGTTGCCATCATGGTCTCGGAATCCTTCACCGGAAAAGTCTCGCCGATAGGCGATGGCTTGGCCCTGCTCATCTCCGTGTTGTTTGCCATCGCCACTGTCATCACCCGACGGCATGCCCACGTCCGCATGGCCCCCGCCGTTTGCTTTGGAACCACAATTGCCGCTTGCTTCTCAAGCCTTCTCGCCGGCCACTATCTCGTCAGCGCCACCGATTTTGGCTGGCTCATTGCCTTTGGCGCTCTCAACCTCGGACTGGGGCTTGCCATGTTCACAACCGGCGTAAGGCTGATCCCTGCTGCCTTGGCAGCGCTTGTGGGAACCTTGGAACCGGTCCTCGGCCCCATCTGGGTCTGGCTGGTCCACACTGAAATCCCGTCCGGGCGCACCCTGCTCGGCGGCGCCGTGGTCTTCACCGCATTGGTCATTCATTTGCTCATTGACTGGCAGCGCCAGTCTCGCGCGCAAAGCCGGTAATCGCCGCCAAGAAAATCTCCGCGAATTTCTCCTGCTTGGCAGCCCCCACCCCATGCACTTCGCCGAAATCCCACTTGGTGAGCGGCACCCGCGCCGCCATGTCGATCAGCGTACGATCCGAAAAAATCACATAGGCTGGAACCCGCGCCTCCCTGGCAAGCTGCATCCGCAAGGCTTTCAACCGCACCAGCAAGGCCCCGGCGCGCGGATCGGCTTCAGTGATCTTCGCTATAACCTCGGCCCGCGCCGCTTTCTTTCTGCCGCGCTGCGCTACCTTGCGATAACGGAATTCGCCGCTGCCATTCAGCAAGGAGCGGCCCTTGGGCGCAAGCGATAGCCCACCGAAGCCACCCACATCATGGACCAGGAAGCCGGCTCCCACCAACTGTCGGATGATCCCCTGCCATTCCGTGCGCGGACGATCCTGGCCAAGCCCGAACACCGGCAGCACCGTATGCCTGAGCGCCACCGCCTTGTCATTGGCCTTGGCCATCAGCACATCAACGATATGCGTGGCCCCGAAGCGTTCACCCGTGGCCCGTACCGTTTCAAAAACCTTCCTGGCTTCAGCACTGCCATCAAGCGTTTCACCGGGACTGAGGCACACATCGCAATTCCCGCAGGGCTCCGCCGCCTCGCCGAAATAGCCCAGCAGCGAAACTCGCCGGCAGCTCGGCGCTTCGCAATAGGCCACCAGCGCATCCAGCCTGCGGTTCTCCCGGCGCTTGTGCTCCTCGCTTGCCTCGCCCTGTGCGATGAATTGCCGCCGCAGGCGGATGTCGCCAAGGCCAAACACCATGTGGGCAACCGCGGCTTCGCCATCGCGCCCGGCCCGGCCAATCTCCTGGTAATAGGCATCAAGCGACGATGGCAAATCCGCATGAAACACAAAGCGCACATCGGGCTTGTCGATCCCCATGCCAAAGGCAATCGTGGCGCAAACGATCACGCCTTTTTCCGTCATGAACACATCCTGCGTGTCCGCCCGCTGTGCCGGCGTCAGCCCCGCATGGTAAGCCACGGCGCGATGCTTCTTCTCCACCAGGAACGCAGCAATCTCCTCCGTGCTCTTGCGCGACAGTGCGTAAACAATCCCGCTTTCGCCCCTATGCTCATCGAGAAACTGCAAAAGCTGCTGCCGCACATTATCCTTGTTCTGCACCGCGAGCCTGATGTTTGGCCGGTCAAATCCCGCGACAAAAACTTCCGCCTTTCCGCCAAACAGCTTCTTCACAATATCGCGCCGCGCTGCCTCGTCGGCGGTTGCCGTGAATGCCCCGATCGGCGCTTCCGGAAACGCTTCCCGCAAGCCATGCAGCGCCTCATATTCCGGCCGGAAGGAAGCCCCCCAATGCGAAATGCAGTGCGCCTCGTCAACCGCGATCAGCTTCACGTCCAGCTTCTGCAGGGCCGCAATCATCCGCTCGGTCATCAGCCGCTCCGGTGCCAAATATAAAATCCGCACCAGCCCGGCCGCCACCCGCTGCCAGATATCGACGTTCACCTCGCGCGAAGCCGCCGAATTGATCGTCTCCGCCGCAACCCCCGCCAGTTTCAGCGCCGCCACCTGGTCCTGCATTAACGCCACCAGCGGCGAAACCACAATCGTAAGCCCCAGCTTCACCAGCGCCGGCACCTGGTAGCACAGTGACTTGCCGGACCCCGTGGGCATGACAGCCAGAACATGCCGCCCGCCGATCAGGTGATCGACAATCGCCTCCTGTCCCGGCCTGAATCCGTCGAAACCAAAAACCTCGCGCAAAACCTTTGCTTTCGCCGTCATCGCCCCCCACCTAAGCTTGCTGTGGATATCTGTAGTTCTGCTGACATCTGCTGACTGCTATATCCCTAGAATAACCCATATTGCATATGTTCACGTTTTGATCTAGTCAGGTTTCATGTCAGGCCACAAGCGCGTTATTTCGGTCCAGGGTGCCAGGGAGCACAATCTGAAGAATGTCTCATTGGAAATTCCACGGGACAAACTCATTGTATTCACGGGCCTTTCCGGTTCCGGAAAATCCTCCCTGGCTTTCGATACGATTTACGCCGAGGGCCAGCGCCGCTATGTCGAATCGCTCTCGGCCTATGCCCGCCAGTTCCTGGAAATGATGCAGAAGCCGGACGTGGACCAGATCGACGGCCTCTCGCCTGCCATTTCCATTGAACAAAAAACCACCAGCCGCAATCCGCGCTCCACTGTCGGCACCGTCACCGAAATCTATGACTACATGCGCCTGCTCTTTGCCCGCGTCGGCATCGCCTATTCTCCAACCACGGGCCTGCCCATTGAAAGCCAGACCGTCACCATGATGGTGGACAAGATCCTGAGCCTTCCCGAAGGCGAACGGCTTTATATTCTCGCCCCCATCGTGCGCGGCCGCAAGGGCGAATACCGCAAGGAATTTGCCGACCTCCAGAAGAAGGGCTTTCAGCGCGTCAAGGTCGACGGCCGCTTCTACGAGATCGACAGCGTTCCGGCGCTCGACAAGAAATTCAAGCATGACATCGATGTGGTGGTGGACCGCCTCGTGGTCCGTCCCGATCTCGGCACCCGCCTGGCCGACACCTTTGAAACCGCCCTGAAGCTCAGCGAAGGCCTGGCCGTGGCGGAATTCACCGACAAGCCGCTGCCTGCCTCGCAAACTTCGGAAGACAGCGCCAACAAATCCAAGAACGATACCCACGAGCGCCTCATCTTCTCGGAAAAATTCGCCTGCCCTGTCTCCGGCTTCACCATTGAGGAAATTGAGCCGCGCCTCTTTTCCTTCAACAATCCCTTCGGCGCCTGCCCGGCCTGCGATGGCCTCGGCACCGAGCTGAAATTCGAGCCCGACCTTGTGGTGCCCGATACTTCCCTGTCGCTGCGTGACGGCGCCATTGCGCCTTGGTCAAAGGCCGGCGCCACCTCGCCCTACTATGCCCAAACCCTCGAGGCGCTGGCCAAGCATTACAAGGCTTCGATGACTGCGCCGTGGAAAGACCTGTCCAAAAAAGTGCAGGACGCGATTCTGATCGGCACAGGCGAGGACGAAATTACCATCACCTATGATGATGGCCTGCGCTCCTACAAAACCAAAAAGCCCTTCGAAGGCGTGATCGGCAACATCGAGCGGCGCTGGCGCGAAACCGACAGCGCCTGGATGCGCGAAGAACTTGCCCGTTACCAGTCCGACCAGCCCTGCCGCGCCTGCAACGGCAACCGCCTGAAGCCCCAGGCCCTGGCGGTGAAGATCGACAAGCTGCACATCAGCCAGGTCGCAAACTTCTCCATCCAGGCCGCCAACGCCTGGTTCACCGATCTCGAACCCAAGCTTTCGCCCAAGCAGCGCGAAATCGCCGCCCGCATTCTGAAAGAGATTAAGGCCCGCCTGAAGTTCCTGGTGGATGTGGGCTTGGAATATCTCAATCTGTCCCGCGTCTCCGGCTCGCTCTCCGGTGGTGAAAGCCAGCGCATCCGGCTAGCCTCGCAAATCGGCTCTGGGCTCACCGGGGTTCTCTATGTGCTTGATGAACCCTCCATCGGCTTGCACCAGCGCGACAATGCAAGGCTTCTCGAAACCCTCATTCACCTCCGTGACATCGGCAACACCGTCATCGTTGTTGAGCATGACGAGGATGCCATCAAGATGGCCGACTTCGTCGTCGATATCGGCCCCGGTGCCGGCGTGAACGGCGGTCATATCGTGGCCCAGGGAACGCCTGATCAGGTCATGGCCAATCCCGCCTCGCTCACCGGGCAATATCTCGTGGGCCTCCAGCAGGTGCCCATCCCCCATCACCGCCGCAAATGGGAGAAGAACCGCTCCATCCGCATCAAGGGTGCCCGCGCCAACAACCTTAAGAATGTTTCTGCCGAAATCCCGCTTGGCGTTTTTACCTGCGTCACCGGTGTGTCCGGCGGTGGCAAATCCACCCTGCTCATCGACACGGTTTACCGGGCGCTGGCCCGCAAGCTCATGGGCACCCGCGAGCCTCCTTCCGAGCATGACCGCATCGATGGCATGGAACATCTCGACAAGATCATTGACATCGACCAGTCGCCCATCGGCCGCACCCCGCGCTCAAACCCCGCCACCTATACCGGCGCCTTCACCCCCATCCGCGATTGGTTCGCAGGCCTCCCCGAAGCCAAGACGCGCGGCTATGAGCCTGGCCGCTTTTCCTTCAACGTCAAGGGCGGACGCTGCGAAACCTGCCAGGGTGACGGCGTCATCAAGATCGAGATGCACTTCCTGCCCGATGTCTATGTCACTTGCGATGCCTGCCACGGCAAGCGCTACAACCGCGAAACGCTGGACATCAAATTCAAGGACAAGTCCATCGCCGATGTCCTCGACATGACCGTTGCCGAAGCCGCCGAATTCTTCCGCGCCGTGCCCTCCGTGCGCGACAAGATGGATACCCTGGAGCGCGTCGGCCTCAGCTACATCAAGGTCGGCCAGCAGGCCACCACGCTGTCGGGCGGCGAGGCCCAGCGCGTGAAACTCGCCAAGGAACTGTCCAAGCGCGCCACCGGCCGCACCCTTTATCTCCTTGATGAACCGACCACCGGCCTGCATTTCCACGACGTCAAGAAGCTCCTCGAAGTGCTGCACGAGTTGGTCAACCAGGGCAATACCGTCGTCGTCATCGAGCACAATCTTGAGGTCATCAAAACCGCCGACTGGATCATCGACCTTGGCCCCGAAGGCGGCGACGCCGGCGGTGAAATCGTGGCGGTGGGAACCCCCGAAGATGTCGCCCGCGAAAAACGCAGCTACACCGGCCACTACCTGAAGGAAATCCTCAAGCGCCGCGCCCCGAGCATCGAGGCGGCGGAGTAACCCTTCAAGTTCACATCTCTTTTCTCCTCATGCCCGTGCTCGACACGGGCATCTCCGCCGATGAAAGAAGATGGCCGGTTACGTCCGTGTGCGTGGTTACAAGCTCCATACTGGATCACAAACTTTTGCTCTCGGGAATATATTAATTCTCTTGTTACAGATTGAGAATCCGTTATGGGAGTGCCACCGCTTAACAGTCATAGGTAAAATCACAATGTTGAATGGAATTATCCCCGCCACCTGGTCCGGCCCACTCCATGCTGTTCTGCGCATCGTGGCAGGCCTGCTCCTCCTTGAGCACGGCACGTCAAAGTATTTCAATTTCCCGCCGACCGAATATTTCGCCAATGGCGTCGAAGTCTTTTCCCTCATGGGCCTTGCCGGCGCGCTTGAAATCATCGGCGGCCTTTTGATCATGCTCGGCCTTTTCACCCGCCTCACCGCTTTTGTGTTGGCGGGCTTCCTGGCCGCCGCCTATTTCATGGGCCATGCCCCGAACGGTTTCTTCCCGCTGATCAACGGTGGCGATGCGGCCATCCTCTTTTGCTTCATTTTCCTCTATTTCTCCGCCGCCGGAGCCGGTCCTTGGAGCCTTGACGCAACCCGGAAATAATCCTCTCCTGCAAAACAAATAAGGCCGGATTTGTTCCGGCCTTTTCTATTCCCGCACCTTCCGCAGCTTCGCCCAGTAATCCAGCCGCTTCTTCACCTCGCGCTCAAAGCCGCGCTCCGGCGGATTGTAATACTGCTCGCGGCCCATCTCCGCCGGAAAATAATTCTGCCCGGAGAAGGCCTCCGGCTCATCATGGTCATAGCGGTAGCCCGCCCCATATTCCTGTTCCTTCATCATCTTGGTGGGCGCATTGAGGATGATCTTCGGCGGCGCCAGCGAACCCGTTTCCTTGGCCCGCCTCATCGCCGCGCCAAAAGCCGTGTAGCCGGCATTGGATTTGGGCGCCGTCGCAATGTAGATCGTGGCTTGTGCCAGCGCCAGCTCGCCTTCGGGTGATCCCAGAAAATCAAAGGTATCCTTGGCAGCCAGTGCCTGGTGCAGCGCCTCCGGATCAGCCAGCCCCACATCTTCAATCGCCATGCGCACCAGCCGCCGCGCCAAGAACAGCGGATCCTCGCCCGCCGTCAGCATCCGCGCCAGATAATACAGCGCCGCATCGGGGTCCGAGCCGCGCACCGATTTATGCAGGGCGGATATCAAATTGTAATGCCCGTCGGCCGCCTTGTCATAAAGCGGCATGCGCTTTTGAACCGTTTTGGCCAGAACCTCGGACGTAAGCGGCAATGCCCCTTCCGGAACACTGGAGAAAATTTCCTCAACAAGATTGAGAATGTACCGCCCGTCGCCATCGGCCATGGCAATCAACGCCAACAAGGCTTGCGCATCAACAGGCAGCGGGCGCTTCTCAAACATTTCAGCCCGGGTCACCAGTGCTGTCATGGCGTCCGCGTCAAGCCGGTTCAACACAAGCACCTGCGCCCGCGAAAGAAGCGCGCCATTCAGTTCAAACGATGGATTTTCCGTCGTGGCGCCAACCAGCGTAATCGTGCCGTCTTCCACATAGGGTAGAAATGAATCCTGCTGCGATTTGTTGAAGCGGTGAATTTCATCCACGAACAGCAGCGTCCCCCGCCCCTGCTCACGCCGGATACGCGCCTGCTCGAAAGCCTTCTTCAAATCCGCAACGCCGGAAAAAATTGCCGACATCTGTTCAAAGGCAAGCCCGGTTTCGCCCGCCAGCAATCGCGCAATCGTCGTCTTGCCCGTGCCCGGCGGCCCCCACAGGATGATCGAGGGAATGCGCCCCGAGGCCAGCATGCGGCTCAAGATTCCGTCGTCCCCCGTCAGGTGCTCCTGCCCCACCACATCAGTGAGCTTCTGTGGCCGCAGCCGGTCAGCCAGCGGCCGTGGCGCCTCTTTTCCAAAACCAGCAGCTTCGAAAAGCGTGCTCATCAGCGCAGCGTCATCTGCAATTTGCGCCCGCCGCGGTTGATTGCGAATTCCCAAAAGCTTTCGTCGGCCGCAACCGCCCTTTGCAAATCATCGACGCTGGCAATCGAAACCCCGTTCACCTCAAGCAGGATATCGCCCTTGCGGAAAAACCGCTTCGCCGGCCCGCTGTGAATTTCAAGGGCAATGACCCCGCTGAGGCTTGAAGGCACGCCAAGTTCTTCCGCCACGGCTGGCGAAAGATTGGCCACCACCATGCCCTGCAGGGGATTCTTGCCTTCGATGAGGGTCTCAGCCCGGTCGGTCGTTTCCGGCGCGGCCACAAGCCTGACGCTGGCCTCGCGCTGCTTGCCGTCGCGCTGGAACTCGATGATCGACACCTGCCCCACCTTCGAGGTTGCCACCCGGTAGTTGAACTCCTTGGCGTTTTCAACCGGATGCCCGTCAAGGGCGAGAATGACGTCCCCCTGTTTCAGGCCCGCGGCAAGGAGCGGGCTTTCCGCATGAAGATTGGCGATGAGCGCCCCTTCCGGCCGCGCAAAGCCGAGCGACTCGGCAATGTCGGCAGTGACATCCTGCAAGTTCGCCCCTGCCCAGGGCCGCTGGATCTTCGTGCCGCTTTCCGCCGATTGCACCACGGTTTTCACCATGTTGGAGGGAATGGAAAACCCGATGCCGATGGAGCCGCCCGAGCGCGAGAAAATCGCCGTATTGATGCCCACCAGCTCGCCCGCCATGTTCACCAGGGCACCGCCGGAATTTCCGGGATTGATCGCCGCATCGGTCTGGATGAAGAACTGGTAATCGCTGATGCCCACCTGCGTCCGCGCCAACGCCGATACAATGCCGCTGGTTACCGTCTGTCCAACGCCGAATGGATTGCCGATCGCCAGCACCAGGTCGCCCACCTCCAGGTTGTCGGAGTCGCCAAAGGGCAAGGCTGCCAGTTCTTCCTCGCCCACATCAATCTTGAGAACCGCAAGGTCGCTGCGCTCATCGGCCAGCATCAGCTTCGCCTCAAACTCGCGCTTGTCGGCCAGAACCACGCGGATATCGGTGCCCCCGCGGATGACATGGTTGTTGGTCACAATCAGTCCGGCGGAATCAACAATCACGCCGGAGCCGAGCGAATTTTCCGCCTGTTTGCGCGGCCGCCTGAAATTGCCGCGCTCGCCGAAGAACTGCCGGAAAAACGGATCATTGAAAAGCCCCTGTTGGGAATCCTGCGCCGCCAGGGTCTTTGAATAGACGTTCACAACGGCGGGCGCGGTCGTCTTCACCACCGGTGCAAAGGAAAGCTGCATCTGCGCTTGGGATTTGGGGACCGTTGTTTCCGCCAACGCCGCGGGGCAAGAAATCGCGAGAATCACCAAAACCAAAGCAATTAACCAGCGCATTTCTGTTCCAAATCCTCCATACAATTCTATCAAGCGGCCCGCTTTGGCGATATGATGGCCGTCACAGGATTATAGCACGAATCGCCGAAACACACCTTTTTTGCAAAGCTCCCGGACATGCTTAACGCCACCACGAATATGACCTTCGAGACCGCGGCGGCGGCGTCCCTGGCCCTGAAGCCCGATGCCCCCTTGTTTTGCTTTAGCGCCCGGCAATTGCACGAACGCGCCGAGGTTTTCCTCAAGGGCTTCCCGGGCGAGGTCACCTTTGCCGTCAAGGCCAATTCGTCATCCCATGTGATCAAGGGTCTGGCCGATGCCGGCCTCAAGGCCTGGGACGTGGCCTCGGTCCATGAAATGGCCATGGTCGGCAAAATCGCCTCCAGGGCCCGCTTCCATTACCATAATCCGGTCAAGTCCCGCCGCGAGATCGCCGACGCCTACAAGATTCATAAATGCCGGCGCTATGTCGTGGACTGCCGCGAAGAGCTGGCAAAAATTGCCGACGTCATTGGCCCCGCGAAAGACATCGAAATCGCCGTGCGTTTCGTGCTGCCGCGCGAGCGCGCCTCATCGGCCCATGATTTTTCCACCAAGTTTGGCGCGCCCGACCATATCTGTGTGGAACTGCTGAAACAGGTTGTGGCCCTGGGCTATACGCCGCTTCTCACCTTTCATCCCGGGTCCCAGGCCACCGAACCGCAAACCTACGTGCGCCATATCGAAGCCGCCGCCCGCATCGCTAAAACAGCGGAAGTGGCGATAACGAAGCTCAATGTCGGCGGTGGCTTTCCCGCCAATTATGTGCTGAGCCCGGCGCCCGAGCCCCAGATATTTTTCAAAGCCATCGAGAAAGCCGTCATCAAAGCCTTTGGCAAAGACAACCGGCCGGCGCTGGAATGCGAGCCAGGCCGCGGGCTGGTGGCAACCTGCATGTCGCTGCTCACCCGCGTCAAGCTTGTCTGCACCGATGGCGACGACATCTTCATCAACGACGGGGTTTACGGCGGCCTCATGGAATATATGCAGGTGCCTGATTTGAAGCCGCCCTTCCGCGTCATCCGTGATGGGAAGTTGGTTGAAGGCCCGGCCAAGTCCTGGAAGGTTTTCGGTCCCACCTGTGATCCCCTCGACGTGCTGCCTCACCGGCTCGATATCCTCGCCGAACTGCGTGAGGATGATTACCTCGAGTTCGGCTCGCTCGGCGCCTATGGCCTTGCCACCATGACGAATTTCAACGGCTACGGCGGCAATGCCATCATCAGCGTGGATCAGGCGCTTTCGCTTTAGCCGCAGTTGACACCGAACAATACAGCCATGCGGGCGCCCGGCTTGCCGCCTCCAGCCGCCTATTCTAAGCACTGAGCATGCTTGTCTCACCCAATTTGCGCGGCATCGCCTGCATGATCCTGGCCAGCGGCACCTTTGTCGCCAATGACAGTTTCATGAAACTCGTGCTGGCGGACGCGCCGCCGCTGCAGGTCCTCTTGATGCGCGGCATCGCCGCCACGCTGTGGTGTCTGCCTCTGGTTTTCCTGATGGGTTACGGCCGCGATATCCCCCGTGTATTGAACCCCTGGGTGCTTCTGCGCGCCGCCTGTGAAATCCTCGCCGTTGTGAGCTTTATCCTGGCGTTAAACCACATGCCCATCGGTGATATTACCGCTATCATCCAGACGTCTCCCCTGCTTGTGGTCGCCGGCGTTTCGTTGATTTGGGGTGAGCGGATTGGCGGGGCCCGGATGGTGCTGATTGCCCTGGCAATTTCCGGCGCACTGCTGATTGCCCAGCCCGGCAATTCAACCGCTTCGCCCTACGCCGCCTTCGGCATCCTTACTGCCGTTGGCTCCGCACTGCGCGACATCGCCGGCAAAAAAGTACCACACGACATCCCCGCCCTCGTTGTGGCCCTTGCAACCATTATCGCCGTCATGGCAGTCGCAGGATTGATCACGGCGCTTTTTGAAACGTGGGTTCCCCCCAGCCGCTCCAACGTTCTGATGATGCTGGCGGCCGGATTGTTTCTGGTTGGCGGCCACACCTTTGTGTTTCTGGCATTCCGCTTTGCCAAGGCGGCAGCCGTTGCCCCCTTCTACTACACCTTCACCCTTTGGGCCGTGCTGTCCGGCCTGATTGTGTTTGGCGATGTGCCGAACTGGTTTTCAGTTCTGGGAATGCTGCTCATTCTCACCAGTGGCCTCGCCAGCATCGCCATGGATCAACGCCGGTTAAAACAGTAAGGCCGGGATTTCTCCTAACCTTCCACAAGCCTCTCCGGCGCTCAGTTTAAATATTACATCGTCGCATGGTTCAGAACTAGGCGATTGCCAAGGCTTTCACGATGGGCAGCCGCTTGCTGTGAAAATCGACCGCCATGTCAAGCAAAGAGGAAAGGTTTTCTTCCTTCGTTTCAAGAGTCTTTCCATCCTTGATGAGCCGCTGGCCTTGTCCGTCCAATGAGCCCCACGCATCGGCGGCCCACTCGGCCGGAGTTTTCCTGGCACGCTTCACCGATTTTAAGAATAGCTGTTGGAAACGTGTTACGCCAACCGCTCCCCCAATAAGCGGGCTGGCGAGAAACATCGTGTCGGACGAAAATTCCGCATTGGCGATCAATGACGCATTCAAGGCGTTGCTGGTCGGCTGGGCCAGCTTGATCTGCGTTGGATTTTGCGTGGGACACACATGCCCTGAACCGATCAGCAACGCCAGCACCTGCATTATCTGCGCATGGCTCTGTTTTGGCGGTCCCGCCAGCAGTTCAGCCCCGGTCTTGGGCGCAAAGCCATTGCGTGCAAGAAGTTCCAGAACCGGCAGGAAAGCCTCTTCCTGAAGTTTCGTCTCGCCCAGTACCCCCATGATGCTGAGCGGCACGTCGGCAACCGGCGTCATGAGGACAAAGGAATGCTCTTTCACGCGCATGGCCTGCTCGTGAGGCGGCATCGGCCTTGCCCCCTTTACCCAGATATCCTTCCGGAACTGCTGGTTGACCATGTAGTCGCGCACTGACTCCTTGAGGATGGGATGCCTGACGCCGTTCAGCAGTTTCTGCTGGTCAGCGGTAAGATTCATCCCATCATGGTGTTCAATGAAATTGGCCGATGCGGCGAAAGAAAGCTTGGCTTCTGAAAGATATTCCGCCACGTCGGAGAATGGCATCGGCAGCCAGTCGGCGTTGAAATACTCATGCGCCACATAGTGGCGGTCCTGGGCCTTGATTTTTACCAGCCGGTCGGCCACCGCCGGGTTGGCTTTGAAATAGCCGGCTTTCGAATCCACGACGCTTTGTGCGAACGCGAGGGCCCCGTCGACCTTGGAAAGGACGCCCAAGCCCTCGCCTGAGGCCAGGTCCGCGTGCAGGTTCATGAGATGGCGCAGCGGCATTGCCGCAGCCCACCCGGGTGTCGAGTTGTAGGAAATGTACAGGATGCCGCCAATGGCCAGGTGCTGGCGTGCAATCTTCACAATAGTTCGGCGGTTGATGTCCGAAATCCAAGACCAGATCCCGTGCAAGACGATGATGTCGAACACTGGAAGATCATCGCGCAACGCCAGTTCCTCAAAAGAGGAATCCAGCACGCGGATGTCGGCACCCGAAGCCGCGGCCAGATCCTTGGCATTGGCGGCCTGTGCCGGATTGAAATCCGTTCCCCAGTATTCGCCCGGCACGGTTGCGGCATGAACGTTGAGTGACAGGCCCTGGCCGTAGCCCAGTTCCAGGTAGCGCAACGGCCTGCCGACGCGGAAGCTCTGCATTTTTGAAAGCAGGGCAAACTCCAGCATCACCGGCGAGAGATCGCGGTAATAGCCATGGGTGTAGCCAATGTCAGCCCGGTAGCCGAAC
Source organism: uncultured Alphaproteobacteria bacterium (assembly GCA_963773295.1). Classification (GTDB taxonomy): domain Bacteria; phylum Pseudomonadota; class Alphaproteobacteria; order Rhizobiales; family Aestuariivirgaceae; genus Aestuariivirga. The sequence goes on from CAVZAJ010000002.1 coordinate 378,592, forward strand.
GTCCAATCATCTGGCATTTTCACATCCCCCATGCGAAGGGCTATTCTCCTCCGATTCTGGGGGTGATCCAAAGAACAAAAAGGGCAGGATTTCTCCTGCCCTTCGAAACCAATCTGATGCCGGCCGGCTTAGGCCGCGACGGCTTCCTTGGGTTCTTCACCCGACTTCATCGATGGGCCTGAGTCCTTGCCCTTTTCAGCCGGATCGCGGTCCACAAACTCGATGACCGCCATCGGCGCATTGTCGCCAAAGCGGAAGCCCGCCTTCATGATGCGGGCATAGCCGCCCTGGCGGTCCTTGAAGCGCGCCGCGAGAATATCAAACAGCTTCTTCACCTGCGTTTCATCGCGCACCTGGCTCATCGCCTGGCGCCGCGCATGCAGTCCGCCCTTCTTGGCGAGCGTGATCAGCTTCTCGATCACCGGGCGCAAATCCTTGGCCTTGGGCAAGGTGGTGACGATCTGCTCATGCTTGATCAATGCCGCCGACATGTTGGCAAACATCGCCAGACGATGCGGAACCGTGCGGTTGAACCGGCGGCCCTTAAAACCATGACGCATAACCGTTCTCCTTAAACCCGTCTGGCCTCGGCCAAACGCTTAGTTTCTCAATAGTGGGTTTCAAACTTCTTGGCGAGATCTTCGATGTTCTCCGGCGGCCAGTTCGGCACTTCCATACCGAGATGCAGGCCCATCTGCGCCAGAACTTCCTTGATCTCGTTCAGCGACTTCCGGCCGAAGTTCGGGGTGCGGAGCATTTCCGCTTCCGACTTCTGGATCAGGTCGCCGATGTAAACAATGTTGTCATTCTTCAAGCAGTTGGCCGAGCGCACCGAAAGCTCAAGCTCGTCAACCTTCTTGAGAAGTGCGGCATTGAATTCCAGCTCGGGGCGGGCTTCTTCAAGCACAACTTTTGAAGGCTCGGCAAAGTTGATGAATACCGTGAGCTGGTCCTGAAGGATGCGCGCCGCATAGGCAACGGCATCTTCCGGCGTCATTGAGCCATCGGTTTCAACCGTCATGATCAGCTTGTCATAGTCGAGAATCTGGCCCTCGCGGGTATTCTCGATCTTGTAGGAAACGCGCCGCACCGGGCTGTAAATTGAGTCAACCGGGATAAGGCCGATCGGCGCGTCTTCCGGGCGGTTGCGCTCGGAGGAAACATAGCCCTTGCCCGTGTTCACGGTGAATTCCATCCGCACTTCCGCGCCTTCATCAAGGGTGCAGATCACATGCTCGGGGTTGAGCACATGGATGTCGGCGGTCTGCTGAATGTCGCCCGCCCGGACCACGCCCGGACCTTCCTTGCGCAGCGAAACCCGCTTGGGGCCTTCCGCATGCATCGCCAAGGCGATTTCCTTGATGTTCAAAACGATGTCGGTCACGTCTTCGCGCACCCCGGCAATCGATGAGAACTCGTGCAACACGCCGTCGATCTGAACCGACGATACAGCAGCACCCTGAAGTGACGACAGAAGGATGCGGCGCAGCGCATTGCCAAGCGTCGTGCCGAAGCCACGCTCCAACGGCTCGGCCACCATGGTGGCAACCTTGCGGCGCTCACGGCCGGGCTGGATGTCGAGCTTGGTCGGCCTGATGAGTTCCTGCCAGTTTTTTTGATTTACATGCATTTTTGCTATCCCGTGGATTTCCCGGATGAGCAGGAAAATGCCCTCCGGTTCTCGGCCTCTTTTACTGGGCTCCTTCGTGGGAAACCCATTACTAACCTGTTAGACGCGGCGCCGCTTTGGTGGGCGGCAGCCATTGTGCGGAATGGGTGTCACGTCGCGGATCGATGTCACCTGCAAGCCGCAAGCCTGCAAGGCGCGCAAAGCTGACTCACGGCCCGAACCCGGACCCGTGACTTCAACTTCAACGGTCCGCATGCCGTGCTCCATGGCTGCGCGCGCAACCTGCTCGCCCGCCATCTGTGCGGCATAAGGCGTAGATTTACGCGAACCCTTGAACCCAAGCTTACCAGCCGAAGCCCAGACAATCGTGTTGCCCTGGACATCGGTAATGGTGATCATTGTGTTGTTGAACGACGAATTGACGTGAACCACGCCGGACGAGATGTTTTTGCGCTCTTTGCGGCGCGGACGTGCTGCTTCTTTAGCCATGATCTAAGCCCTTACTTCTTCTTGCCGGCGATGGCCTTAGCGGGGCCCTTGCGTGTGCGTGCATTGGTGTGGGTGCGCTGGCCGCGAACCGGCAGGCTCTTGCGGTGACGCGTGCCGCGGTAGCAGCCTAAGTCGGTTAAGCGCTTGATATTGATGGAAACTTCGCGGCGAAGGTCGCCCTCCACCATGTAGTCGCGGTCAATCACCTCGCGGATTGCCAGAACCTCGGCATCGCTCAGCTCATTCACCCGCTTGGAGTGTGGAATCTTGACCTTATCCATGATTTCGGCGGCATTTACCGGGCCGATTCCATGGATGTAGCGCAGCGCAATAACGGCCCGCTTGTTGGTTGGTATATTTACGCCTGCAATACGGGCCACTCTGTTTCTCCTAAGCTTTCCAAGGACTTAACCGGTCCAAAGATGCAATTTTGTTCTCGTCACACTTGACGCTTCAATAGCGCAAAGCCGCGCTCTGGAAGGTTTCCCTCCCCAAGCCAGCTCATATGCAGACCAAGATTGTGGGGTTCAATAGGCTGGAATCGCTTTCGCGTCAACCGCATCGCCCCACAAAAGTGGCCCTAAATCCCATCAAGAATGCGGCCGATTGAGGCCGTCACCACCTTGATGTCCGCCATTCCGTCCACACTGTGCAAATTGCCCCGCTTGGCATAGTAACTGACCAAGGGAGCCGTCTGCTTGTTGTAGACATTGAGGCGGTCTCTCACCGTCTTCTCATTGTCGTCGGCGCGCCGGGTAAACGTGCTTCCCCCGCAAGCATCGCAAATTCCGTCCTTCTTCGGCTGGTCAAAGCTGTCGTGGTAGCCCCTGCCGCAGGAGGCGCAGGTGTACCGGCCGGAAATGCGCTTCACCAGTTCCTCGTCCTCGACCTTCATTTCGATCACCGCGTCAACTTTCTGGCCCCGTGCGGCCAGCATGCCGTCCAGGGCTTCGGCCTGGGCCGGCGTCCGGGGAAATCCGTCGAACACCACCCCGGCCTTGATATCCGGCTGGTTCATCCGTTCGCCCACCACCGCCAGGATAACCTCATCGGACACAAGATCGCCGCGGTCCATGATCGCCTTGGCCTTGAGCCCGATTTCGCTTCCCGCCGCCACCGCGGCGCGCAGCATGTCCCCCGTCGAGAGCTGCTTCATGCCCCGGCCCAGTTCAAGCAGCTTGGCTTGTGTGCCTTTTCCAGCACCTGGAGGCCCGAGCAGGATAATGTTCATTTCCGGTTGCCGCGCAGCTTTGATTTCTTGATCAGGCCTTCATACTGCTGGGCATAAAGATGGCCCTGCAATTGCGCCACCGTATCCATGGTGACGCTGACGACGATGAGCAGCGAGGTGCCGCCAAAATAGAAGGGCACGCCGGAATAGCCGATCAGCAGTTCGGGCAACAGACACACGAGCGAAAGATACAAGGCGCCGATAACCGTGATGCGCGTCAGCACATAGTCAATGTATTCGGCGGTCCGCTCGCCGGGGCGGATGCCCGGCACAAAGCCGCCGTACTTTTTCAGGTTCTCGGCAGTCTCTTTCGGGTTGAACATGATGGAGGTGTAGAAAAACGCGAAGAAAATAATCAGCATCACATAAAGGGCAAGAAACAGCGGCTTGCCGTGGCCGAGCAGCGAAGTGATCGAAATGAGCCAGTCCGGCCCCTGCCCGGCGCTGAAATTTGCCACCGTGATTGGCAGCAGCAAAAGCGACGAGGCAAAGATCGGCGGAATAACGCCGGCCGTATTCAGCTTCAGCGGCAAATGCGAACTGTCGCCCTGGAAAACTTTCTGGCCCACCTGGCGTTTGGGATACTGGATAAGAAGGCGCCGCTGGGCCCGCTCAAACAACACGATGAAGGCAACCACCCCAAGTGCCATGACCATGATGCCGAGGACCAGGAAGGTGGACATCTGTCCGGTCCGCCCCAATTCCAGCATCGCCGCAATGCCGCTCGGAAGGCCCGCGACAATGCCGGCAAAGATGATCAGCGAAATGCCGTTGCCGATCCCGCGCGAGGTGATTTGCTCGCCCAGCCACATCAGGAACACCGTGCCGCCGGTCAGGGTGATGACCGTGCTGGCGCGGAAAAACAAGCCCGGTTCGGAAACGAGGTTGCCCTGCCCCTCAAGCCCCACGGCAATGCCATAGGCCTGCAATGCCGCCAGAACCACCGTGCCATAACGGGTATACTGGTTCATTTTCTTGCGGCCCGACTCGCCTTCTTTCTTGAGCGCTTCAAGATGCGGCGAAACCGTGGTCATCAATTGGATGATGATCGATGCTGAAATATACGGCATGATGTTGAGGGCGAAAATGGCCATGCGGCCAAGCGCGCCGCCCGCCAGGCCATTCACCCAGCCCAAAATGCCGGCGGTGTTCTGCGCCGCAAAGCGGGCCAGTTCCACCGTATCAATGCCCGGAATCGGAATGTAGGTGCCGAGGCGGTAAACAATCAAAGCACCCAGGGTGAACCAGATGCGGCTCTTCAGGTCTTCGGATTTGGCCAAGGCCCCGAAATTCAAGTTCGCCGCAAGTTGTTCAGCTGCCGATGCCATGTCGTATCCTTGAGCTTTGGTTACAAGCTCCCTATGTGGGGTGGCCCGTTAACCCATGCAACCTTACTTCTTGTGTTCGGACGGCACTTCAACAGGCCTTAAAACCTTGACGCTGCCGCCGGCTTTTTCAACCGCGGCAATGGCTCCCTTCGTGGCGTAAAACACCTCGAAAGCGAGCTTTGATTTGACCTCACCCTTGGCCAGCAGGCGAACCCCGCCGAGCGGCCGCGAAATGACGCCGGCGGCGATCAGCGAGGCAGCCGTAACTGCTGCCTTGCTGTCGAGCTTCTTGGCATCAACCGCCGCCTGGACGGTCTGGAGATTGACTTCGTTGTAGGAAACCTGGTTCGGCTTGTTGAAGCCGCGCTTTGGCAACCGGCGGTAGATTGGCATCTGGCCGCCTTCGAAGCCGGCCTTGGCGCCGCCCTTGCGGGCCGTCTGGCCCTTGCCGCCGCGGCCGGCGGTTTTGCCAAGGCCTGAACCCAGCCCGCGGCCTACGCGCTTGCGGATCTTGCGGGCGCCGGCATTATCGGCAATTTCATTGAGCTTCATTGTCGTGTTCCCTAAACTTACTCGACCACGCGAACGAGATGCGCGACCTTGGCAATCATGCCGCGTACCGCTGGCGTATCTGTCAGCGTTGACCGCCGGTTGATCTTGTTGAGGCCAAGCCCAACCAATGTGGCGCGCTGTTCCGCTGGCCGCCGTTGCGGGCTGGCGTACTGCGTAACCGTGACTGTCTTTGCTGCTGGTGCTTTGGCCATGATTCTACGTCCTCAACTTATTCTATTGCCGCATCCGGGTCACGGCGGCGCAAGACGTCACTTACCTTCTTGCCGCGCCGCGCCGCCACCGAACGGGGGCTCGTCTGCTTCTTCAAGGCGTCGAACGTCGCGCGCACCATGTTGTAGGGGTTCGACGAACCCTTGGACTTGGCCACGACATCGGCAACGCCCACCGATTCAAATACGGCGCGCATCGGGCCGCCGGCAATGATGCCGGTTCCCGGAGGGGCCGCACGAAGTGTCACCTTGCCGGCGCCCCAGCGGCCATCAATGTCATGATGCAATGTGCGGCCTTCGCGCAAGGGCACGCGGATGAGCACGCGCTTGGCAGCCTCGGTCGCCTTGCGCACCGCTTCCGGCACTTCGCGCGCCTTGCCATGGCCAAAGCCGACGCGGCCCTTCTGGTCGCCCACGACAACAAGTGCCGCAAAGCCGAAGCGCTTGCCGCCCTTCACAACCTTCGCGACGCGATTGATGTGCACCAGCTTGTCAATGAACTCGCTGTCGCGCTCCTCGCGGTTGTCCTTGCGGTCTCCGCCCCGTTCGCTACGTTCTTTAGCCATGTGTTCTTTGCCTATTCGCCACTAATCGATTTAGAAGTTCAGTCCACCTTCGCGCGCTGCTTCCGCCAGCGCTTTGACGCGCCCGTGGAAAATATAGCCGCCGCGATCGAAGACCACGTCCTTGATGCCCGCCTTGAGGGCCCGTTCAGCCACCAGCTTGCCGACCTGGCTTGCTGCCGCCATGTCCGCGCCGGTCTTCTTGGCCGACTTGAAGCCTTCCTCCACCGTTGACGCAGAAGCGACGGTTACGCCCTTCGAGTCATCGATGACCTGTGCATAAATGTTCTTGCTCGAACGGAACACCGAAAGCCGCGGGCGCAAATTGCCGCGCTTTGCCAGCGCCTTGCGGACGCGCGTTGTGCGCCGTGCGAGTGGAGTGATTTTTGTAGCCATTTATACCACCAATTATTTCTTCTTGCCTTCCTTGCGGAAGATGCATTCGCCTGCGTATTTGACGCCCTTGCCCTTATAGGGCTCGGGGCCGCGATATTCGCGGATTTCCGCCGCAACCTGGCCAACCCGCTGCTTGTCGATGCCGCTGATCACGATTTCCGTGGGCTTCGGCACCTTGATTTCGATCCCGTGCGGAATGGCGTAGGTCACGTCATGGCTGTAGCCGAGGTTGAGCTGGAGTGCCTTGCCGTTGAGCGCCGCGCGGTAGCCAACGCCGTTGATTTCCAGCGACTTGGAGTAGCCAACCGTCACACCCGTCACCAGGTTGGCAACAAGCGTGCGTGACATGCCCCACGAGGAGCGCGCCAGCTTGGACTTGTCCTTCGGGTCAACCTTGATCCCGCCCTGCTCCATCTTGGCCAGGACCTGGTCATTCAGCACAACCTTGAGTTCGCCCTTCGGCCCTTTGACCGAAACCAACTGGCCGTTCACCGAGGCTGTGACCCCGGCTGGAACTGGAACTGCTTTTTTACCGATACGAGACATTGCAACGTTCCTTAGAATACCGTGCAGAGAACTTCGCCGCCCACGTTTTGGGTGCGAGCATCTGCATCGGACATGACGCCCTTCGGCGTCGACAGAATGGAAATTCCCATGCCATTGAAAACGGTGGGAAGGGATTTAACCGAGGCATAAACCCGGCGGCCGGGCTTCGACACGCGCTGAAGTTCGCGGATGACCGGCGCGCCATCGAAATATTTCAGTTCGATTTCGATCTCGGCCTTGCCGGAACCCTGCTGCACCGTGGTGAAACCGCGGATGAAGCCCTCGTGCTGAAGCACTTCAAGCACGCGCTCGCGCAGCCGTGAAGCTGGCGAAGAAACCTTGGCCTTGCCGCGTTCCTGCGCATTCCGGATGCGGGTCAGCAAATCACTGATCGGATCACTTGCACTCATCTATTCGTCTCCTTGTCCGTCCGTTCGCCCTACCAGCTCGACTTGGTCATGCCAGGGACCATGCCCTGGTTGGCCAGATCACGAAGAGCCAGACGTGACACTTTCAATTTCCTGTAGAAGGCCCGTGGCCGGCCGGTGATTTCGCACCGGTTGCGGATGCGGGTCTTGGCCGAATTGCGCGGCATTGCCGAAAGCTTGATCTGGGCCGCGAAGCGCTCCTCCATGGAGACCTTCCTGTCCTGCGTAATCGCTTTCAGGCGTTTCCGCTTGGCCGCAAATTGCTTGACCAGGCGCCTGCGCTTTTCGTTCTTTTCTACCGAGCTCGTTTTTGCCATATGGGCTTCCTCAGGGATCCAGTTTGTTCTTAGGCAGCTTTGCGCGTGCTGCGGCGGAACGGGAAATTAAATGCGTCGATCAGGGCACGGGCTTCGTCATCAGTATTCGCCGAGGTGCAAATCACGATGTCGAGGCCCCAAATCCGGTCGATCTTGTCGTAGTCGATTTCCGGGAAGATCAGGTGTTCCTTGATGCCAAGGGCATAGTTGCCGCGGCCGTCAAAGCTCTTGTCCGAAAGGCCGCGGAAGTCGCGCACCCGCGGCAGCGCGATGGTGATCAGCCGGTCAAGAAATTCATACATCCGCACCTTGCGCAGGGTCACCTTCGCGCCGATTGCCAGGTTTTCCCGGATTTTGAACTGCGCGATGGCCTTCTTCGACTTGGTGATGACAACCTTCTGGCCGGCGATCTTCTCAAGCTCGGCGGCGGCAACCTGCACCAGCTTGGAATCCTGCGTGGCCTCGCCAACGCCCATGTTGAGCACGATCTTGGTGATCTTCGGCACTTCCATCACGTTCTTGTAGCCGAACTGCTCAATCAGCTTGGGGCGCACCACGTCGCTATAATGCTGGCGCAGGCGCGGCACATAGCCTTCAGGCAGCCGGGCAACCTTGCCGGCCGGCCTCTCGGCAGCTTCTGATTTCTTCTGGGCTTTGGCCTGCTTTGCTGGCTTCGCCTTGACTTCTTTTTCGTCAGCCATCGATGACTTCTCCAGAGCGTTTTGCAAACCGGACCTTTTTGCCATCGCCGAGCGTTTTGTAGCCCACGCGGGTTGGCTTGCCATCCTTCGGATCGCGCAACGCCAGGTTCGAAATCTGTATCGGCATGTCCTTGTTGATGATGCCGCCTTCCTGCGCCGCCGTCTGCTTCGTATGGCGCCTTGAAATGTTGATGCCGCCGACAACGGCCCGGTTCTCGGCAGGAATCACGCGGAGCACTTCGCCCTGCTTGCCCTTGTCCTTGCCCGTAATGACGACAACCTTGTCGCCCTTCCTGATTTTAAGCTTCGCCGACATCACAATACCTCCGGCGCCAGAGAAATGATTTTCATTTGGTTCTTGCCGCGCAGCTCACGGGGCACGGGTCCGAAAATGCGCGTGCCAACCGGCTCGCCCTGGGCGTTGATCAGGACCGCCGCATTGCGGTCAAAGCGGATGGTGGAGCCGTCAGCCCGGCGAATGTCCTTGGCGGTGCGCACCACGATGGCCTTCATCACGGCGCCCTTCTTCACGCGGCCGCGCGGGATTGCTTCCTTGACCGAGACAACGATCACGTCGCCAATCGAGGCATAGCGGCGCTTCGAGCCCCC
>CAVZAJ010000003.1:0-9168 GCA_963773295.1 uncultured Alphaproteobacteria bacterium
GCGCAGGAGCGGAAACTAAGGCGTGTCCTGGGTTTTTTCGCGCTTCCGGATTTCCCATTCCACCTTTGACCACCTGTAGGCGTCGATGATCGACATGCCGTAGATGAAAATGCCGCCGATATGGCGTCCGAAAAAGCTGGCCGTCTCCGGCATGACATGGCTGCTGGCCCAGCCCAGGATGATCGTGAAGAACAAAAACATGAGCCCGCGCGGCGCCCGGCCTTGCAACACATGGCCGGAACCCGGCAGGACAACGGCGGCAAGAAGCACGAGGCGGGGATTGCGCGGTTCCGGTGTCATGTCCTCTCCGTACTCCAATCAAGGATGTCTTTGCGCATCGCAATCAGCCTGTCCAGAATGTCCCGCGCCAGCTGGCCCTCGATCTGAACTTCGTCCGAATTCAGCCTGCCGCAAAACCCCATAACGCGCCCGCTCCGCTTCCGCCAACAGCCATACGATGCGCAAGCCGTTCTGGGTGATGAGCAGCTCCTTTGCCCGTGGCCCGAAGAAGGGTTCGATATGCGGCGCAATCAGTGAAGCGGGAAGCACGTCCTCGGCGTCGTCAGTGCGAATGACCGCTTGTTCGGGGAATCCTTCCTGGGGGTCAAGCGTATGGGGCAGGTGATCGAAATTCGAAAATGTAGTTGGCCCCGCAGGGCGCATCATCAGGTCAAAATGGGCCTTCACCGGCAGCTTGTCCTGCAGCGTCACCATAAGCCAGAGGGCAGGAAGCCGCCGTGTCGCAAGCGTGTCGACGAGGGGATAAATTTGAACCGGAAATCCACGGTAGGTTGCCGACATCCGGGGAAACCCATCAGCCCCTCGCTGTTCAAAAACCGGCTTTTCAATAACTTCAAGAACATCCGCAAAAATGAATTCGGCTGCTTCCGCCTTCTGCCTTTGCTTGCGGCGGACAACATGAACCAGCCGCCAGCCAAGCGCTGCCAGCGCAACCAGTCCAAGCACCGTACCCCACATGCAACGCCCTCAATGAAAATGGCCCGCAATCCTGCGGGCCATTCCCTGGATTGATAGTTTCAGTAACCCTTTGGCTTCGGCCACGGCATGGTGAACTGCTCGCCGCGCCTGACATATTGGTACCGGTAGAAATGGAACCACAGCGACATCAGGATGTAGAACACCACCATGGCCGTGAGCTGCGCGCCATATCCGAGGAAGATGGCGAAGAACGTCACGACGCAAAGGATGAACAGCACCACCGCCGGGATCGGATGGAAGGGATGGGTGAATCCCCGGCGGATCGTGCCCAGCGGCCACTTGTTGCGGAACATGATGATGTTCACGCTCATGAAGGTGTATTGCAGAACGCCCGAAAGGATCGAGAAGGTGATCGCCTGGCCAAGGTTTGCGATGAACGCGAAGGCCAGGGCAATCGGCACCAGGAACACGATGGACCGGTAAGGTGTCCGGTATTTCGGATGCACGGCGGAAAACCACGTCGGCAGGTAGCGGTCGCGGCCCAGCGAGAACCACGAACGTGCCGCATCGTTGATGCAGCCGTTGGCCGAAGCCAGGCCCGCCAGGATGGTGGCCGTGAACATCATGTATTCCAGCGTCTTGCTGCCGGTCATCCGGCCCGCGTCAAGCAGCGGGAAGTAGGTGTAGCCCAGATACTGCCAGGGCAGCAGCGAGGCGCAGATATACCACGTCAGGCTGGCGCCGATGAGCAGCGTGATCATCCCCGCCATGGTGCCGTAAGGCAGCGATCGGGAGGGTGAGCGCACTTCTTCGGCGGCCTGCGTGGTGCCCTCGATGCCCAGATAGTACCACACGCCCCAATGGAAGGCGGCAACCACGCCGATCCAGCCGTAGGGCAGGGCGTTCTCCGGCGTTACCATATCGCCCAGCTTCAGCACCGCGCCCTGGCTCCACGGCTGCACCGAGAAGAACAGGACGATGATTGCCAGATAGGCAACGGCAGTGATGACGAAGTTGACGTTGAGCGTCACCAGCACGCCGCGGTAATTCAGGGTTGCCAGCACGACGATCACCGTCGCGATGACGCCCCGGTAATGCCAGTCGCCAAAGCCTTCGCCGGCGTAGGACTTGATCGTGTCGGCGATCAGAATGGCATTGGACACTTCCAGCATGGTGTAGGCAAAAACCAGGTAAAGCGCCACGTTGAAGGCCATCAAGGGCCCGACGATGTGCTTTGCCTGGGCATACTGGCCGCCGGCGGCGGCAACCGTCGAGGTCACCTCCGAGTCGATCATGGCCACCGAGGTATAGAGAAGGCCGATCATCCAGCAGATGATGAGTGCGGCTAGCGAGCCGCCCTTGTCGGCTGCGAAGTTCCAGCCGGTGTATTCACCCACCAGCACGATGCCGACGCCCAGGGCCCACACATGGGCGGGGCCGAGTACGCGTGAGAGGGATACCCTTTGGGGAGCCGAACCGGCTGTTGTTGCGTTTGCCATGTCAGCTCCTCAAACCCTGTGTTTTTCTTGCACGGCTTCAATCTCGCCTTCGCGCGACGAAGTCAGTGTCTCTTCGGAATAGGACGTATCGGTCTTGTACCAGTCATAAAGCATCCACAGCGCAAACGCCGCCGACACCGCCCAGCCGATATTCGCGAGAGTCATCCACATGTTTGTCTCTCCTAATTCTTGCCGTTGAACTTTTCGTCGATCACTTCCTTGTACTCCTGGTCGGAGGCCCGGAAGAGGAAGACAAAATAGCCGACGATGACGATCACCATGATGATGAGCTGCACCCAGTTGATCGTGTAGTCGAACTTGTTCTGGATGATGTCGTGCGCGGCAGCGGCATCGGCAAAGCCGAGTTTCACCCATTGCTCGACCTGCGCCGGAGTCTGGCCGAGCGCTTCCCAGGTGGGATTGTCGATCTTCTCGATGGCGCGTGAAACGCCGGCCCAGCCGGCCTGCAACGGCAGCCACAACGCGAGGAAAATGGCCGCCACCACGAAAACGATGTCGACCCATTGCATGACCTTGGGTTGTTCAGGGGGAGTGTATTTTGCCATGATTGCCTCGCTCAGCTTCTGTTCTTGCGGGATTCATCAAGATGCTTGATGTCGAGGCCATAGATGAATTCCTTGTCCTCGTCATAGTGCTTCAACATCGCCGTGATCGATGCCGTGTTGAAGATCAGGACCGCCGCCGCCGCCAGAACCACCGCGACCTTGATCCCCGCGTCTGGGATGTAGGGCCAGGTCATGAACAGGACGAAAAGTATGGTGATCCAGAGAAAGATGATGAAAAGCCATGCACCGCGCTTGTCGCCCTGGTACATGGCCTCAATCCGCTGATTGAGGTCAGGCATTGATATTCCCTCCTGCGTGTAGCGTTTGTTTTCCCCGCACCCTGCGCTACCGCCCCTTGTTAGACTCATTTGCTACGGGGCAACTTTGTTGTCTCACAGGAAACATGGCGGGTAGCCCCTTGTCAAGGAACTGTTGAAGTTTTGGGCCGTATTCTGCAAAAAAATTGTGCAGTTGCGAAGTGGCGCGAGGTCCAAGAGGCCTGCGCATCGGCGGCGCGTCAGTCAGAAATTGCACAGCCCCCGGGGGTGGAAAAGCGCTCGGCGCTTGCGAATCGGTTCTAAATTGAACTGTCAATTTCCCTCAGTTCCGCTTGACCGGCGATATAATCGCATTCAAAATTGTTTCCTGCGGGTGGGATAGATTCTCGAAGAATTAATTATCTTCAATCCGGCGCGAGGGGATTAACGGAGGGGACAATCATGGCAAGTGAAAAAGGCTCGGGCGAACTCGTCCGCGCGTTGGACTGGAAGGGCGCTTTCTGGGTTGCGGCTGGCGTGCCGCCGCTCGTGCTCTTCTCCATCGGCGGCATCGCCGGAACCACGGGCAAGCTCGCCTTCCTGGTGTGGATCATTTCCATGATCATGGGCTTCCTGCAATCCTTCACCTACGCCGAAATGGCCGGCATGTTCGGAAACAAGTCCGGCGGCGCGTCCGTCTACGGGGCAACCGCCTGGCTGCGCTATTCAAAATTCATCGCTCCGCTCTCCGTGTGGTGCAACTGGTTCGCTTGGAGCCCCGTGTTGTCGTTGGGTTGCGCCATCGCGGCGGGCTATATTCTGAACGCGCTGTTTCCCATTCCGCTTTTCACGGAAACCTCGCCGGAAGTTTTGGCCTGGCTCGCAGATCCTGCAAATGCCGGAAAGGCCGCCGCTGACGCCATAGCAGCCGTTACGTCTGCGGGAACGCCGGCAATCCGCGGTTGGGAGCTGTTCAACATTCCAATTCCCGGCCTGGGCACTTTGCATTTCAACACGACCTTCGCGATCGGTGCGATCCTCATGTTGATCATGTTCTGGATTCAGCATCGCGGCATCGCTTCAACGGCGTCTGCGCAAAAATGGCTGGCCATCGTCGTGCTCGTGCCATTGCTGCTGGTGGGGCTTGTGCCGATCTTGACGGGTGCGATTGATTCCACCAATTTCGCCGGACTCGTGCCCCCAACGGCCGCCTATTCCGGCGTTGATGGCACCTGGAGCATTGGCGGCTGGACCCTGTTTCTTGGGGGCCTCTACATCGCAGCTTGGTCGACGTATGCCTTTGAAACGGCGGTGTGCTACACCCGCGAACTTAAAAATCCGAAGACCGACACCTTCAAGTCAATCTTTTATGCCGGCCTTCTGTGTTGCTTGTTCTATTTCCTGGTGCCCTTCGCCTTCCAGGGTGTTTTGGGTCACACGGGCATGCTTGCGCCCGGGATTGTCGATGGTACAGGCATTGCCGAAGCTCTTGGCAACATGGCGGGCGGCCATCCAGTCATCACCCAAGTCTTCGTAATCCTGATGATCCTCGCGCTCTTCTTGGCCATTATGACCGCCATGGCCGGATCATCGCGCACCCTCTATCAGGGTTCCAAGGACGGCTGGCTTCCGAAGTATCTCACGCAGGTGAATAGCCATGGCGCCCCCACGCGCGCCATGTGGACGGATTTTGCCTTCAACCTGTTCCTGCTTGCCCTGGCGTCCGATTTGGCAGGCTATTTCTTCGTGCTCGCCATTTCGAACGTGGGCTACATGATCTTCAACTTCCTCAACCTCAATGCGGGCTGGATCCATCGTGTCGACTCGGGTCACATCGAGCGTCCGTGGAAAGCGCCAGCCTGGCTGATCGGTCTCAACACGGTATTGGCTTTTGTGAATGCGCTCTTTCTGGGCGCCGGCGCGAAAGTCTGGGGCTATTCAAACGCCCTCTGGGTTGGCCTCGTCTTCGCGGCTCTGATCATTCCGGTATTCGCCTTCCGGCACTATGTTCAGGATGGCGGCAAGTTCCCCAAAGGCGCGCTTACGGAACTGGGCCTGAAAGAAGGCGACATGGGCGAGAAGAAGGCAGGCATGCTGCCCTATGTCACCCTTGCTGCCGGCGCCGCCGTGGTGCTTCTGGCCAACTGGTTCTTCCAGCTGCCCGCTTAAGATCGCTAAAACAATCCCGCCCCGGTTAACGGCTGAGGCGGGATTTTTATTATTCCTGTCGAGGATCAATGGGTTAGACGCCCGCTGTGGGCCCTCCACATGAACGCAAAATGAATTGCCCGCTCAGGTTTCATACAGGCAGCCCCCTTTAGAACGGTCTCAAGTTCAAAGGAATGCCTGATGACCCGCCCAAACAACAAGAAAATCCGTTCTCTCCCGCCCGTCGCGGCCTTGGCTATTGCCATGGCTATCGGGCTGGTAAGAACGGAAAAAACTTGGGCGGAGGCGTTGCAGGGCCTTGATTGGCAGCCAACCCACGTGTCCATGATCCATGACCATCCGGAAGCGTTTGATCCCCGCCGCGTGCCGTCCTCCGGCGGCATGGCCAGCCGCCTGCTGGCCGGGATCATCGTCACCCACGCCCGGTCGGAACTGTCCGGCCTGTTCAACTGAAATTTGAGCTTTCCCCTGCGCTCCGCCATATTGGGGTGAAACGATTCGGGAACAATGTGAATGGCCAAGGCCAGGAATACGGACGATCTCTTCGGCGGCTTGCCTGCCGCCACCAAGCAGATACCAAAAAACTCAGCAAAATCAAGGGGTGAGGAGCAATATACCGCCGCCGACATCGAGGTGCTGGAAGGCCTCGAGCCGGTCCGCCGCCGTCCCGGCATGTATATTGGCGGCACCGACGAAAAGGCCCTGCATCACCTTTTCTCCGAAGTCATGGACAACGCCATGGACGAGGCCGTGGCCGGCCACGCCACCTGGATCGACGTGAACTATGATGCCGCGGGCTATCTCGCGGTCACCGACAATGGCCGCGGCATTCCCGTCGATCCGCACCCCAAGTTCAAGAACAAGTCGGCCCTCGAAGTGATTATGACCACGCTCCATGCCGGCGGCAAATTCAACTCGAAGGTCTATGAAACTTCGGGCGGCCTCCATGGCGTGGGCGTCTCCGTGGTGAACGCCCTGTCGGAGCACTGCATCGTGGAAGTGGCCCGCGGCCAGCAGCTCTACAAACAGGAATATGCCCGCGGGCTCCCCACCGGCAAAATGCAGGCCCTCGGCAAGATCAACGGCAGGCGCGGCACCATGGTGCGCTTCAAGCCAGACGCGCAGATTTTCGGCAAGGGCAATACGGAATTTTCCGCCGCCCGGCTTTACCGCATGTCGCGCTCCAAGTCCTATCTCTTCGGCGGCGTGGAAATCCGCTGGTCGTGCGATGCCTCCCACATCAAGGACAAGGAAACCCCGGAAAAAGCCGTGCTGCATTTTCCCGGCGGCCTCAAGGATTTCCTCGAGGAGCGCCTGGAGGGCAAAACCCGCGTCGTCGATGAAATCTTTTCCGGCAAGGTGGAGAAGGAAGGCGGCCACGGCAATGTCGAATGGGCCATCGCCTGGTTCGGCGGCGATGACGGCTTCTCGTCCTCCTATTGCAACACCATTCCCACCGCCGATGGCGGCACCCACGAACAGGGCTTCCGCACCGCGCTCACCCGCTCGCTGAAGAACTACGCCGAACTCAGCAACAACAAGCGCGCCAACGCCGTCACCGCCGATGATGTGATGACCTCATCCGGCTCGCTGCTCTCGGTCTTTATCCGGGAACCGGAATTCCAGGGCCAGACCAAGGACCGGCTCGCCTCCGTCGAGGCGCTGCGCATCGTCGAAAACGCCGTGCGCGATCATTTCGATCATTGGCTCACCGGCCACCCGGCCCAGGCCGACAGGCTGCTTGACTGGATCATCGAGCGCGCCGATGAGCGCATCAGGCGCCGCGCCGAAAAGGAAGTGGGCCGCAAGACCGCGGTGCGGAAGCTCAGGCTTCCCGGCAAGCTGGCCGATTGCTCGGCCACCCAGGCGCAAGGCTCGGAGCTCTTCATCGTCGAAGGCGATAGTGCAGGGGGCTCCGCCAAGCAGGGCCGCAACCGCGTCAATCAGGCGATCCTGCCGTTGCGCGGAAAAATCCTCAACGTCGCCAGCGCCACCAAGGACAAGCTCGCCGGAAACCAGCAAATCTCGGACTTGATCCAGGCTTTGGGCGCCGGCACTGGAGCGTCCTACCGCGAGGAAGATCTGCGCTACGACAAGGTCATCATAATGACCGACGCCGACGTGGACGGCGCCCATATCGCCTCGCTGCTCATCACCTTTTTCTACCGCCAGATGCCGCTGCTCATCGACCAGGGCCACCTCTACCTCGCCGTGCCGCCGCTGTACCGCCTCACCCAGGGCGGCAAGACCACCTACGCAAGGAATGATCAGCACAAGGATGAATTACTCAAGACGGTGTTCAACGGCAGGGGCAAGGTCGAAGTCGGCCGCTTCAAGGGCCTCGGCGAAATGCTGGCCTCCCAGCTCAAGGAAACCACCATGGACCCCGCCAAGCGCCTGCTGCTTCAGGTCACCCTGTCAGACGCCGAACGCACCTCCACCGCCAAAATCGTCGAACAGCTCATGGGCAACAAACCCGAAGAACGCTTCAACTTCATCTCCGAACGCGCCGAGTTCGTAAGCGAGGAGGGGCTGGATATTTGATGCTTTTTATCACCTGTCTAAATTAACCCGTAAGAATGGTTTCATCACTCAAGAAAAAAGGGAAAAACAGGAAGAATTCCCAGTCATGCGGAACTGCGGGATTTGCTGCGAAAACATGATCACAGGACCGAGCGTTCACGAATTGCGCGTATAAGATATTTTAATCATTACTTTGGTGCACCCCGCGACATGCTGCTTATGGGTGGGATTTCTTCCTACTATGCTTTGGTAGAGTTGGAGCTATGTTACGTGCAGGGTGCATATTTGGGAACGATCTTATGTTGCCAGGCATTTGCAGAAAACGTGCTCGGTGGTCAACTTATTTTGATGATGGAAGACCAAGCGGCTGAGGCTGGATTTTCCTCGATAGCGCAACGCGCAGTTACTAAAAAAATTATCGACAAAAAGATGTCGAAAAAACTTATTGAACTAAATCGTATGAGAATATCATATGGTCACGTGCACGCGGGGTTGCGATCTAGAAGTCATATGAAAAGAATTTTGGATGGTGGTCTTGACCCAATGAAATTGTTAATTCGTCACTCGAAGAAAGCAATTAGGACAATAGCCGAGCTCATAAGTTTCAATCCATAGAGGGACGATATCCCAAGTTTGCATTAGACCGGCCAATAATCTTTATTTTGAAATATCTGAACGAGTTTTGAGCGACCACGGCAACAAAGAAATTCGACGTGTTGGCAAACGTTTCCATGCGTCTAGCCCGTAGTCATCTTTTAGTTTTTTTCTGAAGTCGGAAAGCGCCTCCAGAACTTTTTGGCCCATAGCTCGCAATCCTTCAGCTTATAAACCAATTGCCCATGAACCAGCTTGTTGCGCATTCCCTTCGCATTAACGACGTCTGACCAGCGATTTCCTACGGTTTCCGGCAGTGTTTTGTAGTCTTTGGAAAAGCACTCCCAAAGATCCTTCAAATTTTCAAAACCCGAATTTTTCTTAAGTAGAAGATCGGCATGTTTTGACGAAAATCCGCGTGCAATTATACAGGACCTAAGGGCGCGAAATAAGGTCTTTTCGAATGTGAAGACTGCTGTCACCAGCGCTTCCGCGTAATGTCCATTCTTTAGAAGCAGTCGAATTCGACTTTCCGCTTCTTCGAAGCCTAACGAAATTGGATACATTGCTGCCCACCTTTGTGTTTTTAGACCTCCCTTTTAAGCAATAAAGCCAACCAAT
>CAVZAJ010000004.1:0-13833 GCA_963773295.1 uncultured Alphaproteobacteria bacterium
TTTCAACGGCGAGATGGGAACATCGATCCTCTATCGCGTTGACGTCCTGCGTCTGATCGGAGAACGGGTAGCCCCTACGCTATTCCTGGTCATCGGCAGCGTCAATCTGGCCACGCCCATAGCGGTACCGCTCGCGACCGCCGCGGCACGCAACCGGGCAAGCCGTCGATCACGTCATCCGCATCTTCGACCGCCGGCCTCGGCTTTCCCGCCTTCTGGCTGGGCATCATGCTGATCATCGTGTTCAGCGTGAAACTCGATCTGTTTCCGGTCTCGGGCTACGGCGACAACTTCGCCGACCGCCTGCATCACATGGTGCTGCCCTGCACCACCGTAGCGTTGGCCCTGTCCGCGGTGCTCACCCGAAACCTTCGGGCCAGCATGCTCGCCGAACTCGTTTCCGACCATGCCATCGCCGCGCGGGCCCGTGGCCTTCCCGAAGGCATGGTGTTCTGGCGGCACGTACTGCCTAATTCGCTGGTGCCATCGATCAATCTGATAGCCGTCAATATGGGTTGGTTGATCGGTGGATCGGTCGTCGTGGAGACGGTGTTTTCGCTCCCGGGATCGGCCAGCTGCTGGTCCGGGGCATTTTCACCCGCGACTATATGGTGGTCCAGGGTGTCGCGATGGCTTTTGCCTGCGCCGCGGTACTGATCAATTTCCTCGCCGATATCCTCATGGCCGCAGCCGATCCGCGCATAAAAATATGAACCTTGCCGTCACAACAACAAAACCGTGGATAGCCTGGCCGGTGCCCCTGGTGATTGGCTCCCTGGTTGTGATCGGGGCGGTGATCCTGGCGCTGTTTGCGCCGTGGATCGCGCCTTACGACCCCATCCTCCAGAACACGGCAAACACCCTGCAAGGGCCTAGCCTCGCGCATCCCTTCGGCACGGACAATTTCGGCCGCGATATTTTCTCCCGGGTCATCTGGGGGACCCGCATCGACCTCCAGATGGGGCTCATCGGCGTCATTTTCCCCTTCATCATCGGCACGGTGATCGGCTCGCTTTCGGGCTATGCCGGCGGTATTGTCGACACGATTTTCATGCGCATCGTCGATATCGTCCTCGCCTTCCCGTTCCTCGTCCTGATGCTTGCGATCATCTCGATCCTCGGGCCCGGCATCGGCAGCTTCTATATCGCCATGGCGCTCGTCGGCTGGGTTTCCTATGCACGGCTGATCCGGGCCCAGACGCTGATCCTCAAGCACAGCGATTTCGTCATTGCCGCCCAGAGCCTGGGCTATTCCCATGCCCGCATCATGTTCCGCCACATCATGCCCAATGCGATTGTCGCCTCAATCGTGTTTGCCATGTCGGATGTGGTGCTGGTCATTCTTTCGGGCGCGGCGATAAGCTATCTCGGCCTGGGGGTTCAGCCGCCGGCCGCGGAATGGGGCATCATGGTTGCCGAAGGCCAGAATTTCATCACCACGGCCTGGTGGATTACCGCCTTCCCGGGCCTGGCAATCGTGGGGCTTGCCTTCGGCTTCAGCCTGCTGGCCGATGGCCTGGGCGAGCTTCTGGGTGTCAGGGAATGAGTGAGAAACTGCTCGCGGTAGACAGTCTCAGCGTTGAAGCGGTGCGCGACGGCGCCCGTACGGTTATTGTAGACCGAGTTTCGTTCTCGCTGGGGCGCGGCGAGATCATGGGGCTGGTTGGCGAGAGCGGGTCTGGCAAGACCGTCACCTGCCGGGCCTTGATGCGGCTCATGCCGACGGCAAGCCTCGCTGTCAGCGATGGGCGCGTCGTCCTGGATGGCACTGACATCACAGCGCTTAGCGAAAAGCAAATGCAGCAGGTGCGCGGCCGGCGCATCGGCATGGTCTTCCAAAATCCGGCGAGCCATCTCGATCCGGTCATGGGCATCGGCAAACAGATCGCCGAAAGCCTCGTGTTCCATGAAGGGCTGGGCCAGAAAGAAGCGCTGGCCAGAACGGTCGAACTGCTCCGTCAGGTTGGCATTCCCGATCCCAAACGGCGCGTGTCGGACTATCCGCACCAGTTTTCTGGCGGCATGCGCCAGCGCGCGATGATCGCCCTGGCGCTTGCCTGTTCGCCCGCCTTGCTGATTGCCGACGAGCCGACGACGGCCCTCGACGTCACGGTGCAGGCGCAAATTCTCCGCCTTTTGCTTGATCTCCGGGATCAGCGCGGGCTTTCGATCATCCTCATCACCCACGATCTCGGCGTTGTGGCCCAGACCTGCGACCGTATCGCCGTGATGTATGGCGGGCGGATTTGCGAATACGGTCCAAAACGTGCCGTGCTCGGCGAACCCTTGCACCCCTATACGGCGCGCCTCATCGCCTGCCAGCCGGCCGCGGGCCTCGATGGAGGGCGGCTTGCGAACATTCCGGGACAGCCGCCGTCGCCTTTTTCCTGGCCCCTGGGGTGCCGCTTCCATCCCCGCTGTGAGTGCCGCGTGGAGCTCTGCCGGCATAGCAACCCAGAGCTTTTGGGGCTCAAGCCGGCCATGCCGCGGCCTGCCATGTGGCCGCCGCAGCGCTCCGCGGCACTGAGGTCGTCCCATGAAAGAACCGCCGCCAATTCTCGAGGTGCGCGACCTGCATGTGAGTTTCGCTTCCAGCGATTTCACCTGGCCGGGGGTGGCGCGCACCCGCGTACGGGCGGTGAACGGCGTGTCTTTCCGGCTCGATGAGGGTGAAACCCTGGGCCTTGTCGGAGAGTCGGGTTGCGGCAAGACCACCTTGGCGCGCGCCATCATGGGCCTCACCGAGAGGCAGTCGGGCGAGGTTTTGTTCAAGGGAACTTTGCTGACACCGCAGAACCTTGCAAAGTTCCGGCGCGAGACCGCGATGATCTTTCAGGATCCCTACAATGCCCTCAACCCGCGCATGCGGGTGGGCGACATCATCGGCGAGGTGCTCCACGTTCAGAACAGGATTCCGCGCGCCCGGATCGGCGGGCGCGTCCTGGAGCTGCTGTCGCTGGTTGGCCTTTCAGCCGAACATGCGGGCCGCAAGCCCGCGACATTATCCGGCGGGCAATGCCAGCGGGTGGGAATTGCGCGCGCCCTTGCCGTTTCTCCCCATCTGATTGTGGCCGATGAATGCGTCTCGGCGCTTGATGTCTCAATCCAGGCGCAGATCATCAATCTCCTGATTGACCTCAGGTCGCAAATGAATCTCACCATGATCTTCATTGCCCATGATCTCGCCGTGGTGCGGCGCCTGTGCGACAGGATCGCGGTGCTTTATCTCGGCCGAATCGTCGAGGAAGGCCGGACGGAAGACATCTTCCTTGCACCAAAACATCCCTATACCCAGGCGCTGCTGCGCGCCATTCCGGAAATCGACCCCGACAGATCCCTGCCGTCCGAACTGCTGGCCGGCGAGCCGCCCAGTCCGCTGGCCATTCCGCCGGGCTGCCCCTTCCATCCGCGCTGCCCCATGGTGATGGCGGCGTGCCACGCAGATCCCGTCCCCGCCCTCCGCATGACAGCCCGACAGGCTGTCGCTTGTCGGCTTTTTGACGAGGTGAGACGGTTGAGAAAAAACTGGGTGCAAACGAAACAAGCAGAGGACAAAACATGACAAGATCAAAATGGCTTTCGGTATCCGGCGCCGCACTTTTTGCCGGGCTTTCGCTGGCGGCGGCGATCGCCGAAGCAGCCGGCACTCTCACCATCGGGCGGCGTGAGGACGGCACCACTTTCGATCCGATCAAGAGCGCCCAGAACGTCGACTTCTGGGTGTTTTCAAACGTTTATGACGTGCTCGTGCGCGTCGATAAATCCGGCACCAAGCTCGAGCCGGGCCTCGCGGAAAAATGGGAGATATCGCCGGACAACACGGTTTACACCTTCACGATGCGCGACGCCAAATTCGAGGACGGATCGCCAATCACCGCACGGGATGCCGCCTTCTCGCTCCTGCGCATCCGCGACAATCCCGGCTCGCTTTGGGCCGACACCTACAAGGTGATCAAGACCGCCGAAGCGAAAGATGACAAGACGCTCGTGGTGACGCTGAACCAGCCGACAGCACCCTTCCTGGCTACACTCGCCATGCCGGGCATTTCGATCCTGTCGGAAAAGGCAGTCACGGCCGCAGGCGAGGAAGCCTATGCCGAAAAGCCCATGGCTTCAGGGGCCTTCGGCCTGGTGGAATGGCGGCGCGGCGACCGCGTCATTCTCAAGAAGAACCCGAATTTCTGGCAGGCCGACCGGGTGAAGCTGGACGGTGTCGAGTGGATTTCCGTCGTTGATGACAACACCCGCATGCTGAAGCTGCAGGCCGGCGAAATCGACTGCTCGATTTTCGTTCCGTTTTCCAAAGTGGCGGAACTCAAGAAGGACGCCAACCTCAACATCACGCTCGATACCTCGACGCGCGAGGATCATCTGCTGATCAATCACGAGAAAGGCGCCCTTGGAAAGAAGGAGGTACGCGAAGCGCTCGACCTCGCCATCGACAAGCAGGCCATTGTCGACACGGTGACCTTCGGCGTTGGCAAAGTCGCCCGCTCCTATGTCCCGGAGGGCGCGCTTTACCACAACAAGGACAATCTCCTGCGCCCGTATGATCCGGAAAAGGCCAAGCAGATGCTCAAGGATGCTGGTGCCGAGGGCCTCACCATCAACCATGTTGTCAATGCCGGGGATACGGTGGACGAACAGACCGCGGTTCTGGTTCAGCAGCAGCTGGCCAAGGCGGGGGTCACATTGAATATCCAGAAGCTGGACCCGAGCACGACTTGGCAGACGGAAGTCGACGGCAATTTTGACACCGCGGTCAATTACTGGACGAACGACATCATCGATCCCGACCAGAAAACGACTTTCGTGCTCGGCCACGATGCCAACATGAATTACATGACGCGCTACAAGAATGACAAGGTAAAGGACCTTGTGGTCGCGGCGCGCATCGAGGCAGATCCGGCCAAGCGTGAAGCGATGTATGTGGAAATCCAGACGCTCGCCAAGGCCGACGCCCACTGGATCGATCTCTATTACAGCCCCTTCATCAATGGCTGCCGCAAGAATGTGACCGATTTCTACCAGAACCCGCTCGGCCGCTTCTTCCTGGAAGACACGGATAAAACGCAATAGCTGAATTGACGGAGGGTCAACACGTCCCCGCGCCACGCATTTTGGCGCGGGTCTTTTTTCCGCAGGCACGATCCAACTTCGCGCAAGGCGGAAGTGGCCAACAGCTGCAAATTGGAATCATTCGCATGAGCTACGGAGCCTTAAATTCCGTATTTTACTTATCATGTCGGCTCATCCAGTTAATGGCGCAAGGCACGAACCAAGGGTTTCCCCAATATAAGGGGTTCGAGGGCATGGGACATAGCGTGCCCAACGATGGACTGGATAATGGACTGTGGGCTATGGCGTGGGTAGGGTCCCAGAAATCGCGCTTTATTCAAATAAATCAAAGATAGATTGGCGGAGACGGAGGGATTCGAACCCTCGATACGCTGTAACACGTATGACGATTTAGCAAACCGTTGCCTTCAGCCACTCGGCCACGTCTCCGGTGTTGGGGCTTTTGCCGTGATTTGAATGCGCATGCAAGCGGGCGTGATTGCCCGCCGCAAATGTTTCGCAAGAAGTGGCAAAATGTCATAACCGAGTAAATTAGTCGGTTTTTTCTTGACTCCCGCTCTCACGGTGTTATTCCTGCAGAAAACCAACAGGAGATCCAACATGGCGTTTTCCCGGCGCAGTCTTATTGCCCTCGCAGCATTTGCAGCCCTTCAAACATCGGCGCAAGCAGCGGAAGAAGTAAACGTCTACTCTTACCGCCAGCCGGAATTGATCAACCCCCTGTTCGAGCAGTTCACCAAGGAAACCGGGATTGCCGTAAAAACGGTTTTTGCGGAAAAGGGGCTGATCGAACGGATGGAGCAGGAAGGCGCCTTGAGCCCGGCGGACCTTCTGATGACCGCTGACGTCGGCCGGCTTGTCATTGCCGCCGACAAGGGCCTGGCGCAACCCGTCGAACTGCCTGAAATCCTGAACAAGATTCCGGCCGCGCTGCGCGACACCGGCAATCTCTGGTTCGGCCTCACCATGCGAGCCCGCGTGATCTATGTGTCTAGAGACCGGGTAAAACAGGACACCTTCACCTATGAGGAAATGGCTGACCCTAAATGGAAAGGCAAAATTTGCAGCCGGCCCGGCAATCATCCCTATAATCTTGGCCTGATTGCAGCGGTTATTTCCCACAAAGGCGAAGCGGCGGCCAAGGAATGGCTTGCTGGCTGGAAGGCCAACTTGGCCATCAAGCCCAGCGGCGGCGACCGCGACCAGGCCAAAGGCGTGTTCGCCGGTGAATGCGATCTCGCCATTTCCAATACCTACTACATGGGAAAAATGCTCACCAACGAGAAGGAACCCGAGCAAAAGGACTGGGCGAAGGCCACCCGCATCGTATTCCCCTCCTCGGCCGAGATCGGCACGCACGTGAACATTTCCGGCATGCTGCTGGCGAAGAATGCGCCTCACAAGGACAATGCCCTCAAGCTGATGACCTTCCTGGCCAGCGACGAGGCCCAGCAGCTTTATGCGAACGGAAACTTTGAATACCCGGTAAACCCGGCGGTGCCTGCCTCGGAAATTGTCCAGAGCTGGGGCAAATTCACGCCTGACACATTAAACGTGGCTGAAATTGCCAAGCTTGAGAAGACCGCCTCGAAGCTGGTGGATGAAGTCCAGTTCAACGACTGAGCCCTGCAGAATAGATAAGTCCGCGTGCGCAGATTCACGCGGACTTTTTTGTATCGGTGTTTAGTGCAGCGTGAGCAGGTCACGGGCCTGGCGCTGGGCGTCGGCCACATCGGCCGGGCTCATTTCACGCGAAATCTCGCAGCGGTATTGCCTGGCGCTTTCGCTGCCTTTGAGGGCAGCAAGGTTGAACCACTTGTGGGCCGCCACAAGATTCATCGATACTTCGCGACCAATGCAGTATTTCATGCCGATTTCGAGCAGATCTTCGGCAGTTGCGGCGGCGATTGCGATCTCCGCTTCGTTTTTCATCATTTGACGTCCCATGTCAGTCCCATCCGTATTATTGCCAACACTTAAGTGTGCGGCGTTGATGGTGATTTTGACTCCGGCGTGGCAACGCGAAGTTAAACGACAGGCTTAAGAAACTTCAAATAGAAAGGCCGGTTGGCGGGTCCTGCCAGTGAATAACTCCAATGAATCCCGGGTTTTATGGGAATATGCAGGAAAAATTTACGACGAAAAATTTATCCGCGGTTTACCAGGAATCCGGTAAGCCGGGGGCCGTGGGGAAATTCCTACGGCACCGGAACAGCGAGTTTCACGTAAATCGGGAAGTGATCGGACCCTGCCCCGTTGCCAATGCCCTCGCTCTCAAGCTGGCGAATGCCGGGGCTCACAAAGATGTGGTCGATGGCTATCTGCGGCATGCCGGTGCGGGCGGGCCAGGTGGGCAGGTCGGTGAGGCGCTGGAAATTTCCTTGGGCCGCAAAAGTCTGGGTCACGCGTGAATAGGGCGTGGCGTTGAAGTCGCCCATGATGATGCGATGACCCGTAATCGCATCGAGTTCGACGGCCAGCGCCCGGGCCTGCTCCAGCTGGGACCGCGAAAAAGGAAAGCGCGTGGTATGGACGCCGTAGATGGACAGGTTGCCGAATCCGGCGCCAAGTGAGGCCCGGATATAGGGAGGGCCGTCCCAAAGCATGCGATCCCCGATCTTGGTCAGGGGATATTTCGACAGAATGCCGAAATTGCAATGGGTGGGGTCCGAGCATTTGGCCTGATAGGGGTATTGCGAAAGCAGCTGGTCAAAAATTCCGCGCTTGTTCGGGCCCAGTTCGACGAGGACGATGACATCCGCATCCAGCCTTTTGATCTCGGCTTTGACCTCTTCGACCTGGTCGTTGTTGAACAGGGTGTTATAGCTTGCCACGCGGAGTTCGCGTTCCCCTTCCTTGACGGTGCTCAAGACCTGGGGATTGGCGCTGGCATAATAGGGCCACATGCTGTAGCCCACCACCATTGCGATCAGCAGCACAACGGCGGTCAACACCTTTCCGTGGGGCATGAAGAATCCAAGGGCGAATGCCGCCACCAAGAACATGAACTGCGGCGTGAACTGTGAAAAAACATCAAAACCCACCCAGAGGTGGCCAAGCCGCGCCGCAGCCAGGCCGGCAATGCCGATGCTGAGCCCCAGGATGCAGCCGAGATAACCTTTGGGACGGTTGCGTTTTCTTTTGGCGGCAGCTTCAGCTTCAAGCGCATCCTTGCGCACGAACTTCTTTTTCTTTATTTCGTCCACAAGGAATGCCTTCGTCAGGAATCAGAGAAGTCTGCTCTCCATCGGCAGAATCTGTTCCGGTGTACCAAAACCAGGCATAGCTTCAATACGTTTTTTCCAGGCAACGATATTTGGATAAGGCGTCAAGTCGATCATGGCCTCGGGCGCGTAGCGCACGACGGCAAAACTGCCGATATCGGCGATGGTGGCTTTCTTGCCTACAATCCAATCGGACTTCGCCAATTCATGCTCAATGACCGCCAGGGCCGCCTTGGCTTCGGTGTCATACATATTGCGGACTTCATCGCCGAACTGGCGGAAACCGCGGTTGCGGGCCCGCAAGCGCAGCAATGGCACGGAGAGCTTGTCCCACTGCCAGAACAGCCACTCGCGCACCCGGATTTTCTCAATCGGGGTCTTGCCGTCAAACTTGTGGAGGGTTTCGGACAGGTGCTCCAGGATCGCCGCGGACTGCACCAGGAAGAGCTGGCCATCGCGCAAGGCGGGCACCTGGCCATAACGGTTTTTCACCAGATAGTCCGGCTGCTTGTGCTGGCCTTCGCGGAGATTGACATGGATATACGAAAAGGGATGGCGGCACAGGGACAGCATCAGCCCCACCGTGTAGGAGGGGCCGGACGTCATGGTGCCATGAAGGGTAAAGCGCTGCTTGTCGCCACTTGCTGCTGCTGCCTTGACGGCTTTTTTGGGCTTTGATTTTACCGGCTTCTTTTTGGCAACGGCCTTTTTAGCCGCTTTCTTGGCTGGTTTAGCCATCGGAATACCCCTCGCTTGTCCCATTCGCGTAACAAATCTGCACACGGACTATAGCGGATAACACCCGGAAACGGAAATACTATCTAAGATACTGAATCTCTTAGTTAATCCCGAGTTTTTTGCGGAGCAAATCGTTAACGGCCTGGGGATTTGCCTTGCCGCCGGTGGCTTTCATGACCTGGCCCACAAACCAGCCCAGCATGGAGGGTTTGGCCAAAACAGCGGCGATTTTGTCGGGATTCTGGGCAATTATCTCGTCAACGGCCTTTTCGATGGCGCCCGTATCAGTCACCTGTTTCAGGCCCCGGCTTTCGACAACTTCCGACGGTGAACCGCCCTCGGTCCAGATGATCTCGAAGACGTCCTTGGCGATTTTTCCGGAGATTGTGCCCGCCGTTATGAGATCCACGATCTCGCCCAGCTGAAGGGCGGAAACCGGCGTGGTTTCAATGGTTTTGCCTTCCTTGTTCAAGCGGCCAAAGAGTTCGTTGATCACCCAGTTTGCGGCAGTCTTGCCGTCCCTGCCCTTGGCCGTGGCTTCAAAGAAGTCCGATGAGGCCCGTTCGGCACTCAGCACGCTGGCATCATAGGCCGACAGGCCATAGGAGCTCACGAAACGGTTGCGCTTTTCATCGGGCAATTCCGGCAGGCTGTTCTTGATGGTTGCCACCCAATCATCGGTGAATTCGAGCGGCAGCAAATCCGGATCGGGGAAGTAGCGGTAATCATGGGCCTCTTCCTTGGAGCGCATGGAGCGGGTTTCGCCCTTCTTGGGGTCGTAAAGCCGGGTTTCCTGATCGATCTTGCCGCCATCCTCAAGGATGCCGATCTGGCGGCGGGCCTCGAATTCAATGGCCTGACCCATGAAGCGCACCGAATTCACATTCTTGATTTCGCAGCGGGTGCCGAACTTGCCGCCGGGCTTGCGCACGGAGACGTTGACGTCGGCGCGGAGCGAGCCCTGCTCCATGTTTCCGTCGCAGGTGCCGAGATAGCGCATGATCTGGCGCAGCTTGGTGACATAGGCGCGTGCCTCATCGGACGAGCGCATGTCGGGCTTAGAGACAATCTCCATCAGGGCGCAGCCGGAACGGTTGAGATCGACAAAACTCATGGTCGGATGCTGATCGTGAATGGATTTGCCGGCGTCCTGCTCCAAATGCAGGCGCTCGATTCCCACCTCAACCGTCTTGCCGTCATCAAGATCAATGGAGACGACGCCCTCTCCGACGATGGGCTGCTTGTACTGGGAAATCTGGTAACCCTGCGGCAGGTCGGGATAGAAATAGTTCTTCCGGTCGAAGATCGAATAGGTGTTGATCTTGGCCTTCAGGCCAAGGCCGGTGCGCACCGCCTGCTCGACACAATATTCATTGATCACCGGCAACATGCCGGGCATGGCGGCATCGACGAGCGAGACATGATCATTGGGCTCGCCGCCGAATTCAGCCGATGAACCGGAAAAAAGCTTGGACTTTGAGGTGACCTGGGCGTGGACCTCGAGGCCGATGATGATTTCCCAATCACCGGTTGCCCCCTTGATCCAGTCCTTCGATGCGGCCACGCGCTGTTCAGAAATCATCCATTTCACCCGTTATTTGCGCGCCTTGGTACTGGTTTGGAGGCTCCGGTTCAAGCCCCGGGATTATCCATTTCCCGGCCAATGGCGCGGAACAGCCAGACCGCGCCCAGAAGCATCAATCCCACGATCCCCATGAAACCGTAGTCCTGCGTGGTAAAGCCGGCGCCGGCCTTTTGCCAAAGCGCCAGGATCAGGAAGCCAAGCAGCAGAAAGGCCGCGCCAAGGCTGGCGCAACGCATGGCCTTCAGGAGCAGGCGTTGCAGGGGAGACATGTCGCTCATTTGCTTTCTCTTGCCTGTCTTGGCATGTAGAAAGGTGTTTTAACCCGACTGGACGTGGAAATGTCAAAAAAGAAGCCCGATCTCAATTCATTGAAGCCCGAAACAAGGCTGGTTGTGGCGGGCCGCGAATATGCGGAGCACGGGATTGTCAATCCTGCGGTTTATCACGCCTCCACCATCACTTTCCCGACGATGAAAACGCTTCACGAACGCGACCAGCCCTACACCTATGGGCGGAGAGGCACGCCAACATCGCGGGCGGTGGAAACCGCCATCGCAACGCTTGAGGGCGGGCATAATTGCAAGATCTCCTCCTCCGGGCTCGCGGCCGTCACGACGACTCTGCTGGCCTTCGTGAAATCCGGCGAACATCTGCTCATCCCGGACACGGTCTATCTTCCGGTGCGCCAGCTTTGCGATGGCGTGCTCAAGGGACTGGGGATCGAAACGACCTATTATGATCCGCTGATCGGGCCCGGCATTGCCGGCCTGATCCGCGCCAACACCAAGGTCGTTTATTGCGAAAGCCCGGGATCGCAGACGATGGAAGTGCAGGACATTCCGGCGATCGCAGAAGTTGCCCATGGCAGGAACTGCGTTGTCATTCTGGACAACACCTGGGCGGGCGGATTTTATTTCAACGCCTTTGCGCATGGTTGTGATGTCTCCATCCAGGCCGCCACGAAATACATCGTCGGCCATTCAGACGCGATGCTGGGATCCACCGTTTGCAATGAAAACACCTGGGAGCAGTTCAAGCGCACTTATGAACTCATGGGACAATTCGCCGGCCCAGACGACATGTACCTGGCGTTGCGGGGACTGCGCACCATGAGCGTGCGGCTGGAACGGCACATGCGGAACGCCTTAACCGTTGCGGAATGGCTGCGCGGGCGCCAAGAGGTTGAAAACGTGCTGCATCCAGCCTTGAGCAACGACCCTGGCCACCAGGTTTGGAAACGGGATTTCACCGGCGCTTCGGGACTGTTTTCTGTCGTGCTGAAACCCGCGTCGGAACAACAGGTTGCGGCCATGCTCGACGGACTGAGCCTGTTTGGAATGGGTTTCAGCTGGGGTGGATTTGAGAGCCTCGTTGTTCCTTTCAAACCCGTGCGGACCGCCACCACATGGACGGCGTCCGGACCCTGTTTGCGCTTCCACATCGGCCTGGAAAGCCCTGAAGACCTGATTGCCGATTTAAAACAAGGGTTTGAACGTCTCAAAAAATCTTCTTGAAGCGTTGGATATAATTCCTATCTGTGGCTCCTGAAGGAGATTGGGATGACGACATTTTTCCGGGTTTTTGTATTGATTTCGGTGCTTGTGGCACTCACCGCCCCAGCCTTCGCGCAGGAGGCCGATGACCCGGAACTGATCTTCAAAAAGACCACCGTGTGGCGCTTGCTGTCGCCCGATGCCAAGCTTGCAACCTACGTGATCGATGATCCCCAGGTTAACGGCGTTGCCTGCTACTTTACGGTTCCCGAAATTGGCGGATGGTCCGGCTGGGCGGGATTTGCGGAAGAGCGTTCCGAGACATCGCTGGCCTGCCGCCAGGTGGGGCCGGTAACGCTGAAGGCCAAGTTTGCCCAGGGCGAGGAAATCTACCGCCAGCGGCGCTCGCTTTTCTTCAAGAAGATGCAGATCGTGCGCGGCTGCGACGCCAAGCGGAATGTCCTGGTGTACCTGGCCTACACGGACAGGATCATCGAGGGCAGCCCGCAGAATTCAACCTCCACCGTGCCAATTATGCCCTGGGGACCGCTGCCGGCGCCCAAATGCGGTGATTTCCTCACGCCGTAAAGGGCCGGAATATCAATGGTATGTGTGAGAAACTTTGCTGGTCACGGGCTCCGGCACAGGCGTCGGCCAGCGCATTCCCAGTTTATCGGCGAAGACAAGCCAGGTTTCACCCAAGGACGTCCAGCGCAATTTGGTCTCCTGATCGACAGCGAGCTGCGCGTGATGGAAGCAGCGCTCGGCCTGAGCGCGAAATGCCGTAAAGTTGTGACTGTTGAATTTGGGTCCGTCTGCCACGTCTTGAAACTTCTCACCAACTGAAGATTCCGGCAGGACATCCGCACCTGCGATCTGGGCAACGTTGCCCAGATGACGAAATGATTTCAATTCGCTGAAAAAGTTATGCACCGCTTTATTAGATGGCAGGGCCGCCGGCGTGCCTCGCAGAAAACCGAGCCGAGCCCCGCTCTACTTGAAACTCCTCCACTGCGCTTTGAGACGAGAAAGCGCTGCGGAAAACCCATACAGGCCGGTGAACTCGGTAAACCGCTGACATTTCGACCATGGCGTTTGATAGGGCCGGGAGAATGTAACGCCCCGCGACATGGCGGCAATTCTTGCCTTGAGCGGCAGTTTGCCGATTGGTTTTCCGTCAACCCTCATCCTGCCGGAATAGCTTCCGCAAGCAGGGCGTGACGGGAGATAGGGAACTGAAAGGCCTTCGGAAGTTATGACAGCAATGGCCTTGAAGTCATTTTTCTCAATCCTGCAATGCTTATGTTTTGAAACCACGCCAAAGGCATCCACGCCTTCACCGAGGCAAACTATCCGCCAGTTCGGAGCCACTCTGCTTACCGTCCCGCCGGCGTCCAGGACGGCCTGGTCGGAATTTCCAAAGAACCCCGCGACCGAGGGCGCAGGGGCCAACGTCAGGGCTGCGAGCAGCAACAGGGCTCCGGTTTTCTCGCCAATTTTTGGCCGGTTTAGATTTCCCATTATCGTCTTACCTTTAGGAGCAGTTCAGCCAATACGGAAAGAGAATTCCTCCCGCCTGCATCGCCGATAGTAGCGCCCGGGCGACGAAAGTTGCAAGATAGCGCGGCGTTTGACGTCAAACGTTCGCCACGCGGCGGAAGCATGCTGAGATTGGCGACCTCGGCTGGATTCGAACCAGCGACCTAGTGCTTAG
>CAVZAJ010000005.1:0-271533 GCA_963773295.1 uncultured Alphaproteobacteria bacterium
TTTCGCTGGCGATGATGCTCTTACCCGAGCCGGAGAAGGGTTCATAGACCGCATCACTGGCCTTCGAATTGTTTTCCATTGGCCGTTTCATCGCCTCGATCGGCTTCCGGGTACCGTGGCTGGTCTCCGATCTGACGTGCTTGATCTCCCAAACCGTCGTCTGCTTGCGCCCCCGGCCCAATGCGCGTGCTTTCCTTCGCGCACGGCAGAGGTTCCGGCCTCGTGGGCGACCTCCCAGCGGGCATCGGCGCCCTCCCGCACCACGTAGAGCGCCGGCTCGTGCTGGCAGTAGTAGTGGCCTCTGGACAGCGCTGCGCGGGTCTTCAGCCAGATGATCTGGGACCTGACCTCGAACCGGCAGGCCTTCAGGCTCTCCGAAACGACGCCGGCATGCAGACCGCCGTGCCAAACATAGGCCACGTCGCCCGGAAACAACGCCCAAGCCTCTCGCCAGTCGGCCCGGTGGTCGTTCATCACGAGCCCCCGAGCCGTACCGACGCTTCCCATCCCAGCCGATGCCCTCCAGGACGGGTCGTAGTTGACGCCATAAGGCGGATCGGTGACCATCAAATGCGGGCGCTCTTCGCCGAGGAGACGCGCCACAACAGCGGGATCCGTGCAGTCGCCGCAGATGATGCGATGATTTCCCATCTGCCAAACATCGCCCGGACGAGATGCCGGCACCGCCCGCGGCGGCGGGACCTCTTCGGGATCCGTGAATCCCTGCTTGACGGCGAAAAGATCGGCGACGAATTCCCCGGAAAATCCGAGCACGCTGGTGTCGAACCCGGAGGCCTGAAGCCCCGCGAACTCGACCCTCAAAAGGTTTTCATCCCAGCCGGCGTTGAGCGCGAGTTGATTGTCGGCCAGGACGTAGGCCCGCTTCTGGTCCTCGGTCCAGCCCCGCGCCACCACCACGGGCACGACGCGCGTCTCAAGTTTGGCGGCGGCGAGCACGCGACCGTGGCCGGCCAAAATCATGTCAGCCTCGTCGATCAAGATCGGCATCGTCCAGCCGAAGCGCTGCAGCGAGCGCACGATCTGGTCGACCTGTTCTGGCGAGTGGGTCCGGGCGTTGTTTTTAAAGGCGAGGAGCGTCGCCGGGTCACGCGTCTCGGAATGAAAGGCGGGCCACTTTCCGGTTTCGCTTTGCTCGAAGGTCAAAAACCTTGCTCCTTGCTTCTAAAATTTCCGGCCAAAATA
Organism: uncultured Alphaproteobacteria bacterium; assembly: GCA_963773295.1. Classification (GTDB taxonomy): domain Bacteria; phylum Pseudomonadota; class Alphaproteobacteria; order Rhizobiales; family Aestuariivirgaceae; genus Aestuariivirga. Next base: position 1,204 of record CAVZAJ010000005.1, read on the forward strand.
AAAAAAATCTCTGCGTATTGGAAGCGCGAGTGCGGAAGGTCGTTGGTTTCCCTAACAAAATTGCCCCCCACCCCTTGCAGGCTGAGCTTACTAGTGATCACCACGGCAAGTCATCTACGAGGTCATCACCATGGCGATCCCACCCAGCGGGCATAGCTTCAAGTCTGTTCCACAGCAAATCGCGGACTCTTGGCAATCGTAGAAGCAAACCCAAATATCACTCTCCTGGGAACGGACAGAATGCTTCCACTTCTCCGGCGCGGCGTCAGACTGCTCGATCGTCATGGGCATCTCCTTTAGCTTCAATTTCAATTTCCTTAGCCAGGCGCCGCAACAGCCTCGCTGTGGTCTTGGGACGGGCTGTGGGGCCGATCGTGACGGAAAGGGCAGGGAGTTTAATGACCGAGGGCAATTGGCCTGTACCGCGTTCGATAAGGCCTTCTGTCGTGACTGTGAAAGTGACGTGCTGGGTGAAGGTCATTAATTCCTCCTTTGTGCCAAGGGGGGTTGCCGCTTCATGAACTTGGTTTGGAGAAGGTGGGCCGCGCTTGTGGGTTTTGCCTTTGACGAGTCAGATTGCAGAGGTGGGGAGGAAAGATCTGCGTGGCAAGGAGGCTTGGCTCGGCCTCCGCTAGCTTGCCCATCTGAAGGAGAATGGATGGTAGATATATACTGTCCGTCCTCAGGTACACCAAGGTGGGCAATTTGAGCGTTTTGTCCGTCGACAGGTACAGTCAACGCCTCTCCAATGAGGCATTGTCCGCCATCAGGTACACGTTGTCCGCCTCCAAATACACGTCGTACCTCTGGGCGGACTGGTTTCTGCATTTTTTTCGCCCAGCGCCATCGATGATGTTCGTCGTAATCGTCTTTAGGCGAGCGCCAAGATGCGAAATCTCGGGTAGCTGGACTTCTCTTTTCCTTAGGCCCGGTTGGTTCCTCTGTGAGCCGCCAACGCGTTGAGCGCCCCTCGAATTTGCCCAACTCCACTTTCCAGTCGAAGGAGCTTTTCATGGCCACGCGCACAAAACCGCTTCGCTGCAATTCGTCGAACGCTTTTCAGCCGTAGACTTGCCAATGCGCAATTCTTGAGCTACCTCGCGGACTGAAAGTGGGATCATGCCATTGTTGCTGCCGTTATGCCGATGATAGATCATCAGCAAGGTGGAGCGCTCCACGGCGCCCAGACTTTTAAACGCAGGGCAATCCATTGTGCTGTGATTGAGCAAAGCGTATTTTGGGTTCGTGATTGACCGACCAGTCGCGTCGACGCGTTGTCCCTTACCCATTCAGCGCCTCCCGCTTGGAATTTTGAAACACTTTGTAACAAAGAGTCATTGGGCGGCGTTGTGCTGATCTGCTATTAGCCAGCACTTGGGCTCCTGCGGCCCAGAAACCACAATCCTTTGACCCCGCCCCCATTGTATCGGCGGGGTCTTTTTTTAGGATTGTGGGGCGTGCCAAAGATTGATAGCGTCGATTTGACCAGACCTTCGCCGGTGTGGCCTTTGAACAAATCCCCGGCCTCGCTGCAATGGAGCCAAGGGCTTTCATTTTCGGGACCATGGCTTATGCTCCATTGCCCATGTCGCGCCGGGCAATTTGCTGAGCCTGCCAATCGGCCACTTCGCTTTCAAGCCATGCCACGCAACGGCCGCTTAGGCGAATTGGCTTGGGAAATTCGCCGGATTCCATTTTGTCATAAAGGGTGCTACGCGCGAGCCCGGTACGGCGCTCTACATCGGGGCGACGAAGAAAGGTTTCAGTCATATACAGCTCCATATGTGTTTCCGACTGGAACAGTTCGGAATGGAGCGTAACAGAAGGCAAAAATTAGTTTGGGTCTAACGGCAATACCGCTAATTATTAGCGGTATTGCTTTGCAACACCTTCCAGAGTTGAGCAATACGTTCCCTTATCCATTCCCGTTTTGGCCCATGTTTGAGATTATCAGAGCACCAGGCTTCCATGCTGGCAACCAGATCACTACACGTTTCGGGCATCCCGTCCTGGAAAATCCGACGCGTGACCTCAATCCAGAATACAGTTTCGTGCTTGTCATGAATAGGCGGCCGCCCGCGCTTTTCTTTATTTGTGTTTACAGGATTGACCCCACAAAATTTGCCAACCCACTTCTCAAAATCAGCTCGGCGCAGTTCTATTAGTTCCGTCGATTCCCATGAGGTTCTGGAACTGTCAGGCTTGACATCGCGAGTTTCGATTTCTCCACTGTTGATAGCAGTCTCCAAACTGTAATCGGCGTTTTGAACGCCCTTAAAATTCAATTGAACTATAGCGCTTTGCAACGTCACCCAGTCTGTGTTCATTGCCTTGCTCCTCTTATAGTGACTACTATTCCAGCGTTGTGTGACGGCTTTCCACAATACTGCGCCCAGACCTCGGCAAGCTGCCGGCGCTTCTCAAGCATATCGCCTCGCCGATACGCCGCTTCGGTCTTGTCGTCGATGACATGCGCCAAGGCCATTTCGGCTAGGTCTCTTGGGAAGTTAGTCAGTTCGGAAGCCCAATCACGGAAAGTCGACCTGAACCCATGCACAGTGAGAGCAAAGCCCATGCGTTTTAGCATCGTAAGCATCGCCATATTGGAAAGCGGCTTCCCTTTCTGGGCTCCCGGAAATACATACTGTCCTTCCCGCGGCAACTCTCCAAGCAGTCGTACCGCCACTTTTGACAGAGCTACGCGATGCTCGCGGCCGGCTTTCATTCTCTCGCCTGGGATCGTCCAAAGGCCCTTGGAAAGATCGATTTCTGCCCATTTAGCGCCCACCACTTCATTTGTCCGCGCCGCCGTAAGGATGGTGAATTCCATAGACCGTGCAACAATTCCCTGATGAGCACGGAGTACCGGCATGAAGTCTCCGATTTCGGCATAAGGCATGGCGGCGTGGTGCTTGACCGTTGCCATTTTCCTTCGCGCCGGGAGAAGCTGATCAAGATGGCCTTTCCAACGGGCAGGATTGTCGCCGACGCGATACCCCCTGGCAGTGGCCCACGACAGCACCGTTTCAATCCGCATCCGGATACGGGAGGCCGTCTCGGACTTGGTTTCCCAGATGGGCTGCAGGATTTTCAGGACAAGTCCGGTGTTGATGTCGGCTACGGGCAGGTCACCGACGAGCGGATACGCATAGTCTCTGAGCGAATTTGGCCATTGCAGGGCGTGTACCTGGTTGCGCCAACTTTTTTCGTGGCTGGAGATATAGGCCTGCGCGCATTGTTTAAACGTCATGGCCAATGCCGTCTCGAGAAGGGCTTGGGTTTTTGTGCTGCGTTTTGCATTGATGGGGTCAATGCCCGCATAAACCGAACGGCGCGCCTCCAGAGCGGCTTCCCGGGCCTGGGCAAGGGTGATAGTGCTGAACGAGCCCAACCCCATCTGGCGGGCCTTGCCGGCGATCGTATAGCGAAACAACCAAGACTTGGCGCCCACCCCTGAGACCTGCAGCCAGAGGCCTCCGCCATCACCATACCGCCCCGGCGCGCGGAGTTTTGCAGCCTTTAGGGCACTCAGCTTTCCGCGATCAAGTCCCATGATTTGAAGCCTCCTACCCACGAATCTACCCACAGGGAGAAGCCGGATGTTGCTGGAATCTGTCGGAACCTGCCAGACAAAAAATCCACGTTAAGTGAGGTTTTCCACCACAATCTGGACTTGTTCGGACAATGGCGGATTATAAGGAGAAGGACTCCCTCTCCGCCAGTCATTCCTTGTGACATTATAACTTTTTGCCCCCATACCTTTCATGGCCAAAATGCCAGCGGAACGGGCCTTTTTTGCGCGATTACCCATTGGCTTTTACGAAGGGAACCAGAGAGTTCCGACGAACCACGGCGATCATCTCAGGATTCTCAGTTTGGCCCTTCCCCAGTTCCCTTCTCAGACAGCAACCATCGGAAAGCGATGCAGTGGCAGGCAGAAACTGCGCGGGATTTCGCTGGTGAACTGCCTGAAGGGAAACGGCAGCCGGTTTGACCGGCCGCCTACTAACGTGACGTTGAGGATTCTCTGGTTCCGAATGTCCGAAGTGTGCTGCCCCGGGTTAGCTACCTGCCAATCCCCAAGACTGCTCTCTGGCTAGCCAAGCCGAGCGGTAGTGCATCAATGGATTGTAGTTTCTCAGAGGAAAGATCGGCAGGTGCTGTCCCATTGGCAATGGCGGCAATGATATCGGGTGCGAGGAAACTGAGATCAATCAGCCGGGACACATATGGCCTTGAGATCCCTTCGCGGTCCCCAATGTCTGATGCGGATTCTACCGCACCGGAGAGAAGCTCTTCTCTCCAAGCAAATCCACGGGCGATCAAATTGAGGAGCTTTTGGTCCACGGGCCGCTGTTGGGTACCTGATTTTAAGATTAACCGGGTTTCATTGCCGCGCCTCCCAAGGCGCATAGGCAGAACCATGCGATGATCAGATCGTAAGCCTTCTAGGCAGCTGTGGTTCGATAACGTCGCATCCGGTTTGACCAATAACTCAACAAGCTGCTCAAGCTTGACATCAATGCTGAGGTCGGCGTTGCCGATTATAACTTTCGAAAGCATTGGCCGCAGGATCATGAGTTGATCCGCGGCGTATTACATCTCCCAATCTCTCGTCACGGACAAGGCGAAGCCGAACTAATGTCCGCTTTTGGCCCGTTGCGGAAGTATGATTGACCAAGCCCTACGACGGTATCTGCTCCAAAGCGGACATTGTACAACTGGTCAATCGAGCTTTTACTTATTCCAAATCCAGTCTGCATAACTAGGCGTTATGGAAGGTATCGGCGCACCATCTAAATCAGATTTGGGTAAATCGTCTTCAATCGGTCATAAGTTTCGCGCCAAAGCAAGTATTTTTTTCGATAAGTTCCGACTTCATTGGGTTGCGGAGAAAAAACCTTCCCTTGTTCAACATAACCCCGTATCTGACTCCAATCAGAAAGCGCGCCAGTCCCCATTCCGGCAACAAATGCGGCCCCAAGGCACGATCCTGGATGCCTGTTGATGCGTTGGACGGGGCTCTCCAGCGAGTTAGCGGCAATCTGTAACCATAGATCGCTGGCTGATCCGCCGTCGGCGGCCTTGACACTATTAACTGCAAGACCACAGTCAATAAAGGTATCCAAGTGATGGCGCATACCGAAGGCTATGCTTTCCAATGCCGCACGCCAAATATCAATGAGATCATGATGCAAGCCGAGGCCAATGAGTGTGCCTTTTGCATGTGGGTCCATGAGAGGTGTTTTTTCGCCGAGAATGTAGGGAAGGAAAAGCAGCTCTGATCCACCACGTTTGGCTGCCTCAATGTCAAGCCATTGGTGCGGCGTGAGGCCAGCTTCTCTGCCCTTTTGAACGGCAGCTTGACCAAAATTGGTGATTATCCAGTTGAGCAGGTTGCCGCCTGCGGCCATGCAGCCGTTTGGAAAGTAGAGGCCAGGAACAATATGATAATCCATAAACAGCCGCCGGTCACGAACCGGCTTGTCCGATGACAGAAGAATGTCCGCGGCGCCCCCGAACTTTATTACCATGTCACCATTGTTGGATGCGCCACATACAAATGCCGAAGCAACATGATCTCCGCAACCTGCAATAACGGGGGTGCCTTCTCTCAGGCCCGTATGCCGGGCAGCACTTGGCAAGAGCTGGCCTACAATATCTTCGCTTCTCCGGATTGGCTGCAACAGCGCTCGATTAACGCCGGAAAGTGAGATGAGACTTTCATCATAATCACCGGTAACTAAATTGACAAAACCTGATTCCAGCGCCCAATTGTGTTCGACTTGAAGTGTTCCCGTCAACTTCGTTGTGATGAAGTCAGATGCGCCAACGACAGCAAGGGCTCGCGAATAATTGCTCGGCTCGTGGTCTCTCAGCCACATTAGCTTAGGACCAACGAGTTGCTGGCTATACCCTGTGCCGGAGCGCGCGAGAAATTCAACCTCTGGCATTCCTGCCGCAAATTGGTTTAGTTCATTGATGGCGCGCGCATCATTCTGTTGAATACTTCGGCGGATGGCATTGCCTTGAGAATCCAGAAGAACAACAGCGGGCAGCATGCCTGTTACACCTATGCCCGTAATTGCACTTATAGGAAGACCAGTTTTATTTAGAAGATCCCGACAAACTTCACCCACGTTCTCCCACCACTGCACTGGCTCTTCCTCTGCCCAATTGGCCTGATCGGAAAAGAGTCTCGTGGGACGGCTTGCTACCCCCAAAGTCTCACCGCGACTGTTAATCAGAATGCCGATGGTGGAAGTTGTACCAATATCGAGACCAAGCAAAACTGTCATGGCTCAGCGCAGCTTTGCAACTTTGTCCATGAATCGCTTGACTCTGTCTGTGTCGACAGCGTTCCCGGTGCACCACCCTTTTGCAACGCGACGATATCTTTCGCGGCACTGTCGATGATCTTCTGCATGCCGCCCTTCGCGTCATAGAGTGGCGTACCGGGCAAGGGCGGAAAATGCACCATAGCGATGATAGGCTTGTGGCTTCCGAACTTATTTTTAAGCATGGGAGTGGTCTCTAGCTACTTGCTGACCTGGCGCGGCAGCGCGCGCGTGGTCATGGAATCAAATATCTGGATTTGTGATAAATCGAAATAGAGTTTGACCGCTTCGTCCGGCTTAGCGAGAAAATCACGTGGCATGCGAATTTGCACCTCTGGTCCTCTTGCATGCGCAAGATTTCCAACGAGAATAACTTCCGGCCCCAATACCTCAGTTGTAATTGCCACAACATTCAATTCTACCGCATGGCGGGCGGCCGCCGCCGAGAGATGAAAATCCTCTGGCCGAAAACCGATGATGACAGCCTTGCCATTGTGTGTTTGAAAACCTCCCGCTAATGAGGCCGGTATCTGCAATCGTGCATCATCGATAACCGCATCAATTGCGCCATTGCTTGATGCATCGAGCCGACCTTCCAGGAGGTTCATCGGCGGACTCGCCAGAAAACCTGCTACAAATGTATTGGCAGGATTGCGGTATACATCCATCGGAGCACCCACTTGAATTATCTCGCCATCTTTCATAATGCAGATACGCTCGCCCATCGTCATTGCCTCTACCTGATCATGCGTGACATGCACGATCGTGGTCCCAAGGTTGCGATGCAGCTTGATAAGCTCGGTGCGCATGGTCGCTCGAAGCTTTGCATCGAGATTGGAAAGCGGTTCATCCAGCAAAAAAGCCTGCGGTTCACGCACCAAGGCGCGCCCCAAGGCCACACGTTGTCGCTGACCGCCTGATAGTTGTGACGGCTTCCGGGCCAGCAATGGTTCAATACCAAGCATAGTGGCAATGCGGTCTCTCCGTCGGGCAATTTCTTCACTTGCAATGCCACGCAGCTTGAGACCGAAACCCAAATTGTCAGCCACTGTCATATGAGGATAAAGCGCATAATTTTGGAATACGATGGCAATGTCGCGTTCGGCGGGGTCAACATCATTCACACGACGCTCACCGATCAATAGCTCTCCCGAGGTAATAGTTTCGAGCCCCGCGATCATGCGAAGCGTCGTCGATTTTCCACAGCCCGACGGCCCAAGCAGGATCATGAATTCGCCGTCCCTTATGTCGAGAGAAACCTCGCGCACCGCGGAAACGCCATTTGCGTAAATCTTGTTCATATTTTTGAGGGTAATCGATGCCATGAGAACTCTTAGGTCAGGGTGCGCATATAGCGGTAGAGATAGCCAGTCATAAGTAGAATAAGACTAAGCAGAATGGCGGACATGGCCGATGCCTCACCAATATTAAGACTGACGAATGCGGTACGGTAAATGAAATAACTGATAAAATCCGTGGAAGTGCCAGGACCGCCGCGTGTCATTATATAAACAAGGTCATAGGTCTTTACAGCGAATATCAGTCGGATAAGCAGTGTGACCATAATCACGGGCCCCATGAGCGGCAGAGTGATATGCAGGAATGCCCTGATGGTACCAGCACCATCGACACGCGCCGCCTCATAGGGTTCCTTGGGAAGTGCGGAAAGCCCAGCTAGCAACAATACGATCATAAATGAGACCTGATGCCAGATATCCACCATGATGATAGTCCAGATCGCCACTTTGGTACTGCCGAGCCAGTTCACGGGCTCAATACCAGCCACGCTGAGCAAATAGTTCACGATGCCAAGCGATGGATGGAGAAACATTCGCCAGATCAGTCCAACGATCACGGGGTTCATGAGCAGGGGACAAAGCAGAATGCCATAGTAGATGGGTTTGAACCTTTCGACACTATTAAGCATCAATGCCACGATGAAACCGAGAACAAATTCGATCGCTACAACTCCCGCCACAAACATTGTAGTGAGCAATAGGCTATGACGGAATTCGGGGGTATTTACTGCCTCAACATAGTTAGCGGCACCAGTAAAGTTATCAAAATTAGGTGCAATCAGCGTGTAGTCATGCACGCTAGTGAACAGCGCCCAAAAAACTGGAAACAATATAACTGCAAATAACAGCGCCAGACTGGGTGCTGACATGAACCAGCCAAACCTGCGGTTCGCTGCCTCGATGGTGAGAGACTGGTTCATGCCAAGCTTTTCTTATCACTACTTCAGCTTGCCATCCTTTTTTGCAAGTTCGGTCATCTCAACCTCAACGGTAGCGAGCGCTTCTGCTGGTTTCTTTTCACCTGCAACCGCCAGACTGAGTTCACGGCCTAGAACTTCCACAAGCTGGGGGGTGTAAGTAAAAACCGGGAAGTTGTGGCTGGTGAGCAGCATGTTCTTCAAGGCTTGCGCATAAGGGTATTTCGCATTTACCTCTGGGTCATCGAAAACATCTGTACGTGTTGGTGAGCCGCCCTGCAATGCGCGTTTTTTGGCAGTCTCATGCGATTCCACCCATTTGAGGAAGGCCCATGCAGCGTCGGGATTTGGGCTCGATTTCGGAATGGCCCACCCCCATGCGCCATTGAGGCTTCCACCCTTGTCAGCGGTAGGACCTGGCACGGGCATGATTTCAACCTTGCCAGCAACAGAAGATTTTGTTGCGTCATCAATGCCGGCTCGGAAGAAGTTATATGTGATGTAGCTATAAGCCTTGCCCTGCGCCATCACGTTAAATGCCTCATCGAATGAAAAGCTGGCCGAACCAAGCGGACCATATTTGTTTACGTTCGTTGTATATTGTTCAACTGCCTTGATGCCAGCCTCATTATTAAGTGTCGGCTTCCAGTCATCCGTGTGGTATTCACCACCATTAGCAAAAAAATAGTTGGACCATTCCATAGCAATAGGATCGGGACGCAGCCCTTGGTTTACCACACCGTGCATACCGTCCTTGGTGAAGAACTCGACTTGCTTCAAATATTCGTCCCAGGTTTTTGGCACGTCCAAATCCATGCCGTATTTTGCCCTAAAGTCGGTTTTGTTCTTTTCGTCTGCCAACAGGTCTTTCCGGTAGAGCATGCCCATCGCATAGTTATAGAAAGGCAACATGTAGGTAACCCCATCAACCTTGCCAACGAGGTCCATCATCTTTGGCATGTAAACGCTGGTATCAAACTTGTCGGCGGCGATCCGCTCGTCGAGGGGCAGAAGCCAGGCAGCTTTGGTAAATTCACCAACCCAATAAAAATCAACAACAATGGCAGAGTAACTGCCCTTTGAAGCCACCAGCTGCGGCACCAGCTTGGTGTGCATCTCCGCATAGTTCACAACTTCGAGATTAACCTCAATGCCAGTCTCCTTAGTGAATTCTGGCACCAGTGTTTTTACATATTCTGTATCTGGCACTCCTTCCATCAGAATGGTGACGGTTTCGGCGGCGGCCTGTGCTGACATTCCGGCGGCGAGTGCAATTCCAAGTAACAACTGTCTTAGCATTTTCATCTCCCTCGGCCCTATTATTCGTGATCGGTCACTTGAGGGCCCCAAGTGATAGACCTTTGATTAAATGTTTTCGCAAGAATGGCAGCAGCGCAAACACAGGAAGCAGCGATACGACTGTAGCAGCTGCAAGAGGTGCTATTTCAACTCCTGCGTGCGTTTCAAGGCTGGCAAGTCCAACTGGCAAAGTTTGCGTGCCGGGACCCGAGAGTACCAATGCAAATAGAAACTCATTCCAACTCAGGATAAATCCAAGTAACCCCGCAGCCAGAATTCCAGGGGCCGCTACGGGTAGGGCAATCAGCCGAAACGCCTGCCATCGGGTTGCGCCATCTACCCGTGCTGCTTCTTCCAGCCGCGCCACGTCGCCTTCAAAAAACGAAATCAGCATCCAGGCAAGGAAAGGAACTGCAATAGTGAGATGAGCAATAACGAGGGCCGCGTGGGTCTGCATCAGTCCAGCAAACAGAAATACCCCAAATAATGGCAGCACGAGAATTATCGGCGGCAGCATCTGGCTGGCAAGTACGCCTAGCCGAAGGAATGCGCCGCCTGTATTGAAGCGAGCGAATGCGTATGCCATGACAGTCGCGAGTGGCAGTGAAATGGCGGTAGCGGCAAGCGCGATGACGAGACTATTGGCAAACCACGCTACGAATGAATAGCGCTCAAAAATTTCTAAGTAATTCATAAGCCCCAATTTGCCAATCTCAGGTGGAATTTTATAAGCGGTAATTCTGTCAGTCAGGCTCACACGCAGAATCCAGATCAGCGGCAACAGTATCATCAGTGAAAAGAAAGTCAGGATCACATGCGGAATAATCGATTTTAGGAGGCGTTTCATTGGTGCTTCAATCCATCCTCACTCCACCCGTCACGTTAAGGGCCTCACCCGTGATGAAACCCGAGAGGTCACTGGCAAGAAATAGAACAGTCTTTGCGACATCTTCTGGCTCTTCAATCCGGCCCATTGGCGTCAACGATACGTATTCCTGAAAAACCGCCTCGGACGTCATATTTCGCAGTGAAGCTTCCCAAGCTAATTCGCGCTCCTGCATTGACGTGCGTACAAATCCAGGACATACGCAATTTACACGAATTCCCTGCGCTGCCACTTCGCGCGCTAATGCCTGCGTAAAGCCCATTACCGCAAATTTGCTTGCCGAATAATGCGCCAACCAGGGCGCCCCCATTTTAGCAGCAAGCGAAGCAGTATTCACAATCACGCCGCGGTTGCTAGACGCTAGAAAGTGCTGCACTGCGATTTGGTTGGTGAGAAATACACCTTTTGCATTTACATTAAGGTTAAAGTCCCAATCTTCATCAGTGAGATCAACGACAAGTTTCATATTGGAAACGCCAGCATTGGCACACAGAATGTCGTAGCTCCCAAAGGCAGTTTCCACGGCGGCAAAACAGGCTTTTACGCTGGCTCGCTTACTCACATCAATATGAAACGCCTGGGCTCCACCACCAAGTGAATCCGCCACCTTTTCTGCAGCATTTTCGTCAAGATCGGTGACCGCCACGCGAACGCCTTGAGCAGCGAGCAACCGGCAAATCGCTTCCCCAATGCCTCGCGCCGCTCCTGTAACGATGGCCGTCTTTTTTTCTAGCCCTCGTAACATTAGTTGAATTTTCCTCGGACCGTGAATATTGCCACTATTCAGTAGTCCAAGAATTTTGGCAAGCCCTGGCCTGCTGCTCAATATCTCCGTTATGCGTGCAGCTTGCCTTCAAATTAAGGCACGACTTGCAACTGCTCACACTTGATGAAGCCCTACGCAGGAAACCTGAATGCAGAGCTGATATCTCCCTAATCAGGATCGTCGCCCTATTCTTTGGAAACTTCAACCTTGCCATCATAGGTCGGAAATTCGCCATGTTTCAAATAATTTTCGTGAAAACGCGCTAGCTTATCCTCATCGACATCAACTCCGAGCCCGGGCCGCTCGATTCGTCCCCACGATGGGCCATCAGCAATTGGGATGCGCTCAGTCAGAATATCATCCTCCATTACCTGAGCAGTTTGCTGACTGCCGAGGGCTGCATTGGGTGCTGCCAACATGACGTGCTGGCAAGCCGCCGCAGTGAGGCCCAGTTCACCATGGGTGTGCTTGATCACCTGCCAACCCTCCATGTGACTAATCTGGTTAAGCGCATGCCAACGCCCGATGGAGCCTACCCAATAGGTGCTGTAACAGAGATAGTCACCGCAGCGGCTCTTGATTACTCGGTATGCGTCGGCCTCGCGCCATAGACCCTCGTTCACGCAGAACGGAATATCAACTCGTTTTCGCAAGTCGTGCATGTTCTCAACTGGATCGATCGGGACTGGCGCCTCGACGAAATCAATATCATAGCGGTCATGCCAGCGTTTGAGCAGGCGCGTTGCCTGCGGGATGTTCCATGCCTGATTGACGTCGATCCGGAGTTTTCGCTCTGGTCCGATAGCACCGCGCATCGCCTCCAACATAGCTTCCTCTTTTTTCTCATCAACGCCGACCTTGATGTAGTAAGCGCGGTAACTGCGCGCCACGCCGTCCTTGCACTGCTGTTCAATCTCCTTTGGCGTACCCCATTCCATGTAATAGAAATAGTCCACAGTCTCGCGCATGGCGCCGCCAAGCATCCGGTAGAGCGGCTGGGCACAGGCTTTGCCGCAAAGGTCCCAAAGTGCCATATCGATGCCCGCGAAAGCGAAATTTCCAGTCATTGGCTGGAAGGCCCAAACACCATAGATGCCGAGGTCGCGGTGCATGGCTTCCTTATCCCAAGGGCTACGGCCAACAATAAGCGGGACCATGTTCTTGACTGCACTTTCAATACCAGCAGTATCCGCAGCACGGGTACATTCGCCCCAACCAACCAAACCATTATCGGCTGTAATCTTGACGATCACATCGGTGATGCCGCCGCGATTGATCAGCGAGCTTGATTCAACACGCTTGTAGGGTACGCGCACTGTGATAACTTCTACTTTTTTGACTTTCATTGATAACCCTTCTCTTAACGCGCCACATTCATTCGCCATTCCATATAGCGAACCGCCAAAGAGAGCGGATAGCTCATGACGAAATAGATGCCTGCAACTAATACGAACACAGCCATTGGTTGGTAGTCCGCGAATGCAATGCTCTTGGCGTCATTCATCAACTCGTTCACGCCGATCAACGAACAGAGCGACGTATCCTTAAGAAGACCAATTGCATAATTTGCCACTGGAGGCAGAACGATCCGGGCCGCCTGCGGGATCACAATGTAGGACATCGACTGTGCCGGCGTCATTCCAAGTGTTAGGGCTGCCTCTCGTTGCCCCTTGTGCAGTGCTTCAATACCGGATCGGAAAACTTCGGCAAGAATTGCACCACCATGTAACGCAAGTCCAAGAACAGCACCCGTAAAAGCATTAAACCACTGCCAATTAAGTTCGGGAAATAACTGCGGGGGAGCAAAATAAACAATGTAAAGCAGCACAACGATTGGCAGACCGCGGGCGATTTCGATATAGGTGACTGCGATACCACGCATCCAGCGGTTGGCTGATACGCGCATCAGCGCAAACAGGACGCCAAAGGCCACCGCCAGGACAAAAGCGAGTCCTGTAATTTTGAGTGTAGTGAGAGAATAGTAAAGCAGCTCAGGAAGCCACCGGTGGATGTGTTCTGCATATAATTCAGGAAGCTGAAGCATTGATGGCGCCCCTAATGCCAAGCGTCGCGTTGGCGTTCAAGCCTTGCCGCAATTCGCGCCATTGGTATCGTCAAACACAGATAGAGAGCCCCTGCCATCAGGTAAATGGGAGCACTCTGCAACGATTCCGTAACCAGGAAACGAGCCAACGCCATGACTTCAACCACACCCACGGCAAACACAATCGCCGTGTCTTTCAAGATCACGATCGCAAAGTTTGTGATCGGCGGAAGCATGGTCCAGATCGCCTGTGGCAACACAATGTACCGCATTGCACGGACCGGAGTCATGCCGAGCGACAGGGCAGCCTCCATCTGGCCTCTGTGGATCGATTCAATTCCGGCGCGATAGACCTCAGAAAGATAGGCGGCACCATTGAGGCCAAGGCTTACAATAGCCGCCTGCAGCGGAGATGGCTGAAAGCCCACATCGGGGAATCCGAAATAAATGACAAATAACTGGACTAATGCTGGTGTGCCGCGAAAGAATTCGACATAGGCGGTGGAAATCCAGCGCAATAGGCGTGACCTTGAAAGTCGCATTAATGCGATGGCAAGACCAAAAATCAATGCAAAAATTAGGGCTCCAGTTGCCACCGTTAAGGTTTCCGGCCAACCACCCAACAAGGTTGTGAAGAAATACCAACCTTTCTTTTCAATAATCTCCCAGAAGCCCATCCCGCCCGCCCGCTATCGTTCTTGGATATGTTTTAAGAATTCGCGTGTGCGCGTTTCTCGGGGCTTGAATAAAACTTCTCGCGGCGGTCCTTGTTCGACGATGTTTCCTTGATCCATGAAAATAACGCGATCAGAAACCTCGCTGGCAAACTGAATTTCATGAGTGACGATTACCATGGTGCTGCCTTCTTCCGCTAACTGACGCATGACGCGGAGCACTTCGCCAATGAGTTCGGGATCAAGTGCTGAGGTCGCTTCGTCGAACAACATCAGTTTGGGTTGCATGGCCAACACACGCGCGATTGCGACGCGTTGCTGTTGCCCCCCCGACAGGCGTTCGGGGTATTCATCGATCTTATGACTCAATCCCACCTTTTCTAGCATCTTGCGACCACGATCTTCGGCCATTTCCCGAGACAGCCCCAGGACTTTTTGCGGAGCAATTGTTACGTTGCCAAGGGCAGTTAAATGCGGAAACAGATTAAACCGTTGAAAGACAAATCCGATTTCCTGCCGCTCTTTAGCGAGCTCCTTGTCGCTCAGGTGTACGTAGCGACCCGCCGTCTCTTTCTCTCCGATCAGCTTGTTATCGATGTAGATGTGGCCAGAGCTGGGTTTCTCAAGATAGTTGATGCAGCGCAGCATCGTAGTCTTGCCGGAACCGGAGGGGCCGATGATCGATACCTTTTCGCCGCGCTCGACATTCATGCTCACGCCGGTGAGTACCCTTAAAGGGCCAAATTGCTTGTGAATGTCGACTATTCGGAGCAGCGGACCTGCATTTGGCTTCTCGCTCATTCTTAGCCTTATGCCTTGAATTATACCAACTGATGAAGCGGGTTGGCAGCAGAATTCTCGTGGCGGCCTGAGTTTGTTCAAAGCCGCCACGAAAATAGATCAATGCAATATCACTTAGAAACAGTGATCGGCATTCGGTGCCTTATAGTCTTCGGGACGATCGACACCGTTACGTGAGTTTACTTCAGGTGGTACGAACCAAGCCTTGTCACCGAGTCCATACTTAGCCATGGCCTTGACATTCAGACAATCCGCCCAGACCTGCTTAATGGCAGCATTCATTGCTTCCGCCAGTTCCGGTTCATTTTTGTTGACGCCAAATATGATGTTATACTTGGCTGACATGACTGGATATCTATCCATTTCGGATGTCAATGGCAGTTGCTTCAGTTTCCACTCCGGATGCTGGTGGATGCCATATTGAACGAGCGGCGGATCGATGATCGCGATATCTATGCGACCCGCGATCAGGTCCTGCATGACGCCGTCCGAAGTGTCATAGAGCTTCACTTCGCCGATTCCTTCAACGGTTTTCAGCTCCGGCACCAGGGTGAAGCCGGTGACAGTACCGACCTTTCGGCCCTTCATATCGGCAAAAGTGGTAAAGTTATTCTCCTCTTTCTGAGCGAGCATCGTACCGAAATAATAAATTGGTTCTGTCAGGACCATTATCTTGGAGCGCGCTTCAAGCCAACCCATTGCACCGTGCATGACGTCGACTTTGCCCTGCTTAGTTGCTTCAATTAGCGCAGCCCAGTCCATCTGCACGACCTTCGGTTCTAGACCCAGCTGCTTGGCTACAAACACCATTAGCTCCCCATCGGTGCCGCTGAGCGCGCCATCCTTAAGTTGAGTCATAGGCATGTCGCCATTAATGCCGATCGTCAGTTTCCCGGGTTCGAGCGTCTTGACATCAGCACTGGCATAAGTGGCAGTCGCCACAAAAATGGCGGCAGCCGAAACGATCGCTTTAGCGCACGCTACAAATGCGTAGCCCTTATTTATTCCGTGCAATTTACTTCTCATAGTTTCTTTCCTCCCGAAGGTTTTTATATTTTCTTATTTTCGTTCATGCGTTCGCTTCTGCGAAGTTCACACTCCGCCGCTGGCAACTTTTACTGATTGCTTGCCAGTCATTGTTTATGAGCCTATCATCCTATGATTGAAACGTTCAAGCAAAAAGCAGTACCGCTAGGGGTTCGGTTGATCTTGGTGATCAAGGAAGCAGGCCGCTGTCTGGTGAGTGAATCCAGTTGTGAAGATCGGTGTACGGCATGTTTACCAATTGGCGCGAATACAACTCGGCCTTCTTGGGATCGCGCTTGGCAATTGCCTGGGTTACTTTACGATGGAGGGGCAGTCCTTTTTCAAATGAGCCGGGTGCCTCGGTGGTAATGGCAACCTGGTTCTTCATCAAGGGCGCGATCATGGATCCCAAGTGTCGCAATATGATGTTGTGGGAGGCGTCGTAGATGCTGCGATGGAATGCAATATCAGCCTGCGGCACCTTCTTGGGATTCCCAATGCACGCAAAAAGCCGGTCAAAGGCCACAGCCTATTTTGTTAATGTCTTCATCTGTCGCACGCAGAGCGGCCAAGTATGAAGCCTGTGGTTCAATGATACGCCTGAATTCAACAAAATCATGGGCGTTCTGCAGATCACTGCCATCTAGCGAAAACCATTCAACTACGGCAGGGTCTAATATATTCCAGCTTTCTTGCGAGCGAACCCGCGTGCCGATTTTGGGGCGCACTTCAAGCAAGCCCTTGCTAGTCAGTACTTTGATCGCTTCACGAAGCACGTTGCGGCTAATTCCAAGTTCGGCAGACAACTCCGGTTCGGTCGGAAGTCCTCCCCGATGGGTAAAATCACCACGCACAATACGCTGGCCCAGCTGCTCGACAGCCAAGTCCGTTAAGGATCGGCGGCGGAGCCGCGTTGGGGGATCTTTGAGCAGAATTTTCATATCGAGTGGCATACACCAAAATAGGGAGGAAAAGTGAAATGATAAAGGCTGTCAAGACTGGAATACCTGCGCCGAGCGCCCCGATCGAATGGGCAACGTTGGCTGATGGCGTCCTCTACACGGCACAAATTCCGATTAAGATGGATGGTACGATCGAGTCAGGTGATATCAGAATCCAGACACGTCTCACGCTCGATAATCTCAAGCGAACGCTTCTCGCAGCTGGCGGATCGCTGTCGAACGTTGCTCAGGTTCTCGTCTATCTTCCAAACTCCGCGGACTTTCCGGGGATGAATGAGATCTATGGAGAGTATTTCAAAGCACCGTATCCCAATCGAGCCACTATTGTTGCTCAACTTATGGTGCCAGGTGCACGGGTTGAGATCGTTGCCTATGCTCACATCGGCAAGTCCAAAGCTCGCGCCGCACTTGGCCGCAAAGGACCGCGAAAAGTCGCTCGCAAGGCGCCCAGTAGGCGCAAATAATGAAAATTGCTGTACTGGGCGCCGGAATCGTAGGGATTACTACTGCCTACCAGTTGACGCGAGACGGACACGAAGTTGTTGTTGTCGATCGTCAGGCTGACGTTGGTCTGGAGTGCAGCTATGCCAACGGAGGGTTCATCGCCATTAGTCAAGCGGCTCCCTGGTCGTCACCTGGCGTACTACCGCGGGTGTTGAAATCAATGTTTAGGCCGGATGCGCCCATCCTCTTGCATTCTTCACAATTGCCGAAAATATGGGGATGGGGCCTGGAATTCTTGTCCTGTTCAAGCGCACCAGTATCGTGGGAGAATACCAAACATATACTCCGCCTAGCTCTTTACAGCCTCGACGTACTACGAAAGCTCCGCGCCGAGGCCAATGTTGAGTATTTTCAGCGAACTAACGGGTGCTTGAAGATCTATGCCGACCAACTCGGCCTTGACGAGGCTGCAAGGTCGCAAGAAGCGCAAATTCCGCTCGGTTTGCAATTCAAAGTGCTTGATGCTTCACAATGCATGAAAATGGTGCCGGCCCTTAGCGCTAATCAGCAGAATTTAGCCGGAGGAATTTTTGTCCCCGATGAGGAGGGTGGCGACTGCTATGAATTTGCTAAGGTTCTATCCCAAAAAATCCGCGATTCTGGAGGGACATTTCGATTTTCCTCTCCCATCGAAGGTATTGAAATGGAGGGTGACAGAGTTGCCAAAGTCGTGACCGCGACCGGCCCAATTATGGCGGATCGCTATGTTTTGGCAGCAGGTGCTAGTTCCCCTCTAATCATGCGAGCGCATGGGGTGCGATTGCCGATAATACCAGTCAAGGGATACAGCCTGACGCTACCCCGCGATCCCTGGCCTGACGCTCCGGATTTGCAAATTGTGGACGAGAAGAATTTGTTTGGGCTCAATCCCCTTGGAAACAATCGGCTGCGCTTAGCGGGGCTGGCGGAAATCGCCGGCTACAATACGACGCCGCAACCGCGCCGGACCGCCGCATTTGTCGCGGGCTTTCTTGGTCGCTTTCCCCAGCTCAAGGCATGCCTGGATCAGTCGACTGTGGAACCATTTTGTTGCCTCCGACCAGTCACGCCCAATGGCCTTCCCATTCTCGGGCAATCGCGTTTTACGAATCTTTTCTACAATATTGGCCACGGCCACCTTGGCTGGACCCTGGCACACGGCACAGCACGCATTGTCGCTGATTTAATTGCTGGCAAGTCGCCTGCAATAGATGCAACGGAATGCTTTCCGCGTCCAATCTACTAGGTCAATGATGGGCCAAAATAAATCTAGACTGAGTCGATAAGAGTTCGGGATTAAACATGACGAATTTATGCGTAATAGGTTCCGGCCGCATGGGATCACTCTACGGGGCACTTCTCTCTAAGAGTGGAGTGAAAGTTACGCTGTACGATACTTGGCGCGAACATATGGACGCCATTCGCCACAACGGTCTTCGCATGGAAGGCATTTCTGGAGACCTGAGGCTTAGGTTACCGGCAACATCCGAAATTGAGGAGATTGCACCCTGCGATATTGCCATCGTTTTCTCTGATACAAATGGCACGACTCACGCAGCTGAAGTGGCACGCAAGGTGCTGACCCCATCAGGATACGCCCTTACTTTGCAAAATGGCATTGATAACGTCGAAACCCTTACTAAAGCGGTTAGTGCTAACCGGGTGCTAGCTGGTTTAAGTTACCATAGTGCAGCCATTGTAGGCCCTGGCCACATAGTACACACTCACGCTGGACCAACATATCTAGGGGAAATCACAGGAGATCGCACTAAGCGGCTGTCAGATTTGGTGGAGATTTTTCAGAACGCCAACATCAATTCGATTTCGGTCGAGAATATCATCGCGCATATCTGGGAAAAATGGGTACATAACTGCGCCATCAATGCGATTAGTGCAATTTCCGGTTTACGAGTGGGGGAGATCTCTAGCACACCAGCCGCCGATGAGTTGCAATCTCATATTATTGCCGAAGCGCTCGCTGTCGTGAACGCACAGGGGATAACTTTGCCTGAAATGAATCCCACTGCCGCAATCAAGGCATTTTGTAGAATCAAATTTAACAAACCATCTATGCTGCAGCATATGGAAGAGGGTCGTCGAACCGAAGTTGATGCTTTGAACGGCGCAGCGGTAAGAGTTGGTCAACAGCTCGGCATAGACACACCGTATAATCACGCAACTACGCTCATGGTAAAAGCCCGAGAAGAGTATATGCGAATTTTGTCAAGCAATACGCCCATAGATTATGCAGAACTGGAACTTCAAGCTAAAAAGAAGACTCATTGAGAGAGCTTCGACCCGCATAAGAGAGGTCTTATTGAAACGGGCCTGCGCAAATTTTCTGGCCGGGCCATTAATACGAATTGAGGCTTAATAGTTCCCTTGACCCTTTGATTGACGTACCTCACGCGGGAAATCTATGGTGGCGCCGTCGATTTACGATGCGCTCCATGAGTTCAACACGGCAGGCGGAAATTTTGGCCATGGCTTCAAAACCAGCAATCGCTATATCTCAGTACCGGCGTTTAGGGGCCGCAACCGCCGGTTAAACATTCTGAAAAGGTGTCGTAAGTTAGCGGATTGATTTTTCGCCTCCCCCTTGGCCCATAAGTTATAGTTACACGAGACGGTGGACTAACTTCTTAATCTTTCATATGGTTTCAGCATAAGGGAAAAGGAGCGCAGCGGGTGAATATTTGGCGTATGCTTGGGGCGCGAATTTTGCTCTCGGTTCTTACGTTGCTGCTCGTCTCAATCATAATCTTCGCAATAATTGAAATCCTCCCCGGGGATGTAGCGACCCGGATTCTCGGTCGGGATGCCACACCTCAAGCGATAGCCCTGCTACGCGTAAGATTGAGCCTCGATGATCCGTCTTATTTGCGCTATTTCCATTGGCTATATGGTATAGTGCGAGGTGATTTCGGTAACGCCCTCACTAGTTCCCGTCCGATAACAGACATCATTGGCCCACGCCTTTTCAATTCGATGCTGTTATCGGCATATGCTTTTTTGATTTATATCCCATTGGCGCTCATACCTGCTCTCATACAGGCAGGACTACGCGATCGAAAAACTGATCATGTAATATCGGTTGTGAATCTTGTTCTTCTCTCAATCCCGGATTTTCTTCTTGGCACACTCCTGCTCGTTACTTTTTGCGTCACCATTCCGTTGTTTCCCGCAGTATCAATGGTGGACGAAAGTTCGTCTGCTTTGCAGTATCTCCGTGCCATGACACTTCCGGCCGTCACTTTGGCCATTGCGATGGCTATTCCTGCAGTGCGAATGCTCCGAGATAATCTCATTGAAGTCCTTGATTCTGAATACGTTCGGATGGCAGAGATGAAAGGATTGCCTGAGCGCGCGGTGCTGCTGCGCCATGCACTCCCAAATGCACTTGTTCCGACCCTCAACGTTACCGCTATTAATTTGGGTTATCTCATCGGCGGTGTCGTCATTGTTGAAAAAGTCTATTCGTACCCTGGCTTTGGCAGGCTTCTGGTGGATTCACTACAGCTTCGCGACGTTCCGCTAATCGAAGCTACGGTCGTAGTTGCGGCCGCGGTGTATGTTGGAGCTAACTTAATTGCCGATCTTGGCACAGTGCTTTTAAATCCTCGGTTGCGCAATGGATGAGCACATCCACATTGAGCATATTGCCATGAAATCGGCTCCCGCCAAGAGTCGGTGGAATTTTGAACACTTTACGCAGTCGTGGCGTCGTTCGCCGATGAGCCTACGAATAGGGACAATCATTTTACTTACGCAATTTATCATAGCTGCCACTGGTCCTTTTTGGGCGCCATATGGACCCTCCCAAATTGGTACAGGGCCGCCTTTGTCGGGTATGAGCTGGGCACATCCTTTCGGAGTTGATCAACTTGGCCGTGACGTGTTCAGTCGTGTTATACACGGCACGCACATCGTAATCCTGCTTTCTTTATCGGGTACGTTTCTGGGTACTGCCATTGGTTCTGTTGTTGGACTTTTTTCGGGGTATGTGCGGGGTTGGATCGACGAAGTGCTGCAGCGATTCCTCGAGGCGATGATCAGTATTCCTTTTCTTGTTTTGGCGTTGATAGCTATTGTCGCTGCCGGTCCGGTCTTTTCTGGCAATCCAGTATTGCTTGTTCTGGTGATCGCTTTGATTTATGCGCCACGGGTTGCTCGCATGGCGCGGGCCGCCGCACTCGACATCGTTACCCGTGATTTTGTAACTGCTGCCAAGCTTCGCGGCGAAAGTGCCTGGTCCATAGTACGTCGCGAATTACTACCAAATGCCACTAGCGTTCTGCTGGTTGAGTTCGCACTTCGGGCTGGTTATGCACCGGTGCTGATCGGCTCTTTGGGATTTTTGGGATTTGGCGTACGGCCCCCTACGCCTGAATGGGGCCTTATAATGAGCGAAAACCGTTCGCTGATAACTTTTGCACCAATCACGGTATTTGGGCCCGGATTCATGCTTGCGCTTCTTGTCGTTGGTCTGAACCTCTTTACTGAAGGGTTGGCGCGTATTCTAGGTCGTACGGTACGGCTTGTAGACAAATGAGCACTGCGCCCCCTCTCATCGAAGTTGAGAACCTAAATTTTGCTTATCGTCATGGTGAAGGATGGTTACGTGTTTTACACAATGTAACCTTCAAAATTCGACGAGGCGAAGTATTCGGTTTGGTAGGGGAGTCAGGATGTGGAAAATCGACTTTGGCTTACCAACTTCTCGGATACAGACGCGAGTTTACTCGAATTGAGAGCGGACGAATTAGTTTTGCCGGCCAGGAACTCCAGAGTTTGAATCGAATTGCACTGAACAAAATTCGTGGCAATCGAATCAGCTTAGTCCCACAGAATCCTACTACTGCATTAAGTCCTGCCATGCGCGTCGGCCGGCAGCTTATGGAGGTGCTGGAATTCCACGGAAGGAACAGGGGCAGGGAGAACGAACGAGCCACAGAACTGTTACAAATGGTTCAATTACCTGAACCAGAGGCCGTCTTGCTTCGCTACCCGCACCAACTTTCTGGGGGCCAGCAACAGCGTGTTTGCATTGCAATGGCACTTGCCTGCGAGCCTGATTTGGTGGTTCTTGACGAGCCCACTACGGGGTTAGACGTTACGACCCAGGATCAGATAGTTGGCTTATTGGCCGAACTGCGGGCCCGGCTGGACATGTCGATGCTGTATGTTACCCATGACTTGGGAGTACTGTCCCAAATTGCTGATCGGGTAGGTGTGATGTATGCTGGGCGCATGGTGGAGGTTGCACCCGCAAGTGAACTTTTCCTGAATCCAAGACATCCATATACGCGTGGGCTTATCGCTTCGATTCCTTCAATGGATAAGGTCAAACATACGGCAAGTCCAGCGTTGCGTGGACTACTGAAACGAGATGAGTTGCCTGCGGGTTGCCCCTTTCAACCCCGTTGCAACTACGCAATTGAAAGTTGCGCTATTGTAGTACAACAATTGAACAATGTGAACGCCCATCATAACGTTGCGTGCATGCGCTGGGAACACTTGGAACCTGACCTAGATTCAAAATTCCAAGAATTGCAGTATTCACGGCATATCGGTACGGAACAGCCCATTCTGGAAATTGATAATGTAAATCTCGGCTATGGCGGCCGCGGTCATTGGCCTTTGCATAGAGCAGTTAACCGCCCCTACGTGATAAATAACTTGTCCTTCAAAATTGAAAAAGGTGAAATTTTTGCCTTGGTCGGCGAATCAGGAAGTGGAAAATCAACTATCGCCCGTGCCGTCGGGGGGCTGCTCGAGGCCTTTGATGGAATCATAAAATTTGAAGGTAAACAAATTCCCGGTTTAGTTTCCGACCGGTCCCGCGAGCTACGGCAATGGGTCCAGTATATTTTTCAGAATCCTGATGCGTCCCTCAATCCGCGCGTGTCTATTGGAGCTATTTTGGCTCGGCCGATAGAGATGTTTTTTAGGCTTACGCGTAAGGAAATTGGAGAGCGTGTAACTTTGGCGTTGGAAGACGTGAGGTTGGCCGCCAGCTACACGGAGCGCTATTCCGATCAACTTTCAGGTGGCGAACGCCAGCGTGTGGCCATAGCACGCGCAATAGTGGCCGAATCCAAGCTGTTGTTGTGTGATGAAATTCTATCTGGCTTGGACGTTTCGGTGCAAGCAAATGTGATGAAGTTATTGCAACGCCTGAGGGCAGAGCACGGCCTTTCAATGCTGTTCATCTCGCACGATCTTGCGGTGGTCAGAAATCTCGCTGATCGCATCGGAGTGTTGTTTCGGGGTGAGCTTATGGAAGTGGGCGATGTCGAAAGTGTTTTCCAGCCACCATACCATCCCTATACCTATGAATTGTTGATGGCAGTCCCCACTATTGGGCGAATTCGTCGCGCCGAGAAAAAGAAAGTGCAGCGAACTGAACCAGTATCACAACGCGGCTGCGCTTTTGCGGGACGTTGCCCATGGCAACTTGGAAAAATTTGTGAGGAGCAATCGCCACCGTGGCGCGATACAAGTCCGAAGCATAGAATTCGTTGTCATATTCCGCTTCAAGAGCTTTCCGCTCACATTAGCGGTGACTTAGACTACTTAAATTTGGAAACCGATAGGGAACTCGCAACGGTCTCTCAGGTCAAATAGGACATGCCGTGCCGGATTCCATAACCATACTTGAAGGGGCGACACTAATTGATGGCACCGGGGGACCAGTCATTCATGACGCGATGCTCGTCATAGATGGGGATTCCATAACTTATGCTGGCCCTCGCACCGACAATTTTGAAAAGTTGCGCACCAATCGCCGCAAAATCGTAGGGAAATTTCTCATTCCCGGCTTGATTGAAGCGCATACGCATGCCGCATTCGAATCTGACATGATGGCATATATAAAAAATGGCATTACGACAGTTCGCTTTGCAGGCCTCGATCAGATGACGGAATCGCGGTTAAAGCACGTAATTGTAGCAACAGGTCTGTTGTCCCCGCGCATACTCTCGTGCGGCCCTATGATTGACCAGTCGCCGGCGGCTTACCCAGAATGGTCATATGCGGTCGAAAATCCCACTCATGCAGCTATTGTGGCGGAAAGCCTGATTGTAGAACAAAATCTCCATTCACTTATTGTCACTCAACGAGTCACTTTGCCCGTGATGCGTGCCGTAATTGACACGGCGCACCGACATGGCCGCTCGGTGGTCGGGCAAACTTGGGCCGTTGATGGCAAGGAGGCGGCAAACCTCGGCATTGACGAACTGCACACAAGTTCGCGAGTTTATGCCAGCTCAAAATATTCTCCTGAGCAGTTATTAAAATACACAAGTATTCCAGAACGACTAGCGCTTGCCTCGCGAGCTTGGGCTTCAATCGATTGGGACGCGACCGAGTCAATAATTGAGGCGATGATCGACTGCAGAGTTAGTTATTGCCCGATGCATGTGATCACGCAATTCCAAGTGGGGCAGGGCGTGGCGGAACTGGAGGCTGATGCGGATTTTCTAAACCTGTTTGGTGAGCGCGAGCGAGTGCTATTCAAAGAATTCAATGAGCGTTTGCAAGGAAGTTGGACAGATGAAGACTTGAAGTATGCGCGCGTTGCTAATGACAGGCGGTTGGAATGGATTGAGCGCTTTCACAAAATGGGCGGTGTATTGCTGGCTGGTACAGACATGCAGTTTGGCGGCATCATGCTCCACCGTGAACTTCGAAATCTTGAAGCAGTTGGCCTATCACGTCTTCAGGTCATCACGGCGGCAACCGGTAGTTGTGCCAAAGCTCTGCATGTCGAGAAAGAATTCGGAACGTTGCAAAAGGGGTTGAGTGCTGATCTGGTTATTCTCAACAGTGATCCAATAGTTGATTTGGCAGCCCTTAGAGATATCAATTGCGTATACAGGGGCGGAAAAGTGATGTGGAGTTCTGGCGATAGGGATTAGGCAGAAGCATGGGCGCGGAAACTTTCGCGCTGTCTAAAAATTGGGGAGCACCACACTTGGCGCTCCCCCTCTCATCTTTCGGTACATTCTAGTCATTTCACGTCGATGTACTTTCATCGACAAGAACACGGCTACTTCTCACAAACGATTTCTGTAAAATCAGGACGGTTGTGGTCTGACGCTGGCGTATAGCCAGTGCAGCCTTTTCGCGTTGCCGCTACAATGTTAGCGAACATTGGAATTAGCACTCCGCCATCCTCTGCCAACATTCTTTGAGCTTCCTGATACAATTTTCGCCTGGCGTCGGGATCAATTGTTTTGGCGGCTTCGTCGAGCAAACCATCATACTTGTCCGAGAACCAATGCGTTTCATTCCAAGGTGCGGCCTTGCGGTAGGCTACTGACAACGCAGCCGGCGTTGTGCGCATACCCCAGTTGGAAACCGAGAAGGCTTTCTTCAGCCATATGGTATCCCAATACTCGCCAGCTGATTCATTTACAATGTTGACCTTGATACCAGCTTCGGAAGCCATCTGCTGATATGCCTGCACCATCGCCATAGTTCCCGGCATTAAGTCAGAAGCGTGGAGGTCAACCGAAATACCGTCGGGATGGCCCGCTTCAGTAAGAAGCTCTTTCGCTTTCGCTACATCGCGCTGCATTACGTCGGGCCGATAAGCGTCTGGTGACGCCGGCATGATAGGATTGTCATTGCCAGGAACGCCAAATCCAAGCAATGCCGTGTCGACGATGGCCTGCCGGTCAATAACCAGTTTCATGGCCTGGCGAACTTTGGGGTTATCGAAAGGAGCCGTGTCGATCCACATTCCCATAGTCACCGCGGTGCCGCCAGGTGCCTTTGTCAGGGTGAGGTTTGGATCGGCCTTGACAGCTGAGATAGTGGCGGGGTCGACCACCAGGACAACGTCGGCTTCGCCCGATTGCAACGCCGCAATTCGGCTGAGTGGCTCAGTGATTGCGGTAACCGTCAGGCAGTCTGACTTAGGAAAGCCTTGGCGCCAGTAGTCAGCGTTTTTTGTAAAGGTGGTCTTGAGCAATCCGAGCTTGAGTTCTTTTAAAGTAAACGGCCCAGTCCCATTTGGACGAAGACGAATATCCTCCGATGTCGCGCCGTTTTTCACTACCATGCCATGCTTTGTGGCAAGAATGGATGGGAGCTCTGCGATAGGTGAATCAAGGGTAACTTTAACAGTCTTGGCGTCCACAGCCTGAAAAGCACTCGGCTTGATGGCACCGAGTTCGCTAGCACCCGACGATTCCGTTTTAGGATCAAGCAAGCGTTGGAAAGTATAAACCACATCGTCAGCAGTTAGAGGCGAACCATCATGGAATTTTACACCCTGCCTTACGTGGAATGTCCATTCGGTTGCCTTTTCATTTGATTCCCACGATTCTGCTAACCACGGTATGGGCTGCATGGTCGAGTCAGCTGCTACAAAAGGCTCATAAACCATTCGCGCGTGATAAACGTCAGAAATACTCAACAATCTTGCTGGATCTGGTGAAAGGGTCTCACCGCTCCAGTCCGGCCCCACGAGAACCGGGCATTCTGCCGCAAGTGTTGCGGTCGCACTCATTTGCGCCGATAGCATCAATGCAGCTATAGCTGTTCCGATTTTTAAAAGTTTCATTGGTTTTTCCTCCCGAGCGCCCTGTTGGTCGTTGGGCGTTTCGAAGAAGCTATACGCAAAGCGCGGCATCGTCCAGTCGCAGGAATCGTTATGTCAAAGTGTTTGCGCGTCTGCTGGTCATTTGCAACTAACTCTTTGATGCTCAACTTCGACTTGTACCGCCTCATCGACTAAGATCACAAATTACTCAGCTCAACTCACCGTTGTACAGTGCAGCAACCGCTATGCAGCAATTGCCTGGATGAACTCGCCCTGGCTGGCGACGCCCATAAACTATTCCGTTAGCCTGATAGCGAAGTGTTTCCGGGACGCGGGCTGGATCCCATGTACAATGGATTTGCCCCGCTTCCTGACCCGCAGACACGTTCGTCCCGTTGACATGATAAGGTTCAAATATTCCGTCACTGGTCGCATAAACGAAAGCTTTATGTCCGGGCAGCTCGTATAGCGGTGCCACCGGGAGCGCAGATGATTGGGTGTGATTTTCTATGACGTTCAAATGCGCGAGGAAGTTGTTGATTCCTCTGCGGCAGATTGAAAGCACTTCCGGCCTGACAGTTCCCCCACCGCCCATTTCTGTACCGACCGTTGTTAGGCCAGCCGCGCATGCCGAAGCAGTTGCAGTGCGGGAATCTCCATAGTTTCCTATCACAACGATAAGTGGTGCATCAAAAGCGCGTGCCGCACTTATATTTCTGCGATAAAGTTCGGGGTCCTTTGAAGGCTCGATGACTGCGCTTGGCAATATATCGAGCGACGAGCCACCCGAATGAAGATCCAAAAATGCATTACCGAGCGGGAATATCTCATTCGCAATGAATTGAGAAATCTGCTGCGTAATTGAACCATGTGCATCGCCAGGAAAAGTGCGGTTCATGTTCAAGCCGTCCACTGGGGAGGTGCGGGTTCCGGACACCACGGCATGAACGTTGGTCGTGGGCATTAAAATGAGGCGTCCCTGTAATTTGGCCGGATCAAGTGTTCGGATTAGGTCGCAGATGGCAATTTGACCTTCATACTCGTCGCCGTGATTTCCGCCTTCGACTATTACCGTTGGGCCGTTGCCATTTGCAATTATCGCGATCGGAACTCGCGTGACCCCCCATGCATCGTCGTGCGGTGAATGCGGTACCATCAAGAATCCGATTTGCTTACCCAACCGGTCGAAATCCACTGTGGTGAAAGCTGTGCTTTTATTGGACTTATCGGAATTCAAATGTTCCCCTCCACGACCAATGCGCCCTCATTTGACAGAAGTGTACGACTACTGGCTTCTGTCGTAAGGCCGGATAAGATTCACTTTTTCGCGGTTGAGCTCCAATCCAAATCCCGGCGTTGTGGGAAGCTCAATATAGCCTTCCTTTGGCAACGGCTCGCTTTTAAACATTGCCCCAAAGTTTGGTTCAATCTTATCGGCCCGTTCACTCATCATAATAAACTCGGCCATTCGTATGTGCTCGAAGGCCATTGCCATATAGTAACCATAGACGCCACAGCCGTGAGGCACTAATGCGACTGATTGGGCGCTCGCCAGCGCGACAACCTTAGAAAACTCACTGGGACCGCCCATCCACATGACATCTGGCTGCAAAAGTTCAACGCCGGAATTGATGAGCTGCTGAAAGCCAAACTGTGTGTATTCGTGTTCGCCAGTGGCGAATGACGGACAGCCCCTCATACTTTCAATTTTCTTGCCTAGCCTTGCGTGACCGGCATAGTCGTCAGGCATAAGGGGTTCTTCGATCCAGCGAATATTGTACGGTTTCAGCGAATAGGCAAGTTCCGCGGCGTAATCGACATTAAGTGCCATGTAACAATCAAGCATTAGCGAAAAATCATCGCCAACTTTCTTCCGCCAATTTTCCATATAAGCGATGTTACCCTTCATACCTGGAACACCAGCGCTTGGACCATATGGAAGCGGTACTTTCGCTCCCAAAAATCCCAATTGTTTTGCTATATCTGGGCGTGATGTCGTTCCGTAGACGGGAACACGCTCCATGGTTCTCCCGCCCATGAGATTGTAAACGGGTTCATTGACTTCCTTTCCGTAGAGATCCCACAAAGCCAAATCGATTGCGCTAATTGCATGTAGGGCCAGTCCCTTGCGCCCGTAATGGATCGATGCCCTCCACATCTCGTCCCAAATATATGACCGGTCGCTTGCACATTGTCCTTCAACAAACATGGACAAGTGTTTCTCAATAATGAACGCAGCCGCTTCACCGCCAGTACTAAGTCCAATTCCTATAAGCCCTTTGTCATTCTCAATTTCAACGATGACAGACGGAACGTTGGCAACACCCCATGATTTCCGTGACCCCGAATATTTGGGAAATCGCGACATCGGATTAGTTATTGGTGGGTGCGTGTCTTCAAAATTCCAGCTTTTGTCAGCTGCTGTCTGTCCTAAAATCCAGTGAGTGTCTGGTGTGTCATGCATGTCGCTAGCGCCGTAGCTATCGGCACGCGATACCAATGCGCGTACTTGCTTGATCTTTGGGCGACCACGAAGAGGCTTTACATCGTCAAATGGGATTGGTTCGGGGAGCATGCAGCACTACCTTTCTGAAAGCGTGATGTTGGCAAGAATCATTATCACTTTCAATGGGTGCATTGGGTTTCCTGCTGTTTGGAGTGAGTGCGCAGGGCAGAGGAGATACAAGCTGGGCGAGTAGAATTGGGTGGACGTATCTTGTTCATTTGCCGCTGACCACTTAAGAGAAGGTGTTTGAGCACAACGTGAAGCTGTCGCAATAAATGGCGAGGATTTGGTGAATATCGAAGCTGTTGATTTTTTCTATCTCTCGATGCCTGTCGTGACCGATGCAGGCGACGGTAGCCAGGATGCCCTGCTGGTGCGCGTGGCTGCGGGCGGATTGGTGGGCTGGGGTGAATGCGAAGCGTCGCCGCTCACCTCGATTGCCGCCTATGTCTGCCCCATGTCGCACGGCGCCTGCAAGCCGGTGCGTGATGTGGTGCTGGGAAAGCCGATCAACAGCTCGGACGATATCGCCGCATTGGCGGCAACTGTTGAAATGGAATGCATGGACTTGCTGCAGGCTGCGCACACGTTTTCAGGCATTGAAATGGCCCTTTGGGATCTGCTCGGGCGCAAGCGCGATGTGCCGGTCCACGAACTTCTGGGATACAAGAAAGCCCATCCAAAGCTGCCCTATGCCTCGCAGCTCTTTGGCGATACGCCAGCGGAGACGCTGGCCGGCTGCAGGCAGGCCCGCGAAAAAGGTTTCCGCGCCGTCAAATGCGGCTGGGGTCCCTTCGGCCGCGGCTCCTTGCAGGATGACAGGGATCACCTTCAGGCGGCGCGCGAAGGATTGGGCAAGGACGGAACCTTGCTCATCGATGCGGGCCAGATCTTCCGTGAGGATGTGGAAGCTGCCTCTGCCCGCATTGCCCTGCTTGAAGCGGTCAACACCGTTTGGTTTGAAGAGCCGTTTCTCGGCGGCGCCTATGATGCCTATGGCGCGCTGGCTGCTCGCAGCGGCAAGGTCCGCATTGCCGGCGGCGAAGCCTCGCACAATTTCCACATGGCCCGCCAGCTCATCGACTACGGCAAAGTCTCTTATGTGCAAATCGATTGCGGCCGGATCGGCGGCATAGGTCCGGCCAAACGCGTCGCCGATTATGCCATGGCGCGCGGCGTGACCTATGTCAATCACACCTTCACCTCGCATCTGGCACTTGCCGCATCTTTGCAACCCTATGCCGGACTGAAAGACCACATAATTTGCGAATATCCCTTCGTGCCCAAATCTGTCGCCTGGGACATGAGCGAAACCCATCTCCTGCCCGATGCAAAGGGCGAGATCAATCTGCCGTCAATGCCGGGCCTTGGCATCACGATGAACCCTGCAGGCATGGCAAAATATGTCGTCGACGCGGAAATTGCGGTGAAGGGCAAAGTCTTGTATCGCACGCCGAAGCTATAGCATCGTGATGTAGCACAGGCCTAATGAAGTTAAATTGAGAATTAAATCATTGTGTGTTGCATTGTCGGTGACGTCGAACATCGAGATGCTGTGAAGAGCAGCCACAAACTGTCGGCGGCGGCACCCTTGTTAGTATTTATAACCAGGAACAGTTTTACATTTATCCGGAGCACGAAAATGATGAAATCATCATTCCTCGTATTTGTAACCTTGGTGGTGATGGTCTCGCCAGCTTTCGCCGACGGCAATGTGGCGGCTGGCGAGATCCTATTTCAAAGGTGCATTGCCTGCCATGGGAAGACGGAACCGGCCACGTCCAAAAGACTGGGACCTCCTCTCCCCGGAATTGTCGGACGTCCGGTTGCCTCGGTAGAAGGATACGCTTATTCAGACGCAATGAAAGCTTTTGGCGCCACTGGAGCCCAATGGGACGAAGCGACGTTGGACAAATTCCTCAAAGAGCCAATTCTGTTTGTCAAAGGCACGAAGATGATGGCGCCGCCGGTCAGGCGCGAAACAGAACGGGCTGACCTGATTGCATATCTCAAATCCCAATAATGCTCGTCGCGGATTTTCAGTCCGCGTGTGAATAGTCACTGGAACAACACATATTCATACTTTAGCTTCATCTGGACTGACAATTACTCTTATGATTTTGCTAACCTCGTCGTGGGGCGTATCTAGCTTGTAATGATTCATGAGCTTGATGATTAATGCCAAGGATCTCATGTCGCCCTTGAGTCCTTTGGCCGTAAGCGACTTGAACAATGCTTCGCGGTGTTGAACGATTCTGGATTTACCATTTTCGGTTATGACGATGGGTGTTGAGAGAGCTCTATCGAGGAGGGTTCGCACAGACATTGAACCCTTTGGCCGACCTTTGGGATTGCCGGACTGGCCTGGTTTAAATCGCGAAGCCTTGGGAGGCTTTCCATAGCCTACCTCATAATCTGTTTTTGCAAAGAGCGGAGGGCTGAAGGCTCCCTTTTTGTTGGATGAGCTGCTCATGACATCACCACGGCGGCATCTGTGACCGCACCTAATTGGTCGGACCTCTCCACCGCTGAAAAGGCAGCTGCCACCGATGCAGTTGGACTCGGAATTGTTTCTTCATCTTGTCGCACCGAGTTTTGACGTCGATCTTCCTGTATCTGCTCAAATGTCCTTCCCGAGCGAGAGAGCAAGGCGTCATCCCGGGCATAGACTTGCCAGCGCTGGACGATACGGTCGCAGTAGAGCAGATCAAGCTCGCAGAGATAGGCCCGCCTGCCAGTCTTGTGGGCCGCGATCAGAGTGGAGCCACTCCCACCGAAAAGGTCGAGGACAATGCCATTGCGGCTGGAGACATCCTTGATGGCATCGGCAATCATGGCGACTGGCTTTACAGTCGGGTGGAGGGCAAGCTCATCCATGCGACCGGCCTTCAACGTATTGACGCCGCGGTATTGCCAGACATTGGTGCGGTAGCGGCCGTGCTGGCCCAGTTCAAACGTATTGATATGGGGCGCCACACCGTTCTTGAAGGCAAATACCAGTTCATGCCGGGACCGGTAGAAGGTCCCCATACCGCCGTTATCCTTGGCCCAGACAATTAGGTTCTTGAGCTCGGAGTACGTGGTGTCGCCCGCCTTAAGCATCTCCTTCATGTGCCGCCAGTCCATGCAAATAAAGTGGATTGAGCCGTCGATGCTGTTGGTTGCAAGGTTTCTGAAGGCCTTTGCCAAAAACTCGGTGAACTCGTCCGAAGTCATTTCGCCGGAAGCCATGGCAAACTCCCGGTGGGTCGTCTTTCCCAGCCCACCGACATGACCATCTATGGGAACGTTGTAGGGAGGGTCGGTGAACACCATCTCCGCTTTTTCACCCTGCATGAGAGCCTCACAGGTTGACGCCAGGAGAGAGTCGCCGCAGATCAACCGGTGGAGTCCGAGTTCCCAAATGTCTCCTAAACGAGTTGTCGGCGGTTTCCCATTGTCCGGAGGAATCCGGTCAGCTTCTGGATCGCCTGCGTCCTCAGGACTAAGTCCATCCATCAAGCCATCGATTTCTGCTATTGAGAATCCGGTGATCCCAATATCAAAATCGAGATCTATCTCCATCAGGCCCTGGAGTTCGAGAGCCAGGAGTTCTTCGTCCCACCCGGCATTGAGGGCGAGCTTATTGTCGGCCAGGACATAGGCGCGCTTCTGGTCAGCTGTCATGCCCTCGAGCCGGACACACGGGACCTGGTCAATCCCAAGCATCTTAGCTGCCAACAGGCGCCCATGGCCGGCTAGAATCATGTTCTGGCTATCGATGAGGAGGGGATTGGTAAAACCAAACTGGCGAATACTGTCCGTGATCTGTCTGATTTGTTTTTTAGAATGGGTCCGCGAATTGCGGGGGTAGGGCTGGAGAGTTGAATATTGCAGATAGTCAATTTTGATTTCGGTCATGGTTGGTGGCCTTCTAAATGAGGATTGGCAAGGCTCTTCCTTCAGCACTAAGCTGCAGAGAGCGGTGAGGGCAGCGCAAATCCGTTTCCCAAGAAACCGATGGCTGCAGCAGTTTTAAGGGGATTATCTTGCGGTCATGACCAGCACTCCATCTATGGGACAACCGCCGTCTCACGAGGGTGGCTGCAAACTTCTACTCGGGTCCAACGGAATCGACCATTGGACAATACGTGAACACGCTAGCATACCTGCTTAAGGATTGCCATAGGATTTCGTCAGTTCATTGATACAGTTTAAATCGCGTGCAACGCCTCTAAAGCCTATTAGCCTGTTTCACTCTTTGAATTCCCTGTTACCGCTATAAGTATTCCCTGATCACTCTGAAATATTCCCTGTTCGGGAGAGTAGGGAATTTTCCCGTAATCTACTGAACTGTCCCATCAATTCTGAGCCCTACTTCCTGCCCCACCTTTTGGGATGCAGAATTTCCCTGTAATTTCCCTGAAAACTCCGAATTGGAATCAGAGACAAGTTCGCAGCAGTCTGAATCCACCGCCAGTCACTTAAGCTTACTAACCGGAATGTTCATCTAACATGAGACGCTCGCAAAACACCCGCGCACCGGGCCTCTTTTGCGGTGCGCACAACTAGAAAATTCGAAGTGCCCCGGAGAGAACGCGAGTTACAGCGCCGAGCTCGCGGAAATTCTCTGTTCGCTATAGCTGGCTGCATATGCCGCTGCATCCGAATGCGATGCCGTCGCGCCAAAAGCATGAGGAACCCCAGTTACCAACCAATGGCTTTGGGCAACGCTAAATGGCTTTTCATCTGCACTTTTAACAAGCTCAAACAAAAAGTTGATGGGGGGAACCAGTCATGCTGAAATACGGTTACGGGTTTGGGAGATCGCTGGATGATTTGACAACTTGTTAAGACAAGTATACATGTAAACAAAGCCACGCGATTTTGGGGTTATGTATGCTGGTCAAGTCGAACAAGAGGGCAAGACGCTTCATTCAGCGGACCAGCCCGCTTCCCGTCTATCTCCAGGTTGCAGGCTTTCTTGAACGCGACCTGCAACGGAACGGTATCTCAAAAGAAAAAATAGCGCTGCCGTCAGAAAACGAATTGGCTGCCGAGTTTAGTGTCTCGCGGGTCACCATACGCCAGGCACTGGACGAACTTCACAACAAGGGTCTCATCTACCGTGAGAAGGGCCGCGGCTCCTACGTTCGCTCCCAACATATTGTCGGCGTTACAGGGTTTGGCAGCTTCACATCAGAAGTTGGAAATTCCGGTGCCGTACCCAGCTCACGTTTCATAGATTTCTTGAAAGTGGATTCACTGCCTCCGGGAATGAAGCGCCACCTCCGCCACACGCCTGAGGTTTCAAGTGCCTTTTACAAACTGACCCGGGTGCGTTGCATAGATGATCGGGCGGTGGCTTATGAAGAAACGTACCTGCCAACCGAAATCTATCCTGGAATCAGCAAGGCAGATGTGGAGTCGGGCTCGCTCTATGCAGCCATGCGGCAACTCTGGGGTTATGAGCCCGCTTGGGCCGATGCAGCGATTGAGCCAGCTATTGCTGATGCTGCGGTAGCCAAACATCTGGGCATAAAATCCGGTGCACCGGTGGTTGTGGCCTGGCGTGTTACCTCCAGTGAGCATGATGACGTGCTTGAATATGTAAGGGCGATTTACTGCGGTGAAGACTTTGCTCTGACCGTGCGCCGGCACAAGATCGGGTAAGTGGTGATCAATTTGGTGTCCTTGCCCTCACTGGGAATAGATGTTGGCGGCGGATCAGCAAAGATCGGCATTGTCACGCCTGACGGATCAATTTTGGCACGCTGCAATGTTGAAAGTGATCCCCGTCTCAGCGCTGCCGAGCTGCTGAACAAATACATATTGGCGTGCACCGAACTTCAATCCGAAACTTCTCTTCCGCGGCTCGCCGGTGTTGGCATCGGCCTACCAGGCAACATCTATTTTGAAACCGGCACGACGCGGCGTTGCAATGTCGTCGCCTTAAACGACTTCCCGGTTATTGCTTATCTCAACAAAGGATTGGGTATTCCAACATTCATCGAGAATGACGCAACGCTCGCAGCTCTCGGCGAATATACCTTCGGTGTCGGACAGGGCAGCAAGAGGTTCCTGACCGTCGCGATTGGTACCGGCATTGGCATTGGATTTATTGAAAACGGCCTGCCTGTCCACACGTCCAACGGCACAATGGGCGACATCGGCCACGTGATTGTTGACCCGGAAGGCACGCTGGCCTGCCGCCAGGGTTGCCATGGCTGTCTTGAATCAGTCGCTTCGGGGATTGCGCTAAGCCGCAAGTTTGAAGAGCTGAAGGCAATACGGAGACGCGGAACTTCAGAGAAGCCTGACGAAAAAGAGGGCAGTCTTGCTTTGCTTTTTGACGGGGCGCGACGTGGCGACCTTGAATGCAGCCGGATAGTTGAGGATGCTGCCCGTCACATTGCCGCGGGAATAGTATCATGGGTCCACATATTTGCGCCCGACCGAATAGCTCTTGCCGGTGGTCTTAGTGCCGGAGGCAGTATTTTTCTGAATCGTATCGCGGAACAGGCAAATGCGCTGGCGATGCCTGGTTACATTTCCGAAGACATGTTCAAGCTGGCGGCACTGGGGAATTCAGCAGGCCTTGTCGGTGCGGCGACACTTGGCCGGGGACAACATTCAACTGAACGGGCTGGCACATGACGGCATCTTATCTCGACGAAATTATGGAACAGCCGGCAATGCTTTCGGCTTTGGCCAGTGGTCCGACGAAGAATGTTGCTGACGACCTGTCTGAGACAGAAAAGCGCTTGCAGTCTGGTGACTTCGATCGGATTCTGATCACCGGCATGGGTGGTTCACTGCACAGCGCTTACCCATTGTTCCTGCAGTTATCCCAGTCACTTCCGGTGCCGGTTTCCCTTATCGATTCCTCGGAGCTGGTGCAGCAGATCCCGGAAGCAATCAGCCGCCGCAGCCTCATGATCGCCATCTCCCAATCGGGTGAAAGCGGCGAGATCATTGAACTGACAAAAGTCCCGGGACGCCGGTCAGCGGTCGTGATTTCAGTGACAAACCAGACCCACAACACGCTGGCGCAGTGGGCCGACATTTCCATGGTCTCAAACGCAGGCCCGGAATTGACGGTATCCAGCAAGTCTTTGACGGGAGGTTTGGCCTGCCTGCATACCTTGGGTGCGGCATTCCGGTGCGGCTTGCCGCAGGCCTGCAGGGAAATTTCATTGACGGCAGCAGCTTGCGGCAAAATGCTCACAGCATGGCGGCCTGATCTCTCCGCGATTGTAAGATTTCTCAATCCGCAGAATCCCATTGTTTTTGTGGGGCGCGGGAGAAGCTTGGGTTCGGCGCATACCGCTGCATTACTCACTGAGGAAGCCGCCAAGCTTCATTGCACGGCTCTATCCGGCGGACAGTTCCGCCATGGCCCCATCGAGCTGGTTCGCAGTGGTTTCCAGATGGTCATCATTCTTGGCGATCTCAAAACGCGCGACATCGATATTGCATTAATCGAAAAGGTCACATCTCTGGGTGGCCGCATAGTTGCCGTGGCTCCCGAATCCTATTCCCTGGTGCAGTCAGCGGGGCTCCATGTATTCAAGTATCCCAATGTGCCGCAGCTCCTGAACCCCATCATGGAAGCCATATTCATTCAGCTGCTCCAGATACCGTTGGCCGAAGCACGTGGATTTACCGCCGGAAAGTTTGTGAATGCCACAAAAATCACCGGCATTGTTTAAGACGAAGCGAAAGCACAGGTTCAAAACGGCATGGCAAGCTATGACTATGTAATTGTCGGTGCAGGTTCCGCAGGGTGCGTTTTAGCCAATCGCCTGTCCGCGCAGAAAAATGTGACGGTGTGTCTTTTGGAAGCCGGCCCTGAAACCAACGCGCTGACTATCAGGATGCCCGCGGCGCTCACTTATCCAATCGAAAGCAAGAAATACAATTGGCGTTATACAAGTGAACCCGAGCCTCATTTAAACAATCGTTGCCTGGGACAGGCGCGGGGTCGGGGGCTTGGCGGAAGTTCCGCCATTAATGGCATGGTGTGGGTGCGTGGAAACCCTCTAGACTATCATGGATGGGAAGACTTCGGCATCACGGGATGGTCTTACGCCGATTGTCTTCCCTATTTCAAAGCGCTGGAAACCTATCATGGCACTCCAACGCCGGAGCGCGGGCGCCACGGCCCGATGAGCATAGTCGAAAGCAAAGGCGACCACGTCTTCTATGAGCGTTTCCTGAAGGCAGGAGAGGCATGGGGCCTGTCTCAAGCGCAAGATTACAATACAGGTCCGCAGGAAGGTACGCATCTAACGCAAGCCAACATCAGCAAAGGCATTCGCTGCAGCGCAGCTGAGGCCTATCTCAAGCCGGCAAGGCGACGCGCGAATCTCACTATCATGACTGATACTTTTGTAAACCGGGTTTACCTGAACGGCCAGCGTGCCACTGGAGTGGAATGTGTAGCTGGCGGCGTAGTCTTGAGAATTGAGGCGCGGCGCGAAGTCATCCTCAGCACCGGGACCATCGGGTCGCCGCAACTGTTGATGCTGTCCGGTATCGGCCCGGCCGATCATCTGCGGCAGCATGGGATAGGGGTGGCGCTCGATTTACCTGGTGTTGGCGAGAACCTGCAAGATCACATTGTGGCGCCACTGCGTTACCATTGTAACAGGCCTGTCTCTATCAACAATCAGTTAGGGCTTCTGGGGCGTGCAAAGATCGGGCTGGAGTGGGTGCTATTCAAACGCGGACTGGGGGCTTCGAATTTCTTCGAAGTGGGCGCCTTTTTCGACAGCGGTTCCGGCGCACCCTACATCAACATGCAGCATGAATTTCTGGCTTTCCTGGCTGACTTTCAGGATGGCCGGGTCATTCTTGGTGATGGATTCCAGTATTTTGTCAGTCAGATGCGCCCGTACAGCCGTGGCCGGATCCGCCTGAAGTCAGCCGATCCGAAAATTCATCCGGCGATTCATTTCAACTATTTGGAAGATCGGCGCGATGTGGCTGAAATGGTCGATGGGATCAAACGTACCCGGGAAATTGCCGCACAAAAGCCCTGGGACGAATTCCGCGCCGCGTCGCTTGATCCTGCACTTGATGATGCAAATGATGATGATATCGCCAGCTGGCTCCGCAATGCCGCAAATACCGAACATCACCCGGCGGGCACCTGTCGCATGGGGACCGATGCATTGGCCGTAACCGATGGTGCCGGCCGGGTGCACGGCATTGAGGCGCTGCGTGTTGTCGATGGCTCCATTATGCCGCGTGTGCCGACCGCAAATATCCAGGCGCCCATCATGATGGTCGCTGAAAAGATCGTGGATACTATTTTAGCTCACGCTTAAGCCGGGTACTCGAGCGGGCAGGGGTGCTCAAATTCGCGTTCTCGTATCCGGATCGAAGAGATGAAGGCGTGCGGCGTCAGCGTGCAAAACGATCTGTGAGCCCGAGGGAGGCCGGGTACCTGGCGCGCAACGTGCGGTCACGCGATTGCCGGCAATGTCGCCTATAAGATAGGTGTCGGAGCCCAGTGTTTCAGGAACAACATAGTCGAAGCGCAGAGGCTGCGGTCTTGACATTGCACTGACCCGGACTTCGTCAGTCAAATCCTCGGGACGAAAACCGGCGACGACCGTCTTGCCTTCAGGAACGGAAATGGGTTCGATTGGCGTTATCAGTTGACCGTCCGCCAACCGTAAAGCGCCGCCGACAACAGTCGCCGGCAGGAGATTGATCTGTGGCGATCCAATGAAACCGGCGACGAAGACATTGGCCGGGCGGGTGTAGAGATCATCCGGCGTGCCGACCTGGGCAATACTGCCGCCCTCAAGGCAAACGATGCGATCGGCAAGGGTCATGGCTTCGGTTTGATCGTGAGTCACAAACACAGAGGTCATGCCGAGATCACGATGGAGCAGTTTGATTTGTGTCCGGACTTCCATGCGCAACTGCGCATCAAGATTGGAAAGCGGTTCGTCAAACAGAAAAAGTTGGGCTTTGCGCGCCAACGCGCGGCCCATAGCCACACGCTGGCGTTGTCCGCCAGACAGGGCCCGGGGCTTGCGTTCGAGATAGGGTTCGAGTTGCAGCAGCCTTGCCACTTCCCGCACGCGTGTTGACCGCTCCAGCGCAGGAACTCCGTTCATTTTGAGGCCGAAACCAATGTTGGCCTCAACCGACATATGCGGGTAGAGGGCATAATCCTGGAAAACCATGGCAAGCTTGCGCTCGCGTGCCTCCATCTCATTCACCACTTCGCCGCCGATCCGGACTTCACCAAGGGTAATGTCTTCAAGGCCCGCGATCATCCTGAGGATTGTGGATTTTCCACATCCTGAGGGACCCACGAGCACGATAAATTCACCGTCAGCAATCTCCAGGTTAATGTCGCGGACAACGGATTGCGTGCCGTAGGATTTTCCAACGCCTGAAAGCGAAACTGTTGCCATTGCTGCTTCTCCCTGGACGCCCATAAATGGCCAACCATTATACCAAACACTGCACAAAAAACGAAGCTTTTGTCAATTCAGAAAATATGTGAAATTGCGGTTTTGGTCATAACATGCCATAATATATTGGTAATATCTATTTCCTGTCATACGCCCAGCAGAACTATATTGGGTGAAATTGGTTTAAATTGGTTGACATTAGATGGTTTTTGGTAGTTCATACCGGGCAATACCGCTGCAATGGGGTCTGCCCGCATTTGCCTGCGGATGAAGTGCCGAAACATCTGTTTTAAAAAAACTAAGGAGGAACTTATGCCACTCGCCCAAAAACTCTTGCCGGCGGCCGTGCTGCTGGCGTCCATGACGACTTTTTCGTACGCAGATGAAATCAATCTCTTCTTGAGTCCGTCGCCGTCATCGACCGCTATTCAATCTTTTATCCCGGCTTTCGAGAAAGCTACAGTCCATACGGTTCAGGTTACAGAAATACCCTATGGAGAAATGCATCAGAAGCTCATGCTTTCGGTTCAATTGAAGCAAGGCCAATATGACGTGGCCCAGTTCGACAACTCATTTCTGACCCCGTTTGGCGCTGCAGGGACCATGCAGCCCCTTGATGATCGAATCGCCGCGTCCAAGGAATATGACCTTGCCGATTTCAGCAAGGGCCAGCAGGACTATGGCAAATACAAGGGGCAGACCCTGGGACTGACCCTTTCAACCGAGCCTTTCATCCAGTGGTACCGCACCGATATCTACGACGCATTGGGCTTGAAGCCAGCAAAGACCTGGGATGAATTCATGTCCAATGCCAAGGCCGTCAAGGAGTCGGGAAAAGCGGATGGTGCGATCTTTGGATTCGGGCCCAACGTTTCCTGGTGGTGGATGACGCTTGTATGGAGTTTCGGCGGTCATCTCTACGATGAAAACTACAATCCCACCGTAAACACGCCTGAGGCTGTGGCAGCAACGCAATATTTGAAAGATTTGCTCGCTTATGCTCCGGAGGGCGCCCTTTCAGCATCAACCGATGATGCGACCATAAAATTCTTTTCGACCGACATTGGGGCCATGGTGCAGTACTCCGGTTATTGGGGCATGTTGCTCGACCCGGCTAACCAAAAGCATCTCGGCAAAATTGGCACCGCTCCCATGCCGAAAGGTGCTGCGGACGTAACCCATCTTGCAGGCTGGAACATTGGCATTCCAACTGACGCAAAGAATCCTGACGTCGCATGGCAGTTCCTCGAATTTGTTCTCGGCAAAGCCAATGCCAAGAACTATCTAAACGCAGGTGCCGCAGCCATTGGCCGGAAATCGATCACGGGAGATGCCGAGCTGGTTGCGAAGTATCCTTATCTGCCGGTGCTGGACATACCGGA
This sequence comes from uncultured Alphaproteobacteria bacterium, assembly GCA_963773295.1. Lineage (GTDB taxonomy): Bacteria > Pseudomonadota > Alphaproteobacteria > Rhizobiales > Aestuariivirgaceae > Aestuariivirga. The sequence continues at coordinate 42,551 of CAVZAJ010000005.1, forward strand.
AGGGACTATCATTGAGCGGTATCCTCAAATCCGCGTATGGCCGGAATTTGAAAAGGCGGCTCTGGATACCCTGGCGGGCATTCTGAACGGCTCGGTTGAAGTCAAGGCTGGTCTGGATGCCCTGAACGAAACCGAGAAGCCAATTCTAGCTCAGGAAAATGCCAAGTAAAAGCCAATTGGGGTGCGGGTTTCCCGCACCCCATTTAACACTGTGAAGAATCAGATGTCAGCTCCAGCCCGCACGTCTCGATCCAAAAGTATTGAAAGTGCAAACGCCAGACTTGCGGCGTTTTTGGTGCTTCCAACTTGGCTGCTCATTATTGCCGTTTTCGCGTTGCCGATTTTGGGCGCATTTTATCTGTCTTTCCGCAATGAAACGCTTGGCGCTTTTGTAGCGGCGCGATTTATCGGCCTCGGAAACTATGCCTCGGCTGTCCTGGATCCCCGGTTTTGGGAATCGTTGTGGGTCACGTTAACCCTCATTGTTCTGGCACTCATTGTGCAACTGCCTTTGGGTATTGGTCTGGCTGTTTTGCTGCATCGGAATCTCGCCGGTACGCAAGTGTTTCGGACCATACTTATCATCCCCATGCTTCTTACGCCCGTCGCCGTGGGGTTAATCTGGCGTTTTATGTTTGACGCTGACCTGGGCGTCATTAACTGGGTATTGGATCAAATCGGCATTCATGGTCCCAATTGGCTGGGTTGGCGCTGGCCGGCAATCATGGCAGTCACAATTGTAGATAGCTGGCAATCCATACCGTTTGTCATGCTCATCACGCTTGCAGGATTGGCCGGACTGCCAAAAGGGCCACGCGAAGCGGCGGCTATCGACGGAGCCCGCGCCTGGCAGATATTTTTCCATGTTACACTGCCATCGCTTTTCCCAGTGATTCTAGTGATCGCCATGATTCGCATAATTGATTGCCTCAAGATGTTTGATCTCATTTTCATACTTACGGGAAAAGGCGGACCCGGAACGGCGACGCAGACTTTGGGCATGCTGACCTACAACACGGGCTTCATTTTCTTCCAGATTTCACGTGCCGCCGCACTGGGCGTTCTTATGGTCATTCTGGTTGCGCCAATCTACGTTATGTGGCGCCGTGCGACGGAATACACAAAATGAAAGCCAGAACGCAGCGGAAGATTGCTATCGGCCTCTCATACTTTGGACTGCTCGCAGCATCCTTCATTGCGCTGTTTCCTGTCTATTGGACAGTCACGACGTCGATCAAGCAACGTGCCGACACCTTTGTTTTTCCGCCGAAGTTCTTTGACTTTGAGCCTACCATGAAAAATTACGTGGCGATCTTCGAGACACGCGGATTCTTTCAAACGTGCTTGAACACCATGTTCATTACGCTTGGCTCAACAGTGCTGTGTGTGGTCATTTCCACACTGGCAGCCTACGCAATGGCGCGTTCTCCGCGGTTTCGCGGCAGGGGCACGCTTGAAGTAGGACTAGTGGCAATCCGGGCAGTCCCCGCAATCGTAATAATGGTTCCGTTGTTCCAAATCATCTCGCAATTGGGACTTTACGATAACCATCTAATGCTGATTGTAATGTATGCAGCGGTGAATTTGCCGTTTGCGGTGTGGCTCATGATTTCATTTGTCGAACAGATTCCCATTGCTCTTGAGCAAAGTGCCGCCGTCGATGGCGCAAAACGCTGGCAAATTTTGATTTATATCGTATTCCCACTGATTCTCCCTGGCATGGCGGCTACCACGATTTTCGTTGCGCTGCTGGCGTGGAATGAATTTCTCATTCCGGTGATGCTTGCAGGAAACAGCGCAAAGACATTGCCGGTGTTTATTTCTGGATTCATTTCAACCAGGAACCTGGATTGGGGACCGATGGCAGCCGCTTCGGCAATTGCCATTATTCCAATTACGATCCTGACTGTCGCTGCCCAGAGAGCACTAGTTTCGGGTTTGTCGTCTGGAGCGATAAAAGGATGATGAGGATGCCGGCCAGCGGGATGGCGCCAATAGCACGGAGTCCGATTATAGAGAGGAATAATCTATGAGCAATGCGTGTCTAGGCTATGGTTTTCCGACCGTGATGGGGCGTGGCCTTTTTGGAGAATTCAAGAACTTCGTTAACCCGCCGTTCCTGATTGTCACGATGTCTGATCTTTGGGACATGTTCAAACATGAATTTCAAGGTGCGGATTATCAGGTCTATTTTGCGAATTCCATTGAACAGGCCGATCTGGATAAAGATGCCGCGGCGTTGAAAGATATCCGTGCCGTCATTGGCCTTGGAGGCGGCCAAGCGCTCGACGTGGCAAAGTATTTCTCCTGGCGGCGCAATTTGCAGTTATTTCAGGCGCCGACGGCGCTGTCTGTGAACGCGGTCTACTCACACCGCTCCGGTGTCAGGGATAATGGCAAGGTCATATATCGCGGCTATGCCGTGCCTGAGTGTGTGTTTATCGACTATGATGTCTTGCGCGCAGCGCCGCGTCACCTCAACTGGTCCGGCATTGGAGACATTCTGTGTTTTCACACCGGCGTGCTGGATTGGCAATACGCCCGCGATGCGGGAAAAATTGAGGAAAAATGGCCCTATGACGCAGAACTCGCCCAGCAGTCCCTTTCAAAAGTCGATTCCATACTGGGAAATATAGATGGAATCCGGAATATGACGGACGCGGGGATTGACGCACTCGTCGATGGCTTGAAGTGGGGAACATCTTTTCACGGCTCGGGATGGTGTCCGCGGCATATAGAAGGCACAGACCATTTTCTATTTTACACGCTTGAAAAGCAGACAGGAAAAAAATTCCTGCATGGCCAGCCGGTTGGCCTTGGCATCATTGTTGGTTCGATGCTTCACGAGAAGGGCGCAGAGGTGATGATGGACGCCATTTCCGGCATCGGGCTCGATGTTAGGCCGCAATCCATGGGTCTCAATTGGCACCAGGCGGAGGAGGGGCTCACTGGCATGCGGTCCTATATCAGTTCACTGCCCCTTTGGCATTCCCTGGCACACGATGTGCAGATAACGCCTGGGTTTATTGCGGATCTGAAGCAGCGCTTGGATCGAGCTTATGCACATCGTTCATGAGGCGGAGAGAGCGGATGAATGAGCCCAGAGACCGGGATACTCCGGTCGAAAATGTTCCGCCTGTGACATCTTCTATGATCCACGCAGAATTAATGCGCGAGATTCGAGGCGGGCGTTTTCTTCCGGGCGCGCAGCTCCCGAATGAACGAAAACTGGCGGAACGCTTCGGTGTATCGCGCCAGCAGGTGCGCGATGCACTGCTGATTTTGAGTGAGACGGATCTCATTCTGCGTAAGGTGGGTTCCGGCACCTGGCTGTCGGAAAACGCTCCGCAGATCATTGAGAGGCTCGACGCTGAAGTGGCACCTGACGCCGGCACCGAACATTCCCTGCTTGAAACCATTGAAGCTCGCCTGATCTTTGAGCCAAAGGTTGCGGCCATGGCGGCGCACCACGTGTCGGAGTCGCATGTTGCAGCCTTGAAAGAAGCCCTGGAGGCAGTGCGTGAGGCCGCCAGCTGGACTGATTTCAAATCGAGGATCTATCAGTTTTCGCGCGCTTACTATGTCGCGTCGGAAAACAGCTTTCTTCTTTGGACCTTTGATCAAATTATCAAGGCTCGTTCTGATCACAAGCTTGATGGGCGTCGTGAGAATGCCGAGGTAGCGGATATCGTGCGCAATCACTCCTATGAACAGCTTGCGCAGATTTACCGGGCTGTCGCTGACGGTGATGCGATCCGTGCCGAAGCGGTCACACGCAATTATCTCGTTGGAATTGCCGCTTTTTCAGGTGCCGGCTGATGCCGCTTGCAAGTTCCCACCTTCGGTCCAAAGCAGTTTCATTTAAGGAATGTACTTGGTTTAATGAGCCTTCGAGCTGGTCTGCCACAGACACGGAACTAAGGATTACCTCCGATGACAAAACCGACTTTTGGCGCGAAACCTACTATGGATTTGCACGCGACAATGGACACTTTCTTGCGACTACAGTGACAGGCGAATTCACCGCGCAATTACGATTTCGCGCAACGTATAGTCATCTCTATGATCAAGCCGGCATCATGGTCCGCATAGACGAACACAATTGGGTCAAGGCGGGAATTGAGTTTACCGATGGGGAACACGCCTTGAGTACAGTCGTCACAGCGGGAAAGTCTGATTGGTCAGTCGGTGCACTGAAGGGTGATCCGACGGACGTGCTATTGCGCGTGACAGTGGCAAGGGGGACTCTGCGTATTCAGGCATCAACGGATGGCATGTTTTGGCCGCTCTTTCGTCTGGCTCCATTCCAAAATAACAGCCATTACTTTGTTGGGCCCATGTGCTGCAGTCCGGAGCGGGCGGGTTTTGAAGCCAGCTTTTCAGACTTCATCGTTGGACCTCCGACGGCGAAAGTTTTACATGATCCCACCTGAAGGGTGCGAGCCTCAATTGTCGCCATCTGCAGCAGCGGCAATGGAGGAAAAAGTACAGATTATCATGGCAAATGCAGCCATAACGCAGAATGCGAGGGGAAGCCCAATCAGCTCAGCCAAAAGACCGATCAGGGGCGGGCCCATGACTATCCCCCTATAGCCCAAGGTCGTCACTGCGGCAATTCCATGCCCGGGCCAGCAGTCTTCTCGCCCGCGGTCGCAACTGGCCCGTTGAGCTGCGATTTGACCCGTTACCGTCGGAATATCGCCACCTTCTCATAATTCCGCAAAACGAGACCGAAAAAGCCCTTGCAGACCGTCTCAAGGCGCCCGGTGGGTCAGTCCATCGCGGGGTAACGGTGAACAGAAGTAAACTCTAAAGGAAGTTAGACCGGAGCACATAGGAAAATGCTGGCGGCGAAGCGACATCCTTCTGGCCGGACCAGGTTGTCCCCGATAGGATCCGCGGAAAGATCAATTAAGGTGAGCTTTCCGCGGGTTGAACGATTTCCAAATCAATTAAACGAGGAAGTTTCCTGCCGTCAATCCACTGGTATAGCCTTGCAAGAGGATCGAGGAGTCGGCGTCGTTACTGGTGTCGTTGTCGAGTTGAACTATTGTATCGCCTCCGCTGACCTGATAACGGAGCTGGTTTGTACCGTTACTGGCGAATCCGTTGGTCCCGATGAAGGCGAACGTCCCGGCAATTGTGGAAAGATCGATGACATCTCCGATCTGGAACCCGATGATAATATCGCTAGTGCGGTCAGCCCCAGTCGTATCTGTCCCCGAGTCTCCAATGGCATTGTAATCGAAAGTATCGTTGCCGAGACCGCCGATAAGAGTGTCCGCTTCGCCACCGCCCGTGAGGATGTCGTTCGCAGACCCGCCGGTGATGACGTTTGCTGACGCGTTGCCGATGGCGGTGAAGGCAACATCCGCTGCCGCGCCGTTATCGTAGGTCAGATTTTCAACATTGGCGGCGAGCGTGAAGGTGCTCAAGCTCGTTTGCACCGTGTCGGTTCCACCTCCAGCTGCTTCAGTAACGGTCACCCCGGCATTGTTGACAATATAGGTGTCATTGCCTGCCAGGCCAACCAAAGTATCGCCGCCGCCACCGCCGTTCAGCGTGTCGCCAGCTGAGCCGCCGGTGATGACGTTCACTGCGGCATTGCCGGTACCGGTGAAGGCCACATCCGCAGCCCCGCCATTGTCATAGGTCAGGTTTTCGAGGTTGGCAGCCAGCGTGAAGGTGCTCAAGCTCGTCCGCACCGTGTCGGTTCCGCCGCCAGCTGCTTCAGTAATGGTCACTCCGGCATTGTTGACAATATAGGTGTCATTGCCTGCCAGGCCAACCAAAGTATCGCTGCCGCCACCACCATCGAGGATGTTATCGCTCGTATTGCCGGTTATCGAGTCAACTTGCGCGGTGCCGGTTACGTTGCTGATGTTGGCGATCGAGGTGAACCCCGATGCCAGGCCAATTGCGCTCCATTTCCAAGGACCACCGTAATACCCGAAGTGGAGCCGGTGTAAGAAAGGGTATCGGCGTTGCCGAGCAGATTGGCGGTGATGGTTTCGACTCCGGTGACCGTGCCACCTTCGAAACCGGTGATCAACGCACCGCCATTGTAGATGACATCAAGCGTTTCATTGGCGGGATTGGTGCCAAGGATACTCAGGGTGTCAATGCCGGCGCCGCCCAAGATCGTATCGATGCCGCCGCCAATCGCGTAAATAAAGGTGTTCGTTGCCATTGCCGCCATTCAGGATGTTGCCATTGGCGTTTCCGGTGATCGTATCGTTGCCCGAACCGCCGACAAAATTCTCGATGGCTACAAGCACGTCCGAATTGTTGGCATTGCTGCCCGAACCACCGACAATGATCGGCGCCGCGGCTCCGAGGTTAACCGTCAGATTGGCTGCGTAGGCCGAGTAGTTCGCCGTATCGCTGTCATCGCCGCCATTCATCGTATCGCGGACGTTGTCGACAACGGCCAACAGTGTGTCGTTGCCGCCGCCACCCGAAAGGAGGTTGGCCAGGTTGTTTCCGGTAAGCGTGTCGCCCTGGGCGCTGCCTGTCAGGTTTTCGAAGTTGCTGAGGGTATCGAGACCCATGCCAACGGTGTTCTGCTGCGCCGCAATCGCCAGCGACACGGTGACCGCCGCCGCCGAATTGGCATAGCTCAACGTATCCACCCCACCCGAGCCATTCAATATGTTGTTTCCGGAATTGCCGGTGATAACGTTGGCCGAGTTGTTGCCGGTGCCGTTGATATTCCCGACGCCGAGCAAGTTGAGGTTCTCAACATCGCCGTCGCTGATGGTGAAGCTGGCCGCGGTTGAGTTCACCGTATCAGTGCCGCCGCCGCCGCCCTCGACGACGGTGTCAGTGGCGCTGTCGACAAAGAAGCTGTCATCGCCCGCGCCGCCGTTCATCGCGTCGTTGCCCGCCCCACCGTCCAGCGTGTCGTTCCCGTCGCCGCCGTTCAGCGCGTCGTTTCCGAGATCGCCGTTCAGAGTGTCGTTGTCGTCACCGCCATTCAGCGTATCGTTGTTATCCCCGCCATTCAGCGTGTCATCGCCCAAACCGCCGTTCAGCGTGTCGTTGCCGGCAAGCCCGTTCAGCGTATCGGCAAGGTCGCCGCCATTGATTACATTGTTGCCACTGTTGCCCGTGCCCACGAAAGGATCCGCGTCCAGCCCGGTGTAGGTGAGGTTTTCCACGTTGGCCATGAGCTCGATCGAGAGCTCCGCCATTTCCGTCTGGACCTCGTCGGTGCCCCCTCCGGCAGCCTCTACAGCCATATCGCCGAGATCGTCGACAATATAGATGTCGTTGCCAGCCAGGCCGACCATCGTATCGGCGTCAAGACCGCCGTCGAGGATATCGTTATCACCGGTACCGGAACCACCAACCAAAAGGTCGTCGCCTGCGCCGCCGCGAAGGTCATTGTCGCCGGTTCCGCCGAAAATCAGGTCGTTGCCTGTGCCGCCGATGATGATGTCGTTGACGCCTTGCTCGCCTACCAAAAAGTTGTTTGCTGTTGAAAGGGAGAGATTGACGCCGCCCGCGTCCCGGTTATTCGGGTCGAGCCGGCTGATCAGATAATCGGCCGCACCGAGTTGATAACCGGCGAACGCCGCTCCATTGAAGTTGATTCGCTCCACACCGGTCCCGGCTGTTGTGCCCGTAAAGTGGCCGTTAACGGTGACCGTCTGGCCGTTGTAATTAATGACAAGGTTGCCGTTGTTGGTGCCGGTATTGCTGTCGCTCGCATTGAGTCCCGTCATCACGCCAGCGCCCGTCAGCAGATCGAACGGTGAAAGGATCGAGATGCGATCCCCCAAGCCGCCGCTCGTGGCGTTGACCGGTTCGTTGATAATGTCGTCACCGTCGCCCGGGCTGAAGGAATAGGTGTCATCGCCAAGGCCACCGTTAAGGATATCGACGCTTGCGAAGGAGATGTTGAGGTTGTCAATGGCGACAACGTCGTTGCCGGGATTGTTGTTGTTCGTGCCGCTGACAACGAACCGGATTACTGCGGTCGAGGTGAAAGGGCCCGCCAGCTGAGTGCTGAAACTGTTGCTGCCAGAGTTCCCGTCGATCGTCTGAAGGGTGGTGAACGCAACCCCGTCCGGCGAGAACTGGACTGCTACGGTTTCCCCGGCATCGAAGCTGTTCTCATCGTAATCGTAGCTGATGGTGGCGGTGGAGGCGCCTTCGAGATTAAGCGTGCGCTGAACCTGCGCGCCGCCAAGTCCGGTGTCGTTGTCATCATCGCGGAATACCAAATCACCGCCGGTGATGCGGATTTGACCGCCGGTTGCGATGTTGACGCCGACGCCCGCCAGATCACCGCTTTCGGTCCAGGCTCCGGCGAAGTTCACAGTCCCCGTGTTGTTCGTATAGGCGGCCGTGTTGAAGTTGTCGGCGAATGTGCCGGAGGGTCCGTTCGGGCCGCCGACCAGGATATCGTTGCCGGCAAGGCCGAACAGTGTGTCGCCGCCGGCGAGGCCGAGAATCAAGTCGTCCCCTGCCGTGCCGGTGAGGGCGGTGTCGTTGCCAGGCGTACCGACAACGATATTGAGTGCACCGCCATCGAGGAACTGCACCCGTTCGATGTTGCGCAGCCGGTCGGTGCCGTCGATCGCATCTTCAATCGCATGGGCCACAATAACCTGCCCATCGGCGGTGGCGTCAAAGGCGTATTCGGAACGGTTGCCCTGATACACGGCGGTATCAATGTCGGCCACCGCGTCCGCACCAGCCGTGGTGATTTCACGAACGATTCCGAGCTGGCCGGCGTTTATCGTACCCGCGAACATGCTCGCCGATAGGGTTGTCATGCTGTTGTGATAGGCGATCGGCGTTCCCGTATGAAGAGGATCCGTTGCCGCGTAGACGCCGATTCTCACGTTCAGCCACTTGTCACCATCGATGATGTCGTTGCCGCCGTTGCCCTGGATGGTGTCGCTTCCGTCACCACCAAGGATGATGTCACCGGCTGCAAAGGAAGTGACGCCTGCGCCAAGGACCGCTTGCAAGCCCGCAATGAGCGCGATGCCTTGTGCATCAAGCGCGCTGCCACGGTAGCCGCTCGACCCACCCTGGGCCAGCGGGAGCATGGCTGTGGCGTCGTCATTGGAACCTTTCAGGACGTCGTTGAAGCGCGAACCCGACAGGCCTTCCATCGATTCGAATTCATCGAGGGACGCGTTCTGGGGGAGAGTTGGATTCTCATCAAAAATGATCGGAACGGACAGATCGGCGTTCACTCCAGCGACATTGTTCTTGTAGGTCGCCCAGTCAAAGCCCGACATACCGGCCATCTTGCCGCGGCCAGGGCTGCCAACCATGATGTCGTCGCCGCCTTCGCCGATAAACTCGTCGAAGCCGCCGTCGCCCAGGAATACGTCGTGGCCGTCAATACCGTCCCTCGCGAAGATTTCGTCGAAGTTGTCGCCAGGCGCGCCATCAAAGGTGCCGGTTTCCAGCCAGTCATTGCCTTCGTTGCCAAGGATGCGCTCGGCATTCTTGTTGCCAAGGATAAAGTCGTTGCCTTCGCCGCCAAACACCTCTCCACCAGCATCGGTGCCAAGGACAACAAAGTCCTGACCCTTGCCGCCGAGCACCAGGTCGAGGCCCGGACCGGCATGGATCACATCATTGCCGTCGCCGCCCTTGATGTTGTCATCGCCGCCGATATCCCTGATAATGTCGTCGCCGTCGCCGCCGTTGATGATATCGTTTCCGTAACCTCCTTCGAGATTATCGTTGCCGCCATCACCAAAGAGCGTGTCGTCGCCAATACTCGCGATGAGATTGTCGGCCGCTGCGGTGCCGCCGAGGACGACATGGTCGTCGCCGGTGTATCTCAGATAGTTGGTGTCTTCCCCCAGCGTGGCCGGGTTGTTGCGGATGACCAGCGGAGTCAGAATTCCGCCGCCCGTCGGATCAATGCCGAGATTGTCAGCGCTCTCATCGACCAGCAACGTCTCAGGAGCATCGTCCATGACGCCGTCGGCGCCCACGGTTTCACCGAGGCCTGGATTGTACTGCTTGGTGCGGTCGACTTCCAGGATCAGCCCAGGAGCAGAGAACACGTCGGAAGGCAGATGTGTCGCATCCGTGTTGCGCATGATCAAGCTGGCGAAGGAGTTGGCTTCCATTTCGCTGAACAGATGCAGGCCGTCAAGGCGCTGCAGGTAGTAGAAGCGGTCGCCATTCTGCAGCTTCTCCATCTGCTGCTCGAAGACGAAGTTGAAGGTCGAGCCGAGCATGCCGCCGAACGGCATCGTCTGTTCGGCCAGGCCGCCGATCCACAGGTCGACATCGTTGAGACCGCCAAGCGCCCCGCCGGCCCAGATAAGTCCGGTAGCGTTGAGGAAATCGACCGCGTCAGCCTGAACTAGAAGACCGCCAACTGATTCGCCGGTGATAAGGGTCAGCGCCGCGTCGCGCTTGCCCTGGATGGTGACCTGGCCGGTGATCAGCGGATGGGTGCCATAGGCTGCGATGAAGTTGATGATCGAGGCTTCATTCTTGAGGTGCCCCGCGAAATCGACCCAGCTTTCATAGGGCTTGAGCTCGGCGGCATTGTTGGTCGCCGCATAAAAGTCAGCCCGGGCATTGTTCAAGGACGGAACGCCGGTGTCGCGGCCGCGCGCCAAATTGATGGTCGCGAGGTCGAGCGGCAGGCCGAGCAGGTTATTGCGGAGGGCGCTTGTCACGAACTCATCGATGTGGTTGCCCACTTGCCGCGTCATGCCGCGGATGATGGCGCCAGCGGAAATGTCGGCGCTAACAGTGTCGTCCGTGCCGTTGTTCTGGAACTGGAGAGGATTGAGGAAGCCCTCGATCAGGCCGATATGGTCGGCGTTGAAGCTCGGGTCAAAGCGGTCGATCAACTCGTTCAGCATCGAGTGGCCGAAGCGATAGACGACATGCGCGAATTCAGCGACGATCGACGGATCGATGGTGACGTCAAAGCCGTCGGGCACCAGGAAGGGGTTGATCTGCGGCTGGATCTTCCGTGCGAACTCCTCGAACACGAGGTGCTGATATTGCATCTCGGTGCCGAATTTCGCGGCCTGGAACAGGCGCTCACCATCCCACACGAGGGCATTGATCGCCGCTCCCACCGGGACCGACGCCACGTCGACCGCCAGCCACTCATTCAGGAACGCTGTAGCGTCAGCTTGTGAAGCTCCGCCCGCGAGCATTGCGGCTGCATCGGCAACTACAACTGCCTTCGTGTGGTCAACTAACCGGTTGTGCTCGGAGTGGAAGACATGGTGGACGGCGGTGAGGCCGATGTTTTCGTTGGCGCGGCCGTCTCCCGCGATGAAGTGGGCGTCCAGCAACTCGTTATCATATGCGCCGTCTTCGGCCGGCCCGTTTTCAGGGTTTCCCAACCCGATTTCGGTATCGCCGTCCTGGAGGCCAGTGGGAACTGCATTGTGGGCGATATCGGCAAGGAAGGCATGGCCGGTTCGGACCGCTCCGTCAGTAAGCACGCCGAGCCCGCCATTGGCGAGTGGATTGCCTTCGAGTAAGAACACTGGGTCACCCGGGTTCAAGCCTGCCATGACCATCTGGACGTAACCGTTGGCGCCACGGATAAAGTTGCCGTATTGGTCCGTCGCCAGCAGGGGTACGTTGCCGACGTCGGAGTCGATCAACTGGATGCCCAGAAGGGTTGCAGCTTGTGCCTTCACGTTGGCCCAAGTCGCCATACCGCCGTTGCTGCCCTCGATGAGCTTGCCGGTTTCGACCGGATCGCCAGCTCCGTTGAGCACATATTGGCGCAGGAAGACCTGGTGCGAGGAATGGGAGGTATAAGTTTGGTTTTGGTCGACAAACGACGTCGTCGTGTTTACCGGGCGATCGGTATCGTCGCCGGTCCCCATGACACCATCCGCCCCCGGCCCCGCCGTTGTTGCGCGTGTGAGCACCATGAAATTGGCTGATCCCCCTTCGACATAGAGCGGATCGTCCGGCAGCAGCGGAATGAAGACCGTGCCGTTACCGCCTTTGGCAACGAGATCGAGCCCGTGGTCGAAAAACTGGCCAAACAGCGTGAACCAGGAGTTGAATGGAGCCGACAGCCCTTCGTCCGGGGCAATGTTGGGCAGAACGACGTTCGCACCTTGCAGTTCTATGCCGCTGTCTGCGAGCAGCAACATGAGAGCATCATCGGCTAATTCAAGTTCTTGCTGCGCAGCTGTGAGAGCGGCCGCGGTCGCCGCAGCGGCTGCCTGGAGCGTTGCATTACCCGGACTAGCCGAGGCCGCCGCCTGGGCTGAGGCATTTGCACGTTCAGCTCCGGACACGGCATTGAACAATGGCCGGACCTCGGCGAATTCAGTTGAAATTGCCGCTGTCGCAGACATCTGGTCTTCTGGAGCCACAATGCCGGCCCTCTGCATTGCCGTCAGGATCGCGGACGGATTACCCAGGGTCTGATCGACCAGCAGATTGGAGATCGTGCGGACACTCGGGTCGATGACGCCGCTTGGGCCAGCGCCGTTGTTGACGCCTGGTGTGTAGCTCACGGGTGCCAGTGTGACTCCTGGACCAGGATCGACGTCGACCATCACGGTACGGTATTCCGTGCCGAGAGGCTCGGGGAATTCGGTGTCAGCCGCGCCCCACTCCGGGTGGAGCAGGTTGTTGTACGTGCCGTCGACGGTGCGCAGGCCGAGGGAGAGGTTGTAAGTTGGAACTAGCCCGCCTGGTCCGAACAAGGGGGTTCCGGCGGCGTGTTGCTCAGCAATCTTGATCTGATCGAGAATGAAATCGAGATCTGACCTGATATAACTTACCATGACGCGCTCCTGCAAATGGTGTTCCTGGCGGTTCTGCCGCAGGTAACAACTCAATCCTATCTTATGACTATGTGCCGGGAGACAGACGAAACCTAGCCACCAAGGTCGCGCGATATTTAAGACTTCATACGGGGTGGATCTTGCGACCAACGTGACAAGTTTTTAGGACCTTGGTCGGTCTTCTGACAAATTCGCCTGAAAAAAAGCAATATCGCCGGTACTGCAGGCATCACGTGCTATGAAACTAAAACTAATTGCCAGCCCGTTGGCGCGTTTCAATCCAGGGCAATGCTGCTTTGCGACTGGACAACAACCTCGACGCGGTTGCGGGCGTGAAGTTTCTGCATGAGTATAGTCATATAATGTTTCACAGTTTTCTCGCTAAGTGACATGCTGGCAGCAATTTCGCGATTGGTCCTCGCCTGCCGCAAATACTCCACGATTTGCTTCTCCCGCACATTCAATTTGACTTTCCGATTTAAGGCTTCCCGCTGTGCGCGGTTGCGAAGCCCGGTCATTACTTGGCTCGCATACTGTCCGGTAATGAACAATTCATCCCGCATAACTGATTCAACCGCCTCAAAGATTTCGTCGACCGGCGAACTCTTGAGTACAAAGCCTGTGGCACCGGCGTCCAGCGCATGCATGGCTGAATCCACACTTGAAAAAGCCGTGTACACCACGACCTTTGTGCGAACAGGGCTCTTTACGATTTGGCCAATGACTGCGTAGACATCACCAGGCATGCTTAAGTCCATAAGTACGACGTCCGGCTGCTGAGATTCTACAAGTTCCCAGGCTTCGCTGGCAGAACGGCCTGTAGCAACTACGCTGTAAGATGGGCTATCAGAAAAAAGGCCTTTGAGCCCTTCAAGGAGTATAGGGTGATCATCCACAAAGCCGATGGTCGTCTTTACTCCATTCATACGCTTTACTTCCTATTCGCCCGCAAATCGTATTTACCGAAAGCAACCAGGCCCAACTCGGATAGCCTTGCATGTTCCATGCCACGCCGAGTGTGCATTGAATGCAATCTTCCAATTGATTTTTTGATTTTTTGAAAATCCATTCCCTTTGCCAGGGTTCTCGGGGAACACAAGTTCGACGGAAAATTGAAAATTAGGTTGGTTGACAATCTCAATCCCTAAGTTTGATGCAAGACATAAGCCACCTTTCATTTAGAAGGTGACCTGCTTGGTCGTTTCCGACCGCATCAACTATAGGATTTTGAGGTTCAAAGAGCTTAGTGACTGGCCATCAATGCAGTGAACGTCTCAAAATATGTGTCGAACTCGCAGAACAGAGTACACGGTAAGCTTGCATTTCGTTAAAATTTAGTCAATCTCCTTAAGGCATTGTTAGGAAGGACTTTAGTTTGTGGTTAACCCGGCAAAATTCGGCGCCCAGGGCAATGGATTTGTCGGGCGGCCCGAAGATCAATTCTCGGTTGAATTGCTGCTGACTCAGTTTTCCCTAAAGGCCCGATGCAACTGGTCTGTGAAGGGCTTCAACAGCAGCGAAAGGACCTTGCGATCTTCTGTCTTTACGAAGACTTCAACCGGCATCCCCGGCAAAAGCTCGAGCCCCCGGAGTTTAGCCAATTCGCTCGCTTCAATAGTAATACGCGCCCGGTAGAAACTTGCGCCTGCCCGCTGGTCAAAAGCAATATCTGCCGAAATACGGCTCAACTTACCGACAAGTTCGGGAGTTGTGCGCTGGTTAAACGCAGTGAGGCGCAAAAGCGCTTCGGCGCCGATGTGGAGTTGATCCACGTCAGTAGGACTGATTTGAGTTTCCACCTCCAGGTTTTCGCCCGAGGGTACGATAAGCATAAGCACTTCGCCTGGCGCGACGACACCGCCGACCGTGTGCACGGCGAGTTCATGTACGGTTCCGTCCTGCGGCGCTACGAGCTGGATGTGCATGAGTTGATCGCGGGCCGCCACTTCTCGCTCGTAGAGCTCACCCAACTTGCCATCAATATCTCGAAGTTCCAAAGCCAGCTCGCTATTGAGGTCATGATCGATCTGCAATATTGAGACACGGGCTTCCGCGATGCGTCCTTTGGTTTGCGCCCTTCCAGCAATAAGCTGACCTCTTTCCCCTTTGATTCGCGTGGCTTCACGTTCCAAGACCGTCAATCGCGAAAGAGGGATCAGCTGCTGCTTCCAGAGGTCGCGAGCGGCCTCGAGTTCTGTTTCAACCAAGACGGCTTCTTCGGACTTCGCGTCAATCTGGGCCTGGTACCCGATAACTTCTTGCTCAAACTGTTCGATCCGCTCCTGGATGCTGCTTTTGTTGCCATTGCGGGCAACGCGCCGGAATTCGAGAAGCCGGCGCTCTCTTTCCAAAAGCGACGTTATAGCGGGGTCGGCGGCCCGGGCGTTCAAATTTTCCGGAAATATTATATGATCGAGACGGTCGCGCTCGGCGACTAGCCGCGCTTGGCGCACCAGAATCTCATTGAGTGATTTCTCAACCATGGCAAGATTCGCACGCGTAATAGTATCATCGAGCCTGAGCAAAGGGGTTCCATGACGGACCTGTTGGCCCTCTTGTATCATGATCGAGCCAACAACGCCGCCCGATGGGTGTTGGACCTTTTTAACGTTGGATACGACAACCACGGTCCCCTGAGCCACGATAGCGCCCGCGAGTTCGGCGGTTGTCATCCAGCCGCCTATGCCAAAAATAAGCACTGCTCCGGCGCCAAAGCCAACTAGGATGTAATTGCGAGCGGAGCGGAGACCTGTTTTGTAATCTGTTTTTGCCATTATGAGACGTTCTTCATCAGTTGGCGTCGTGGCCTATGCTTGCTGCCGTTGGATGCACGCGGCTTTTCCTTTTGAATGATTGCGCCTGGCGAAAGTTGAGCTGGCACAGCGCTGGCTGAAGCGGCCGAATGCGTCATTTGAGCAGGGGGGCTTGGCGGCGGCTGAGTTGATTTGCCATCGGTTGGGGCGCTTGGCCGTAACATTTGCAAGAGACTCGATGGCGTTCCGGCCTGGGTGAACGTGGCTGGTGAAAGTTGAGCTGGAAGGCCCGAAACTCCCGACCCGCCTTTCTGAGCGAGGGTGGGTGACGATATAAGATTGGGGAAGTGCTTGGCCAGCACGTCATCGCGAGGTCCAAAAGCTTTTGGCGTGCCGTCGGTCATAAGAAGCACGTGGTCGAGCACCTCGAGAGCGCTAGGGCGATGCGACACCACGATTACAATGCCGCCGCGTTTTCGCACGTCCAGAATCGCCTTCATAAGGGCCTTGTCCCCCTCCTGATCAAGGTTGGAGTTGGGTTCATCGAGAACAACGAAAAAGGGATCACGGTAGAGGGCGCGTCCAAGCGCGAGGCGCTGCCGTTGCCCTGCTGACAATACCGCGCCGCTTTCGCCGATCTGAGTTTGGTAGCCGTCACGGAAATTGAGTATCATGTCGTGAACACCCGCAGCGCGGGCAGCGGCAATCACTGCCTCCGAATCGCTATTTCCTTCGAGCCGGGAGATGTTTTCAGCAACCGTGCCGGACAGAAGCTCTACGTCTTGAGGAAGGTAGCCAATGTGGAGACCAAGCTGTCCTGCTGACCATTGGTCAAGAGAGGCCCCGTCAAGCCGCACGCGTCCGGACGCTGGAAGCCACGCGCCGACCAAGGCCCGCGCCAGTGTCGACTTTCCGGAGCCGCTCGGGCCAATAATTGCCATGCCGCTGCCAGATCGCAATTCAAATTGAACGTCACGAATTAACAACCGCCTGGAAGCCGGTTCCATCACTGCCAGGTTTTCAACTTTGACAGTCTTCTCGGGCTTAGGCAGGGTTAGGCGGTTTCCGTCGGACGGGAGTTGGGCAAGCAATTCGGAGAGGCGCTTCCACCCTTGCCGGGCGGCGACAAAGCCTTTCCATTGCGCTATAGCGAGATCAATAGGAGCGAGCGCACGCCCAACAAGAATTGAGCTTGCAATAATTATTCCGCCGGAAGCCTGGTTGTCGATGACGAGCCAGGCACCCACGCCCAACATGGCCGATTGCAGAACCATGCGAAGAGTTTTTGATATCGTGCCCAATCCGCCGGCCACATCACTGATGCGGGTTTGCCCGTCTACGAACGAGCCGCTCAGCGAACTGTACCGCTCCGCCAGACGCACCTCCATCCCCATTGCAGCCAAAACTTCGGCATTGCGACGGCCGGATTCAGCCATGGCCGAACGCGCCGAGCCTTCGGCGGTAACGCGCTTCATTGCTCTGCCCGTAAGCAACTCGGTAAGAACCGTTAGCAGCACGAGCAAGATAGTCCCCGCCACTGCCACAACGCCCAGCACCCAATGAAAAACAAATATCAGCATGATGTAAAACGGCAACCAGGGAATATCAAGGAACGCATTGGGCCCGCCACTCGACATGAACATCCGGATCGCATCCAGATCACGCATCGGTTGCAAGCCTTCGCCACGCCGGCCCATTCGTTGCGGCATCCTCGTGACGAGCTCGAAAACCCGCGGGCCGACGGCTTCATCAAAATGGCTGCCTATTCTTCCGAGAATACGCGAGCGCACAAAATCAAAAATTCCCTGCATTGAGAATAGAATTATTGCGAAGAGTGACAACGCCAAAAGAGTGGGAACACTGCGGCTTGGCAGCACACGGTCGTAAATTTCCAGCATGTAAAGCGAGCCGGTCATCATCAGAATATTGCAAAGCGCGCTGAAGACAGCCGCGGCAACCAGCGCCCGCCTGCTCAGGGACAGAGCTTGGCTCAACTCCCTGCCACCCTCAATTTCAGTTTTACTTTTGGGAGGGGTCCCAGGTTCAACCCGGCTAATTCTATTTTTCTCCGCCCGCAAGGCGATCACAAAAGTAACAAGCGCTATTAAAACAAGTCCGGCAGTCGCAATACCCCGGCCTTCAAAGCCAGCAGGTCCGATGCGGTTGGCATCGACATATACTTTGCACAGCGCAACCACCGATGCGCCGATTGTTAACGCCCACCAAATTAAAGTGTTCAGTTTCCGCACTTTCAACCTTCTGAAGCTGCTCCGAGACTTTCAAATCCGTCAAGTAAACTCAGCATCATCATTCACATGCCATCAGCTAAATAGCCCGCTAAACGCCGAGGCCGATAATATTCATCAGACCTCGGACTAATCACCTTTAGTGATTGGGCAGCTTTCAGTCATTGATTTTATTTAAATTTGCTTAATTTGGATGAAGCGATCCAGCAGAGAAAGCAGCTTAGCGGGTTGCTCGCAGATTTATGGATGATTGGCGGGGCGCCGGGAATATCTCTGGTGGATAATAGTTCTCACGCCACGGGCAGTTTCCATAAAATTTTAGCAATTCCGTTTGGAAACAGTTAACTATGCTTCCAATGCGCACCCTCTGCCATATTGAGATCAGCTTTCTTCCGCCGCCCATCGCCCTCCTAATTTCGCCGTGGGCCTCAGCGGCCAGGAACTAATTAACTGTTTCAGCTATGCGATAATTCGGGAAAGCGGCTTAAATTACTTTAGAGATTCAGTTCTTCTATTTCTGTACTCGGCAAATTGCTGATCGGCGAGAACGCCGATAAGGATTACAGATCCCATCACGGCGAAGTTAAGCGAACTCGGGATTCCCAGGAGATTGACCAAGTTCTGCAAGACCTGCAGCAAAACTGTCCCCAAGACAACGCCAACGATCGAGCCCTCGCCGCCGCGCAGCGAACACCCGCCAAGCACCGCCGCCGCAATGGCATAAAGCTCATAGAAACTGCCATGTGACGACGGAGAAATCGACCGGGTGTACATGGCAAAGAAAATAGCCGAAATGGCGGTGAGTACCGCACAAATGACATAGGCAGAAATGATCACGCGGTTTGTGCGGATGCCGGAATAGCGCGCCGCCTCTTCGTTCTTGCCCACCGCGTAGAGATAACGGCCGAAGACCGAGCGATGAAGCACCACCCACATGAGACAGGCGATGACAATCAACGCCATAAAGGAATGCGGCACCCCAAAGGTGCGTCCTGTCGTAAGCCATTCCAGTTGTGGCAGGCTCACTCCAAAACCAAATCCCGCCGTGCCATCCTGCGTATAAAACCGCGCTGCGCCGCGGTAGATGAGAAGGCCGCAGAGCGTGACGATAAACGGCTGCATATGCATCCGGGTAATCAGCAGGCCATGGACCAACCCGATCAACACACCAAGCCCCAGCATCAACGCAAGCGCCATGGGCCAGGCCATTTCGTGGCCGACAATCAAATCAACGAACAAGACGCCGAGCAGCGCGATGATCGAACCCACCGACAGCTCGATCCCGCCGGTAATGATCACAAAGGCCTGGCCAATGGCGAAGATGCCGAACAGCCCGACCAAATTAGCCGTGTTACCCAGATTAATCGGCGAAAGAAAAAGCGGGTTGATCACCGCTACCACCGTGCCTACCACGAGGATGAGGACAAGAAGGCCGATATCTTTCTTGAACACGATGCTTCCCCCTCAGTGAATGCTTTCGCCAACCGCTAATCGCAACACGTTGTTCTCGCTGAATTCCGCACGTTCAAGAAAACCGCTGATTATACCTTCATGCATCACGGCAATTCGGTCACTCACCCCGATTACTTCCTCCATGTCGCTGGAAATCATCAGAATAGCCACCCCTGCGTCCGCCAGCTTCCGCAACATTTCATAAAGCTCGCTCTTGGCTCCCACATCAACACCCCGCGTTGGCTCATCGCAGATCAATACGCGGGGGTTCATCGCCAACCATTTGGCAAGGACGACTTTCTGCTGATTGCCCCCGGAAAGGGAACTGCCCTGCTGATCAGCATTGGGAGCGCGGATGCGGAGGCGTTCCATTTGCCGCTCCGCCTTCGCCGCGACAACCCCATTATTTACCAGCCCACCCGAAGCGCACGACTGCATGTTGGGCAGGGCGATATTCTCCGCGATCGAAATGTCGAGAAGCAGGCCGCACCGCTTGCGGTCTTCGGGAACCAGGAAAACCCCGTGCGATATGGCCTGACGAGGGCTATTGATGCGAATCTCCTGACCGTCGAGTGAGAGCGACCCTGAAGGCAAAGGGTCAATGCCAAATATCGCGCGCGCCAGTTCCGTGCGCCCCGCTCCGACTAATCCGGCAAGTCCCATTATCTCGCCCCGTCGAATACTGAGGCTTACCGTCTGGTTGGGATAGGCCTCAGTGCTCACTCCCTCAATTTGCAACGCCACCTCACCGGGTTTGGCGGCAGGCGGCATGTAAAGAGCTTTCAAATCACGTCCGATCATCAACCGGATCATGGCACTATGGCTGATTTCGCCTTTGGCAAGCTCGCCCACCACGCGTCCGTCCCGCAAAACCACAACGCGGTCCGCACATTTCGTCAGTTCGTTGAGCCGGTGCGAAATAAAAATGACACTGACACCCGAAGCCTTGAGCCCGGCCACCACGCTTAAAAGCCGCTCAGTTTCAATGAGCGTCAGGCTTGAGGTCGGCTCGTCCATGATCACCAGGCGTGAATTCAGCGACAGAGCCTTTACGATCTCAAGCAACTGGCGTTGGGCAATCGACATGTCTGAGACCATCGTTTCCGGGGTGAAATCCACGCCCAGCCGATCCAACAGCGGCCGAACATCCGCATTGAGCTTCTTTCGGTTCACCAGCATGAAAGGACCGCCATAAAGCGGCTCACGGCCGATATAGACGTTCGACGCCACATCCAGATTGTCAAACAGGTTGAGCTCCTGATGCACAAAGGCAATTCCTGCCCCCATGGACTCAAGCACGGAGAGCGACTTCCGCTGCACGCCATCAACTTCAAGAATGCCGGAGGACGGTTCAATCACCCCGCCAATGATTTTCATCAGCGTCGATTTGCCAGCCCCGTTTTCACCGACGAGGCCAATGACTTCACCCGGGGACACGGCAAAGTTCACCCCTTGCACGGCTTGCACGCCGGCATAGGACTTGGCGACATCGATGAGTCGAAAAAAGGCACTGGCCATTTTCAGAGTTGAGCCCCCAGCAAGCAAGCAACGAGGGTTCCATTGTGCACAGGCAATCCCCGATGACGCAAGCGAAAGCCAGCGCAGTTTCCCGCGCTGGCCCGTTGATCTTACTTGCCGATTGCTGCTTTGAGATCAGCTTCGAACTGATCGACATTGCCCTTATTGATGATTTTGGTAGGCACGATGATCAGCTTGTTCTCCGGAACCCCTGACTTGTCGCCTTCCATATAGGCGGCCATCAGCTTCATGCCCTGATAGCCCCATTCAAAGGGCTGCTGCACAACGGTGCCGGCAAAGCTGCCGTCCTTGACAGCTCCTAAAGTAATTGGGTCTTCATCAAAGGCGATAACCGTGATGGCGCCAAGCTTGCCGGCGGCTTGCAGGGCCTCATAGATCTTAGGCGGATTGTAGGAGTAGAAGCCGACCATGCAGTTGATTTCCGGATTGGCGGCTAAAACGTCATCCACATTGCTCCGCGCCCTTGCGAAGTCCACGTCGTCACCACGGGTGTCGACCAGCTCGATGCCCTTGCCTTCAATCGCCTTCTTAAATCCGGCAATCCGTTCCTTGGCATTGTCGGCGCCGAGGAAACCGACAAATCCCATGCACTTGCCGCCATTTGGCAGCGCCCCCACCGCGATTTCACCGGCCTGCACGCCCGCATCCGTGTTGGATGAACCCAGATATGCGATGCGGTTGCTGTCTGGGGCATCACTGTCGGTTGTGAAAAGAGGTACCTGGCCGGCAATCCGATTGAACGCATCAACCGAGGTTTTTGGATCAACCGAAGAAATCATAATGGCATCCGTGCCCGCAGCAACCAGGTCATCCATCAACGCATTCTGCAAAGCTGCAGTGCCTTGTGCCGGATATTTGAATTGCAGCTCGTAGTTGGGGAGCTCTGCCTGTGCCTTCTTCACACCGGCTTCCGCCAGTTTCCAAAAATCTGAAGCGGCATTCACCACGAACGCCAATTGTTTCTTGTCCTGGGCTTGAGCTCCGGTTGCCAGCGCCAGCGCTATCGCCGTTGAAAATCCTAGTGCGAGTATTTTCTTCATTTCATTCCTCCCATTTATTTTATTTCGAGCTTTGTGCTCTGTTTGGCTTATGTCAGCGGGTTTGCCGAACATCGCTTCCCAGAAAGATACAGGCCTGCTAATGTAAGTCAATAATGAAAAGAAATATCAAAATAAATGATTTAATTACAATATGTTAGACTTGATAATATGCGCATGATCAAAATTTTTGAAAGACGTCCGTCAAACCCATTTCTGAAGCGCGAGAAAGTGCCGGGACTGGTATGAGTACTGACGATCAAACCATCTTTCCGGGACGGCCGACTTCGGGCGTTGAGCGCGCCTCGGGTCCCACCATGACCGAGGTTGCCGCCGCCGCCGGCGTTTCGCAAACCACAGTCTCCCTTGTATTGAACGGAGCCTTGGGGGCCCGCCTATCGGCAAAAACCAGGGAACGGGTTCTTGAGGCCGCCAAAGGCCTGAACTACCGGCTGGTCAAGCGTGGGGCAACCCGGCCACTCTTCACCGGCGCCAGCATGATCGGCTTCGTCGTTGATGAGCTGTCAACCGATCCCTGGTGCGCCATCGCCATGGATGGAGCCCGCGAAAAGGCTTGGGAGCATGGTCTCACGATCAGTGCGGCCGTCACCCGCGGAGATGGGGAGATGGAACAGGCCGTTCATGCGCAAATGGCAGGCCAACCCTTGCTCGGATTGATCTATGGCACGATTCAAACCCGTCGCATCACGCCATCTCCCGCCTTCTACCGCATCCCCACGATACTGTTAAATTGCTACGTTGCAGATCGATCGTTGCCCTCTGTCATGCCCGGCGAAACTCTCGGCGGCCAAACCGCAACAACCCGCCTTATCCGCGCCGGCCACCGGCGCATCGGCCTCATCGAAGGCGAGGTCTGGATGGACGCTTCGCGAGACCGTCTGAAAGGCTATCGCCAGGCGCTTGCCAATGCCGAAATCCTATATGACGCAAATCTGGTGAGACCGGGAAATTGGGAACCGTCCGCCGGCTATGAGCAGACCCATGCGCTGATGAAACTCAAGAATCCGCCTACCGCAATTTTCTGCGCAAACGATCTCATGGCCCTGGGCTGTTACGAGGCGTTAAAAGAGCTTGGCAAGAAAATTCCGGACGACATAGCGGTGATCGGTTACGACGATCGCGAAATTTCCCAATTTACCCGCCCGCCCCTGACCACCGTTCTTCTGCCGCACTTTGAAATGGGCACCCGGGCAGCCGAACTTCTCATCAACAGGGCAGGGCAAGCCAAAGGCCGGCAAGCGCAAATTAAAGTGGAATGCCCACTGGTTGAACGCAACTCCGTTGGGCCCGCTCAGTTAGACTAGGGAGAACACCATGCTGCTTCTCGTAACTGGTGCCACCGGCAAGGTCGGCACAAACCTGATTGCCCACATCCTTGCCGAGCCGCGTTGGCAAGAAGCCAAAATAAGGGCCCTGTGTCACAATCGCTCGTTTCCCGAAACCCACAGGGTAGACGTTGTCAAAGGCGACATATCAAATCGCGAAAGCGTCGAGCGCGCCATGGCCGGCGTCACCCATGTGGTCCACCTCGCGACTTGCAAGGAAACCCCCGAAATCGTCATGGACGTGACGGTGAAGGGCATGTTCTGGCTGCTCGAGTCTTTCCGCCAGAGCAAAACAGCAGAACAATTCATTCTTATAGGGGGCGATGCCAGCGTCGGCCATTTCTTCTACCGCCATGATGGCCCCGTCACCGAAACAACCCCCCACCAGGCCTATCCGGGCTGCTATGCCCTCTCAAAAGTCCTAGAAGAAGTCCTGCTCACCCAATCGGTCATCCAATACGGCATCAATGGCTGTTGCCTCCGCGCTCCATGGATCATGGAGAAGGACGACTTCCGCCATTCACTGTCATTCGGCGATGACCTTTTCGGTGGGCCTGACTGGAAAACAATGGTCCCGGCCGAGGTTGCCCAGAGGTGCCGCGCGGAAGGGACTATCCCGATTCTTCACGATGCCGATGGCCGCCCTCTCAAACGGAATTTTGTCCATGTGAAAGACCTTGTGAGCGCCATATCAGCAGCACTAAACAATCCGGCCACGCGCGGCAAACTCTACAACATCTGCATGGATGAACCTGTCGACTATGGCGCGGTGGCAAACCACCTCCTTAAGACCAAAGGGCTTTCTTCGGTTGTTATTCCGAGCGGCTATCATTCAACCTGGCTGGACAACAGCAAAGCCAAATTCGAACTGGATTGGAATCCTCACTATGATTTGGCCAAGTTAATTGATGCTGCTTGGGACCATGAACGTTCCCCCGAGGACCCACGCAAAATCTGGTACCCCGGTTAGCCCGACTGTTTTAATAACTGCTGTTTTACTTTCGAAGGATACAAGATGTCAGGCTGTTTGCAGCAGAGCAGTTGCTTCCTCAAAGCCTTCAAGCAGATTTGCTCCGACAGAGCCCCGAAAGGACCTCCAACATGTCATCAAGCCTCGCACAGGGGTAAGCACCGACGCGTCGGATTTCATCGGTGACATCCACCGGCAAGCTGGAGTTCGAGTCCTCAGGTATCTCGTTCAGCTTGCCGCCCACCAGCACCGGCAGATTTACACCTCTGGCCTGCAGAGCGGCGATTACTGCGCGCGTGTAGCTCAAGCCCACGCCGTTATAGGTGCTGATCGCGACTGCGTTGGCCCCTCCGGCCAGCGCCCTGTCCACCAACACTTCGGCATCCACTGCTGTCCCAGCGTCGACGACCTTGGGCCCCAGACGCTCAAGGGCCGAGCGGACAAGATAAGCGCCGTGTTCATGCACATCCGTTGTGCCGAGGGCTACCGTGAGGGAGGATATACGATCCGGAAGTTTTCTCTGGGCGGCAACCCATCTCCTGGCCATTTCGTCCAGTTCCTGCGCCCAGTCCGCAGGCACCAAGGGCACAGGCCTTGCGCCCTCGACCTTCGCGGAAAAGAGCATTTCCATCCGGCGCGCACCGAGACGTCGGATCGCCAGCATCAGGGCCGCGGGATCAGACACATCCACGCCTCTTACAGCAAGACCTTCCATCGCTCTGGCGGCGAAGGCCCGCGCTCCGTCCAGCAGCTTTGTCGCCAACGCATCGATCACTGTCTGATTCATAATGGCGCGATAGGCGGGTGCGTGTTCTGCCAGTCGCGCTGCGAAGACTTGGGCATCGAGGATTTCTTCGATATCCGGGATACGCAGGTTTTCCGTGACCGGCACCGGATTGATCGCGTGCCCCGTATGCCGGCGCCCGAGGGCCGCGATATCGGCCAGAAGATAGCTGGCCAGGCTTGCGTAATTGGCTGCAGGTGGGCCGCGATACGCGACAGTATTGCCAAAGAGCATGGTGCCGGGTGTATCGGTCAACTGCGCCACTGCCGCGTGGAATGCCGAGCGGCTCAATGGGTCTGAGAAGTGATGTCCGAAGCAGAAAGACGCGTGAGCCCCGATCAGATCTTCGATGATGTATTTTTCGATAACCACCATGCCGAGCGCCGAGGCCATGTCGAGGAACAGCCCGGCAAAGCCGTCGTCAAGATTGGAGTGCACAAGTATGTTGGCCTCCTGCGCAGCAATCAGACCCAGGGCGGTGACGGTTGCCTCGGTCGTTGCGACATCGTCATCCCAATAAGGCAGCCGGAAGGTGAAATACTGTCCCAGATTGCCGATGGCAGTGGCACCGGCGACGATAGCGGCCTGCGTGTTGTGCAATGCGCCGGGCAGGCCGAGCATGAAATCTCCGAAGTGCGCCGCGGCAGGACAGGCATTTGTTATCCGGATGAAATCCTGCGGTCCGGTGAGGACGATACCGGTTCCGAGCGTGGACCCTTTGCGCCGGTCCGGGGGATAGCCCATTGTCCAGTCGAGGGTAATGCCGAAGCGGTCAATTCGCGCGCCCCGTGCTATCGCGGCCTCATGCAACTCTGCCATCGCATCGACCGTCCGGTCGATGTTGCGAAAACCTATGTGCGCATGCTGCATGATTCGTCCGGTCGCGGCTTCCCGGCGTTTGTAGGCCTCTTCCGATGCGACGCCCTCCGCCTCAAGGAAAGCGTTGGTTCCCAAGCTCCAGTGGCGGGCCAGTGCCTTGCCATTGGCCAGAAGCTCGTGACCCGGCCGCATTTCGGGGGCGGTCAACTGGCTCAAACTATCCATGGTTCATTCTCCGTGGCGGTTTTATTAGTGGTACCAGCCCTTGCGCTTTTGGCAATGGCGGTCAGGTTGAGGGTACTGCAACAGGGAGAATGGCATGAAACTGGGTATCATCGGCGTGGGACATCTGGCGACATCAATTCTTGCCGGACTGGCACGGGCAGGATGGACTGCGGGTGACATCTGTCTGTCACCGCGCGGTCACGGGCCGGAACTGGCCCTCCGGCACGGATACGCGCTGGCACGGGACAATGCGGACCTGCTCCAGCAGTGCGAACTGGTGCTGTTGGCGGTACGCCCAGCCGATGCAGCCGGGGCTGTGGAGGCGCTGCCTTGGCGCAAGGGTCAGGTTCTACTGAGCGCCTGTGCCGGAGTTTCCCGTGACGCCCTGGGAGGCGCCGCGCCAGCAACGATCGTCCGGATCATGCCCATCACGGCCTCTCAGCTGGGGGCCAGCCCCACCCTCGTCTTCCCGCGGACCGATGCGGCGCTGCCTTTTCTTGACGCGCTTGGTTCTGCCCTTGAATTGGAGAGCGAAGACCAGTTCGACACGGCCACGGTCAGCGCTGCCATCTATGGATGGGCACAGCATCTCATCATCGCAGGGGCCGAATGGAGCGTGGCGCAGGGGCTGGACCCGCACACGGCGCGCCAGCTCGCTGCCCGAACCTTCGTTGCCGCCGGCCGCATGCAGGCAGAACAGGACGCGCCGATGCAGGATGTCCTCGCCAGCCTCTGCACGCCTGGTGGTATCACGGAGGCCGGCCTGAACCACCTTGCCACGCATGGCGTCAAGGAAGCCTGGTGCAGTGCCTGTGAAGTCGTCCTCGGCAGGCTGCGCGGAAACTGACAAAGCGCAGCCCAGTCTGGCCTGACTCTCTGGCCTGACACGCCGGACTTTTTTAAGGTCGCTCAGACCGTTTCCGGCGTCTCGTGGCCAATAGTGAAGTTGTTACCGGCCCGGTCCTGACCACTGACCAGATACAGTGGCCGAACGCCGTAGCCCTGCGCCGGGTGCTTCTTGCCGGTTTCTGCCCCCAGGACATGGTCGTAAAATGAGGTTGCCGGCATCAACCGCACGATGAAAGCTGCACGCCGCTTTTCGGTCCGGTTAGCGGTTGACCCGTGGATCATATAGATATCGTGGAAGGACACCTGCCCGGCACGGATTACCAGCGCCTCCGCATCCGATTCCTTGAAATAGCTCTGATCAGTGACAAGGTTTATGGTCGCTTTCGGGTTGTCCTTCCAGTTGTGCTTGAACAGTTCGCGGGGCTTGTGACTGCCGGGAATGAAGGACATCGGCCCGTTTTCAGGCGTCACGTCGTCCAGCGGGATCCATATCGTCAGGGTTTCGAGCGGACGGATCGGATAATACTCGCCATCCTGATGCCAAGGGGTCTCCTTGCCGTTGAGCGGTGGCTTGCCGAACAGCGTCGTGCCCCACAGAATGATGTCGTCTCCCATCAATTGGCGGGCGATCTCCATCAAAGCGGGCTGGGTGGCGAAGTCGAGCCATTTGCGCGAGCCTCCCTTGAGGTTCATTGAACCGCCGTTGACCTGATGCGGG
The DNA here is from genome assembly GCA_963773295.1 of uncultured Alphaproteobacteria bacterium. Lineage (GTDB taxonomy): Bacteria > Pseudomonadota > Alphaproteobacteria > Rhizobiales > Aestuariivirgaceae > Aestuariivirga. The sequence continues at coordinate 70,053 of CAVZAJ010000005.1, forward strand.
GCCATGATCAGGTCGGAGCCAAGATTGGGGTTTGCCCTCAGCAGGCGGTCATACTCTCCCCGCATCTCGGCGATTATGTCTTGCGGAATCTCCCATTTCGGGACAATCCAGCCCTTCTCCCTGTATTGGGCAATCTCGGCGTCACTCAGGCGCGCGTGTGCCGCCCCGGTCTTCAAGTCCAACATGGCCAATCTCCCTCTGCAGGCTCTGTCGACAATTCTGACGGCGGCATCCTGATCCTGTCAAGTGGAGGTCGTCGATCGCTGGTTGGAAAATGATGGCACGCCATTCAGGAACTCCACAAGGATCACGGTTTTTGATCCACGTGCGGCCAACCGCGTGGGAATGCCAGGCGAGGAGTTTTACCCCATCGCCGCTACCGTGATCGTCCGCCCCGATCCAGCAGAAGCAAAGGCAGCCCGAAGACAGCGTACCGTGCGGCCCTCGGGCCGCCGGTACCCTTCCCATGGAGCCTGCCCCGCAATTCCACTGAAAGATGTCGGTAGCAAACATTGGCCTTGAGAGATTAGCAAAGAGAGTTTTTGAACTTGCCGGTCAATAGTTTGCTGCTCAACAACTTTTGCCAATGCAGCCGAGCATTGATTTCACGCCCGAAGGGTTTTTCCGTCGTTGGCTTCTCATGCAAATTCGTGATCTGTTCGATGGAGATAACGTCAGTGCATTCAAGCATGTCGTCGGACATTCAAATCTTCGGTGGATAACTCATAGTTGTATTTCTCATGTTATTGCAACCTTTAGGAGATCATGTAGTCCTAGGCAAACCATGATTCTAGCCAGGGGATGCCTCGATGAACCAACTCGTGTTTTGGATGAGAGCTGTCGTTGCTCATTTCGTGACCACCATGTTGGCGCTTGCCGCTGTTTTCCCGACGCTGACCCACGCCACTGACCTCGTCGGCGCGACAGCGGGTGAGCTTGGCGTTTCCCCATCCGGATCGGCAAGCTATTCGATTCCGATCGCGGTGCCGGTCGGGACGACGGGGCTTCAGCCAAAAATTACGCTGCAATATGACAGCTTGGCCGGCAATGGCGTGGCTGGCATGGGCTGGACAGTAGGCGGGCTTGCCGTCATCGGACGCTGTCCGACATCCTACAGCATGGACGGCACGGCAGCGGGTTCGCCGGGCCTGGATCCCGTCGATTATGATGCAAATGACAAGTTTTGCCTGAACGGGCAACGCCTCGTGCCGGTGAGCGGAACTTATGGCGCACCCAACACCGAATACCGAACAACGCAGGAGGAATTTTCAAAAGTTGTCTCGTACGGAAATGCCGGGAGCGGTCCGCAATATTTCAAGGTGTGGCGCAAGAGCGGCGAGGTCCTCGAATTTGGCAACACGGCGGATTTGCGCATTGAAGCGTTGGGGCGCGCGGATGTCTGGGTGTGGGCGCTGAACAAGTTGTCGGACACGGCGGGCAACTACGAGACTTTCACCTATACCGAAGACACAACGAATGGCGGATTCCGCATCAGCCGCGTTGACTACACGGGAAATGCCGCCCAAGGGCTTTCGCCCTTCAACCATATCGATTTCATTTACGCGGCGCGGGCGGATGTCTCGAGCACCTATCAGGCGGGATCGAAGATCACGCAGAACCAGCGGCTGACCAACATCAAGGTCTATGCGGATGCAGCCTTGTTCCGTGATTATCAGGTTACCTATGAAACAACGCCGGGGCTTTCCGGCCGTTCGCGCCCCACCAGCATCAAAGAATGCGCGCCCAATGCAACCAGCGGCAGCGACTGCTTCCCGCCGACCACATTCCAATGGTCGCCGGATGGCGCGGCAACGCTGACGACGATCAGTTTGACTGGCTCGCAAGGCATTACTGTTTCTCCGTCATTAGATACTTACAACGTGCTGGTTTCCGGTGATTTTAACGGTGACGGCCGGACTGACATGTATCTGGCCCGCGTGGATGGCAACTCCCGGGCCTATGATCCAACGTCCCAGACGGACCGCGTCCTTCTTGCGGATGGAAATGGCGGGTTCCAGACCATCACAGTTGCGGCGGGATCGAGTCTGCCACATTTTTTTGCAGTGGCTGGATCGGGTGATTTCAATGGGGATGGCCTGACCGATTTCTATGCCTTTAAAGCTGATGGCGATGGCCGCAAGGATGGCACAACCCAGGACAAAACCTACCTCAGCAATGGCGATGGCACGTTTTCCATTGGTACTCTGTCTGCAGCAAACAGCGCTCGCGAAGACGATAAAGTCATGGCAAGCGGAGACTTCAATGGTGACGGCCTGACCGACCTGTTTCTTGCACAAGCGAAGGGCAGTTCAAGCCTGATGCGCGAAAACGAAAACTCGCCAATGGTGTTGCTTGGCACAGTCAATGGACCGTTTCAGGCCGTCGCCATTAACGCCGGCGCGGGCATCGATATCACTCAATACAGAGACTACGCAGTTCCCGCGACCGGGGATTTCAATGGCGATGGCCTGACCGACATGTATGTCATGCGCTCCGACAGCAAGCAGCGCAAGAATGGCTCGGGCTATTCCGATCACTATTGGACCGCCAAGTGGGCGCCCAATGGCTCCGGCGGCACATTGACTTTTCAGGATACGGTCATTCCCGTGGCCAACAGTTTTCTCAATGGCTATGGGGTTGCCAATTCCGGCGATTTCAATGGCGATGGCCTGGTCGATTTCTATGTCATCCAGATGGACGGCAATGGGCGCGGCCAGGGCAATCTGCAGGATGCGTCCTGGCTTGCGAAAGGCGACCTGACATTTCAAGTTGTTACCGGATTGAGTTCGGGATCGCAGATTCTCGATGAATACAAAATCGTCGGCAGTGGCGATTTCAACGGCGACGGCCTGAGCGACGCCTATGTGATGCCAACCGAAGACGACCATGTCAATCACGCCAAAGAGAGCAGCGATGACTATCTGCTGATTAGCAAAGGCGATGGGCATTTCAGCAAAATCAGCTTGTTCGGCAGTCCGGGCATTCCTCAAAACGCCATGGAGCATTACGCAGTCAAGGCCTCGGGTGACTTCAATGGCGATGGGTTGGCCGACCTTTACCTCTACCAAGCCCGCGCCGATGGCCGCTCCAACGGCAACGCCGCCGATTACATCTTCCAGTCCGCTTGGGCTTTTCCTGACCAGCTTCTCGGCGTTACCAACGGCATGGGCATCAACACCCAGCTTGTCTACAAACCAATGACCGATGCCACGGTTTACACCAAGGGAACGGGGTCAACCTATCCGGTCCAGGAAGTGATCGCGCCGCGCCATGTAGTGAGCGAGGTCAAGGCCGACAATGGCGTGGGCGGGCAGAATTCGCAAACCTATGCCTATGCGGGCCTGCGCGCCCACGTTAATGACATCGGCAGCCTGGGCTTTGCCAAGATGACGGTGACCGACCAGTCAACCGGCATCGTCACCGAATCCAACTACAGCCAGAACTGGGCCGCCTTCACCGAAGGCCTGCTCACCTCCAGCAAGACCACGGCTCCGGCTCCCACCAACACCATCATGAGCGAGCAGACCGTGACCTGGGCCGTGGCAAACGGAACCACTGCCGATGGCACGCCCCGGCGCTTCCGCTATGCGCCAACCACCGTCACGGTGAAGCGCGATCTCAACGGCGCGTTGCTGGGCACAACAACCGAGAGCGCCGATTTCAGCGATGGCGCCGGCAATTTTTTCAACAATTACGGCTTCCCGCGGCAGGTGACGGCAGCAACGCTTTCCCCGAATGGGGCCGTGACCCACAGTAAGGTGACGGACAACACGTACAGCCATGATGCCACCAACTGGATATTGGGACGCCTCACCGCAGCGCAGGTCACCCATCAGGAAACGGGCCAGCCCAGCATGGTGCGCGCCTCCTCCTTCACCTACAACGCGACAACAGGGCTTCTCACGTCCGAAACCGTGCAGCCGGGAAGCGCACTCTCCTATAGCAAGACCAATACCTATGATGGCTTCGGCGCCATCACGGCCCTGACAGAGACGTGGGGAAGCCAGAATAATTTTTCCATCAAGGATGCAGGCGGCGCCACCGCCACGCAGCGCGTCACCTCCTACACCTATGACGCGCGCCGGCGCTATAAGATCACGGAAACCAATCCGCTCGGCCACGTGCAATCAACGGTTTATGACGCGGTGACCGGCGTAGTGACCAGCACCACGGGCCCCAATGGCCTCACCACTTCCTGGCCCCTGCAAGACGCCTTCGGCCGCCCGGCGAAAGAACTGCGCGCCGATGGCACCTATACGATGACGGACCGCTACCTGTGCGGCGGAGCCGTGAGCTGCCCGGCGTCCGCGGCGGTCAAGATCGTCACCAATGTTTACAGCTCCACCGGCGTTGCCAGCGCGCCGGCCCAGACCGCCTATCAGGACAAGCTTTACCGCGAAGTGCGGGCCAGCACCATTTCGCTGGGTGGCACGGAAGTGAATGTCGATACGGTCTATGACAGCAAGGGCCGGGTGACCGCCAAGTCGGAACCCTTCTTCACGGGCGCCACGACGATTTACTGGACGAACATCCAGTATGATCTCATCAACCGCCCGCTGCAAACCACACGGCCTGATCTGGGAACGCAAAGCGTTTCCTACAACGGCCTCAGCGAAACCAGCACCAATGAACTCACCCAGACCAAGACAGTGGTCACCGATGCGGCGGGCCGCCAGGCGAGCGTCACCGACACGCAGGGCACCACGATTGTCTATTCTTACGACGCCATGGGACAGATGAGCTCCATGGCTGTCTCGGGCGTTAGCGGCACCACCAGTTCATTCACCTATGATGTTCGCGGCAACAAACTTTCCGACAGCGATCCCGACAAGGGCACCTGGACCTACAGCTATAACGCCCTCGGGCAGGTGGCCTCGCAAACCGATGCCAAGGGCCAAGTCACCACCATGACCTATGACCTGCTTGGCCGCATGCTGAGCCGCATTGACGATGCCACCGCCGCCAATCCGGCCAGCCGCACTGCCACCTGGGCCTATGATACGGCGGCCATGGGCCCCGGCGGCCCCGCCGCCAAGGGCAAGCTCGCGTCGGTTGCCATGCCGAACTATGCGGCGGCTTACGCCTATGACGGGCTGCTGCGTGATGTGGGGCTGACCGAAACCATTGACGGCAGTAATTATTCCCTCTCCACCGCCTATGACTCGGCTTCGCGGCCCTTAACCGTCACTTATCCTTCCGGCCTCACCATCCAGAATGCCTATGATGCCAATGGCTATCTGACGAGCGTCAGCAATCCGTCATCGGGCACCGCTTATTGGACGGCAGGCACCGCCGACGAGCGCGGCAACATCACCGGCTTCACCCTTGGCAACGGGGTTGTGACCTCGAAAGCCTATGATCCAAAGCGCGGCTGGCTCAATTTCATCACCAGCCAGAAGCCGGGCGGGCCGCTGCTGCAGAGCCTGACCTACACCTTCAACAAGATCGGCAATCTTACGGTCAGGGCCGACGGAGAATTCTCCGCCAATCCGCTGACCGAGACGATCAGTTATGACACGCTGAACCGGCTGTCCTCGAGCGCCACGGTCCAGGCGGGGGCGGGGGCATGGAGCTCCACGGTCAATGTCACCTATGATGTCTTGGGCAATATCGCGTCGAAGTCCGATGTCGGGACCTACACCTATGGCGGGGGAGCTTGCGGCGGGGGCAAGCATGCGGTCACTTCCGTGTCCGGCGCCAAGATGGCGAGCTACTGCTATGACGCCAACGGCAACATGGTGTCGGGCGACAGCCGGTCCATCAGCTATTCGGCCTTTGACATGCCCACCAGCATCACCAAGGGCATCGGGAGCACCAGCTTCTTCTACGGCCCGGACCGGGCGCGGTACAAGCGCACCGATGTAATGCCGGAGGGGCTCACCACCACGATCTATGCGGCAGGCGGCAGCTTCGAGAAGATCAGCCGCTCCGACGGCTCGCTTGAGGTCAAGACCTATGTCGGCGGCTTTGCCATAGTGACGGCCCGCACCAGCGGGGGCAGCACCACGACAGCAACGGCCTATGTCTCCACCGACCATCTCGGCTCCATCGACATGATCTCCGACGCTGCCGGAAACCTCACCCAGAAGATGAGCTTTGACGCCTGGGGCAAGCGCCGGCAGGCGAGCTGGGCAAGTCTTCCCAGCCCGCTTTACTTCGACACCTCGATCACCACCCGGGGCTTCACCGGCCATGAGGAGATCGACCCGGTGGGCCTCGTCCACATGAACGGCCGGGTCTATGACCCGGAACTGGGGCGCTTCCTCTCGGCCGACCCCTTCGTGCAGGACGCCAGCAACGCCCAGAGCTGGAACCGCTACAGCTATGTGCTGAACAACCCGCTGTCGATGACCGACCCCACCGGCTTCTTCTTCGGCTCGATCTTCAAGGCGATCGGCAACTTCGTGGGCGGGGTGTTCAAGGCGGTGGCCTCCATCTTCAAGGCGGCGCTCAAAATCCCGCTCATTAGGGCGGTGATCCAGATCGCGGCCTGCGGCTCCGGGATTATAGCGGTCTGTGTTGGGGTCACCGGGGCACTGGCGGCTGGCGGCGGGAGGCGGGATAGAAGATGTCCTAAAGCCATGGCCTTTACGGCGGCAAGCATGGGTGTGTGGAGTGGCGTGGGCGGCATGCTGCATGGCATCGAGCAGACCCTCAGTACCGCCAATGTGCTGATCACTAGTGCTGTCCATGGCGTGGTGAACGGAGCCCTGTCGCTGGCGCAAGGCGGCAGCTTCATGGATGGCTTCGTCTCGGGTGCCATCGGCCAGGCGGCGGGTATGATTGGTGCACACGGGCCGCTCGGCAGCATCGGCGGTGAAGGCGGCAGCGTTGTCCGCTCCATCTTCGCCGGCGCCGCAGGAGGGGCCGCCTCTGAACTTACCGGCGGTAAGTTCTCGAACGGCTTTGTGACGGCGGCGTTCGCACACATGTGGAATATGGAAACTTCTAATCAAATCGGTCAAGCAGGGGAAAGTGCGGCGGCAAAAGCTATAGAGGATGGTGGGGGAACCATTTTAGGTCGGAACTTGCGATACGAGGTACTTGATAAAAATGGAAATGTTATGATGAAAAGCAATGGTAAGCCGTGGAGAGGTGAGATAGATATTCTTTGGAAGGATCGCTGGGGTTTTGTTGAGACTGCGGAAGTTAAGCTCAACGGAGCACCTTATCGATTGGAGCAGCTTAATCGAATTCAGGCCATCTCTGAGGGTCGAGTGATTTTCTATGGTGCTTCCGCAAAAAGGTGGGGCATTGAAGGAAGAACTCTACATTCCGTTACTGAGGGTGGAAGTTTTTTGGGGCGGAAACCGGTTGTGGGTTGGCGGCGGAAACGGAGGCGGGAATAATGCACTTCGCAAGTATTTTCGATTTGTGTTTGGGAGAGATTAGAGCGACTTGATGAGTGTTATGAGAAATTTGCGCATGAATGAGGTAAACGGGACTATTGGAGAAGCGCTCAAAGAGGTTGGCTTTCGTAGATATAATAGGAGTTCCACAAAGCTAGTAAAAACCATCAACCCTGAAACTCAGGCCTTTATTTTCCTTGGCGTTAGCAGGAAACAGAGCAGATTTTTTATCGATCCGGTTATTGGATTGTACAACTCCAAATTATCGGACCGAGCGCAATTCGAAGACGAAAGTCAACTCGGAGACTGTAGGATTTTCAGTTTAGTTCTTGGACTACGTGCCGGGTGGGATCGGCTCTTGGTTGATTCTCCAGAAGCGCTCATTGATGCTGCAAGTGCTGTCAAGAAAGCAATAGTGGAAATTGGAATGCCAATTTTTTTGAGAATGATTCCGTAGACAAAGTCAGGAAACTACTCGACGATGAATTAGCCGTTCCGCGCAGAACTCCCATTGGAATAGCGATCCTTGATGCGGCGAAGAAAAGATCTCTTTTGGACGAGCATTAGATTAAGTCCGATGGTGGCAAACACGCGGTCACTTCCGTGTCCGGCGCCAAGATGGCGAGCTACTGCTATGATGCCAATGGCAACATTGTGTCGGGCGACAGCCGGTCCATCAGCTATTCGGCCTTTGACATGCCCAGCTGTCTGCATCCACCGCCGGTCATTCCCTTTTGAACCCTATATTCGCTGGCCCACCAGCTTGCCGGCCCGCGCTACGACGCCGTGCCCGCGCGTGAACGACAAGGTGCCGTTGACATAGACCTGTTCAATGCCCTGGGATTGCTGCAGCGGCGCTTCGTAGGTTGCGCTGTCAAGAATTGTCCCTGGATCAAATACCACAATATCCGCGAATGCACCCTCGGCGAGCCGCCCGCGATCCCTGAGGCCAAACACCTGGGCGGTCAGCCCGGTCATCTTGTGAATCGCCGTTTCAACCGAAAACAGCTTGAGATCCCGGGCATAGTGGCCGATCACCCGTGGAAAGGTGCCCCAAAGCCTGGGGTGCGGATGCCGGTCGTGCGGCAGTCCATCGGAGCCGATCATCGCAAGCTTCGATGACATGACGCGGCGGACATCTGATTCATCCATCTGAAAATAGATGGCGCCCGCCGGATCAAGCCGGCGCGCCGCTTCCTGCAGGCTGCATCCCCATTCCGCCGCAATGGCCGAGAGATCGCGGCCGGTCATTTCGGGATGCGGCGTTGACCAGGTGATTTGAATGCGAATGTCCCCGCCTACAAGGTCGGCCCGCAGATTGGTGGAGCCGGCCGCATAGGGATAGACGTCAAGATTGAGCGGTTGCGAGGCGGCGGCGGCCTCAAGCCTCGGCAAGGTTTCCTGTGTCCGGCCCCAGTTGGCGGGCCCGGCGCACTTGTGATGAGAAACGACGACCGGGATATTGGCGGCAGCGGCGGTTCTGGTTGTTTCGTCTATGCTGTCAAGGACATGGTCGAACTCATCGCGCATGTGGGTTGCGTAGATGCCGCCATGCCTGGCGAAGCGCGCGGCAATCTGGGCAACCTCATCCTCATCCGCAGCGGCATTGGTGGGGTAGAATAATCCGCTTGAGAAACCCGCCGCGCCGTTTGCAAGCGCCTCGTCCGCATGGGCTTGCATGCGGGCAATTTCACCAGGCGAGGCCTTGCGCGTAATGTCCTCCAGCACTGCCAGCCGAAGGGCCGAGTGGCCGATCAAGGCGGCGACATTGACTGCGGGAGGGTTCATTTTGATGGCTTCGGCATAGCGCGCGAAGGTGGGGAACTCATAGACTTCCCTGCCGCCAAGAAGATTCATCGGCGGAGGGGGGGATCGGTCAAACACCACGGGCGCAAGCGAGATTCCGCAGTTGCCAACAATGACGGTGGTAACGCCCTGGCTGATCTTTGGCAGCATGTCCGGCGCATCCAGCACGATACGATCATCATGGGTATGGGCATCAATGAAGCCCGGCGAGATGGCCAGGCCCTTGGCCTCCACTTCAGCGGCGCCTGGCGCGGCCTTCCCCACCTTGCCGACAGCACTAATCCTGTCGCCTTCGATGGCAATGTCGCCGGGATAGGGCCTCGACCCCATTCCGTCATAGATCAACGCGCCGCGTATTACAGTTCCAGCAGGGCTTGTCATTGCTTCACTCCTCAGGCCCATCGTGCGGCATCAGCGGCGTTGGGTCTGTGGAAGATGTTGGAATTGCGACCCCGATTCTTGCCAGCGTGTACCGGACGCGCCGCAGCGCTTCTCTGGAACTATCGTCACGCTTCATCGCAATCCCTGTCGCCAGCGTGTCGAGGACTGCCATATGGGCGTATCTTGAGGGTGTCGGCAGAACGATATTGTCGCTTTCCGGTATTGCAATGGCAATGACGATCTGGGCAACGCCTGCCAAAGGCGTGCCGGGCCGGGTCAACGCAACGGTTTGAGCCCCAACCGAGCGGGCAATTTCCACCGCCTCGATGACCGGCTTGGTGCGTCCGCTGTTTGAAATGGCCAGAACGCAATCTCCCGGCTGCAGCGTGGCGGCGGACATCCGCTGCTGGTGGCCGTCGATATAAGCGGATACCGGAATGCCGAGGCGAAACAGGCGGAGTTTGGCGTCCTCAACCAGTGCCGCAGAGCCCCCACCCTGGCCGTAAATATCTATGCGGCGGCTTGCCGAAAGGGCGTCAATGGCCCGCGCAATGGTGGGAGTGTCGATCTGGTCAAGGCATTCCCGCACGGCAGCTACGGCGCTCATCATGACATAGTGGGCCAGCTGGCCGGCATCATCGCTGAATACGCGATTTGACTTCAGGTACGCCGACGCGACCGTAAGGGTCCTTGCGAGGCTGATCTTGAAATCCGCAAAGGATGTGCATCCCAGAGAACGGCAAAACCGCGTCACGGTGGGCTGGCTAACTTTGGCCTTGGCAGCCAGGTCGGCAATTGTCATCCGCGTTGCGGCTTCGTAGTCAGAGGTGATGACCCTCGCCACCTGGCGTTCAGCCAAGGAGAGTTGCGGATCGGCGCGCTGCAAGCGGGAGACAATATCGATGACTGCCGGACGCTGGTTTTTCGCGCCTGATTTCCTTGTCTTCACTGCCTCATTCATAAGCTCAATGTTCTTTGGCTATGGCACAGAGTTGAAAACATGTAATTAAATTACACTAATTTTCAAAATCAGCAATAGGATTCTCTTGCGCCCCATATCTGGTGGGGAAACGGTAAAGTGCGGTTTTGCTGCGTATCTCAGCGAACCATGGATTGAACAATTGCCTGACGTAAAGACTGGCGGGTCACTATTGAGTTATGTGGAGATGCAAAAATCCTATTGCGAAAGTCAAATATCTGAAATATAATTTCATTCAAGCAATTCCCCAGTTTTTTGACGATTTTTTTTGAGACGGTTTTTTCAAGAACCACCGCACAACACTCAAATACAGACAGTTTCTTAAGGACGGATGGTTCGGAGGAAATTCACCGTGACGAGCTATCGCGCAATTTATACCTACGCTTGGGATCTGGCAGAAGCTGGCGTCAAAACTGCGATCGCGGAGTTTCAGGGGCTGGGGCTGAATACGGTTACCTATGCCGGCAGCTATCATGCGGGAAAGTTTCTCAGGCCGCATGGCAAAACGGGGAAAGTCTATTTCCCGGAAGATGGCACAGTCTACTACAAGGCTGATCCCAAGAACTACGGGGCGATCAAGCCGGTGGCCAATTCCATTCTCAGGGAACGCGACGTGTTGCGCGAACTTTGCGAGGCGAAAGACATTGCCGTGAATGTCTGGCTGGTGCTTCTCCATAATACGTTGCTGGGGACCGCGTATCCTGGTGCAACGGTGGCGAATGCGTTTGGAGACCGTTACATCTACAGTCTGTGCCCGTCGGCGCCCGAGGCCCGCGCCTATGCGATTGGCCTTGCCCGGGACGTCACTTCAAATTATCCGGTTTCCGGCATTTCCATTGAATCTCCGGGCTTTGCACCCTTCGCCCACGGATTTCACCATGAGTTCGCCCTGAATCAGCCAAATCGCTGGCTCGATAATCAGCTTGGCCTGTGTTTTTGCGATCATTGCCTGGCCGGCGCAACGGCGGCGGGGATCAAATCAATGCGGCTGAAAGCGCAGGTTGCCAAGGACATCTCGGACTATCTTGCAAGTGACATCGACTTTCCCGCCGATATGGCCGAAGCCTTCTGGCTGGCCGACATGCGCCTCGACGGCGACCTGAGAGCATTTATGGACTGGCGCTGCTCGGTCGTGACATCCCTTGTCGCCGAAATCCGCGCAGAAGTCCGCAAGGATGCGGCTGTAGCCGTCATTCCATCGGTGGCGCGGCCGACTTGCGGCGCCTGGTATGAGGGCAGTGATCTTGCCGGGCTGGCCGATGCGGCAGGCATCATCGAAGCCTGCTTCTACGAGCCAAATCCGGCCCGCGTGAAGGCTGACCTGTTTGACGTGAAGCGGCGGCTCATGGGCAAAGGAGAATTGCGCGGCATTTTGCGGCCTGCCCATCCCGACCTCAATTCAAAAGCGGATCTGCTTGCGGCAGTTGAGGCGCTCGCCCACGGCGGAGTTTCCGGAGTTGCGTTTTACAACTGGGGTCATCTGCGCCAGGCCAACTTGGCGTGGATTGGGGAAGCGATGAAGAATTTGGTCGGCGCAGCATGATGTTCAAGGGCAAGGTTGTAGCAATCACCGGCGCCGCAGGCGGCATCGGCCAAGTCCTGTGCCGCTATTTTGCCGGGGAAGGCGCGTCAATATCGGCGATCGACAGAAGCGCGGCAGTGGCTGACTTTGCGGCAGAGCTTGCGCAAGAGGGGGTGGCGATCCGCCATGCCATTGTGGATGTTGGGGATCCGGATGCCGTCGGCAAGGCCTTTGCTGCTTTCGAGACCACTGATGTGCTGGTGAACAATGCCGGTTTCTCGGAGCACCCGACTTTCGCCAAAACCGATCCCGCGGCCTGGCGCCATGATATCAACGGTAATCTGAACGGCGCCTACTACTGCGCCCATGCGGTGGTCCCGGGCATGAAGGCGAAAGGCGGCGGCAGCATTGTCGCCATCGGCTCGGTAAACGGCATAAGCGGTTTTGGCGATCCGGCCTACAGCGCAGCGAAAGCCGGGATGATTTCGCTTACACGGTCGCTTGCCATGGAATACGGCCGCTATGGCATCCGGGCAAACATCGTGCTGCCAGGCACGGTGCGCACGCCGCTTTGGGACCGCAAGGCAGGGGCCGATACTTCAGCCACGCTTGAAAGGCTGCGCAAATGGTATCCACTTGGCCGGATTGTCGAACCCCTGGATGTGGCGCGCGCGGTTGGCTTCCTGGCCTCTGACATGGCAGCCGCCATCACCGGAACATCGCTCGTCGTCGATTGCGGGCTTACGGCCGGAAATATTGTGATGACACGCGAACTGACATTGCAGGACTTCTAAGATGGGCGCCTCACCGATTGCCGCGGTTGCTTGGCATCCAACATGCTTCAATGAGGGCATCCATGATTTTTGAGATATGCGTAGATTCAGTGTCCGGAGTTCGGGCAGCGAAGGCCGCCGGGGCCGACCGGGTGGAACTCTGTGCCAATCTTCTCGAAGGCGGCACCACCCCCAGCCGCGGCTTGATGCGCGCGGCGCGGCGTATTGCGGGCATCGGCCTAAACGTCATGATCCGCCCGCGGGGCGGCGATTTTCTCTTCGATGAAGATGAATTCGCGGCCATGGAAACGGATATCGAAACCGCGAAGGCTGAAGGGGCAGATGCGGTGGTGATAGGATTGCTTCAAGCCGATGGTGCAATCGATGTCCAGAAAACACAACGACTTGCGGCGCTGGCCCGGCCCATGAAAGTGACATTTCATCGGGCCTTTGACATGACGCCAGATCCCTTTGCGGCATTGGAGACGCTGATCGAGCTTGGCATCGAACGGGTGCTCACCTCCGGCCAGGAGGCAACTGTGCTCGAAGGCCTGCCGCTCATTGCTGAACTTGTGGCGAAGGCGGGGAGCCGCATTATCGTTATGCCCGGCGGCGGCATTACGGAACGAAACGTGAGGCGGATAGCGGCTGCGGCGCAACCGGAAGAGATGCATTTTGCGGCGCTGGCCCTCGCCGCCGGCGGCATGGCCTTCAGGCGCGGGCATGTGTTCATGGGGGGCGAATTGCGGCCGCCGGAGTATGACCGCCTCGTTACGTCAGCCGCAACAATCAAATCGGTTATTGCAAAGTCAGCAGGCTGAAGCCAGGGAGGCCGGGAATGAAAGCCAAAGAGAATCTCGCAAAGACAGATTCTGCCGCCACGCTGGCGGCCAAGATACGGCGCAAGGAGGTCTCCCCCGTCGAAGTTATGGATGCGGCCATCGCGCGCATTGAAACCCACAACAGCAAAATCAACGCGCTGATCGTCCTGCACCTGGAAGAGGCGCGCAAGGCGGCGAAGGCGGCCGAAGCCGCGGTCATGCGCGGCGACAAGCTCGGGCCGCTTTTCGGCGTGCCGGTTGCCATGAAGGATTGCTTTGACTTCAAACCCGGCTGGGTGTGCACGTTCGGCGGCGTGCGGGCGCTCAAGAACTGGACAGCCACGTCCTACTGCGTGTGGGCCGAACGGATGGAGAAGGCGGGGGCAATCATCGTCGGCAAGACAAACAGCCCCGTCTTCGGCTTCCGCGGAACATGCGACAACTACTTGTTCGGGCCATCGAAAAATCCGTTTGACCTTTCGAAGAATACGGGCGGTTCCTCAGGCGGCAGCGCAGGCGCCGTGGCGGCAGGATTGCTGCCGCTGTGCGAAGGCACGGATGGCGGCGGATCAACACGCATTCCTGCTTCGTGGAGCGGCGTCTATGGCTATAAGGCCTCCTTTGGACGCGTGCCGCTGGTGGCGCGGCCGGATGCTTTCAGCGGCACGGTGCCGTTTATTTTCGAAGGCCCGATCACCCGCACGGTCGAAGATGCGGCGCTCGCCATGAGCGTGCTTGCCGGCTATGACTCACGCGATCCTTTCGCGCTTGACGGCAACGTGGATTTCATGGCCGCCCTCAAGGCATCGGTGAAGGGCAAGCGGATCGCCTATACCCGCGACTTTGGCATTTTCCCCGTGGACCCGCGGATTACCGCCGTGACCGACAAGGCGGTCCAGGCTTTTGCGGAAGCCGGCGCGCACGTCGAGGACGTCGAAATCGCCATCAAGCGCTCGCATTGGGAGTTGAGCGAATTGTGGTGCCGCTTTGTGGCGCCGAAACAGGTGGCCGCACTCGAAGGCTTCAAGCGTGAAGGCATCGATATTCTCCGCGATCACCATGACGACATGCCGCCCGAATTCTGGCATTGGGACGAGATCGGGCGGAAACTGACGGTCACACAATTCATTGACGACCAGGGCGTGCGCAGTGAGGTGGTCGATGCGTTGCGCACGGTACTTGACCGCTTTGACTATCTCGTCTCACCGACACTTGCCGCTCTCCCGGTCGACAATGCGGCGGACGGCAACACGTTGGGACCTGCCGAGATCAATGGCGAAAAGATCAACCGGCTCATCGGCTGGTGCATGACATACCTGATCAATTTCACCGGCAATCCTGCGGCGACAGTTCCTGCCGGTTTCGCTGACAACGGAATGCCGGTCGGCATGCAAATAGTTGGAAAACGCTATGACGATGCCGGCGTGATCGCCGCGAGCGCCGCCTTCGAGAGGGTGCGGCCGTGGATTGATTCCTATCAAAAGTGCAAGCTGTGATGCGCCGTCACCACAAGGTATATCCGCCATCGATGACGTAAGCAGCGCCGGTGACGTAGCTCGATGCCGGCGAGGCAAGATAGACTGCGAGCGGCCCGATCTCGTCGGGATCACCGGCGCGGCCCATGGGCACTGACCTGACGAAGGTTTCGATCACCTCCGGGTGTTTCTTCGACCAAGCCTGGTTTGGTTCAGTCATGAAAAGACCGGGGCAGATTGCATTCACGGTTACCCCACGGGGCGCCCAGTCCGCCGCGGTGGAGCGGGTGAAATGGATGACGGCAGCTTTTGCCGTTTCATAATGCCTGCCGGCGATGCCGCGGTTGGCAATCAGCCCGCTGATGGACGCGATATTGATAACGCGCCCCCAGCCGCGCTCCAGCATCGCGCCGCCGATGATTTTTGTGCAGAGAAAAACGTGGGTAAGGTTCAAATCCATGAAGCTTTGCCACGTGGCAAGATCGGTTTTTTCAACGGCCACGTCGAGGTTGCGACCCCCGACGTTGTTCACCAGAATGTCGATGGGCCCGGCCTCGGCAAGCACCCGCTGGCAAAGCGCCTGGCAGGTTTGCGGGTCGGCCACATCGCCGGCAAAGGTCCACACCTTCCGGGCGCGGGCCCGCACTTCGTCGGCGGTTCGCGCCAGCGCCTCTGGATCGCGGCCATTCAGTATGATATCAGCGCCCGCTTCAGCCGCGGCAAGGGCGATAGCTCTGCCAAATCCACGGCTGCCTCCGGTGATAAACAGGCGCCTTCCGTCGAGGCGGAAACGATCGAGAACGTCCATGAAATACTCCTTCTGGGTGGCATGCAATTTCGAGACAGATGAGAGGCGCGTTGAATGATGACTTCTCTGACCGGAGTAACAGGAGCCGAAAGCGTGTAATTAAATTACACCAATTCTCAAAATCGGCAACAGGATTCTCTCGCGCAGCGGTTCCGGCCGGGAAACGGCAAAGAGCGGATTTGCTGCGTATCTCTGCAAAGCGCCAATTAAACCAAGGACCGATGCAAAGTTCGACGGGGCACATTGGAATTTGTGCGGACAAGCAAATAGACTATTGCGCAGGACGAATCTCTGTAATATAATTTCATGCAAGCGGAATCGATACGCAAAGAATTCCAGCGAAACCAATTCAACCCAGGGAGTGAAGCCTATGACAAATCGCAAGGAACAAGAGCATATCCTGCAGGAAGCGGCGCGCCAGCAACTTTTGCGGGGCGCCATCGACCGGCGCGAATTCCTCACGCGCAGCCTGGTGACCGGTCTTGGCTTCGCCGGGGTAGGGGCGGTCGCAAAGGGCGGCATCGGATCAGCTTTTGCCCAGGACCGGCCGCTGACACCCACCTTCTACCAGTGGATCCAGGATCTTCATCCCGGCATTCCGGCGGTCAACGCAAAATTCCCGGGCATCAACTATCAGATCGCGCCGGTGGAAGGATTCGGCATCGAGCGCTTCGTGGCCGAGGCCAAGAACAAGGAAAGCACCTGGGACGTCTATGTTGGCCAGACGCCGTTCGTCGAGATGTCGGCGATGATCAAGGCCGATGTCATCGAACCTTGGGACGACTACATTCCAAAAGATGTTCTCGACGACATCATCCCGTCGATCCGCGAAGAATGCACCATCGACGGCAAGCTTTATGGCTGGCCCTTCTTTCTCGACGTGATCGGCAATTCCTGGCACTCAGGAATCACCACCAAGGCCGGCGTGGCGGATGCGGCACCGGCCACCTGGGATGAGCATTTGGCCAATGCCAAGGCCATCGTCGACTCAAAAGCAGCGCCTTTTGGCGCCACATTCGACAACCACGGCTGGCGCTGCGTTGCGCCAATGGCCCACAGCATGAGCAGCGACGTCTACACATCCGAAGGACTGTTCAACTTCGAAAGCGATGCCGCGGTCGAAGCCCTGATCTTGATGAAGAAGATCATGGCCCTCTCGCATCCCGACATACTGCTCGAAGGCGGATCTGACGGCGGAGTGAACGGAACGCCGGATGAATTGGCGTTTGCCGCGCAACGTGTGGGCTACGTCTGCAAGTACTTCAACGCGCCATTGCGCATGGCGACATACTGGGAAGATCCCAAGGCCTTGCACCTCGGGCCGCTGCCCAAATTCGCCAATGGCGAAGGCTCGACGGTTTTCTGGACCACGGGCAGCGCCCTCTTCAAGCACGGCAAGAACAAGGAAAAGGCCGCCGAATACATCAAGGCCCTGACCTATGATGCCGGCATCTGGAAGGATTCGATTGCCGGCACGGCGAGCGGCCATCCAGGCCAATTGCCGCCCTACAAATCGATTTATGCGGGATGGGAGGCAAACAAGCCCGACTGGATGCTTGATTTCGTGCCGCTGGTGCGCGGACAACTCGACCGCGCCAAGGCGATCAAGAACCATCTCTTCGGCCTGCAGCAGTTTGTCATCGGCAAGCCGCTCTGGGAAACCTACCTCAAGGGCGAAGAGGCTGATCCGAAGGCGGCCATGAAGAAGGTCACCGAGGCCGTGCAGGCGGAACTGAAAAAGGCCCAGTGAGCCATATCCAACGCTGTCAGGACCATGCTGCATTCGCCAGCCTGGCCCTGGCTTTTTTGTGACCGGCGGCGTACTGCCCGAACACCAAACACGGTGCAAAAACAGGTGAGGCGCAGCGTTCATTCAGTGTGGTAAAAGAGAACATGACGGATACCACGTATTCCGGCCAGATTTCGCCGACCCGGCGGGCTTCCAATGCCAACGCAAGGGGACACAAGGGCCGGCGCGGCGGCCAGTTCCGCAAGAATTTGGGGGCGTGGCTCTTTCTGCTGCCGGCCTTGGGCTTTTTCATAGGGTATCAGGTTTATCCCATATTCCGCGTCGTGTGGATGAGCTTTACGGATTATCAATTCCTGACCAACGAGCCGACAAACTGGGTTGGATTCGACAATTACAAGGCGGCACTCAGCGATCCCCTGATGTGGGTGAGCCTCTGGCGCGCGGCGTTGTTCACCATCATGTTTCTGCCCGGCACCATCATTCTGCCGCTGCTGCTGGCCATTCTCGTCGACCGGGTGAAAAACCCGTGGCTTGCGACTTTCTACCGCGTGGTTTTGATCATTCCGGCGGTCATTCCCAGCACGCTGGTGTTTGTGCTGTGGAAATGGATGTATAATTTCCAAAGCGGCCCGATCAATCATTTCCTGGTCGATACGACAGGATTGTTCACGCTCCAGAACGCGCCCCAGTGGCTGGGCGGCACGGCCCTGACGCTTCCGTCGGTCGCCATCATGGAATTATGGTGGGGCCTTGGATATCACACGATCTTCTTCCTTGCGGGCCTTGCGGCGATTTCAAAGGACCTGCCTGAGGCGGCCCGCATCGACGGGGCCAGCGAATGGAAGGTTTTCTGGCACATCACCCTCCCGATGCTGGCGCCGATCATGATGATCCTGGTGGTGCTGCGGTTTGGCACCGCCATGGCCGTGATCGACGAATACCTGATATTCGGGGGCTTCAACCGCGCATCGCCAACCTACACGTGGACAATGTACATGTACGAGCAGGCCTTCAAAATCGGACTGTGGCGGCAGGGGTTCGCGGCGGCAATCGGCATGATCGGCGCGGTGGCCATGATGTGCGTCATGGTGGTTCTCCTGCGCATTTTCCGGCCCAAAGGCCAATGAAGGAATGCAGATGAAGCCAGACAGCGCACCGAAACGTCCAACCGCAGAGAGGCCCAAGCGGGGCTGGTATCAGCGCAATAAAAGCGCCGTCATCCGCCACCTGACGATCAATTTCTTCGTGCTGGTGATCCTCTATCCCCTGGCCTGGGTTCTGATGATGTCTTTCAAGACCCTGCCTGACGCAATGCGCGGCGATTTCCTGCCGCGGACGTTTGATTTCACCCGCTATTCATATGTGTTCCAGAGAATCGAGACACTGCCGGTCAATTTGTTCAACAGCATCTACGTGACGGCGGCGACGGTGCTGCTCACCACCTTGATTGCAGTACTTGCGGGATATGCCCTGGTCCATCTCCGGCCAAGCGGCGGGAGAATTCTGGTGATAGCGCTCCTGATGTCACTGTATTTCCCCACACGCGTCGTATCGATCATCAGCGTATATGAGATTCAAAGCCTTTTGGACCTGATCAACAGCACGGCGGGCCTGATACTGCCCTACATCACCCTCAATCTGGCAATCAGCATCCTGATCATGCGAAGCGTGTTCCAGCTGGTGCCGCATGAAGTGATCGAGGCGGCGGAAGTCGATGGCGCCGGGAGATGGCGCACCTTGTGGACAATCGCGCTGCCGATGGCGCGCAACGGCCTGGTGGTGGTCTTCCTCGTCAACTTCGTCACGGCCTGGGGCGAGTACCTGCTGTGCGCAACGCTGACAAATGACCAGGCGGCGCGCACCATGCCGGTGGTCCTTGCCGGAGCCCAGGGCGGAATTGGGCAATGGACCTGGCCGAACCTCGCGGCCGTCTATGTGATTGTCGTGGCTCCCGGCATCATCGCGTTCACATTTGCCCAGAAGCTCTTCTTCAAAGGCATGATGGAAGGCGTGGTGAAAGGTTGAAAGCCGGCAACGAAACGATAAAGGGAAGGTCATGGCCTCGGTCGATATAATTGATGTCAGGAAGAATTATGCCGACCACCAGGTGATCCACGGGGTCTCCATGGAAATCGCTGACGGCGAGTTCGTCGCCCTCGTCGGCCCGTCAGGCTGCGGGAAATCAACGCTGCTGCGGATGATTGCCGGCCTCGAAGAAATCACATCGGGCGATATCGTCATCGGCGACAGGGTGGTGAATGACCTGGAACCCAAGGACCGGGACATTGCCATGGTGTTCCAGACCTACGCCCTTTATCCTCACAAAACCGTGGCCCAGAACATGGGCTTTGCGCTGAAAATGCGCAATGCGCCGAAGCCCGAGATCGACAAGCGCGTCAGGAAGGCGGCCGAAATCCTCGATCTGGTGCCTTATCTGGAGCGCTACCCGCGCCAACTTTCGGGCGGACAGCGCCAGCGGGTTGCGATGGGCCGCGCCATCGTCCGTGACCCCAAAGTCTTCCTCTTCGACGAGCCCCTGTCCAACCTCGACGCAAAACTCCGCGTGCAAATGCGGGCTGAAATCAAGGAGCTGCATCAACGGCTGAAGACCACGACGATCTACGTCACGCACGATCAGGTGGAAGCCATGACAATGGCGGACCGCATCGTGGTTCTGCATGACGGAATTGTCGAACAAATCGGGACACCGCTGGATCTCTATGACCGGCCGTTAAATGTCTTCGTCGCGGGTTTCATCGGCTCGCCGGCCATGAACATCTTCAACGGAACGATTCGCGCCGGTTCCCGCCCTTGGTTTGAAACAACCAACGGTACAAAATTGCCCTTGGCCAAGGCCCCTTCCGGCTCGAATGGCCAGCCGGCAATTTACGGTATCCGTCCGGAACATCTGGCGCTCGGCAAAGGCCCCAGCATTGAGGTCACGGTGGTGGAACCGACGGGTTCCGAAACCCAGGTCCTGGGCAAGCTTGCCGGTGAAAAAATCATCGGCGTATTCCGCGAGCGCACCGACGCCAAACCCGGCGAAATGCTTCCCGTGGCCCCTGATCCTTCGCTGGTTCATCTGTTTGACGCGGCAAGCGGAAAACGCATGAATTGATACGGAGATGCGTTCCGTCCCTCTGCCGGCGGGCACCATCAAACGAAAAGGCCGGGCGATGAACCCGGCCTCCCTGGATTGGTCATTGCGCAACTAATTGCGGTTGCTTTCATGACGTTCCCGATGTTCCCTCGAGTTCTTCATCATGCGCTCGAAAGTAGTCAATCCCGTGGCGTTTTCATCTATGGCGAGAGGTGAAACCACGGTCATCGTCTTTTCGCCGAACTTGCTTTTCAGCTGCGTTGAATACTTACCAAAGTAAGCATCCGAATTGCGCAGCTGAGAATCGCCGTCTGCGTAAGCCGCACCCGAGATGGCTGCGAGGGCAAAAATAGTAATGTAGATCTTCTTCATAATTTCCTCCTGTAGGTTATGTTGACTGAGCTTTCAGGCTCGCACCACGCTTACCATCGCTTTTCCGGGCCCGGATGTAATCGAACTCACACTTCGCGCAAAAATATCCGGGCGTCCGGTGGCTGCGCGTCAGCGGCGTTCCGGAAACCATCATTTCGCGAACCGGCTTTATTTCGAGGGATGTAACCTAGGTCATATTTGGCCGAGGGCAGGGCTGCGATTCTGGGCCCACTGCAACAAGCAGTAACTGCACAGATGGAGACCGAGATGTTTACCCCGATAAATTCAATGAGCTTGGTGGCCGCGCTCGCCGCGATTTCGCTTGCCAGCGTTGTCAGCAAGGCCGAGGCCGTGCCACCGTGCGGCAATCACGACAAAATTGTCGAAGTCCTCGCAAGCAAGTTCAAGGAAACCCGGCGGGTCATGGGCGTGGTGAACTCCAAGGCCGTCATGGAACTGTTCATGTCCCCGCAAGGCACGTGGACCATGGTGATCACCGACACCAAGGGCCTCTCATGCATTACCGCCTCGGGCGAAGATTGGCAGGATGTTCCGGTTGCTGTCGCCGGCCTCGACAGCTGAAGGCGGCATTTTGGCAACCCTGCCAGTTGCCATCCCCAACATGTTTCCGGGTTCGCTCCGCCGCCTGCAGGCTGTGGAGATTTCTGCTTCGGCTGCGCAAGTTTTGCGGACTGTGACCTGGCGCACATCAAGCCGGCGAACCTTCTGCCACAAAACGATCGGGACGGCAAAATAACCGAGACAGAATGGAGGAAAACATGACCACGCATAATTCACCGATCACTATGCTCTCCAAGCCCCTCTACGGGATTTGCGCGAGCATATCGCGGAGCACCGGCCAGTATATTGAGACGAGGGCCCAACGCGCGCGGTTGGACCATCTCAA
Organism: uncultured Alphaproteobacteria bacterium; assembly: GCA_963773295.1. Lineage (GTDB taxonomy): Bacteria > Pseudomonadota > Alphaproteobacteria > Rhizobiales > Aestuariivirgaceae > Aestuariivirga. The sequence goes on from CAVZAJ010000005.1 coordinate 92,096, forward strand.
TAAGCTGTTGTCAAAACTCGACCCGCACATGCTGAAGGACATTGGAATGGAAGGTTTTGACCGGCTGACACCGGCTCAGAAACTGCAGGCGCTTGCAAAACGGGGTCCCGCGGGACTTTCGAGTTAAAGGCAGGCGGTATCCGGACAATACACTCCCGCGCCCGCCTGGGGTGGGCGCGGGAGGGGAACGGCGCTCTATCCCCAATGCCCGGCAATTCGGCGCGTGACTACTTCTCTTTCAATCCAGCTTTGCGCAGGCCCTCAAGCCAATGCTGGCGATCACTGTCCTCGCGATAGAAATATTCGGCCGACTTGGCGATTGACCATTCGGGGTCGTACTTGCTGAACGCGGCCATATCAGACTTCGCGGCCTCAAGGTTTCCAAGCTGGGCCTTGCTTGCCGCGGTGATCAGGAGGACGTCGAGGGGTGGATCGCTTATTTTCGCGATGGCATCGATGGCATTCTTGTATTGTTTGGCCATGTAGCAGGCTCTGCCAAGGTTCCACCAGTACCAGTATGGCGTTTCAGGGTTCCGGCTGATCGCCCCCTTGATTTTTTCAATGGCGGCGCTGGGGTTGCCGCCGTAAACCATCGCCTCGCCCATTTCGGCAGCCAAATCCGGATCGTTCGGATTGAGCCTGGTTGCCTCTTCGTATTCACTGAGACTTTCGTCAAACTTTCCCTGGTTCCAGTAGACAGTCGCCAACGACCAGTGGCCGTCGAAATCATCGGCGAGGGCAAGCTCCTGCTTGGCGAGCTCTTCAGCCTTTTTGAGAGAAGCGGCGCGGTCCTCGCTCCACCCGTTCTGATACTCCCGCACATAGGTGTAGGACAGAAGGCCGAACGGCATCGAAAAATTCGGGTCGAGCGAATTTGACTTCTCCAGGTGGGCGCGAACTTCGGCATTGCCTTCCTTCGTGACCTTGTTGGGATCGTAGAGAACCATTTTTCCCCGCAAATAGTTATCGTAAGCGTCCATGTTCTTGGTCTCCTTCTGGCTGACACGATGCTGCTCCGCGGCGCTCACCTTGACGGCAAGCGCAGTTACCACCCGCTGGATGATATCTTCCTGAACGGCGAAAACTTCTCCCAGCTGCCTGTCATAGCGCTCGGCCCAGACGTGATTGCCGGTCGAAGCATTGATGAGCTGGGCATTGATGCGCAAACGCTCGGGGGTTTTTTGAACTGTTCCCTCGAGCAGGTAGCGCACCCCGAGGGCGGAGCCGATGTCCTGGGCTTTCGACGGCTTGTCCTTGTAGGTAAACGCCGAATTGCTGGCCACCACGAACAAATCCGAGAACTTCGACAGGTCGGTCGTTATGTCTTGCGTGAGGCCGTCGCTGAAGTAGTCCTGCGATTCATCGCCGCTGAGATTCTCAAGCGGGAGGACCGCGATCGACGGTTGGGACGGCGCGTCGGTCTCGGAGAGAGGCAGGTACCGCCAGCCGATCGCAAGTGCGACAAGTGCCGCGGCGGCTGCGGCCGCCATGCGCGCCCATGGCGCCGCGGGCCGATGCCTGCGCCGCGCGTTCGTGCCTTTTGCGGCATAGGCCTGGACAGGGAAAGGAATGTTCTTGAGATTGCGCGGACCCAGGTCGCGGAACTCGAATTCCGGCAAGTGCTTTACCTGCTCGTGAAGGCTTCCCGAAATGCAGATTTCGCCGTGCTCGGCCAGCCCTTCGAGGCGCGCCGCGACATTCACCGCTTCGCCAAAGAGGTTGCCGTCCACGACTACGGCATCGCCGAGGTGCAAGCCGATGCGGAAATCCATCCGCTGCTCCTCGGGAAGTTTTTCATTGGCGTTGGCGAGCTGGTCCTGAATCCTGACAGCGCAACGCAGCGCCTCCACCGGACTGGAGAATTCGGCGACAAGGCTGTCGCCGGCGCCGCCAAACAGGCGGCCGTTGCACTCCTTGAACTGCTCTTTCATCAGCGTGCTGTATTGGCGGAAGAGCCCGAGCGCCGCGTCTTCGTCACTTGCCACCAATCGGCTGTAGTTCGCGGCGTCCACCGCGAGGATGCTGACCAGTCTGCGTTCCATGGCACACCTCCACAAGCGTCATAGCGCGTATCACGAAGCTGGGGAAGCGCAGTTGAGGCGAGTTGCGGCAGGCGGTGACGGCGGACGTGGTTAATTGCGCTGCCGCGCCGCGGTATGCGGCGGCGCGGGGGGCCGCTCAAGGGCCGAAGCGACGATCCGCCCGATCAGCTCGCTATAGGGGACGCCGGCCAGCCGGCTTAAGATCACCAGGTCGGATTCTCCCGGGTCCAGGCCCGCAAGGGGGTTAACTTCCATAAAATTCGGCTGGGCCGAGGCATCGCAGCGCAAATCGACACGCCCGCCATCCCGACAGCCGAGAACCGTCCAGGCTTTGAGGGCAATTTGGCCGGCGGCGGCGCAAACGGCGTCGCTTGCCAAACTGAAGCTCACCCGCTGCGCATAATGTTTTTTGTTGGCGTAGGAGTAAATCCCGGGCTCGGCGTCTTTCCGGAGCTTGATCTCCATCACTCCAAGGACAGCGGCGGAGCTGCCCGTTCCGAGTATGCCAACGGTGAACTCGCGTCCGGGCAGGAACGTTTCGACCAGCACCGGCTGGCGGTGCCGTGCCAGCAGCCTGCCGCAAGTGGAGCGCAACTCGGACGGGCCGTGCACCTTCGAGGCGGCGCTGATCCCCTTGCTCGTGCCCTCGGCGACAGGCTTCACGAACAGCGGGAACGGCAGGGCTAAATCCCCGAGGTCCGCAAGGGCGCTGACGGTCGCGAAATCCGCGGTGGGGATTCCCTGATCGCGGACGATGTGTTTTGCCATGCCCTTATGAAGCGTGACGGCCAAGCTGAGCGGGTCGGAAAACGTGTAGGGAATTCCATGGGCCTCCAGCAAGGCCGGAACAAGCGCTTGCCGGCCAAAGCCATGCAGGCCCTCGGAAATGTTGAACACCAGGCCCCAGCGGTGGCCCTGGTCCAGGCGGTGGACGAGGGCGCCGGCGGAGCCAATGCGATCGGTCTCGTGTCCCAGCGCGCGGAGAGCTCCCTCAATGGCCGCGATGGTTTCGATATGGTCAAATTCGGCGGTTTCCTCTTCATCATATCCGGCACGCGCGTAGTCCTCACGGAGGTCATATGTGATGCCGATGATCATTCCTCGAGGAGCGCGGTTTCGTGGGCGATCTGATCAAGCCTTTTCCTGTCAAGCAGGTGAATGGACCGCCTTCCCAGGGAGATGAAGCCAAGGCTTTTCCAGTTCATCAGGATTTTGTTGGTCGACTCCCGTGTTCCTCCCGCGAAATCGGCAAGATCGCTCTGGGCAATTTCAATGGCCCCGTCAGGGCGCGAGAACTGATCGTGCAGGAGAAGCAGGCGGCGCGCCAGCCTCCGGTCGAGGGAGAGCAGCGCGTAGTCTTCCACCGCGCCACTCACCCACCGAACCCTCTCGCAGAGGATTTCCGCAATGGTGATCGCCAATTCGGGGCTTAGCCGGGCGGCGGCGAAAAACGTGCTGCGGCCGATGGGCTGGAGGATCGTCGGCTGAAGCGCCACGGCGGATGCGGTCCGGTTCCGGTTGTCGATCATGTTGACTTCGCCGAAGCAGTTTCCCGCGCCAATCAGGTTCAGCGAAATCTTGCGGCCGTTCGTCGACAGCATCGAAATCTCGATCAGGCCCTGGGTCACGACATACATGGTGCCGCCCGGATCGCCGCGCTCAAACAGGCGCTGGCCTTTCTTCAGGGTGAGGGGCAAAGCGGACTTCAGGATCAGCTTGCGCGCCTCCTCGGAAATGCCGTGAAAGAGCCTGGCCATGGGCACGACGCCGGGGGCCGGTCCAGATTTCAGGATAGGCGTTGCCATGGAAGGTCCGCTCCAGTCCAAATTGACAGCCTGGAATATAGACCCAATTTGGACCCATTGACACCTGACCGCCCGCCTGACGGGTGTGTCAATCAACATGGCCGGGCAGGGGCGCCGCCCAAGCCTGGTTTTACCAGCGTTTTCTGGAAAACAGGGTCGCGGCGATTACATACGGATTATTTGATGCCAAATCGTAAGGCGAAGCCTTGTGCGCGGCTGGCGGACTGCCGTCCTCATCGGCTGCTTGCGGATCGACCTGGGCGCTGAATTCCGCCCTCGCTTGCACGGCCTGCCGAAGGCTTCGCGCCCTCAAATAACTTTGCAAAATAGTCTCTTTTACATCGGCGGCAAAACCGCCTTTTGATGAGCGGACGGCATTGATTTCGCCCAATTCCACAATTCGAGCTGCAATAGAAAACTTGCTCATAGCTATCTCCCTGGCTTGGTTTTTGAGTTTTACGGCTATGACCAACGCTACTGCTGCCCGCCGAGGTTCGATGTAACCTGGCTCACACTTCTAAGAAGATCAGGGCAGCGGGCATCCGAACCGCGGGTTCAAGGCCCGCTCAATATGGGGTGCGGATCTTTCGCCGCGGCCGCAAAATCGCCCGTGGGTCCGGCGCGCGGTGAACCGGACCGAACATGGCATATCGCCTGGTTGAAGGGCGGGGAAAACTCCGGCCTCTTTACGTCACCAGCCTGAAACGGTGTCGCGCTCCAACATGGTAATGAGCGTCAGCCAACCCTTTGCCAATCTTGCATAAAAGAGTTTGGACGTTGCGTCGGTGGCGGCTTCGGCTTTCGCCGCACAGGTATTTGCCTCTTTGCGAAACTCTGCAATTCTGTTCTCGTTCATGACCCGGCTCCAGGCTTCGTCCATGACCGTCTCCAACCCCAGTATTTCGCGGGGATAAGGCAGTTTTGTGAATTTCTTGGGAGTGCAGAACACAATTGGTTCCCAGACACGATGGGGCGCAACAGCCCCGGCCGTCAATCAAGAGCGCAAAAATCCCCGTCACAGAGTGCTGAAGGAGGGCAAGATTGTATCCACGACGGCGGAAGCATCTATGGGCAGGCCCCTCAATAGGAGCTTGATTTTGACCACAGGTTTATGTCGCTATCAACGGCATGCTGGTCGATCTCTGCAAGTTCCTTGTCTTCAAAGTGCAGATTGGCAAGCGCCCCGGCACAGTCTTCAACCTGTTCCGGCCGGCTGGCGCCAATGAGCGCCGTGGTCATGCGCGGATCGCGCAATACCCAGGCAAGGGCCATTTGCGCCAGCGACTGTCCGCGGCGCTTGGCAATGCCGTCAAGCGCCTTGACGCGCGCCAGCGTTTGTTCGTTGATGAAGTGGGGAAGCAAGGATTTGTTGGCCATGGCCCTGCTGTCAGTGGGGACGCCGGCAATATATTTGCTGGTCAGCAAGCCCTGCGCCAGTGGCGTGAAGGCGATGCAGCCCATGCCTTCCGCCTGGAGGCGGTCAAGGAGCTTGTCGCGCTCGATCCAGCGGTTGAGCATGGAATAACTGGGCTGGTGGATCAGCGGAGCTATGCCCATGGCGCGCAGAATGGCGGCGGCCTCGGCGGTTTTCGCGGCACTGTAGGAAGACACGCCGACATAAAGCGCCTTGCCCTGCTGAACCGCCGTGGCGAGCGCGCCCATGGTTTCTTCCAGGGGCGTGGCCGGATCAAAACGGTGCGAGTAAAAAATATCGACGTAATCGAGGCCAAGCCGCTTCAACGACTGGTCGAGGCTGGCCAATACATACTTGCGGCTGCCAAATTCGCCGTAGGGGCCTGGCCACATGAGATAACCGGCCTTCGACGAAATGACCAGCTCATCGCGGTGGCCGGAAAAATCGGTAGCAAGAATCTTCGCGAAATTCCTTTCCGCCGCACCGGGCGGCGGGCCGTAGTTGTTGGCGAGGTCGAAATGGGTAATGCCCAGGTCAAAGGCGCGGCGGCAAATCGCCTGGCTTGTGTCAAAGGGAACATCATCGCCGAAATTGTGCCAGAGGCCCAGCGAGAGGGCGGGCAGCTTCAGCCCGCTGCGGCCGCATTGGCGGTAGGCCATCTGGTCATAGCGGGTGCCGGCCGGAATATAGTTCATCTCATAATTCCTTGCTCTGAAATCTTAAGTTATTTACCGGCCAATTGACCGTCTGCGGCTCAATTGATCGATGGTGACGGCGAGCAGGAGGATGATGCCACGCGCCGTATCCTGATAGAAGGTCGGAACATTCATAAGGCTCATGCCATTATTGAGGCTACCCATGAGCAGCGCGCCGAGCAAGGCGCCAAGAATGCGGCCGCGCCCTCCCGACAGTGACGTGCCGCCAATGATTGCGGCGGCAATGGCGTCCAGCTCGAGAAACAGCCCGGCGCTGCCGCCGATTGCCCCGCTCACGCGGGCCGTCAATGCCACGCCGGTGATGCCGTAACCCAGGCCGGCAATGACAAAGTTCCAGAAGATGGCGCGGGTGAGATTGATCCCGGAAAGCCGGGCGGCTTCCGGGTTGCCGCCGATTGCGTAGAGCTGCGCGCCATAGCGGGTGCGGCGCATCAGGAATTCAGCAGCGAACGTGCAAATGGCAACGAGGAGGACCAGATAGGGCAGCCCCTGCCACGAGGCGATCCAGATTGCCAGGAATGCGGCAATCAGGGGCGGCGTCAGGGCGCGAAACAGCTCCGGAGCGATATTCCCGGTTACGCCAAGTGCTATGAGCCCGCCTGATTTCAACAAAACGAAGCGTGCCATATGCCGCCAGCGCAATGACAACCGCGGTGATGGAGAGTGCCGGCGAGAGGAATCCGGTGGCAAAACCGGTGAGTGAGCGCGGCAGGGGGGCGACGGTCGCACCATTGGTGGCGATCATCGAAATGCCGCGAAAATACAGCATCCCGGCCAGGGTGACGATGAATGACGAGACGCCGAGGCGCGTCACCCAGAAGCCCTGCCAGGCGCCCATCAGAACGCCACCGGCAACCGCAATCACAACGGCCGCGGCGGCATTGACGTCATGTTTTACCGTGAGGAGGGCCAGGATCACGCCGACAAAGGCCACCGCCGATCCCACGGACAAATCGAAGTTGCGGGTGACGATCAGCATGACGGCACTGATGGCAGCAAGGCTTACAATCGATGTCTGAAGCGCCAGCAAAACAAGATTGCGCGGCGTCAGAAAGGTTCCGTTCGTGGCGAAGTAGAAGAACAGCCAGACGCCCGCGAGCACGAGGAGAAGCATCGAACTGCGCAGGGCCGAGCTTCGCTTCAGGCGAAGAAACATGTTTTCACGCGACGGACCTGTTGCTGCCATTTCTGCGGTCTCAAGACTACGTTCAACCATCTGTCGCCATCCGCAGCAAGTTTTTCTCGGTGAGTTGAAGACCAGAAAGTTCCCCAACCTGACGGCCCTGGCTCAGGACGACAACCCTGTCGCAGGCGTCAACAAGCTCTTCCGCATCGGTTGACGCAAGCAGGATAGCGTGGCCCCTGGCGCTGAGCTCCAGCCAGATCTTCTTGATCTCGCTGCGGGCTCCCACGTCGACGCCGCGCGTGGGATCCACCATGATGAGAATGCGCGTGTCCGCCGCGAGCCAGCGCCCGATCTGCACTTTCTGCTGATTGCCGCCCGACAGGGTGCGCACTTCCGAATCAATGGATGCGGCCTTGATCTGGAGGGCGCCGACCTGCTCAGCGGCGCGCCGCCGGCCCTCTGCGACGTCGAGCATTCCGTGGCGGACAATCTTGCCAAGGCTGGCGATGCCAATGTTGTCGCCTATGGATTGATCGCCGATCAGGCAGTCGCGGCGGTCCTGGGCCATAAGCCCCAGCCCAAGCGCCACGGCCTGGTGCGGACTGTCGATTGCCCTTTCCACGCCCTCGACCAGGATTGTGCCTTGGCGCTTTCCCTTCCAGGCGCCAAAAACCGCAAGGGCCGCCTCCATGCAGCCCGCGCCGAGGAGGCCAAAGAGCCCCACGACCTCGCCTTTTCTGACCGACAGGTTCAAGGCACTGACGCGTTTGCGCCCTTCAATTCCCCAAACGTCGAGATGGCGCAATTCGAGCGCCGGCATGCCTGGCCCGTTCGAAACGGGCCGCTGGACATTGCGTTCAGTTTGGCCAATCATTTCCGCCACCACATCGCCACGGGTGGTTTCGGATATATTGTGCCGCCCACAGATCCGCCCGTCGCGCATGACGACTACCCGGTCTGATATGGCAAAAACCTCGGCGAGGCGATGGGAGACGAAAATAATCGCGACGCCGCGTTTCTTGAGCGCGCGCATGCGATCAAAAAGCAGGAGCGATTCATGCTCAGTTAACGCCGCCGTGGGTTCGTCGAGAATGAGAAGCCGGGCATTCTTGGCGAGCGCCCGGGCGATGACAACGAGCTGCTGGGAAGCGAGATCGAGCGACGACATGGGAAGCAACGGGTCAACATCAATGTCAAAACCGGCGAGGGCCTTCTTCGCCTGCAGAAGCCTTTTGCTGACATCGATGATGCCCCAGCGCAGCGGCTCGTTGTTGAGCGTGATATTTTCGGCGACACTCTGATCGGGAACAATGTTGACTTCCTGGGGGACGAGCGCCACTCCGGCGGCTTCGGCCTCGGCAATGTCTCCCGGGCGGAATGGTTTTCCGTCAAAGCTTAGGGTGCCGTCGTAACTGCCGGCCGCGTGCGCCCCGGCAAAAATCTGGATGAGGGTTGATTTTCCAGCCCCGTTCTGGCCGAGGAGGGCCACAATTTCACCGGGTGAAATCGAAAATCCCACATTGTCCAGCGCCCGCACGCCCGGAAACAGCTTGGTAAGCCCTGTCGCCACAAGCATGGGGGCAACTGACGGGCAATCGGCGCCAAGCGCCGGTTGCGCCTTTGCACTCTCGGTCATCGTCCAGCATCCGGATCAGAATAATGCCTGTCACCTAGCAGGCCGGCTTCTTGTCCGGAACGTTCTTATAGACTTCGTCGATGTTGAGCCAGAAGGGATGTTTGCAGACGAAGTCGGCCATCTCGTCCTGGCTGACGAGATAGATCGGCGTCTTCACCCATGGAATCTGCCCGGCTCCGTTGTCCGCTGTGGTCGTCGCTCCGATGTCTTTGCATTGCGCCATGGCGACAGCGGCATTGGCGCCGGCAACGGCCATCTCGTCAGGCGCCGGCCAGAGGCTGCCGTATTGCCGGCCTTCGACAATCGCCTGGGCCGCCGAGAGCTCCATGTCCTGCCCGGTGACCGGGATGGTGCCTGCCTTGATCCCCGCGGCCTCGATGGCCTGCAGCACGCCGAGCGACATGCCGTCATAGGAAACAAGGAAAGCATCGACCTTGTTGGCATTCGCGGTGAGGGCGTTTTCGGCATTGGCCTGGGCGGGTTCCGTTTTCCAGCCCGGGGTGAACTGATCCATGACGATCTTGATGTCGCCTTTTGCCGCGAGCGGCTCGAGCACATCACGGTAGCCCTGCTGCATGAGGGTTGAGCCGGTTTGTCCGGCATCGCCGCCAATCAGAACGTAATTGCCCTTCGGCACCTTCGCCACGACGGCGCGGGCCGCTTCGGCTCCGCCATCCTTGGGATCGCGGCCGATATAGCCGGCTTGCTTGGCGCCGAGAATCAAGTCGTCATAGGAGGCCAACGGGAATACCGGCCTTGGTGGCCATTTCGGCGATGCCGGCGGCGACATTGAAATCGACGGGCTGGATGACGATGGCATCAACGCCTTGGGTGATGACGTTCTCGGCCTGGCCGATCTGCTTTTGCGCGTCATTTTCCGCCGATTGAACGATGACCTCGTAGCCAGCAGCCTCGGCGGTCTTTTTAAAGAAAGGGATGTCGGCATTCAGGTAACGGAAAGCCGTCTGCTGCTTCAGCATAAAGGCGATGCGCTTCGTCGTTCCGGGTTTGCAGGCATCCTCGGCGAAGGCAGGCGCGACTGCCAGGGCAAGCCCAATTGCCAGACCAGCCGTGAGGTTCGTTGCGTGCCGAATGGTTTGACTTTTCATGTTTTCCTCCCATAGTTGCGTTTTGTTGTTAGCGCTAACTATGCATAATAATCTGGCTATCAAGCTACTGTAAAATATGGATATAAGTGCATTTTTTATGTTAATTTAACAATTCCATGTTGGTAGCTAACAAAGGAGATCCGCATTGGCAACCACCTTGAACGATGTGGCCAAGCGCGCCGGCGTTTCGGCAATGACGGCCTCCAGGGTTATCAACGGCCGTCACGGCGTCGGCGCCGAAACCCAGCGCCGCGTCGAGGAAGCCATTGCCGAACTCGACTATGTGCCCAACCGCATTGCCCGCGGCCTCAGCTCGCAAAAAACCCAAACCATCGGCCTTATCGTTCCCGACGTCGTCAATCCGTTCTTTGGGCCCGTGGTGCGCGGCGCCGAGACGGCGGCCCGGCGTTCGGGCTACCGCGTACTCCTCTGCAACAGCGAAGGTGATCTCAGGCTGGAGCGCGAATACATCGACGACTTGATTTCGCACCGCGTGGAGGGCTTGCTGGTGGCGCCAGTCAGCGATGACTCGCGCCACAGCATCTTCTCGCTGCTGCGCGGCGAATTTCCAGTCGTGCTGCTCGACCGCACCCTGCCGGAAACAGATTGCGATTACATTGTCTGCGACAGCGTCGCCGGGGCGCGCCGTTTGGTCGAGCATCTCATCTCGGTGGGCCACCGGCATATCGCTCATCTCACCGACACGGATGATACTTCAACCGGGCGCGAGCGGCTGAAGGGTTATCAGGAGGCGCTCGCCGCCGCAGGGATTCCCTATCGCGAGGAACTCGTGTTCCGCACCACTGTCGATCAAATTGGCGGCTACCGCGCCACCCAACAGGTCCTGGGGCTCGCGCCTTTGCCAACCGCCATCTTCACAGTGAACAACATGACGGTGGTTGGCGCCATGCAGGCGCTGCGCGAACGTGATCTGGCGGTTCCGCAGGATATGGGCCTCGTCTGTTTTGATGATGTGGAACACCTTGCGGTGCTGTCGCCTTTCCTCACTGTGATGAGCCAACCGGCGGAAACCCTGGGCAGCCTCGGCGCCCAGCTCCTTTTTGAACGCATCGCGGGAAAAGCGGGGCCCAGAAACCGGCGCATCGTATTACAGACGGATCTCATCGTGCGGCTGTCCTGCTGTGTGAAGTGCGGGGTGCCGGTCCGGTAACGGTCTGCCTTCCGCCAGATTCTATTTTTGCGCGCGTCGGCTTTAAGGGGCGTATTGTCTTATTGCGCCGGGAGCCCGGTGTTCATGATCGGCGTGGCAGCACCATTCACGTGATATGTGTGGCATAGCAAGCAGTCCTGGCGGGCCTCGCCGCTGGTGTGGCAGGTCTGACAAAGCTCCTTCTTCACCGCGCCGAAACCGGATGCAAATTTCCATGGGTTGTCCTGCTCGTAGCTCTTGAGATACGGGCTGCCTTTTTCAAGCGCGTGGCAGGCCAGGCAGCCGCGCTTGTCGGGGATGCCCATATGCGGCTCATGGACGAAATTCGTGAAGCGCCCCAGTTTGCTCTTGAGTGAAAGCGGGGCGAAATTGACAACCCGGCCCTTGCCCCGGACATCGTCGACGCTGTGGCATTTGGTGCATGAGCCCGGCGCGTCCTTGCCGGTGAGAAAATCGAAGACCGCCGCTGCCGCGCTGGCTCCTCCCTTTGGTGCCTGGGGACCGGTGAGCACGAGCCAGGACTGGATGAATTTGTCCTTGTGGCCGGCGGGGCGATACAAAATCGCGTAGTCCTGCCGGTACCAGCCGCCATATTCAGCCCAGGTCTCCGGTTCCACATCGCTGTCGATGCCGGTCGCCGGCGCAGCAGCAGCTTGAGGCGCAGCCGCCGTGGTATCTGCGTCCGGCGATGCTTCTGGCGGGGCAGTGGCCTCCGCCTTGGAAGCGTCATCCACTTGTTCCGACTGGCCGGCGTTCTCAGCCCCCGTGGGGAAGAGCAGATCATCGAATTGCTCCGCCTGGCCGGAGGGCGGCTCGCCGGAGGCGGGCGCTTCGCTGCCGCTCCCGGCTTGGGGCTCCGCGGTAGCAGCGTCCGCAACGGCTCCGGCTCCTGTTTCGGCACTGGGCGGTTCGCCGGCGCAGGGCGGCGCCGTTCCGTCATCGATCCTGGCCTCCGCTTCTTCAGGCCGGTTTTTTTTCTCGGCGCTCTCGGTCCGGGTCTTGATGGCGCGGGGGGTTCCGTTGGGCAGGGGCAAGCGTCCCTTGACCGCCGCCAGCTGTTCTTCGGCGGTGAGCGTTTCCGCCTCGTCGCCGGCCTCAAGTTCGGCCGCGTCGGCATCGGTCGCCACGTCATCGGCCGCGGCAATATCCGCGGCGCGCGGCGGCTCATCGGCGCAGACTATTTCCCCAGCGGCGGCAGATTCGGCGGCAGCGGGCTCGGCGTCAGCGGGTTCGGTGTCAACTGTGGTGTCAGCAGTCGCCCCGCCCGGGGGTTCCTCGGGAGACGGTATCGGAACTGCCTGAACCACATTCGATGCAACCGGTTCGGCGGCAGGCCCAACCGGACCGCTGGCAATTTCGGCGGCGAGATTGGGGAGCCACTCCTGCTGCGCGCCGATGACTGCATCACGCGGGAGGCCCGCGGTCAGATCGGCGATGCGGGCCGCATCCAGCTTCGTTGCGCCGCCAACAGTGAGATTGCCCAGCACGTCCGAGGCTTTTCCCTTGACCAACGCATGGAACAGACCCTTGATCTCCCAGGCCAGATCCGCCACCGCCTTGATCTGGGCGTCGCTTGCCTGGCCCAGGTCCTGGAGGTTCAGGCCGGCCACGGTCTTGAGCAGGGCGCGGCCTTGCTCACTTCGGCTGATCATCACCTTCATGAACGGCGTGAGCGCAGCATCGGCGGCGTCCGGCCATTCGCCGATCAGGGCATTTTTCTTCTGCAACGTCGCGAGATCGAGGCCGGGCAGGGCGAGGAAGGCAATGCCTTTCGGGCCGCTGACCCGCTCCTTGCCGATGATCTGGCCGAGATGGCAGGCGGTGCAGGTCTGATCAAAAGGTGCCGTGGCCATGACCCGCCTGTCACTGCCGCTGTTGTGGCAGGCGGCGCAGGTGGAGGGAATGCGCTTTGCCGGATCCTTCTTCGCCACTTCCGGGTAATGCTTGGCGAAATGGCCGGCATGATCGAAGATGATCCGTGTCCGCCGCTCGAACGGAAAGTTGACGAACTTGGGGTGCTGGCCGTCAAAGCTGTCGAACTTCACGACGTGGCATGAGCCGCATTGCGCGTTGGAAATTTTGTTCAGCGTGAAATTTGCGCCTTGATGCTCCTGGTGGCAGGTGGCGCAATAGAGCCCGCCGGCGATGACTTCCTGCATCGGGAATGCAACGCTTTGCGCCATGGCCGATCGCGGTGGCGTGGTTCCCGCGGCGATTTTTGTCAGCCGCCTGGTGCTTTGCTCCAGCACCGCGGCCGAAGCGCCGTGGGCATTGAAGGCGGTGTCCGGCATTTTGTGACAGGTCAGGCAGGCCCTGCTGTCGGCAAGCGGATCGGCGGCGACAAGGCCGTGAAGCCAACTCAGTTTGCTGCCGCCGCTCGTGGTATGGCAGGAAGTGCAATTTTCGATCGCGGCGTGGCCGCTGGTCAGCGGTCCCGGCATCAGCAGCTGGTTGCCCTTGGAAAAAAACAGGGCCGATCCCATGCAGACGGCGGTCACCAGCGCCAGCAGCACGGCCAGTTGCTCGCGCCGGAGAGCCATCACCAGACACCCGATGAAAAGGAATAGACCACAAGGATGTGCAGTACCGTCAGCACGATCAGCCCATAGGTGACCGGCACGTGCACGAACAGCCAGCCCCTGGCAAGCCCGAGCGAAACGCGGGCGAAATCGAGCCGGTCCTTCTCGACCACCAGGTTCCTGATATAGGCAAGCTTTGCCTGGCTGGGCTGATCGACGTAGCGCGACAGGCCGTCGATAGCGTCGGTCAGGCGCTTGAGCGGACGCTGCGAGCCGATGAGATGGGCGGCGAAATTGCGCTGCCCCTGGAAAAAATCACTGAGCTGGGCGGTGCAGAGGTCCTTGATCCAGGCGTCATAGGGCAGCCCCGGCAAATCAATCGCGGCGGCAGGCGGTTTGGTTTCGGCGGCGGCGGCAAAAAATGCGCGCTTCAGTTCGACGCGAAGGGCCGGGATGCGATCATAGCTGACAGCGTCGTCGATCCGCCCCCTGGCTTGCTGCGACCATGCGAGATAGGTGCCCAAAATGCCGCTCAGCGTCACCAGCATAAAGCCCGTCCACAGCGCCCATTCGAAGCCGGTGTCGGGCAGGGAGAAATCCGCATGCGAGAGGAAAGCGGCAATCACCAGATAGCCGGCAAAAATATGGAGCTTCCGCCAGCGCGTGGCCGCTTTCAGCGAGAGGCCGGCTTTTTTGGCGAGGTGAAAAGAGATCTGCAAGGCCATGCCGCCGGCCAGCACCCAGCCATCGAGATAGCGCGGATCGCGGAGGCCGTTGGCGTAAATCCAGACGAGCCAGAACAGGCCGCCCGATAGGGCGGCGAACACCAGGCCCTGGATTATCCGGCCGAGAAGATATGCCGCCAGGGCCAGACGGCTCCCGCCGATCGCAGCGTCGGAGGCGCGCGCTCTCACGCTGTCTCCCCCGCATTACCCATGCCGTGGTTTGTCAATCGACTGCGCCCGCTTTTCTCGCCGTGCCCTTGAACTTGTCAGCTTTTGGAATCAGGCCGTCGAGCCCCGCCATGGTGCTGCCGTCATACTTCCCGGTAATGTTCACAAGCAGCCGGGAGACACCATCGGCCGCAGCCGTCAGCTTCTGGTTATTATTCAGTCGCAGGCCCGCCGAATGGGCCAATTTGACCATTTCCGGGATTTCCGGCACGTCGGGCGCCGCTTTCGCCGCAGCGGCGAGCTGCTTGCGCGCCCGGTCGACGCGTTTTGCCATTTCGAAGGCGAAGGTTTTTCTTGCGGTCGCCTTTCCGATTGCGCGCAGGCCGGTCTCAAGCTCGACGCCTAGCCCGACAAGATAGAGCATGCGCTTGCGCGCCGCGTCTGCAGCGACATTTTCCTTGCCCTGCGAGTACCAGGTGTTGTGCCGCACCTCGCCTTGCGACCAGGACACCAGCTCGAAGGTGCTTCCAGGCTTGTGCCCGCCCTTGTTCACCAGAGCCTCCTGCGGCACGACATGGCAACTGTAGCAGTTGGTCGCCAGCTGGTAGAGCGAGTGCCGCCTGATCATCCCTTTCGATTCGGCGAGTTTCCAGCGCGCGGCTTCCTCGGCCTTGGTTTCGGTCTTGGCCGTCTTGCCGCTAAATCCGCTGTGCACCTTGATCCAATCCTGGGCGGCGCCGTGACAGGATTCGCAGGAAATGCCGGAGACTGCCTCGGCCTTGCCGCCTGTCCGCTGCACGGTGAAATGACAGGTCAGGCACACGCTCTCCGATTTGATGCGCCGCAGCCCGAGCTTGTCCGATATTTGTTTTGCCGGGGCTTTGCGCGGCATATCACGGAAGGTCTTGAAGTGATGCGTGGCTTTCCAGGCCTCAGCCTCCTGCTTGTGACATTCGGCGCAGGCATTCGCCCCGACGATCTTGGCCGGATCGGGCGCTGCTGCCCCGTCTATGGCAAAGCCAAGGAGCATCAGCCAACCATAAAAACAAAGCGCGGAGGTCCGGGCAGTTGCGTGGCGCCGGAACCCGGCCGGCCGAAGGCTATGCACTTTGAGAGCGATATCGGTCTCTCCCTCTTGGTTCAGCCATCCCGGGCGCGGGCATCGGTCGTATCCGCCGGTTGAAGGGGTGATCAAGAGCGCCTTGGCCCACCTGGCGTTTGGTGAACGACGCGAGCCAATTCGCGGCGCGCCCCAGAACACCTTCTTCGACCGGGTCGTCGGCGGTCGGCAGAAACGGATCCGCATAACAGACCGCGCCGATGCGCGCCGCGATCTCCTTGATTGAGTCGACCATGCCCGGCGCGCCGCAGGCATAGAGCACATCAGTGGGCAGCAGGGCTGGAAGGTAATCGGTCGGACGGCCGTGCTTGACCGCATTGAGCAAGGTCTGCGGCGTGCTGCAGAAGGGCACGACCTGGACATTGGGGAAGCAGGCCAGCCGGGCGAGAGCCGGCCACATATAGAGCTGCTCAAGGGTGCGCCCGCCGGCGATGATCAGCATCGGGCGCTCCGGGTGCTCACGCAGCGCGGCGACGGCGATGGCCCAGATCGGCGCAAAGCCGGTGTTGGTGGCGACGAGAATCAGGGGGCTATCCAGATTGGGCCGGAAATGCGCCGAACCATAGGGCCCGGTCAGCTTCACATGATGGCCCGGCTTGATGCGCTTTCCGAGCGACGGCGAAACACGTCCGCCCTTCATGCGCCGGACATGGAACCACACCGAGCGGCCGTTCGGACTGCCATGCATGGGGCGCAAGGGGTGGGTGAGGCTGAAGGGACGGCTGGGATAGCCGCTGAAGCGCACCTGGGCATATTGCCCGGCAAGGTAGGGCAGGGCCTGCTCCATCCTGATTTCGACTTCCATCACTTCGGACGACAGCGGACGCAAGGCGCGCAAAACGCCCTCGATGCTGCGAACGCCCGTCCGCTGGTGCGTCTCGATGTCCGCATCGCCGGCGATCCGGCACTGACAGGCATGAACGATGCCCGGCTCGGCGCCCTCGCCGCCGCGCACTTCGCCGGAAACCAGCCGCACGCAGCAGGTGCCGCAATGGCCGGCGCGGCACTCATAGGGCAGCTCGATGCCGTTGCTCAGGGCCGCGTCCAGGAGCAACTGGCCGCTGGGCGCCAGAAAGCTTTGGCCATCGATGGTTATCTGGTGCTGTCTTGGCATTATTGATCCCCTGCACGGCTTTTTTTCAAGTATCGGTCCCAAACATGGTCTGTTTTGCGGCAACAATCGGGCGAAAAGAGTGAGACAATCTGGCGGGAGAGTGATGCCCCCGCACCCCGCGAGGCCTCATTCCCTGTACGGATCATTTTAGTTTGACGTGATGGGCAAGAAATTTGCATTCGTCATACAATTGCTGGGACGCGGACACATGATGGCCTTTTTTCGCATCAATAGTCGGTCATCAATCTTGATAAGCGTTCGAACGCTAAATTCTCGACCGATGCACATTGGGGCGGCCCACTCTGAAGGCTATTGTGGGGCCAATGAAAAGATTGTCCAGCATTTCGATGCTTTCCTGCGCGTTTGCCAGCGTCTTGCTGATCAGCGCGGCATTCGAGCAAACGGTCATCGCCGGCACCGCGGCGGATGGCAAGGGAAAGAATCAGGAACTCAAAAGCGCCGCCGGAAATCCGAATGGCGTTGCCGTTGCCGCGGTCGACGAAGAAACCCTGTCGCTTTATCCCACCGCGGCGAAATGCGGCGAGTGCCACAGCCAGATTTACCAGGAGTGGTCTTCGTCGCAGCATGCCTATTCGTCGATCTCGCCCATGTTCCACAAGTTCGAGCAGAAGTTCCAGGAGCTGACGCAAGGCACGGTCGGCACCTTCTGCGTGCGCTGCCACCAGCAGGTCGGCACCCAGCTCGGCGAGGCCCGTCAAGCGCCGCTTTGGGCAAGCAGCCCGATCTCGCGCGAGGGCGTGACCTGCATCACCTGCCACCGGGTGAGTGAGCAGTACGGCAAGGTGAACGGCGAGCGCCGGGTGGAGCCGGGAAAGATTTACGAGCCGGTTTACGGCAGCGGCGAAAAGAGCGTGATCAAGGACGTCCTCGCCGACAAGGAAACCTATTCCGTTAAAACCAGCACTGACGGGCGCGGTAACGACATCCACAAGGGGATGATCACCAACGACCAGATCACCAAGTCGGAGTTCTGCGTCAGCTGCCATCAGGTTGCCGTCAACCTGGGGATCAAGCTGGAAATCGTCTGGGAGCAGTATCGCGACAGCCCGGCGCGCAAGGCCGGCGTCACCTGCCAGGACTGCCACATGGGCAAGGTTCCGGGAAAGGCCAAAGGCTATGCGACCGCGCCCTCCGCAGTGGTTGGCGGCAAGAAAATCAATCCGGGCCGCAAGCACGCCAATCACAGATTCATGGGCCCGGGCTATTCCATCGCCCATCCCGGCATCTTCCCGCACAATACGAAGGCCCAGGCCGTCAGCATGAAGGACTGGCTGCGGTTCGACTGGCGGGCCGGCTGGGGCACGACCGAGTTCGAGGACAGGGTCGCCGATGGAAAGATCAAGGCCAAGTTTCCCAAGCGCTGGGCCGATCAGCTCGACCGTGAAGAGGCGCGGGCGACCATCGACGAGAATCTTGCGAAGCTCGACGCGCGCGACAAGCTCAGGCAGCAGCTTCTGGAAAACGGCAGTTCGGTTGACGGCCCCGCCATCGCGGGTGAGCCGAAAGTCGGGAAGGATTTGGCGTTCTCCTACAAGATCAAGAACACCAATCCGGGCCACAACTTGCCGTCCGGCTCATTGGGGGCGCAGCCGCAGCTCTGGGTGAATGTCGCCCTCATCGATCCCAGCGGCAAGAACATCTGGGAGTCGGGCTACATCGACAGCCATGGCGACATGGCCGATCTGCACAGCCTGGATGTTGCGGCTGGCAAAATCAAAAAGGATCAGCAGCTGGTGCATTTCCAGACCAAGTTCCTGACGACCAACGTCAAGGGCACCGACCGTGAGATGTACCTGCCGGTGAATTTCGATGTCGATCCCCTGCCGCATCTGCGGCCGCCGGGGATTCCGACCACCGTTCTCAACCACCCGCCGCTGGTGCGTATGGAGAACCACTCGCTGCCGCCGCTGGCCGAGAAGGTGGCCAAGTACAAGGTGCCAGGCAAGCTGATCACCAAGCCGGGAAAATATCGCCTCGCCTTCCGCATGCGCAGCCGGGCCGAACCAATCTATTTCATGCGCTTCGTCCGCGCCACCGCGGACATGCAGCAAAGCATGAATGAGCGGATCATGAACTTTCACGCCTTCGCGGTGGAACTCGAAGTGAAGGAGTAATGCCGAAAAGCCGGCGGTTTCCGATCGGGCATCCGCAACGGTTCTAAAAACGTGGGTCGTGGAGTTTTGTATGTTGAGTAAGGCGTATCTTGTCAGGACATCGACCGCCATAGCCGTGTTGGCAGCCTGCGGCTATCTTGCGATGTCCGACACGAGGGCGGTTGCCGCGAACGGTGCAGGCAGCAGCAAGGCCGAGAAAAGCGCAAGCGACGGCAAGGCCGAGAAAAGCGCGAGCAGCGGCAAGGCCGAAAAAATCGCAAGCAGCGGCAAGGCGAAAAAAGACGCAAGCAGCGGCAAGGCGAAAAAGGACGCGAGCAGCAGCGACACCCAGCAGGAGAACGTGGTGGTGCGGGTATGGCAGGCGCTCTTCAGGTCCAGTGAATCACTCTTCCCGCCCGAAGACCAGGCCGATGCCCAGGACGCGGAAGCGACTGCGGAAAAAACCACCGGCGGCAATTCCGCGCACAACGAGAAAGACATCAGCAGCAATGAAGCCGGCAAGGGGGATTTGTTCCGCGCCGATCCGCAGTATGAAACCAGCTACAATGCCCAGGGGCAGGTCGACGTCTACGGCGCCAAAACGGCGGTCGAGCCGCCGCGCCCGCTGCTTGAGCTGGGCCGCCAGCAATACACCTCCGGCGCATATGACGCGAGCAGCACCCTGCTGGGCAAAAAAAATCCGCTGCTCCCGGGCCTTGCCATCTACGGCGACTGGCGGACGGCAGTCGCCTACAACCAGAACGCCGGCAAGGACATTGCGCAAATCGCCACCCGGCTGAACCTCGACGTCGACTTCAAGATCACCGGCACCGAACGGATACACGCTTTCTTCACGCCCCTTCAAAAGAACAACCAGTTCACCCGCTTCGAGTTCGGCGGCAGCGACGGCGACGGGAAGTTCAATCTTGAGTTGGATCCGGAGCCGCAGACCCTGTTTTTCGAGGGTGATTTCGGCTCGCTCTATTCCGGGTTCTCCGGGCAGGAAGCCACTTTCGATCTGCCGTTCACGTTCGGCCTGTTCCCGCTGTTCCTGCAGAACGGCATCTGGGCGAACGACGCAATCCTCGGCGGCGCGGTGACGCTGCCGGCGCAGAACTCGACGGCGCTCGGCCTGGCGAATTTCGACATCACGCTGTTCGCCGCGTTCAACGATGTCGACAATGCCGGCATCATCGGAGTGGACGGCGACGACAACAACAACTCCAATCTCTTCGGCGCCACCGCCTTCATCGATGCCTACGGCGGCTACACCGAAGCGGGCTACGGCCTGATCGATGGCCGCGACGACCAAGCGGGCCTTCTGACACACTTCCTGACCGGCGCCTACACGCGGCGCTATTCCAACACAATTTCAAACTCGACCCGCGTCTTCGCAAATTTCGGGGAAGATCCGCAGGGCGATGACGATGGCCTTGCAATCATTTCGGAGAACAGCCTGATCACCGGCCTGCCGAGCACGCTGCTGCCCTACGCCAACTTCTTCGTCGGCTTCGGCAACCCGCAGCCCCTGGTCGATGGCAATGGCGCAGGGATCCTGAAGAACGTCGGCATCAACTTCGAGACCGATGCCCTGACCGGCTACCCGAAACTGGACGACAGCGGCTCCAATGCCTGGGGCGGCGCCATCGGCATGCAGTATCTCTTCGACCTGGATGAGCAGCTCGTCTTCGAGCTGGCAATGGTGCAGCCCTTCGAGGATGACGGCATCGGCGCCGAAGACGCACAATACGGCTTTGGGGTGCGCTATCAAATCCCGATCGACCGGGCCTGGCTCTTCCGCGCCGACGCCACCTATCAGTTCCTCGAAGGCGCGGAAGACAACTTCGGCATGCGGGCGGAGCTTCGCAGGAAGTTTTGAGATGAAAAGTTTTGTTGGGAATCCGGGAGCGGGAAGATGTCTTTGACGTTTTTAGGTTGGCTTTTTATCGCTTTGGCAATCCCCATTTTGCTGCATTTTCTGATGGGAACGAGGGGCTTGCGGAAAGACCAGCATGACGTGGAGAACGTCAAAGCTTCCCTGGAACATATTGCATTGCGGCTTAAGAACGGGGAGATCACCGAGGCGGAAGCAGACGCGGCGCGGCTTGCTCTTCTGTCGCGGCTGCCGTCATCGCGCTGGGGATTCAGCAAGAGCATTCCAGGCCAGCCGCAGATGCTGTTTGCGGCCGGCGCGGTGTTCCTGCTTGTTTCGGGGGTTGGCGCGGCGGTTTCCCACTACGGGGGCGCTTCAGAGACGGCAGGGGCGGCGGAAACCATCGCCTTTTCCGAGCCGGACGGCGAAACGCTCTCGCACCTCACCGACTACGCCCGTGCCATCGGATCCGGACAACCCGCATCAATGGCGGCACCCGCTGAAGCTCTGCCCGATGTGAATGCGATGATCGAACGGCTGGCGGCCCGGCTCGAAACCACACCACAGGATCTCGAAGGCTGGCGGATGCTCGGCTGGTCCTATTTCCACACGGAACGCTATGGACAGGCAGCCGAGGCCTTTGGCCGGGCTTTGGCGCTTGATCCCAGTTCCGCTGAACTCAAGCTTTCATACGAGGAGGCCAAGGCGAAAGACGCCGCGGGCGGGAATTTGGAAACGACCGCGTCCCTGCAGAGCGGGCGTATCGACGGCAGCGCAAGCGGTGGGCAAGCTGCCGCGCCCGCAGCGGTGCCTGGTGGGGCGCGTGACGCCGCAATCCGCTCGATGGTCGATGGCCTGGCACTCCGCCTGGAGGATTCGCCGCGCGATGTCGACGGCTGGATAAACCTCATGCGCTCGCGAATTGTGCTTGGAGAGGGGGAGAAGGCGGCAACAGCGTTCCGCAAGGCGCGCGAGGTCTTCGCTGACGACCCGGCCGCCGCAGGCAAAATAACGGCTGCGGCAAGCGCCTTCGGCCTAGAAGCCGAATGACCGCCAAGCATCTCACTCTTAGCCGGCGCTGCGCCCGCCCTTGTTGCGCGCCGACGGAGGGTTACTTGATGACCGTGCCCGACGCCTTCAACGGCGCTTCCAGCAGTTTCATGTCGCGCGCCAAAGTGGCGGCAAGCCCGGCCGGCGTGCGCTGCTCGGCATCCGGAATCACCGTGCCCAGATCAGTCAGCTTCTTGGCGACATCCGGGTTCGACAGGGCCTTGTCGAGGGCGCCGGCCAATGCGGTTTGAATGTCGGCCGGCATGTCCTTGGGCCCGAAAATCCCGTTCCAGCCGGAAATCTGAAAATCGGGCAGGCCTGCTTCCGTTGTTGTCGGCACTTCAGGCAGGGCGGGGGAACGTGCGGGCGTGGCAATGGCCATGCCTTTCACATTGCCGGCGGTGATCTGCGGGGCAAGATTGGTGATCTGGTCGCACATGAAATCGACTTGCCCTGCCACAAGGTCATTCAGCGCCGGACCGGTGCCCTTGTAAGCCACTTCATTGATTTTCGGGATTCCGGCAATGGAGCGCATCAGCACGCAGGTGGTAAAGGACGTCGAGCCCACGCCGGCATTGGCCTGGTTGATCTTGTCCGGATTGGCTTTCACATAGGCGATCAGTTCGGCAAGGTTGCTGGCCGGAAAATCCTTCTTGGCGACGATGAGAATTGGCGTGATGCCGGCGATGCCCACCGGGGTGAAGTCGGCGACAGGGTTGTACTTGAGGCTTTCATAGAGCGAAGGGGCGGCGGCATGGGTGCCCATCTGGCCCATGATCAGCGTGTAGCCATCCGCCGCCGCACCCGCCACTTTCGCGGTGGCCGTGGTGCCGCCGGCGCCGGCGGTGTTTTCAACCACGATCTGCTGGCCCAGGGTCTTGGACATGTCTTCAGCCACGATGCGGGCAATCACGTCAGTGGGCCCACCGGCGGCGAAGGCCACCACCAAGGTGATGGGCCTTTCGGGATAGGCGGCAAAGCCCGCCGTGGACAACATCAAGGCTGCGGCCAATCCGATGAATGTGCGTCTCAACATTTGATCCTCCCTGGAAATATCATGTGCCGCTTGGGCGCGGCTTGGGAAAAACTATATCTGGCCCCGGCTATTCCACAAAGGCTTTTTCGCGTTTTCTCGCAACCGCGGGCAGTGCTGCAACCACCAGCACCACCACCCCCACCGCCAGCAGGCCCAATGACACCGGACGCTCCACAAAGGTCATCATCGAGCCATGCGACAGGTCCATGGCGCGGCGGAAGGTGTCTTCAATGAAGCCGCCCAGGACGAAACTCAGCAGCAGGGGAGCGAGCTCGAAACCCAGTTTCAGCAAGCCATAACCGACGAGGCCGAAGAAAGCGGTGACAAGGACGTCCATGGGCTGGTTGTTGATGGAATAGACGCCGATGCAGCAGAACGCGAGAATGGCCGGGAACATCAAACGATAGGGCACCTGCAACAGCTTCACCCACAGCCCGACGAGCGGCAGGTTGATGATCAGCAGCGCCAGATTGCCGATCCACATCGACGCGATCATGCCCCAGAACAGGTCGGGGTTGCGCGTCATCACCTGGGGCCCCGGGACGATGCCATGAATGGTCATGGCCCCCACCATCAAGGCCATCACCGCATTGGGCGGAATGCCCAAGGTCAGCAACGGAATGAAGGCGGCTTGCGCCCCGGCGTTGTTGGCCGATTCCGGCCCCGCCACGCCTTCAATCGCCCCTTTGCCAAAACGCGAAGGGTCCTTGGCCAGTTTCTTTTCAAGCGCATAGCTGCTGAAGGGCGCCAGCACCGCGCCGTTGCCGGGAAGCGCACCCAGCACCGTGCCAAGGCCAATCCCGCGGAAGATGGGCTTCAGGCTGGCCATCAGCTCCGCCCGGGTGGGCAGCACCGAACCAATGCGGGCCTTTACCACGTCGCGCGCCTCGGGGTTTTCGAGGCTGCGCAGCAGTTCCGCAATGCCAAACAGGCCCATGGCCAAAACCGCAAAGTCGATGCGGTCCACCAATGCCGCAATGCCGAAAGTCAGGCGTTCCTGCCCGGTGTTCACATCGGTGCCGACGGTTGAAAGCAGCAGCCCCAAGACGATCATCATCACGGCTTTCAAGATATTCCCCCGCGCCAGCACCACGGCAAACACCAGCCCCACCAGCATCAATGAGAAATACTCAGCCGCCCCGAACAACTGCCCAAGCTTGGTGAGCGGCGCACCGATCGCCGCGACAAATACCGTGGTCACCGTGCCGGCGATGAATGACGCAATGGCCGCAATGCCAAGGGCCGCGCCGGCCCGCCCGTTCCGCGCCATCTGGTGTCCGTCCAGTGTCGTGATGACGGCCGATGCTTCGCCCGGGATATTCACCAGTATGGCCGAGGTCGAGCCGCCGTATTGGGCGCCGTAATAAATGCCCGCCAGCATGATCAGCGCGCTGGCCGGTTCCAGCCCATAGGTGATGGGCAGCAGCATGGCGATGGTGGCGATGGGCCCCACGCCCGGCAACACGCCGATCAGGGTGCCGACCAGACAGCCGACGAAGACCAGCGCGATATTTTGAAAAGTCAGCGCGACGCTGAAACCAAGGGCGAGATTGTCGAGCAGCTCCATCTCAATACCCCAGCAGCCATGGCGCCAGGGGCAACGGCAGGGCCAGGAGGAAACGGAACAGCACGGCGCAGAAGATTGTCAGCACGAGGGCGAACACCGCGAGATCGGGCCAGCGCGTTTCCCGCGAGGCAAAGCCGGCGATCAGTATCGCTAAGGGCGTGGCGCCGGTGACGCCAAGCGCCGGAATGAATCCAGACCCTCGGATGGTGAGTGAAAATGCGACGAGCGCCGCCGCAATAGCCACGAGCGCGCGCAGCGCCTCTGGACCCGGCACGGCCAGGTCGTCGCTGGAACCGGTCAGCGCGCCAATTGCCACAAGGACAAGACTCAAGAGCAGCAGCAGGACAGCAAGGGCCACCGGGAACAGGCCCGGTCCGATTTCCGCCAGCGATCCAAATTCAAGCCCGCGCGCGGAAAACAATGAAACGATGGCCATGGCGGCCACCAGCGCGCCGGCTACCGTCTGCCCGTTCAGGAAAGGCAAACGTTGATCTGATCTCTCATTCACGTTCCCTCCGCCTTGCCGCTTATGGATGCGGCTTCAGGCGGCTTCATACTAGAATTGAGGGAAAGAATGTCAATGCATGCCAGCTTGAAATGCAAGAAGACGTCATGGAGCTTTCCCCCGGCGCGCCTTGGGCGGTGCGGCGCGTTTCGGCCGCACCGGCTTGTCGTAGTAGGGAAGCTGGTCGACGCGCGGCTTGTAGGTGCCGTTTTTCCGGCATTGGAGAATATGCCGGGCAATTTCCTCAAGGGTCGCAAACCACACGTCGCCGGTTCCCAGCATGTGTTCGATCATCTTTTCGACGCGCTTCCACCTTGCAAGCCGGCCGCTGACGAAGGGATGCCAGATGCCGATCCACAGGCCGCCGCCCGCTTCCCGCATGGCCTCGAATTCCGCCATGAAGATTTCCATCGCCCGTTCCGGCGCCATGATCTGCATGACATAGTTGAGGTCCATGGAATGCACGTAGGGCGGCCAGTCGTCGGTCGCCCAGTTGGCCGGCAGTTCAACGAGTTCGCCGCGTTTTGTTTTCAGCATGTAGGGCACGTCATCGCCCATCAGCGAAGAGTCATAGAGAAACCCTTCCGCAACCAGGAGGTCCGCCGTGTTGTTTGAAAAATTGTAGAGCGGCGAGCGGTTGCCGCGCGGGCGTTTTCCCGTATGCTTGACTATGGTGTCGATTGAGCGCTGCATCCAATACTGTTCATCGGATCTGGAGAGGCTGTTGGGCGCTTCGTGGATGTAGCCGTGAAATCCCACTTCGTGGCCGTCCTTGAGCATGGCCTCAACCGCTTGCGGATACTGCTCAATGCACCAGGCCGGCACAAAGAAGGTTTGCTTGAGGCCATAGCGGCGGTAGGCTTCGAGGATGCGCGGCACCCCCACCTGCGGCCCGTACCGCAGCATTGAGATGGTTGAAACCCGCTTGATGGAATCCTTCGGGTGTTCCAGGTGGACAAGGCTGTCGGCATCCATGTCAAAGGTAATGGCACAGGCGACTTTGGCCCCATTCGGCCACGGCACCGGATTGAAAATCATTGCATTTTCTCCAAAACTGCCTTTTGCTGTTCAGTAGGACATTTTTTCTACGCTGCGGCTTGCCGGCCAGTCAACGTCGCAAACCGCATGATACCTCGGTTTTGAACTGCTTACTCATCCTGGAATTCAGGGCTATGGTGATGCCTGTGTGGCTAACGGTTACTCCCCTTACGCGCGAAGCCTTCGCTCCCTATGGCGACGTCATTGAAAAACCGGGGGCCGAGGTCTTTGCAACCAATGGCGGCCAGGCCGAGCGCTTTCACGATCTTGCCCGCCTCGAATCCGGGCGCGCCGATGGCCGCGCCCTGGTCAGCATGTTCCACTCCCGCCCCTTTCCCATGCCGTTGCAAATCCTGCTGATGGAGCGCCATCCGATCTCGAGCCAGGCGTTCATGCCGCTCAATGGCGGGAAATTCATTGTGATCGTCGGGGAAGCGGGCCTGCCGCCCAGCAAGGAAAATTTCCGCAGCTTCGTGACCAATGGCGCGCAAGGTGTCAATTATCGCCCTGGAACATGGCACCATCCGCTCATAGCGCTGGAAGAGGGTGACTACCTTGTCGTCGACCACACCGGCCCTGGCGCGAAATTCAATCAGGACTATGAAGAGGTGCGGTTTGCGCGCGGGGAATTATCCCTGCAGTTTACCCCTGCGTGACGCATCACGGGATAACGCCGCCTTGTGCCCGCCCTGGCGGCATTGCCGCAATGCAAAATAGCCAGCCGAAATTTGTGATAGACTTCGCTGTTAAAATCAATGAGCATGCGATTTTGGCGGGACATCTTGGGAGGAAATCATGAAAAAATATTTGGGAACCACGGCAATTCTGGGCCTTTTGCTGGTGTCCGCAGGGCCGGCGTTTTCGGCGGAAACCATCCGCATGCTGGCCCCCACGTGGCTTGGATTTGCGCCGGTTCATGTCGCAAATGACCTGGGATGCTTCAAGGAAGAAGGGCTGGAGGTCGACTACAAGTTCGAAGACGACCGCTCAAACGTCATGGCCGCCTATGCCCGCGGCGATATCGAGGTCGATATGCGCACCGTGGGGGAGCACCAGGGACGGCCGCGCGATGAAAGCACGCCCGGCGTCATCATCGGCACGATTGATGAATCGGTCGGCGGCGATGGCGTCATCACCGACGACAGCATCAAGTCGGTCGCCGATCTCAAGGGCAAGACAATTGCCGCCGAACCCAACATCCCGGCGCGCCTCCTGTTGCAGATGGAACTGAAGAAAGCCGGCCTCTCGCTGAGCGACCTTCAGATCAAGGATATTGCCACGGCCGATACGGGGGCGATTTTCGCGGATTCGTCGATTGCCGCCATCGCGACTTATGAGCCCTTCATGTCGCAGGCGGTTAAAACCTCCAACCGCCCGGGGGCGCGCGTCTTTTTCTCGTCCAAGGACTACCGCGGCATCATCGTCGACGTGATCACCGCACGGAAGGACGATCTCGCCGCCAAGCCGCAGAAATATGCAAGCTTCCTGAAATGCATCTACAAGGCGGTCGACTTCAGCAAGGCCGAGCCCGACAAATACGCGGAACTGGCCGCCCCGCATTTCGGCCTTACCCCCGCTGACGTGAAGGACATCCTCACCACCAGCCTTGCCTATACCTCGCGCGAAGACGCCGCCGCCTATCTGGGCAAGCCGGGGGGACGCGGCACGCTGCATGACATCTTCGACACGGTCATGACGCTGAACCTCGATAACGGCGCGGCCGACAACAAGCTCGATTCAAATGCGCAGATCGACAATTCGGTGATCAACAGCCTTGCGGCGCCGTAAGACGGGGGGCCCTGGGCCGGCACCATGATCGGGGACCTCTTTGCCTTCAGGGGGCGAACTTCAGTCCGCGCCGAGATCACCCTTGGGGTGTTAAGCGCCGTGCTGATTCTCCTGCTCTGGGAAGCGGTGGCCCGCGCCGAATTCGTGGCGCCGCAATTCCTGCCGTCGCCGACCAGGGTTCTCGCGGCGCTTTGGACCATGACGGCCAGCCAGCATCTGCTCTGGCACGCGGGCATCTCAACGCTTCGGGTGTGGGTGGCGTTCCTCCTTGCGGCGGCAATGGCGGTTCCCATTGGAATTCTGATGAGCAGCTACCGGATTGTCGGCGCCTCGCTTGAACCGGTGATCGATTTCATCAGGTATCTGCCGGTCCCGGCGCTTGTTCCGCTCTCGATAATCTGGTTCGGGGTGGGCGAGGAGACCAAGATATTCCTGCTCTGGCTGGGCACTTTCTTCCAGCTTGTCCTGCTGGTTGCCGACGACATGCGGCGCGTGCCGCATGAATATGTCGAAATCGCCTTCACCCTTGGGGCCAAGCCGCGCCAGGTCTTGACCGATGTGGCGCTCCGGTCGATGGGCCCGTCGCTCGTCGACAACTTGCGCATCACGCTGGGATGGTGCTGGACCTATCTGGTGATTGCCGAAATTGTCGCGGCAGACTCGGGCCTGGGCTTTGTCATCTGGTCCGCCCGGCGCTACGTCAAAACCCCGGAAGTCATGGCGGGCGTGGTGGTCATTGGCCTGATCGGCCTGCTCACCGACCAGATCCTGCGGATTCTGCATCGCCGCTATTTCAGGTACGTATGAGGAGAGCGATGCCGTGATGGACGATTATCTCACGTTCGACCGGGTCACCAAGCAGTTCGGCAGCGTGCCGGTCGTGTCTGAATCGTCCTTTTCGATCGCCCGCAACTCGCTCGTGGTCTTTCTCGGGCCCTCGGGCTGCGGAAAAACCACCCTGATGCGCATGGCAGGCGGGCTGGAAAAACCAAGCGCCGGGAGCATCCGCCTCGGCGGCGAGGCGGTCGCCGGGCCCGACCGCCGCCGGGGCATGGTGTTCCAGTCCTATTCCTCATTTCCCTGGCTCACGGTGGAAGGCAACATTGAATTCGGCATGCGCTACCGCAATGACCTTTCGCCGCTGCAGCGGGCCGAACGGGTGGTTCATTACCTGAAACTCATCGGCCTTGAGGAGTTTTCCCAATCCTTTCCCAACCGCATTTCCGGCGGCATGCGCCAGCGCGTTGCCATCGCCCGGAGCCTTGCGGCGGGATCAGAGGTGCTGCTGATGGATGAGCCGTTCGGCGCGCTGGACGCACTGACGCGCGAGCGGCTGCAGGTTGAGCTCCGCCAGATCCAGGCCGAAGAGACAAAGACGGTGATCTTCGTCACCCATGACGTGGAGGAAGCGGTGTTTCTGGCCGACCGCATCATCCTGTTTTCGTCGCGGCCGGCCCGGGTCCTCAAGGACATTGACGTGGCGGGCGTCCTGGGGGCGGCCCGCACCCTGGCGGTGCGCGAAAGCCAGGCGTTTTTCAAGCTTCGCAACGACGTTTTGCACCTGGTGCGCAATGAAGTGGATGCTTCACGATGAGCCAATCATTTGCCGGAAAGACAGTGGTCATCACCGGCGCCAGCCGCGGCATCGGCCTTGGCGTGGCGAAAGGCTTTGCCGCCGCCGGCGCACATCTCGTCCTGATCGCGGACGATGAGGCGGTGATCGCGCGGGCTTCGGAAATCGGCGCAGCCGGGAAAATCGCGGACATCACGGATGGCGAGGCCATCGCAGAGGCGCTGCGCGCGCTTTCCCATATCGACGTGCTCATCAACAACGCCGGCCTTGAACGCCTCACGCCGATCGCGGGCGGGGACAAGGATGTCGAAACGGTGTTCCGGCGGATCATCGAAATCAACGTTATCGGCACGCAGCTGGTGACCCGCCGGGCGCTGATGAAAATGTCAAACGGCGCCTGCATAATAAATACGGCCTCGATATGGGGACGCGTGGCCGAACCGCTGTTCGGGGCTTATGTCGCCTCCAAGCATGCGGTGATCGGACTGACCAAAACCTGGGCCAAGGAGCTTGGGCCGAAAGGCATCAGGGTGAATGCGGTGTGTCCCGGATGGGTGCGGACGGAAGCGTCCATGCGGTCCTTGAAACTCATGGCGCAGCAAAGCAATGTCGATGAGAACGCGCTTCTCGACGACATCGTGGGCGGCCAGGCCTTTCCCGGGCTGATGGAGCCGGAAGACATGGCCGATGCCTTCATGTTCCTCGCCTCCGACGCGGCCCGAAACGTCACCGGCCAGTCACTCGGGGTGGACCGGGGAGAAGTGCCATGGTGAACGGGCTGCAGGACAAGCGCGTTCTGGTCACCGGTGCGGCAAACGGCATCGGCAAGGCCACGGCCGTGATGTTCCGGGAAGCAGGGGCCAAGGTTGCAGGCCTTGATCTCGTGGAGTCGCCAGGCCCGCTGCCCATCATGCGCTGCGATCTCACCGTGGAAACCGAGGTGGTGCAGGCCGTGGCCCGTGCCGCAAGCGCCTTGGGCGGCCTCGACATCCTGGTGAACAATGCCGGGATCATGCAGGAAGCTCCGCTTGAAGCCATCACGGCGGCGCATATCGACCGCCACTTTGCCGTGAATGTGCGCGGCACCGTTCTGGTCACCCGTGAAGCGCTTCGCCATCTCCACGACGGCTCCCGGATCATCAATATTGCTTCCGAGCTCGCCTACCTCGGCCGCGCCAATGCTTCAGTCTATTGCGCCACAAAGGCCGCGATCCTCGGCCTGACGCGGTCCTGGGCGCGGGAATTCGCCCCCCGCATCCTGGTCAATGCCGTGGCTCCCGGGCCTACCGACACTTCGCTTTTGGCCTTCGAAACCCTGCCGCCGGCGCAGAAGCTGCTTGAAACGGCGCACCCGCTTGGGCGCATCGGCCGGCCCGAGGAGATTGCAGCGGCGGTTGTATTTCTTGCCGGGCCGGGGGCAAGTTTTTTCACCGGCCAATGCCTGGGCGCCAATGGCGGCGCCGCCATGTTTTGAGGTCAACCCGCATGAACGATACGGTATTCCTGGGTGAATTGTCCTGGCCGGAAGCGCAAGCCCGGATCGCTTCAGGCGCTCCGGTATTTCTGCCGGTGGGCGCCACCGAACAGCATGGGCGCCATATGCCGCTCAATGTCGATGTGGTGATCCCCACTGCCATCGCCGAGCGGGCGGCGCGGCGCGTCGGCGGCCTGGTTGCGCCGACAATTCCTTATGGCAACAGGTCGCAGCCGCGCTCCGGCGGCGGCAGACAGTTTCCCGGAACGCTCAATCTCACGGCGCAAACCGTTTCACTGGTGGTGCGCGACGTGCTGCAGGAGCTGTTCCGCCAGAAGGCGCGGAAAATCATTGTCCTGAACGGGCATTATGAAAATATCTGGCCCATCGTCGAAGGCATCGAACTGGCCCTTGACGCCATTGGCCGCGAGCATGGCGACGGCTTGAGCATCCTGCGCATTGATCATTGGGAACTGCTGCGCCCCGAGACCCTGGCGCGGGTTTTTCCGGAAGGCTATCCCGGCATCGAGCTGGAACATGCAAGCGTGATTGAAACGTCGATGATGCTGGCGCTGCGCCCGGAACTGGTGGACCTGAGCCTGGCCTTGCATGACGGGCCGGCGAAATTCCGGCCCTATGACCGCTACCCGGCGCCGCCCCGTGAGGTGCCGCCCTCGGGGGTGCTGTCCCTGACGCAAGGGTCGAGCGCGGAGAAGGGCGCGTGGCTCCTGGCTGATTGCGATGACAAGATTGCTGAAATTGTCGGTGATGAATTTTCTGGGGGCGGCTGATGTTCACGTGCGCTGCGCGCGCACTCATTCGCGAATTGATGATTAAGTTTTGAAACAGGTATTGACTCCTATCACAATTATAGAACATAAAGTGAACAATATTGAAATCAAAATTGGCAATGACCTGTTTTCTCGGGCGGGTAAATCTTTGTCTATCTAGATGGGAAGTGAAGAATGGTTCAGCGGCGATGCAGGCCTGGTTTCTCCAAAGATGATGAGGAACGGCTGCTCGCCTACATGGAAGTGACGCGGCACCTCTCGATAAATTATGCCGCAGCGTATGGATTTCATTCTCCACAGTATGCCCTGAAAACGTCTCTAAACGATGCCATTGACAAGCTGGCGGCACAGATCACTGGTGACCTTAGATTTTTCTGGTCCCCTCACCATTCTGCTGGTGGCCATTCCGAAGGATTGAGTCCGAGGCAAGAGCGAGAGTTGCGCTGGAAGGAGTTGCGGCGCAAATATTAGCGATGTGCAATCTCTACTCAATGAAATCCAACCAAGAAGCGATGCGGTCGTTGGTCAGATACATCAGCGACTTCACGGGCAACATGCCGCCATTGCCGGGCATCTTTCCGGACTATGTCGCTCCCATCGTTCGCAATCACCAAGGTGAACGACAACTGGCCATGGCCAGATGGGGCATGCCATCGCCTGTGTTCGCGCTTAAGGGGCGCAATTCCGATCCGGGCATTACAAACGTTCGGAATGTGAAATCGCCTCACTGGCGGCGCTGGTTGGGCGTGGAAAGCCGTTGCGTTGTGCCCTTTACAAGTTTTTCGGAAAACGAAATGCTCACTGATGGCTCGCGTCCGCCAGTCTGGTTCGCTTTGAACAAAGACCGGCCTCTCGCATTTTTTGCCGGCATCTGGACACCACAATGGAAATCCGTGCGTAAGGTCAAGGAAGGTGAGACCATTAATGACTTGTTTGCCTTTCTCACCACGGAGCCGAATAAAGAGGTCGGCGACATTCATCCCAAAGCAATGCCGGTCATTGTTACGTCGCCTCAGGAAATCGAAACCTGGATGACAGCACCGACCGAGGAAGCCCTGAAGCTTCAACGGCCTTTGCCAGATGGTTCATTGAAGATCGTAGCACGCGGCGAGAAAAAAGATCCGCCTTAGCCCGTTTTTTTGAGGGTACTGAGAACAGCAGTTCCGGTCACTTTCCACCTGTCGTTGACGAATTCTAAGTAGACATTGCTGCTAGCTGCCAAATTGCAGCCAATCGTCGAAGCCATCTCTCTCGCCCGCGCCTTAAAATAGGCGCTTCCGTTGTCCTTGAATTGTGACCCGTCCTCGACTTGGAACTGCCAGACATGCTCATGTGTGTTGTTGAACATTTTTGCCTCTCTAAAACCGGCAGTGTTTATTAGATTTTTGACAACATTTTGACGTGATCAATGCGACACTGAACAGTTAGGCGACGCGGCGTTTCAGGCCTGTTGCGGCTGGGGCGCTGGTGGTGTTAGGGTCGAATAATGGCAGGTTCAGCGCTTCTTATTCCCACCGATCCTGACGCCTTCAAACGAAATAATTTTGATGCTATCCGATTGGCAATGGCGCTTCTGGTTGTTTGGTCGCATTCGTTTGCGATTTATCTGGGCACCGAAGACCGCGAGCCTGTCTCAGTCCTGATGAACGGCACTTACAATTCAGGAAATATAGCGGTTCTAGTCTTCTTTGTGGTTAGCGGCTTTCTAATTAGCCACAGTTACATTCGCAGCAAGTCACTTCGTGATTACTTGGGTAAGCGGATAAGGCGTATCTACCCTGGATATTTTGTCGCCACTATGATTGGTGCATTTATAATCGTCCCGTTGTTTTCGTCACGAATGCATGCCGACTTTACGGTTTTGGAGATTGCTAAATCTGTTGGACTGAATCTTTTATTGCGGGGCTACTTCCCACCTTCAGATGCCTTCAAAGGCGGTGCAGTAAACGGCTCACTGTGGAGTATCCCCTACGAATTTTGGTGTTACATCGGCCTTGCGACACTTGGCGTGGCGGGCGCGTTAAAGGGTCGTTCGTTTTGTCTAGTATTTACTTTGGCCGTGATGGCCGTTCGTGTTTGGCTTGATCTTACTGGCCGACATCCAGGAGGCGGCGTCGTTGGAATGATTATCGGCTACCCCTACCTTTGGTTTGTGGTGCTGCCGTGTTTCATGTTTGGCGTCTGTTTCTACCTGTACCGGGAAATCATTCCGAGAAACCGTTGGATATTGCTGGCCGGAATATTGTTGCTCGTGCTAACGCCCAATCTACCGCTTGATCCGCTTCATGCACAAATTCTCACGAATTTGATATTGCCGCCTACCATAAGCTATATGACGTTTTACACTGCTTTCAACAGGAGATCAAAACTTCGTAACGCAGCAAGGTGGGGTGATTTTTCTTACGGAACTTACTTATACGCCTTCCCAATTCAGAAGATGTTGTTCGCACTCTTGGGATTATCAATTTCATTTCCCGCTTTTATTGTAGCTAGTTTTTCGTTTCTTTGTTCGCAGGAATTTTGAGTTGGTTTTCGGTTGAAAGGTGGTTTCTTGCTCCTAGGCGGAGTGAAACTTCCCCCGCTATTCTTAAGCCATCAATCTCGTCTGCTGTTAGGCGGTTTTGATTTTTCTGGAGAGCCGCCAACTTCCTTAATGGTATGCTGGTTCCAACATTAAACACCCCACCCCAAAAAGCCCCTTGACAATCTATTCCTATCGGGTTCATATGTTCCTGTTTTGTTCTTTTAAGAGGAATACACCATGCATTGGACGATGGACTGGGACGCGGCCATCAAACGCCATAGCGAAGTGCTTAACCGGATAATTGCTGCCCTCTTTGCTATGCTGGGGCTGGAAGGCGAGGCTGATCTGGGGCGGATTCCCAACCCTCTCTACCGGGCGGTGCTTCGGGTGCTGCGGCCCGCCGAATCCGCCGTTCGGCGCCTGATCGTCATCGCGGCCAAGGGCCTGGTGGTGAAGGTTGCCCCCTCGCGTCCCATGGCCAAGGGGCAGATAATCAAAAAGGGCGACGGGAGCAGGCTCCCCGCCTTCCAGCTCTATGATACCCGGAAATACTTCCCTGAGCTAAGCCAGCGCCGGGTAAAATACGCCAAGCATCCGCCTCGCGTCCATTTCTTCCCCTACTATACCTTGAGGCCTATACCCCAACCGGTGGCCGCTCCCGCACCACCGTCCGACGGCCTAGTCAATGCCTTCCGCATCGGCCGCAGGCTGCGGGTCCTCAAGTCAGCACTTGACGACCTTCCCCGCCAGGCCCGGCGCATGGTCCGCTGGCGCATGAGGCGGGAAAACATGCCAAGCCCGAAGTTCAAAACGCCGCTCCGCCCGGGCCCGCCGCCCGGCCGCCGCAAGCGGCACATTCACGAAGTCGATGAAATCCTCGCCGAGTGCCATGGGCTCGCCTGCTGGGCGATGGAGCCCGACACCAGCTGAGGTGCAACTTAGGATCCATTTTAATCAAGAGTTGAAATCGTTCGTATGCGGACGAATTCGATCAGCAATTTGCCGCTTTAGCGACACATGCATTCAGTTCGATGTCTTACTGCCATAGGCGTCTACAACTCTCTGAACCATCGGGGCGTAATAGGAAAACGGCCGCGTTTCCAAATTGGCGCGCTTGCCCGCATCGTCGTAATAGCGGACCTTCACAATCTCCTTGAGATTTGGATTCTTTTCGAATTCGGCCATTTCGCCCGGGCTCATCGGCCCGCCCTGAAGATGCAGGGAATGAACCGAGGCCTCGGACAGGCGTCTGAAATATTCAGGTTTCGCGGCGCACAGGTATCTTTTGGCGGCCACGTGGTAACGCACGCAATCGGTCACGAGGCTCGGGAAAAACTGCTCCAGCACCGCGGCGCCGGCTTCCTCGTGATGCCGGTCTTCCACATCAGCCATGGAAAAGGTGCCGAACTCGCTGGTGAAATGGCCGATGTCGTGCAGCAGTGCGGCCACCACAATAATCTCCGGTTCGCCGGCGGCCTCGGCAAAATGGGCGCCCTGCAGCATGTGTTCGGCCATGGTCACCGGCTCGCCCAGATATTCTTCGCCGCCGCGGCGCTCGAATATGTCGGCCAGAAAGGCGACAATATTGCCGGGTGACAGCGTGGTGAAGTCCGGCCTGGTCATTCGGCTGCCGCCTGGCGCGGCATTTCCATGGCGGCAAGGGTTGACAGCAACCCGTCCTTGTCGGCGTAACAGCCCTGAAGCCAGCGCGACCCGGCGCCGGAATAGCCCTTCCTGGCGTGCAGGACGCGGGTGTTGTCGACAATGAAACTTTCACCCGGCGACAGCTTGAACGACACCTCCATGGCGGGATCCTCGATGATCCCGGCCAGGCGGCGGTAGGCGGCGTAATAGGCCTCCATGTCGTCGTAGGGAACGTCGGTGACCGCCGCGGCCGAACGGTTGTTGAAGCGGATGCCGATCAGCTCGCCATCAGGCGCAAGCTCGAGCATCGGGCGGCGCGCCCGGAGGCACACGCCATCGCTGCCGGCGTATTCGAAGCGGGCGCAGTATTTGGCCAGCAGGTCGAAGCCTTGCGGATTCTCGGCGCGCAGCCGCTGGGCCGCCCGGAAGCCGTCGACCACCATGTTCTCGCCGCCCTTGGCGGAATTTTCCAGGCAATAGAGAATCTGCAAGGTGGGCACCGGGTCGCGGTAGGGGTTATCGGTATGGGCCTGCAGCCCAAGCCCCGTATAGGCCAGATTGGTGGGATTGACTTCGGTGCGGACTTCGAACCATTTGCCGTAGTTGGTTTCCCGGACATAGCCAAAGAGTCCGGCAACTTTCAACAGCGCGCCGCTTTCCACCGGCCCGCCGGTCAGCTTTGCGAAGCCGAAGCGGCGGATGCCGAACAGCCATTCCTTGAGTTGCCCGCGATCCGAACTGACGGCGTTGAAATTGGCGCTGGGAATGCGCGCCAGGGCCGCATCCCAGGCCTCGATTTCCGGGGCGGTCCAGCCCGCTGGGCGCGCCTTGTTCTCATCGTAGCGGTGGGCTTGCAGCCAGGCGAGGTCATAGGCAATGGTTTTGTCCCCGGGCGCGAAGGTCAATGACAGCGCGCTGCCCTCGATTGCGGCGGCTGAAATGCGGATCTGCGAGGGAATATCGGCAATGGTGATCAGCCTTTGGCCGTTTCCGCTGGCGCGGGTGCCGGCGTCCCAGGCGTTGTCGCGCAGCCAGATGGCGTGAAAGCGAATCTTTTCGCCGCGCTCAAGCGCCAGGCTGATGGCCCGGCCGTCGTCGAGAATTTCAACGTGGTGCATCATCCACCTCCTCAAGCCGCGAAGTTCTTTCCGGCAGAATGCACCGGCCGAGCCTCTCTTGTCGATATTCTTCGGTAAATTTTTCAGCGCGGTTCCGGCCGCAAGTCCGCCAGCCATTCCCGGCCGATCCGGCAGACAACCGAATAGGCGGGGTTGAAGACATTGGCTATGTCGTAACGCACCGCTTGCCCCATCAGGTGGCTTGCGGCGACTTCGTCGAGCCCATAGTCCTGAATGAGCCAATCCAGCATTTCCGTGGTGGCGTGCTGCAGGGCCTGGTCAAGCGGCCGGGCATTGCCGACGGTGAAGATTTCGCTTTCGTTTGAGCCGCGGGGCCAGCCGACCGGCTTCTTTTTCAGGATATGAACGGTGAACTGGACCTCGGCGGCGGTCTCGATGCCGGTGCCGACAATTTCACCGTCGCCCTGGGCCGCGTGAACATCGCCGAGGAAAAACAATCCGCCGGGTGCCGAAACCGGGAACATCACCTCGACGCCCGCCCCAAAGCCCCGGTAGTCCATGTTGCCGCCGTAGGGGCCGCTGGTCGCGGTTGAGATCGCTTGCCCCATGGCCGGGGCCAGGCCGAAACAGCCGATCATCGGCTTCACCGCCACCGACCAATCGCGCAAGGCGGCCGGCGGGTTTGCCAGGCGGGCCCGCTGGGTGGCCAAATCGATCATCCAATCCGTCACCTGGCGCGGCGGAAAGCGCGCAACGGCGCCGGGGTTCACCACGTTGGGGCTCAGGACCTGGAAGGTCCAGCCGGTGGGCCGGGTCATGGCGATTCGGTCGATGCGGAGGCGCAGGGCATCGCCGGGCCCCGCACCCGCGACGTAAAAGGGCCCGGTCATGGGGTTCGGGCCATCGGCGCGTTTCTCGCCATGGCGGTCAAAGCCATGGGCGTCGAGCGTCTCGGTCACCACCGTGTCGCCATCGCCTATGGTCAGCGCAGGATCATGGCTCCCGATGGCGTTGTAGAACCGGGTGGGCGCGAAGCTGTGGACTGGCATGGCGTATACACTCCGTCCAAAATCCAGACGAGTTCAATCACTTCATGTGTTTGATTTGGCTTGGAAAATAATCGAAATAATAATTTCAGGCGGTTTGGAACTTTTTCCCTGCCGGAGAGTTCCTTCCGACAATTTGCATGCGGGCCGGGAGCTAACGATGGTCATGGAGAATGTCAGACCGCAGAAGCGGCGCGCGGCCAAGCCTGTCTCCCGATCCCTCAAGTCTGTTCCCCCAAACGATCCGCCCTCCGCCGCGGCCGCCGCGAAATTTGACGACCGGGAGCTTCACGAACTCCTTTATGCCTTGCAGGCCCTGCGGGCAGGCGATTTTTCGGCCCGCATGGCAAGCAACCATATCGGCATCTTCGGCAAGCTTGCCGACTGCTTCAATGATATTGCCGCGTCCAACCAGCGGGTGGCCCACGAACTTCACCTTGTCGGCGAGGTCGTTGGCCAGCAGGGCCGCACCCGGCACCGCGCCGACATGGGGCGCAGCGATGGCGCCTGGGGGCAGATGCAGCGCTCCGTCAATGGCCTGGTCGATGATCTGCTCTGGCCCACGGCTGAGGTGACGCGGGCGGTTTCCGCCGTGGCCCAGGGCGATTTGCTGCAGACAGTCAGCCTCGATGTGGACGGAAGGCCTCTCAAGGGCGAGTTCCTGCGCGCCGCCACGATCGTCAATACGATGATCAAGCAGCTCGGAATTTTTACGTCGGAAGTGACCCGCGTGGCCCGCGAGGTGGGAACCGAAGGAAAGCTCGGCGGCCAGGCAGACGTGCCGGAGGTGACCGGCGTTTGGAAGGACCTGACCGAGAACGTGAACTCGATGGCGTCGAACCTCACCGCCCAGGTGCGCAACATCGCCGATGTGACCATCGCGGTGGCCAATGGCGACCTGTCGAAGAAAATCACCGTCGATGTGCGCGGCGAAATCCTGCAGCTCAAGGAAGCCATCAACACCATGGTGGACCAGCTCCGCTCCTTTGCCTCGGAGGTGACGCGCGTGGCGCGGGAAGTCGGCACCGACGGCAAGCTCGGCGGCCAGGCCATCGTGCCGGGCGTTGCCGGCACCTGGAAAGACCTGACGGATTCGGTCAACGCCATGTGCGGCAATCTCACCGACCAGGTGCGCAGCATCGCGGCGGTGACAACCGCGGTGGCGCGCGGCGACCTTTCGCGGACGATCACGGTGGATGTGCGCGGGGAAATTCTTGAGCTGAAGGATACCATCAATACCATGGTGGACCAGCTCAACTCATTCGCCTCGGAAGTGACGCGGGTGGCGCGCGAGGTGGGAACCGAAGGCAAGCTTGGCGGCCAGGCGACGGTGCCCGGGCGTGGCCGGCACCTGGAAGGACCTGACCGACAACGTCAACTTCATGGCGTCGAACCTCACCGCCCAGGTGCGCAACATCGCCGAGGTTTCAACCGCCATCGCCGGCGGCGACCTGTCCAAGAAAATCACCGTCAATGTGAGCGGCGAAATCCTCCAGCTCAAGGAAACCATCAACACGATGGTGGACCAGCTCAACGCCTTTGCCGGCGAAGTGACCCGCGTGGCGCGCGAAGTGGGCACCGAAGGCCGCCTCGGCGGCCAGGCGAACGTGCGCGGCGTTGCCGGCACCTGGAAGGACCTGACCGACAATGTGAATTCGATGGCCAGCAACCTGACAGGGCAAGTGCGCAATATCGCCGAAGTTGCAACGGCCGTGGCGCAGGGAAATCTGTCCAAGAAAATCACGGTGACGGTGAGCGGTGAAATCCTCGAGCTCAAGGAAACCATCAATACGATGGTGGACCAGCTCAACCGCTTCGCATCGGAAGTGACCCGCATGGCCCGCGAAGTGGGCACCGAAGGCAGGCTTGGCGGGCAGGCGAACGTGCCGGGCGTTGCCGGCACCTGGAAGGACTTGACCGACAACGTCAACCTGCTTGCCGCAAACCTCACGACCCAGGTGCGCAATATCGCGGAAGTCACCACGGCGGTGGCGCAGGGCGACCTGTCGCGCAAGATCACGGTGGACGTGAAGGGCGAAATCCTGGAGCTCAAGAACACCTTCAACACCATGCTCGACCAGCTCAATTCCTTCTCCTCGGAAGTGACCCGGGTTGCCCGCGAAGTGGGAACCGAAGGCAAGCTCGGCGGCCAGGCCCAGGTGCCAGGCGTTGCCGGCACCTGGAAGGACCTGACCGACAATGTGAATTTCATGGCGTCCAACCTCACCGCCCAGGTGCGCAACATCGCCGACGTGGCAACCGCCATCGCCAGCGGCGACCTCTCCAAGAAAATCACCGTTGACGTGCGCGGTGAAATCCTCTTCCTCAAGGAAACCCTCAACACCATGGTGGAGCAGCTCCGCTCCTTCGCGGCGGAAGTCACCCGCGTGGCGCGCGAAGTGGGCACCGACGGGAGGCTGGGCGGCCAGGCCGTGGTTCCCGGCGTCGGCGGCACCTGGAAGGACCTGACCGACAACGTCAATCTGCTGGCCGCCAATCTCACGACGCAGGTGCGCAATATCGCCGAGGTGACGACCGCCGTGGCGAGCGGCGACCTCTCGCGCAAGATCACAGTCGATGTCAAAGGCGAAATTCTCGAACTCAAGAACACCATCAATACGATGGTGGACCAGCTCAACGCCTTTGCCTCCGAAGTCACCCGGGTGGCGCGCGAGGTGGG
This sequence comes from uncultured Alphaproteobacteria bacterium, assembly GCA_963773295.1. Taxonomy (GTDB): domain Bacteria; phylum Pseudomonadota; class Alphaproteobacteria; order Rhizobiales; family Aestuariivirgaceae; genus Aestuariivirga. Next base: position 132,543 of record CAVZAJ010000005.1, read on the forward strand.
AACTGAAGGCAAGCTTGGCGGCCAGGCCGCGGTGCCGGGCGTCGGCGGCACGTGGAAAGATCTCACCGACACGGTGAACGTGATGGCAGCCAACCTCACCGAACAGGTGCGCGGCATCGTGCGGGTCGTCACCGCCGTGGCCAACGGCGACCTGACGAAGAACCTGGCGGTGAAATCCAAAGGCGAAGTGGCGGCCCTTGCCGACACCATCAACAACATGACTGAAACCCTGGCGATCTTTGCCGACCAGGTGACCAGCGTGGCGCGCGAAGTGGGCGTCGAAGGACGGCTTGGCGGCCAGGCCAATGTGCCCGGCACAGCCGGCACATGGAAAGACCTGACGGGCAACGTGAACCTGCTGGCGGCGAACCTGACAACCCAGGTCCGCGCCATTGCCGAAGTGGCAACCGCCGTCACCAAGGGCGATTTGACCCGCTCCATTCAGGTCGACGCGCGGGGCGAGGTGGCCGAGCTCAAGGACAACATCAATACGATGATCGGAAACCTGCGCCTGACCACCGAGCGCAATACCGAACAGGACTGGCTCAAGTCCAATCTCGCCAAAATCACCAATATGCTGCAGGGACAGCGCGATCTCGAGACCGTGGGCCGGCTGCTGCTTGCCGAACTTTCGCCGCTGGTCAATGCCCAGACCGGCGTCATCTACCGGATGACGGACGAACACCCCAATGAACTCGTCCTGCTGTCGAGCTACGCCGATGACCGGGCAAGCGGCTATGAGCGCCGCGTGAAAGTGGGGCAGGGCCTCATCGGCCAGGCGGCAGGCGACAAACGGCGGATCCTGGTTACCGACGTGCCCACCGATACGGTGCCGGTCGGCTCGGCCCTCTTCAAGACCTTGCCGCACAATATCATAATTCTTCCGGTGATGTTCGAAAACAAGCTCAAGGCGGTGTTTGAACTCGCCTCGATCAGGAGCTTCAGCGGCCAGCAAATCGCCTTCCTGGAGCAGCTGACCGCTTCCATCGGCATCGTGCTCAACAGCATCGAAGCCACAATGCAAACGGAAAGCCTGCTCGCGCAGTCCCAGACGCTGGCCACCGAGCTTCAGACCCAGCAGGGCGAGTTGCAGCAGACCAACGAGCAACTCGGCCAGAAGGCGCAGCAGCTTGCCGAGCGCAATGTCGAAGTCGAACGCAAGAACGAGGAAATCGAGCAGGCCCGCCGCGAGCTTGAGGAAAAAGCCTACGAGCTGGCCCTGACCTCGAAATACAAATCCGAGTTCCTCGCCAACATGAGCCACGAGCTGCGCACACCCTTGAACAGCATTCTCATCCTGGGGCAGCAGCTCGCGGAAAACCCCGACGGCAACCTGGCGCCGCGCCAGATCGAATTTGCGCGCACCATCTATGGCGCGGGCACCGACCTTCTCAATCTCATCAGCGACATCCTCGACCTTTCCAAGATCGAGTCCGGGACGGTGAGCGTCGATGCCGAGGATATCGTGATCGCAAACCTGGCCGACATCGTGGCCCGGCCATTCCGCCACGAGGCCGAGAGACGGAAGCTGGCATTCAAGGCCGACATCCAGCCCGATGCGCCGCAAGTCATCGTCACCGATTCCAAGCGTCTGCAGCAGGTATTGAAGAACCTGCTGTCGAATGCCTTCAAGTTCACCCTTGACGGTGAAATCCGCCTGCGCATAGCGAAGGCCAGCGGGGGATGGACGCAAAATCACCCCACGCTCAGCGCCGCTGCTTCCGTGGTGGTGTTCGAGGTCAAGGATTCCGGCATCGGCATTCCGGTCGAAAAGCAGAAAATCATATTTGAGGCCTTCCAGCAGGCCGACGCGAGCACCAGCCGAAAATTCGGCGGCACCGGGCTTGGGCTCGCCATCAGCCGTGAACTGGCCGCCCTTCTCGGCGGCGAAATCCAGCTGCGGAGCACGCCGGGAGAGGGCAGCACATTCTCGCTTTACCTTCCCCAGGAGTATGCGGGCGCTGAAGTCTCCACCCCCGGCCCGGAGCGGCAGGCGGCGGCCAACCAGTACCGCCTGGCGCCGCGCGCCGCCACACCGGCGCGCGAAGTTGAAACCATCGAAGACGACCGGCTGGCGATTGAAGCAGAAGACAAGGTGCTGCTGATCGTCGAGGACGATCCATTATTTGCAAAGCTGATCCTGGACAACGCCCACCGGCTCGGGTTCAAGGCGTTGGTGATCACGCGCGGCAGTGACGCAATCGAAATGGCCCGGCAATACCGGCCCACTGCCATTTCACTGGATGTTTTCCTGCCCGACATGCTGGGCTGGACGGTGCTGAGCCAGCTCAAGCAAAATTCCCTTACCCGCCATATTCCGGTGCAAGTCACGACACTGGACGACAACCACCAATATGCCCTGGCCGGCGGGGCCTATTCGTTCTTCAGCAAATCCGCCGGCAGCGAGGAACTGGCGGCCAGGCTGGCCGGGCTTATGGAATTTGCCAATCTCGAGCGCAAACGCCTTCTGATCGTGGAAGACAGCCCCGCCGAAGCATCGGCAGTGAGCGAATTGCTGGGCGGCGGCGATATCGACATCGTGCTGGCGGCAACCGGCGAAGACGCCTTGAAACTTATGAGAAGCGAGCCATTTCACTGCGTGGTCCTCGACCTGAGCCTGCCGGACATGAGCGGCTTCGAGGTTCTGCAAATCATGAATGCCGACGGCAACCTGCAACAGGTCCCAGTGGTGGTTTTCACCGGGCGCGAGCTCACGCCGGAGGAAGACAGGGGGCTCAATGCGGTTACCCGCGGCATCGTCGTCAAAGGGGTGGAATCCTCCGAGCGCCTGCTCTACCAGACCTCAATGTTCCTGCACCGCGACGCCGAGGCGCTTTCGCCGGCCAAGCGGAAACTCATCGACAGATTGAGCGATTCCGACAGCGACCTGGTGGGGCGCACGGCGCTTCTTGTCGACGACGACGCGCGCAACATCTTTGCCCTGAGCAGCGTCCTGGAACGGCGCGGCATGAATGTTCTTTCCGCCACCACCGGCAAGGAAGCGCTTGAGATGATACAGGCGCATCCGGCCATTGCGATCGTATTGATGGACATCATGATGCCCGACATGGACGGCTACGAAACGATTGCGGCGATCCGTTCCGAGCTCAAGCTTGGGCGCCTGCCGATCATTGCGCTGACCGCCAAGGCGATGAAGGGGGACCGGGAAAAATGCCTCCTGGCGGGCGCCTCCGAATATTTGGCGAAGCCGGTCAATACCGAACAGCTTCTGGAATCCCTGCGCATGTGGCTGCATCGGTAGTCGGAAAGGATGGGAATGCCGAAAAACGACCAAGTCAACATCCTTCTGGTGGACGATCAGCCGGGAAAGCTGCTCAGCTATGAAGTGATCCTCGGACCGCTGGGCGAAAACCTTATCCCGGTAACGTCCGGCCGCGAAGCGCTCACCTGCCTGCTGAACACGGAAGTTGCCGTTGTGCTGATCGACATTGAAATGCCGGATCAGAACGGGTTTGAACTGGCGGCCACGATCCGCGATCACCCGCGCTTTGAGAAGATTGCCATCATATTCGTCTCGGCGGTGCACTTTACCGAGGCCGACACGCTGCGCGGCTACAAGATGGGCGCGGTGGATTACGTGACGGTGCCGGTGACGCCGGAAATCCTCCGCGCCAAGGTCCAGGTGTTCGCCGAACTCTACCGCAAGACCCGCGAACTTGAGCGCTTCAACGATGTCCTTGAGCGCCGCGTCGAGGAGCGAACCGCCGAACTTACAACCGCGGTCGAGCGGCAGACCATCCTGGCGCGCGAGGTGGACCACCGGGCCAAGAACGTGCTGACGGTGGTGCAGTCGCTGGTCAGGCTGACGCGCGCACCCAGCATTGAGACGTACGTCAGCGCAATCGAGGGCCGGATCAACGCACTGGCGCGCAGCCATGTCCTGCTTTCCACCTCTCACTGGCAGGGGGCCGACCTCCGCGAAATCCTTGAGAAGGAACTTTCGCCCTACAACACCAATGCGAATGAGCGCTTCACCATTGAAGGTCCGCCAACCCTGCTGAACCCGGCGGCAACCCAAAGCCTGACACTGGTGTTCCATGAGCTTGCCACCAATGCGGCAAAATATGGCTGCCTGTCGACGCCTGAGGGGCGCCTTACGGTCAAGTTCGAAGTGCAGCCCGGGGTTCTTGTGCTTCACTGGCTGGAGCACGGGGGGCCGCAAGTCCGGGTGCCCAAGGCAAATGGTTTTGGCACCACGCTGATTTCCATCAGCATGAAAAACCTGCAAGGCGAGGCGGCATTCAACTGGGATCACGGCGGAATGAAGTGCAAGCTGACGCTGCCGCGCGAGGAGCAAGCGGGCAAGGCAGATCAAAGCCGGCTTGCCGCGGAAACCGGTGAAGACACCGCCGTCCCCGAGAACAAGATTACCGCATTGCTTGTGGAAGATGAGCCCCTGATCGCCATGATGATGGCAGACATGCTCACGGAATTTGATTTGGATGTTCTGGGGCCGTTTTCCACCGTGGACAAGGCGATGTCGGCGATGGATCAAGCCAGCGTGCAGGTAGCGCTGCTGGACGTGAACCTGGCGGGCGAGATGGTTTACCCGGTGGCCTCGAGGCTGCGCGAACTCGGCGTGCCGTTCATATTCATGACGGGCTACTCGCCGGAAAGCCTGGAAGGCCGCTTCACCGAGGCCCCGATCCTGAAAAAACCGGTGGACCAGGCGCAATTGTACCGCACCATTAAACGCCTGACTGAAATTTCAGCAACGACCTGAAAGAAGGCAGGGGCTGTAGAAGCCCCTGCCTGTTTAGCGTTATGACTTGGCGTTGGCCGTGTAGGCCGGGGCGTTGGTGAGCATGTCCTTCGATGAGTTGACAACGAGGAACCAGTCGGTGGCATCATTGCTTTCCCGGACCTTGCGCAGGGAAGCCATTTCAATGGCCACGTTCTTCTCGCCGATTCCCAGGAAGCCGCCCACACCGAGGACGACCGCCCTGATGCTGCCGTCCCAATCCAGAACGACGTCATTGACCTCGCCCACATCGGCCCAGTCGGTGCGGGCTTCGGCGGGGTAGGCCTTGGTCGCGTCAATGTCGGCCTGCACGGCATAGACCCGCATGCCGATCAGCTTGGAGGCAAGAACGTCGTTTGGTCCAGCCGCATCGAGGTAGCTGGCAGGGCCTTCCTTCAGCATGGTGGTTTGCGTAGAGGTCGCGGCTGGCTGCGAGGTGGATTGGGTGGTGGTTGCCGCGTCATTGGCAGCAGGCGCCGCCGCAGGGTCATTCGCCGCCGGGGCTGCCGTAACAGCGGTTTCGTACTCAAGCTCGTTCAAGGCGCCGTCGGCATTGGTGTCAAGCGACTTGAAGGCTTCCGCCGTCCACTCGGGATGCAGTTTCATGCCTTCTTCGAGCGTTACTTTGCCGTCGGCATTGGCGTCGATCTTGCTGAAGTCGCCAGTCGCGGCAAAAGCCGCCGTGGACAGCAGCAGGGTGGCGGCAAGGGCCGTAATACGGGGGGATTTGGTCATGTTTTGCTCCATGGGTTCACAGGTTCGTCTAACAGCGGTTGCTGCAAGCTGCCCGGTAAACGGCACGGGATAATTTTGGTTCCGCCAGTTGCCTGGCAAAATCCGGCAAAATGCCCGCCACAGCGGGCGTGCCGGGGGAAGCGGTGGCGGCGAATTCTAGGCCTTGAGCTTTTCCTGATCGTCGGAACTTGCCTCTATGCTGTTGGCCTCGCCGAGAAATTCGCCGACGGCTGCGAGCGATTCAAAGTGGCTGCTGAACACTTTCAAGATGACGAGGAGCGGCACGGCGACAACGATGCCGGGTATGCCCCACATCCAGCCCCAGAAAGCTATGGCCAAAAGAATGGCGACGGAATTGAGCTGCAGGCGTTTTCCCAGGAAATGCGGCGAGACGAACTGATTTTCGATCGTGACAATCACCGTATAGAGGGCCGGCGCCAGAAGCGCGTGGCCCAGGGAATCAAATATGACGAGCCCGACCAGCCCCGAAAGAACGGCTCCGCCGATGGGGCCGGCATAGGGAATGAAATTGAGGGTAAAGGCAAGAAATCCCCAGATATAGGCGGAAGGCATGCCGATGAGGTAGAATGCGATGGCCACCGCAACGCCTACGCCCGCGTTGATCGCGCTATGCAGCAGGAGGTAGGCGGAGACTTCCTTTTCAACGTCCTGGACTACGCGCAGGGCATTTTTCTTGTCGGTGAGCGTGGGCATTATGTTGATCAGTTTTTCATAGAGAAGGTTGCCCGACGCCATGAGAAACAGCGACAGGATAACCGCCCCGGTAAACATCGCCGCAAAGCTCGCGGGATAGGCGGCAATCCACAGAAAGGCCGGAAGGCCCGGCTCCTTGACCACCACTTCATTGACAGGCTCGCCGGCTGCCGGGGTCGCGGCTTTTCTGATATCTTCGGTTATCGTGGCAAGGTGCTCAACGCTGCCGCTGATGCTGCGGAGCCTTTCCGTAAGGGTCCGGCGGATTTCCGGGGCGTTGGCAATCCAGCCGGAGACAGGACCGCTGATCATGTAGCCTGCCAGGAGTCCGCCCAGCAAAATTGCCGCGGCCAGCCCGGTGGCGGTTCCCCAGGCGGGAACCCCACGCAAGGCAAACCACTTGATGACAGGGCGGAACGTTATCGCGATGAGAAAGGCGATCACCACGGGAATAAGAAAGTCCCGGGCGAGCAGGATCATGTCGATGGCGTTGAGAATGAGGATGCCGATCAACACGATCAAGCCCCGCTTGAAATAGTAGGCCTGGCTATCCCCGTTGGCGGTAACCATGCCTCACTCCATGCGTTATATCTTGCCCATCAGTATCAGTATCAGGATTATGACCACAATCAAGCCGAGGCCGCCCGACGGGCCATAGCCCCAACCGCGGCTGTAGCCCCAGCTTGGCAATGCCCCGATGAGGATCAGTATGAGGATAATGAGTAGAATTGTGCCAAGCGTCACGTGCGTCTCCTTTGCCAAATTTCCGACGCAAAGGAAACGCGCTTGCGTCACAATTGGTTCCCGTGCCGCAAGCTTATTTTTCGTCCGCGCCGCCTAGGCGTTCAAATGGGAATGCCCGTTGGCGCGGCGCGCAGGCCTGGCCGTTCCTCGTGCGCGGCCTCGGCCGGTCCTTAAAACCGTTTCATCAGAGCGGAGGATCTGGGTCAGCGCCAGGCCCGCGATGGCTCCGCCGATAATCATCGGCACCGGATGGCGCCTTGCAAACGTGGAGGCATCCTTCAAAATCTGGTCAAACTCGTTTTCGTTCACGTAATCCGCCAGATCTTTGAGGGAATCGGCCGCCGCCGCGGCGTAGCCGCCAACATTGGGAATGCCATCAAGGGCAGCCGCATATTCCTGGGTGGCATCGGCAAACTCATACAGCTTTTCGACGCCCCAATCCTTCTTGGTGTTGAGCAACGTCCGCGCCATGGCCATCGCGCCATCGAAGATATAGCCTGGGGTGCCCGATGCCTGTTTGGCGCCTTGCGTTCTTTTCCGCTTTGATTGCTTTGCCATGGGAGATCTCCAATTGACCGTTGGAAAATGCAACCCGCCACAGGGCAAATGGTTCCCCGGCAAGCATCGTATTATCGATCAATGCTCAACCCGGCGGTTCATGCCCCCGCGTTTTTCATCGACCCGTAGCGCTGGGCATAAAGCCAGGTGAATTCAGCGCCGAGCAAAAAAATTTGCGCCGAATAGTAAACCCAAAGGACCATGGCGATGACCGTTCCGCCAGCTCCAAACCCGGATACAACTCCGGTCTTGCCTATGTAAAGTCCAATGAGAAACTTTCCAACATTGAAAAGCAATGCGGTAAACACCGCGCCAAACAGCACATCCCCCCACGCGACTTTTACGCGCGGGAGCAATTTGAATATGAGCGCGAAAAGCCCCGTTATTATTATGAAACTGACAGCAAAATTTATAATCTGCCAGACTGTTTCCAGGCCTGGGGCTTGCGGATTCCACAGCGTCTGAAGGGTGGATATCAGGGCGCTCACGGTTAGCGAGACCAGCAGCAAAAAGGCGACCGCCAATAGCATGCCGAAGGTGAATATGCGGCGGCGCAGGAGATACCAGACGCCGGACTGGTTTTCCGACACGGGCGTTTGCCAGATCCGGTCCATGGCGCCTTGCAGCTCGGCAAATACCCCGGTGGCACCGAAAATCATAAAAACAAGGCCCACAACGGTTGCGGCGAAACCTTCGGTGGGCTTACTCGCACTTTGGACAAGTCCCTCCAAAGCCGAAGCACCATCCGCTCCCAAAAGGCTCCGCGCTTGAGCGTAGATTTGGCCTTGGGCGGCGTCGGCACCGAAGAAAAACCCCGCGATGGCCATGGTGATGATGAGCAAGGGGGCGATGGAGAAAATCGTGTAAAATGCTATTGCCGCACCCATGCTCGACGCACCGTCGGTATTCCATGCCAGGGCCGAATCTTTGAGCAGCCGAAGAAAGTCGCCGGGGCGCAAGCCCTGTGGATTCAGAACTCTGAATGTGGGGGCGCGTGTTTCGATTTTCGACTTTCCCATGCCTTCGGCCTTGCGAATAGTTAATTCCGATCGCCCGTCGGCCCTCGGCGCGGATCAGTGCCATTTATAAACTTCTGGGACGATGTCTGTTCCCTTTATTTTTTTGAGGCGGTTGCCGGGTCAGGGCAATATCGGGTGGAGGGTATTTGCTATTGGTTCCCGCTGGCCAGCGATTTCCAGAAGCCCGGGATTGGCAGGATGATGGTGGCTGGGGATTTGACGTTCGGGGTCTCCCGGGGCTGGATTTGGCCGCGGTGCGCACGGATTAAGGCCATCGCCTCTGACTCCTGCCGTGAGCCTTTTGGATCGATCATGCTCATTTGCTGCACCTTCTTTTGGCGGTTGGAGGGGCCGGGCCCCGCGGCGTTGGCAGATCAACCCGCTCCCACCCCTATGGTTCCCAAAAAACCTTGGTAAATTCGCCAGTTGATAGCCGGAACAAATTGCGTTTCCCGGCCCGCCGATCCTGCAGATTCGGGACTTTTGCGTAACGCGATGGGGGGTTTTACGGGCCCGTTAGCCACGTTCGGGATTTATTTTTTTAGAAACAAGGGTTTAAGGAACTTCTTCGGGGCGATGCAAGTTCTCGTCACAAGGCCCCCAACGGGCTTGGCTGATAAAAAGGAGTTCCAGCATGAAAAGTCTTGTTTTCGCCTCCGCCGTTGCGGCCGTTTTGGCCTTGGCCATTCCCACCGAGGCAGACGCCAAAACCAACGTAAAAATTTACCTGGGCGTGCCCCATTATGGCTACCAGGTTGGCCCTGACTACCGTTTCCGCAACGGCTATGGCTGGTATCAGGATACGCGCTATTACAACAACCGCGGACGCCTGTCGTGCGGTGAAGCCCGGGCCCGGGTCCGCAATAACGGGTTCAGGAATGTCGCAACGATCGAATGCAATGGCCGCACCTACACGTTCGAGGCCACGCGCCGCGGCCGTGATGTCACCGTGTTCGTGGACTCCCGCAACGGGCGGATGTGGCGCGGCTAACCCAAGTTCGACAGGCCTTTTGCCATGACACTCGTTGGGGCAAGAGGCCTGTCTCCTCCAAGCCGTGCCTCCCTCTATCGCAGGAGTAGCTACAATTGACCCCGTCATCCGAACAAGTTCCGGCTTTAGACATCGGATTTTTCCGCACCACGGGACTGGTGCTGGTTGTCGCTACTCTCCTGGCGGGCGGAATCACCCTCACCTTGACGATAAGCACGGACAATGCGCCCACGATCATCGCAAGCAATGGCGGTCTGGAAAAGGTGGACACCCGCGGGATTGCCGCTGACGTGGCCCTGAAGTAGGGCCTCATTGGCCGTAGAGGGCGAGCAGGGTTTTCATCCGCTTTACGGCCAGATCGGGATCGCGGAGCAGTCCGGCCTGATCGGCAAGCTTGAACGCCTCAATGAAATAGGCAAGCGGCCGGGCGCCCTGCGCACCTGCAACCATGATAAAGTGCTCCTGATGCCCATTGAGCCACGCCAGAAACACAATGCCGGTCTTGTAATACTGGGTTGGGGCTTGAAATATGAGGCGCGACAACGGCACGGTGGGGCCGAACATCTTGTGGAATTTTTTGATGTTGCCTTTCGCCAGGGCGGTTAATGCCGCCGCCGCGGCGGGGGCTATGGCGGCGAAGATGCCGAGAAGGGCGTGGGAATAGCCCTGTTCATCGCCGGCGATCAATTCGGCATAGTTGAAGTCATCGCCGGTGTACATTTTGACGGGCGTCGGCAATTGCCGGCGGAAGGCGATTTCCTTCTGCGCATCGAGAAGCGAAATCTTGATGCCGTCGACCTTGGCGGCATTGCCCTTGATAACGGCGAGACAGGTCCGCGCCGTATCGGAAAAATCTTCCGCCCCCCAATAGCCCTTGAGCGCCGGGTCAAACATCTCGCCCAGCCAGTGCAGGATGACCGGACGTTCGGCTTCGTTGAGGACGCGGGCGTAGACTTTCAGATAGTCATCGGGCGATCTCGCCACCCGCACCAGGGCCCGGCTCGCCATCAGGATCACCCGGCCGCCGAGCTTTTGTATGGCATGGAGCTGTTCGAGATAGGCCTTCACCACATCATCGGGAGTGCGCGCATCGCCCGGCGACAGGTGATCGGTGCCGCACCCGGAAAAAATCCGCGATGCCTCAGGCCCGGCGCTTTTGAGGGAGCGCGCGATCAGTTCATGGGCCAGCGGCCAGTCCAGCCCCATGCCGCGTTGCGAGGTGTCCATTGCTTCCGCAATGCCGAAGCCCTGGCCGAGGAGATAGTGGCGGAAGGCCAGGGTCTTGTCCCAATCGAGGGCCCCGGTGGAACTCAGCGGATCGGCCACCACATGGGCCGCCGCAAGCGCCAGGCGGTTAAACGGCATTTTGGGCCTCCGGACGGCGATGGGCTCGCCCGCCAGATGATAGGTCGCGGATTTTCCTTGCGCTGCCGGCAGGCGGATTTTCATGGTCAGTACCGCACCATCATGAGGCCCGCATCGGCCTGGATGATTTGCCCGGTGGTATAGGGCAGCAATCCTTGCGCCAAAGTGAGGGCAATGCGGCCCACTTCCTCCGGCGTTCCAAACCGCTTGATCACTGTCAGCCCCTCATCAATCAGCTTGTCATAGCGCGCCTTCGACGGGGCGGTCATGTCGGTTTCAATGAAGCCCGGCTGGATTTCATAAACGCCAACGCCGTCATTGCCGAGGCGCGCGGCAAACAGCTTGGACATCATTGAAACGCCGGCCTTCGAGACGCAGTATTCACCGCGGGTGATCGAAACGCCGGCGGCATTGGCCGATGAAATGGTCACTATGCTGCGGTGGTGCGGGGATGGCTTGAGGCGCTTGGCAAAAGCCTGGGTGAGGAAGAAGGTGCCCCGCGTATTCACATTCAGGCAGCGGTCATAGCTTTCCGCCGTGACATCCAGAAGATCGCCCCGGTTCCGGACGGATACGCCGGCATTGTTGATGAGCGTGGTCAGCGGGCCCAAGGCGGCTTCCGCCTTGTCAAACATGGCGCCATGGGCCGCGAGATCGGAAATATCGCCAACCACCGCAACGGCCTTGACGCCGCGCGCCGAAATTTCCGCGACCGCCGCCTGCAGCTCGGCGCCGTCGGCAACATCGTTCACTGCCACGTCAAATCCGGCACCCGCCAGGGCAAGGGCAATCGCCCGCCCGATACCGCGCCGGGCGCCGGTTACAAATGCCTTCATGGGTCTATCCTCTCCAGCGCTTGCGGCGTGCAGATCATCCGCAGGATGGTCTGCGTGTTGAACTGCAGCCGCGCCGCCAAAGCCTTCTCGGCCATGAGGTCGCGCTCGAACACGATCGATCCGGTAAAGCGGTTGGTGAGGTAGTAATAGCCCACCGCCGCAATGCTGATATTGACCTGCACCGGGTCAAGGCCCTTGCGGAAAACCTCTGCTTTGACGCCGCGCTCCAGCAACTTGCGCATGCGCCCGACGAACGAGCGGTTCATCTCCTCCATCCGCCGGGATTTCCTGATGTGCCGCGCCTTGTGAAGATTTTCACTGTTGACCAGGGTGATGAATTCCGGATTGTCGAGAAAATATTTCCAGATGAAGGCGATCAGCGCCTTGATGGCCGCCACGGGCTCGAGGCCGTCAAGCTCAAGGGCCGCTTCGCGCTCGCGAAATTCGCCATAGGCCTCTTCCACCACCTGCTTGAACAGGTCATCCTTGTTGCCAAAATAGTGATACATCATGCGCTTGTTGGCTTTTGCCCGCGCCGCGATGTCGTCAACCCGGGCTCCGCCCAGCCCCTTTCTGGCGAACTCCGCCTTCGCCGCAGCCAGGATGCGCCGCTTCGTGTCATCTGGGTTTCGCGATTTCTTTCCCGGTCCAGGCACTTTGCGTCCCAAGGGGCTTGAAATAACTATCTAGTTATTTATAAGTAGCCCAGGAGCAGCGAAATTGCAAGTGAACGGTTGCGGCTACATCATTTGGCGGCGGATCGGCAGGGCCGACGGAAATGCCCGGTGCGCAGGTGCTGCTGAGCGGGGCCCCGTCCTGTTTGCACCGCGACCAACGCCTGCGTCATTGCAACGGCAGAAAGGGCCGCGGAGCTGATCCGCGGCAACAGACAGATGCCCAGAATCGTCAGCGCGGCGGAAGCGGTCAAACAAATCGGCGATGGCGCCACCGTCACGGTCAATTCCTCCTCCGGCCTGTGCTGCCCCGATGCGCTCCTGAAGGCGCTTGGCGAACGCTTCGACCGCGAACGGCATCCGCAGAACCTCACCATGCTGCATCCCATCGCGGCGGGCGACATGTCAGGCGTCAAAGGCGTCGATCACATTGCCAAGGCGGGCCTGATCCGGCGGATCATCGCGGGCTCCTATCCCTCCGGCCCGTCATCGGCGGAGCCGCCGCTGATCTGGCAGATGCTCGGCGGCAACGAAATCGCCGCCTACAACGTGCCCTCGGGCATCATGTTTGACATGCACCGCGAAGCCGCCGCCAAGCGCCCCGGCGTGCTCACCAAGATTGGCCTCGATACCTTTGTCGATCCGGCCCACGAGGGCTGCGCCATGAATGCCAAGGCCGCCGCCGCGGCCATCGTGAAGAAAATCAGCTTCGAGGGCGAGGACTGGCTTTATTTCCCCGCCATCATTCCTGACGTTGCCATCATCCGGGCAACATCGGCCGATGAACGCGGCAATCTCACTTTTGAGCACGAAGGCGCCTATATCGGCGCACTCGAGCTCGCCATGGCCGCCCACAACAATGGCGGCATCGTCATTGCCCAGGTGAAGCGCATCATCAGGGACCGCCCCCTGAAGCCCCATGACGTCTATGTGCCGGGCATTCTGGTGGATTATATTGTCGAAGCGCCGGAGCAGTGGCAGACGACGCAGACACCCTATGACCCCGCCATTTCCGGCGAAGAGTTCAAGCCGCTCGACTCCTTCAGCCACATGGACTTCGGCACCGGCAAGGCCATCGCCCGGCGCGTGGCCGAGGAATTGAAGGAGGGCTGGGCGGTGAACCTGGGCTTCGGCGTGTCCGCCAATGTGCCGCGCATCTTCCTGGAGGAGGGGCTCCATGGCAAGACCACCTGGGTGATCGAGCAAGGGGCGATCGGCGGCATTCCGCTTCTCGACTTCCAGTTCGGCTGCTCGTCCAACGCCGAAGCCATTGTCGCCTCGCCCTCGCAGTTCACCTATTTTCAGGCCGCGGGTTTTGACTGCGCCCTGCTGTCCTTCCTGCAGATTGACAGCTACGGCTCGGTCAATGTTTCAAAACTGGGCGTGCGGCCGCATGTCACGGCCGGGGCCGGCGGCTTCGTCGACATCACCTCGCGCGCCAAGAAGATCGTTTACTCAGGGTTTTTCAACGCCGGCGCCAAGATGGAAATCAGGGACGGCAAGCTGCGCATCGAAAAGGAAGGCAAGGTCAAGAAACTGGTGCGCGCCGTCGAGCAGATTTCCTTCTCCGGCAAGCGCGCCGTCATGCAGGGCCAGGACATCACCTACGTCACCGAGCGCTGCGTCATGAAGCTCACGCCGGAGGGCATCGTGGTAACCGAGATTGCGCCCGGGGTGGATCTGCAAGGCAATATTCTTGATCAGTCCGAATTCCCGCTCATCATCTCTCCCGGCGTGAAGGCGATGAGCAAAAACCTGTTCGACCCGGCGAAGATGGGATTGAAGCTCCATGCCTGACACCGGCGACAAGCGCATCAAGCTGGATATCGAGGAAAATCTCGCCATCATCACCATTGCGCGGCCGGAAAAGCTCAATGCGCTGGATTATGAAATGGTGCTGGCCCTGGAGCGCGCCGCCCATCTGGTGGATGGCATGGACAGCATCCGCTGCTGCATCATCAAAGGCGAAGGGGAAAAGTCCTTTTGCGCCGGCGGTGACATCGAGGCGTGGAGCACGTGGCCTGCGGAAAATTTCGGCCTCGCCTGGGTGCGCCATGGCCACCGGACTTTTGATGCGCTGGCGCGGCTGCGCGTGCCGCTCATCGCCGCCCTCAACGGCCATGCCCTGGGAGGCGGGCTGGAACTGGCCGCCACCGCCGATTTTCGCGTAGCCGAGCCCCAGGTCAAATTCGGCCAGCCGGAAACCGGCCTTGGGATCATTCCCGGCTGGTCCGGAACCCAGCGCGCGGTGCGCCGCTTCGGTTCGCAAACCGTGCGCCGCATGGCCTTGCGGGGAGAAATATTTACGGCGGCGGAAGCGCTTGAACTCGGCATTGTCGATTCCGTCGCGGCCAGGGGCGAAAGCTTCAGCGCCGCCAAGCAGATGGCGGCGCAGTTATCCCTGCGCGGCCCCCTTGCCACCGCAATCGCCAAAATGCTGATCAACGCTGCCGCCGGCGAAGACGTCGAACGGGCCCTGGAAACACTTGCGGGGCTCGCCGTGGCGGGCGGTCCCGAACTTAAAGCAGGGGTGGCGGCTTTCCGCGAAAAGCGCCCGCCCCGCTTCAAGGGAGCCTGAGGATGCTGGTCATCGGCGGCGAAAGATGCAGGTGAGCATGTCAGATTTCCACCTTCCGGTTCCGAAACTGCCAGCGGATATTTACACGCAGATCCGCGATACGGCACGCCGCTTTGCCGATGACCGGGTTCGTCCTTTGGCCGTGGAGCTCGACGATACGGAGGCTTTCCCTGCCGAGCTATATGCGGAAATGGCCGGGCTCGGGCTATTTGGCATCACCGTTCCAGACACTTTTGGCGGGGCAGGCCTCGACGCGCTTTCCTACTCCCTGGTGATGGAAGAGCTTTCCCGCGGCTATGCTTCGGTTGCCGACCAGTGCGGCCTGGTGGAACTGATCGGCACGCTTCTTTCGCTGCACGGGTCCGACACGCAGCGCAAGGCGCACCTGGCCGATGTGCTCGCGGCCCGCAAGCGGATTTGCTACTGCATCACGGAAGCGGAGGCCGGCACCGACGTTTCGGGGATCAGGACCATTGCCGTGCGGGATGGAGCGGGCTGGCGGCTCTCCGGCTCCAAGATGTGGATTCACAATGCGCCGGTCGCCGACTACGGCTATGTTCTGGCCCGAACCGATCCGGAGGCGGGCAAGCGCGGAATGTCGATCTTCATCGTGGACCTTTCGGCCAAGGGAGTATCGCGCGGCAAGAAGGAAAAGAAGATGGGGCAGCGCGCTTCACCGGTGGGAGCGCTGCATTTCGATGAGGTGCGGCTGAGCGCGGAGGCGCTTCTTGGCCCCATGAACCGCGGCTTTCACATCATGATGAGCGTTCTCGACAAGGGGCGCATCGGCATCGGGGCGCTTGCGGTGGGCATTGCCCAGGCGGGGCTCGACGCGGCGATCGACTATGCCAAAACCCGGAAACAGTTCGGCAAAACTATCGCCGAGAATCAAGGCCTGCAGTGGATGATGGCCGACATGAAGACGGACATCACGGCGGCGCGGGCGCTTGTCCATCGCGCGGCCATGACCCTGGATGCGGGCCTTCCCGCGACCATGGAATGCTCGATTGCCAAATGCTTTGCCGGCGACGCGGCGGTGCGGCACACGGCAAATGCGGTGCAGATTTTTGGCGGCTCGGGATATATCCGGGGTTTTGAAGTGGAACGGCTCTACAGGGACGCCAAGATTACCCAGATTTACGAGGGCACGAACCAAATTCAGCGCAGCATCATCGCCCGCGAACTGCTCAGGACCTAGCGCACATGACAGATTTCTACGACGGCATTCTCGGCCTGGAGGCCTCTTTCAGCAAAACCGTTTCCGAAAGCGATGTTTATCTCTTTGCCGGAATTACCGGCGATTTTTCGCCCAATCACGTGGACGCGGAATTCATGCGGCGCACGCAATACGGGCAGCGCATCGCCCATGGCGCGCTGCTGGTGGGGTACATGTCGCGGGCCTCGACGATGATCGCCGACAAATGCGGCACCATGAACTCGTCGCTGTATCCGGTTTCACTCGGCTACGACAAGACACGGTTCCTCAAGCCGGTTTTCATCAATGACACGATATCGGTGACCTATACCATCGCGAGCTGCGATCGCGGGCGGAACCGCTCACTGGCAAACATCGTGATGACAAAAGGCCAAGGCGAGATTGCCGCTTCGGCGATCCACGTCATGAAATGGCTGAACCGGTAGTGCAATCGTCAGGCGCACAATGAACTGCCTTCGGCCTGCCAAGATTTGCAATGGGATGAGCCGTCACTTATCTAGGGGGAAACCACAGCCATCCGGTTCAATGGAGTGAAAGTGAAAGACCCATATGAAATTCTGGGCGTTGCGCGCGCCGCCTCGCCTGATGACATTCAAAAAGCCTACCGCCGCCTGGCGAAGAAGCTGCATCCGGATCTCAACCCCGGAAACAAGCAGGCGGAAGAACGCTTCAAGGAGCTTTCACTCGCCAACGACATATTGTCGGATGCGGAGAAGCGCAAAAAATTCGACAGCGGGGAGATTGACGCGTCAGGGGCGGAAAAGCCCCGCCAGCAATATTACAGGGATTACGCGTCCCAGGCTGAGGCGGAGCATGCCTATCAGAATCCCTCGGGCTTTGCCGATTTCGCCGGCGCCGACGACATTTTCGCCGAACTATTCCGGCGCCAGGCGCAGCAATCGCGGCGGGCCCGGGGCGCCGACGCGCATTACCGGCTTTCCGTGGCGTTTCTCGATGCGGTCACGGGCGCCACCCGGCGGCTGACATTGCCCGACGGCGGAACGCTGGATGTCACCATTCCACCAGGCATTCAGGAGGGGCAGATCCTGCGTCTGCGAGGCAAGGGCGTGCCATCGGGCGGGGACGGCGAAGCGGGCGATGCGCTGGTGGAGATTTCCATTCTCCCGCACCGCTTCTTCACGCGGGTTGGCGATGACATTCATCTCGAGCTGCCGGTCACCCTGGGAGAAGCCTTCCTCGGCGCCAACATCAAAGTACCCACCCCTAGCGGCCCGGTCATGCTGAAGGTGCCGCAGGGATCAAACACCGGTTCGGTCCTGCGCCTGAAGGGCAAGGGCATTCCGCGGCGCGGCGGCGCGGGCGATGAGCTGGTCAGGCTCAAAGTCATGCTGCCGCCGGCCCCCGACCCGGAGCTCGAAAGCTTTCTTTCCCAGTGGAAGCCCGGCAAGACTTACGAACCGCGAAAGGAGATGCAGCCATGATCATCAGCAAGCTGGAATTTCTTTCCCGCACGCAACTCGACCAGGAAACCCTGGAAATCTGCATGCGTGAGGAATGGCTGCTTCCCGCCGAAGCGTCAGGCGAGCCGGCCTTCGCCGAGATCGACCTGGCGCGGGCGAAACTGATCCGGGACCTGCAGCACGACATGGGCGTCAACCACGAGGGCATAGGGATAATCCTCGACCTCCTGGACCAGATGCACAGCCTGCGCCAGGCGATGGCGGAGACCCTTGCTTCCCGGCGCTGAACGTTAGACAGTCGCATAGGGGGCCGGCCTGCAAAAAGCCGCGGGGCCTGAAGCGATTTGGGAGGAACTTGCATGTCGACCGTCCGCTTGACCATGGCGCAGGCCCTGGTGCGTTATCTGTGCAACCAGTTCACCCTGGTGGAGGGCGTGAGAGTTCCCCTGTTTCCCGGGGTCTTCGCCATTTTCGGGCATGGCAACGTGACCTGCCTTTCAGAAGCACTGGAAGCGGTGAAAGATATTCTGCCCACGTGGCGCGGGCAGAACGAGCAATCCATGGCGCTTGCGGCCATCGGCTTTGCCAAGGCCAAGCGCCGCCGGCAGATCATGGTGGCCGCATCGTCGATAGGGCCGGGGGCGCTCAACATGGTGACGGCGGCGGGCGTGGCGCATGCCAACCGCCTGCCGATCCTGATCCTGTCGGGCGACACCTTCGTCAACCGCAGGCCGGACCCGGTGATGCAGCAGGTCGAGCATTACGGCGATCCCACCGTGAATGTGAATGATGCCTTCAAGGCGGTGACGCGCTATTGGGACCGCATCGTGCATCCCGAGCAGATCATCTCGTCGCTGCCGCAGGCGGTGGCCATGATGCTTGATCCCGCCGATTGCGGGCCGGCCTTCATTGCCCTGCCGCAGGACATCCAGGAATATGCCTGCGACTATCCGGGGGCCTTCTTCGCGCCCACCCTGCATGAGGTGCCGCGCCCGCGCGCCGACCGCAACAGCGTGAAGAAGGCGGTTGAACTTCTCAAAAATTCCAAGCGCCCGCTGATCATTTCGGGCGGCGGGGTGCGCTATTCGGGAGCAGAGGAAAGCCTTGCCAAATTTGCCCTGGCGCATGGCATTCCGATCACCGAAACCATCGCGGGGAAGGGAACGGTCATTCACACGCATGGGGCCTATGCGGGGGCCATCGGCATTGTCGGTTCGACCTCGGCCAATGCGCTGGCGGCGGAAGCCGATCTTGTCATTGCCATCGGCACGCGGCTGATGGATTTCACCACGGGCTCGTGGACCTGCTTCAAGCCGGAGGCAAAATTCATTTCGATCAACGCGGCGCGCTGGGATGCAACCAAGCATCAGGCCCTCGCCGTGGTGGGCGATGCGCGGGAGACGGTCGACGAGCTGGCAGCGGGGCTTACGGGCTGGAAGGCGGACGCGACATGGATGGCAAAGGCCCGCGCCGCGTTTGCGACGTGGGACAAGATGCTTGACGGTTTTCAAAAACCCACCAATTCGCCGGTGCCGACCTATGCGCAAATCGTGGGCGTGGTGAATGCCAAGGCTGGCGAGCGGGATTATGCGATCACCGCCTCCGGCGGCCTTCCCGGCGAGATGATGAAGAACTGGCGGGTGAAGTCGGCCAACAGCTTCGACGTAGAATTCGGCTTCTCCTGCATGGGCTACGAAATTGCCGGAGGCTGGGGTGCGGCGATGGCCGATCCGACGCGCGAAACTTTTGTCATGGTGGGCGACGGGGCCTACATGATGATGAACTCGGACATCTATTCCTCGGTGCTTGCGGGCCACAAGCTGATCGTGGTCGTCTGCGACAACGGCGGCTATGCGGTCATCAACCGGCTGCAGAATTTCAAGGGCGGGGTTTCCTTCAACAACCTGATCAAGGACTGCAAGGTGAAGGAACCCTTCAGTGTCGATTACGCCAAGCATGCGGAATCGATGGGCGCCTTGGTGCGCCGGGTCGAAGGCCTGGCGGAGCTCGGCCAGGCCCTGGACTGGGCCAAAACCACCGACCGTACGACTGTCATTACAATTGTTTCGGATGCGTTTACCTGGACGCCGGGTGATGCGCTGTGGGACGTGGGCGTGCCGCAGGTGAGCAAGCGCAGCGAAGTCAAGGACGCGGCAAAGTACCAGGCCGAGGTCCGCAAGAAACAGCGCGTCGGCGTCTAGGGAAGCGATTACACCCTGGAGAAGAGCAGGGCGGTTGCGAACATGCCCGCGGCGAAGACCGTGTGGGAGACAAGGTTGAGCGCCCTGATCTGCATGGGATTGGGACGCAGCGACGCGGCCCAGCCGGCGCCCATGCCGGGCTGAAGGATGAACCAGCCCGCTCCCACCGTTACGAGGCCGATGAGCCATGCGGGAAGAAAGGTTGGATTTGAAAGCCATTCACGTCCGGCGGCGATGATGAGCGCCGCGGCATAGATGATGCCGATGGCGTAGTGAAAAAACCAGCCAAGCGCTGTTTCGTTGGGTATGGCCTGGGCCGCGGTGATATCCTTGTGGAAGAACGTGCCCTTGGCGAGATGGGCGAACCAGCGCCCCACCAGGCCCCAGTTGGGCCGCGGCATTCCAAAGATGGCGGCAAGCAGCAGCGCCCACAGGTCCATGGCGGCGGTGCCGCCAATTCCGATCACCACCGGCCACCAGAGAAAATCCACCATCGTCAATCCTTCCTTTATCGCGCGCGCGTTCAGCCCGGGCTGTAAACCCGTGTCGCCTCCGGATCGCCTGGTTCGGCGGGAAGGGCCAGGAGCTCATCCCAGGCGGCTGGCGGGATGGGATAGTGGGCCCACTCCAAGGTCTGGGTAATGCGTTCGGCCTTGCTGACGCCGCAAATCGTTGAGGCGACGCGGGGGTCGCGCATGGAAAACTGCAAAGCCGCCGCGCCGGGCGGAATGGCATAGCGGGCACAGATGCTTTCAACCCTGGTGACCGGTTCCAGCGTTTCGGCGGAGGCCTCCTGATAGACATAACGCTTGTGCGAGGCGCTGCCCTTGGCGAGAACGCCGCCGCTGTAGGGCGCGGCATTGAGCACGGCGATGCCTCTGGTCTGCGCGAAGTCCATCATCTCTTCGGCATTGCGGTTGACGAGGGTGAAGCGGTTGTGGGTGATCAGCGCATCGAAATCCCAATCGCGCAGCAGGGGCAGCATGATGTCGACGCGCCCGGCGGCGAGGCCCACCGCATCGGCCAGGCCTTCCTCCTTCATGCGGAAGAGTTCGGCAAGCGCGCCTTTCGGCCCGGTGACGTCGGAAAGGGACGATGCATATTCGGGATCATGCACATGGAGAAGCTGGATCTTGCCGACATTGAGCGTCTTCAGGCTCTCGTCCAGCGAACGGCGGGCCCGGGCGCCGTCGAATTTCTTGGTGTCCATGTCGCGGTCAAGCTTGCTGGATATGACGAAGCCCTTGGGAATTCCGCCCCGCTCGCGAATCACTTCGCCGATGCGCTCTTCGCTGCGCCCAAAGCCATAGTTGCGCGAGGTATCGAGAAAATTCACCGGGCTGTCGAAAACGGCGCGCACGGTTTCGCGCCCGCGCTCGGCATCTACCTTGTAGCCATAGGTGTCGGGCATGTCGCCAATGGGCCCGAGGCCGAAACACAGCCGGGTGACGGAAAGGCCGGTGCGGCCCAGGGCCACTTTCTCGGTTGGATCAACTTTCATTTTCTCTCCGTTACCCCTGAACCTAACAATCCGCCGCGCGGCACACCATCTTGCTTTAGAATGTAGGATAATTCAGTCAATCGTGAAATTTGGATGAAAGCGACATGGCCGCACTTTCTGTTCTTGATTTAGCCCCGGTTTCGGAGGGCAAAACCCCCGCCGACGCCCTCAGAAACGCCCGCGACCTGGCCCAGCATGCGGAGCGCTTGGGCTACACGCGCTATTGGGTGGCCGAGCATCACAACATGGCGGGCATTGCCAGTGCGGCAACCGCGGTGGTCATCGGCTTTATTGCCGGCAGCACCGCCACGATCAGGGTGGGCGCGGGCGGGATCATGCTGCCCAATCATTCACCGCTGATCATCGCCGAGCAATTCGGAACGCTGGAATCGCTTTATCCCGGGCGCATTGATCTGGGCCTTGGGCGGGCGCCGGGCACCGACCAGCAGACATGGCGGGCGCTCAGGCGCGAGGCCTCGGCATCGGAACGCTTCCCGCAGGACGTCCTCGAATTGCAGGCGCTTCTCGGCCCGGTGCTGCCGGGCCAGAGCATTCAGGCGGTTCCGGGGGCCGACACCAATGTGCCCTTGTGGATTCTCGGATCGAGCCTGTTCGGCTCGCATCTTGCCGCCATGCTGGGCCTGCCTTACGCCTTTGCCTCGCATTTTGCGCCGGACGCGCTGCATCAGGCGCTCGAGGTCTATCGCACACGCTTTGAACCGTCGGCGCAATTGGCCAAGCCCCATGCCATGGCCGGGGTGAACGTCATCGTCGCTGCAACCGATGCGGAGGCAACGCGCCTCTTCACCTCCATCCAGCAGCGCGTCACCGACATGTTCCGGAAAGACCGCGGCTACCTGAAGCCGCCCATTGACGATATGGAGACCTATTGGACGCCAACCGAAAAGCTGCAGGCCTCGCGCATGCTGGGCTGCTCATTCGTCGGCGCGCCAAAAACCGTTGAAAGCGGCTTGCGGGAATTCATCGCCAAGACCGGCGTGGATGAACTCATGGTTTCATCGGCGATCTACGATCATGCGGCGCGCCTGCGCTCCTATGAGCTGCTGGCGGGACTTCACCTGGACTGAAAAAACAGGTTAATGCCGAGCAACACTGTCGGCCAGGATACTGGCGGTCTGCGACGCGAACAGGCCCTTGCTGATATTTGTACGAGCCATCCAGCAGCGCCGAACCGGTGGTGAAGGCGCGGGCGCCCTCGGAGGCCCAATCGAAATATGTTGTATTTGCAACATTATATATTGTAAACACCAAACTCAGTAATTTGATTGGGCTGGGGTTAAAACGGTGAAGGCTATCAAGGAGCGTAGCAAGCAGAAAAGACAGGGCGCCATTATCGCGGAGCTCCGGGCATCGCCCGCCATCCGCATTGCCGAACTGGCGCTTGAGCATGAGGTGTCGACCGAAACGATCCGCCGGGATCTTGACGAGCTCGGCGCCGCGGGCCTCATCAACCGCACCTATGGCGGGGCAACCGGGGCTCCCGCCACGGCCGAACCGCTTTTTGATGACAGGTACCGGGCCAACACGGCGCAGCGCATGGAACTGGCGAAGGCCGCCGTGCCGCTGATTAAAAATGGCGACACGCTGATGATCGATGCGGGCAGCACCACGGTGTTTGTGGCAAAGCGCCTTGCCGCCGAACTGAATGATCTCACGGTCATTACCACCGGCTTTGGCGTTGCCGCGGCGCTGGCCAGCAATCCCACCATAAGGGTCCGCATGTGCCCCGGCGAATACGATGCGGGCGAGGGCGGGGTGCGCGGGCCGGACACCATCAGCTATCTCGAGCGCTTCAATGTCAGGCACGCCGTCATCGGCGCCAGCCGCCTCGATGCTGAAGGCCCGAGCGATTTCAATTCGGCCTCGGTGTGGATCAAGCGCACCATGTTCAAGCAGGCGGCACATTCGATCCTCGTGCTGGACAGCAGCAAGTTCGCGCAGAAGGCCTTCGAGCATATCTGCCGGCTGGACAAGCTCAACCACCTGGTCACCGACACGGCTCCTCCCGGCAAACTGGCAAAGGCCCTGTCGCAGAACAACGTGGCGGTGCATTTGCCGGAAAAGAAGCACTGCCTGACGCGTTGCTCATCCTCTCTCCATGGTCGGGTCAAGCCCGACCATGGAGTGAGGGGGATGGTCTTCGGGAACCGTTCGGAGGATTTATTTTCCGGAGGCCTCTTGACCCAGCCTATGGTCGGATCGCCATCAGCTCCTCTAGACAAGCCTGCCCGAAAACGCCAGTCTGGCTTTCCGCCATTGAATTTCAGGGGCCAAGCGCGTGCCGCCCACACTGTTCGAGCAACTGTTTGTCAGCCAGAACATCGTGCATGTTGCGGCACTTCTGTTTCTGCTCGGCTTCCTGTTCCGCGACCAGCTCATTCTGCGCAGCCTGGTCCTGCTCGGCGACCTTCTCTATATCCTGTATTTCTATTATGCCCCGGAGGAGCCCCTGTGGGGCGGAGTCTTCTGGAGCGCCTTGTTCGCCATCGCCAACGTGGCGATGATCTGGCTCATCTTCTTCGACGAAGTGCAGTTCAGCCTGAAGGCCGACGAACGGAAGCTGTTCGACCTGCTGGTGGATCTGACGCCGGGGCAGTTCCGCAAATTGCTGAAGGCCGGCAGGCAGGAGGTGGCGGCCTCGCCGCTTGTCATCACGCGGGAGAATGAGGACCTCCACAAGCTCTATTTCCTCATCGACGGCAATATGACAATTGAGAAGGGCGGGCACCGGACGGTTTCCGAAGCGCGGACATTCGTGGGCGAAATAGCCTTTCTGCTGGCGCGGCCCGCCACCGCAACCGTGACGTTGGAAACGGGCTGCCATTACTGTGTCTGGGAGTCGAAGACGCTGCATGCGGTCCTCAACGGAAATCCGGCACTGCGGACCGCCGTGAGCGCCGCCATGAACCGCAAACTGGCGGAAAAAGTCGCCCAGGCCGGCGTGCTTACGGATATTACGGGCGACAACCTGCAAATCCCGGCCAAATCCAAAGCCGCTGCGCCTCGCTCGAGGGCCTCGCCCGGGAAGCGGGAGAAGAAGCGGCCCCGCCGCAAAGCGCCTGGGGAGGCGAGGGGAACACGGTGAGGCCATTTGAAATCCAAGATTTATTTTCCTAGGCCCCTTGACATGTTCCTATTATAGGAGTATATTGCTCTTGATGGTTCCGGAAAGGAGGGGACAGTGTCGACAGCGTCTCGAAATTGCCGGAACCATGGGCAGCGCCTGCAGGAGAGGGGACAGACAGCGCCCCGCTCCGTCGGGAGCCGAAGGGAAGACCCGGGGACACTATGGTCCCCGCGCCTTAGATGGCTAAACAACCCTGGCGGAAACCGACAGTTCAGACAACGCTTTTCCGGAAAGTCTTACAATTCCGGGCGTGGGCGGTGGACACCGTGCGATCCAGGGCTCTGCAAGAATGACCCCGAGGCAAAAACCGCTGCGTTCCAAGGCCGGGCTTTGAGCCTAAACATCCAAACTCCACTTTTTACCAGCATATGCAGGCT
Organism: uncultured Alphaproteobacteria bacterium; assembly: GCA_963773295.1. GTDB lineage: Bacteria > Pseudomonadota > Alphaproteobacteria > Rhizobiales > Aestuariivirgaceae > Aestuariivirga. Next base: position 157,383 of record CAVZAJ010000005.1, read on the forward strand.
TGAAGCCAGGGCGGGGACATCCCCTCCACCTTCTTACCTCCACATGGAAAGGCGGCCGCCATGAGTTGACGCGCCCCGCCATAATCATCCGTAGACGGAGGAATTTACCGGTGCGGGCTTTGCGCTCCACAACGCTTCGCCGTGCCGTGTTGACAGCGGAAAATATTTTCTGCAGGATGCTGGTATGACAGGTATACCACGATGATCGCAATCAAGCGGGCCAAGCTTTTTGAGCAGGTTGCCGAGGTGCTTGAGCGGCGTATCCGCGACCATGATCTTCCGGCGGGGGCGGAGCTGCCGTCGGAACGGGACCTGATGAAAGAATTCGGCGTGGGGCGTCCGGCGGTGCGCGAGGCCCTGTTCCATCTCCAAAGAATGGGCCTGCTTGAAATGCGCCCCGGAGCGCGGGCGCAAGTTGCCATTCCTTCGGTGCAGGCGGTGATGCATTCGGTGGCCGGCAGCGCGCGCTACCTGCTCTCGGCTTCGGAAGGCATCAGGCATTTCCAGGAGGCGCGCATCCTGTTTGAAACCGGGCTGGTGCGCGATGCGGCGCGGCTGGCGAGCGATGCCGACATTGAGCGGGTCAAGGCGGCCCTTGCCGACAACCGCGAGGCCATCGGCGACATCCGGCGCTTCGAGCAGTCGGACGTGGCCTTCCATTTCGCCATCGCAACGGTGCCGAAAAACCCGATCTACACGACGCTGCATTCGGCGATCGTCGAATGGCTGGTTGACCAGCGCCATGTCACCCTCAGCTACCCGGGCCAGAACAAGGTAGCCTACAAGGCCCATGCGGCGATCTATGAGGCGATTGCCGACCGCGATCCGGATGCCGCCGCCAGGGAAATGCGCCAGCATCTGGAGCAGGTGTCAGCCCTCTACTGGAAAGTGCGCGAGGCCACGCGATGAGCCCCTTCGTCATCACCGTTGATTTTACCGTGAAGCCCGGCGCCATGACAGCCTTCCGGAAACTCATCGACAAGAACGCCAAGGACTCCTGCGCCGACGAGCCGGGCTGCCGGCGCTTCGATGTGCTGGTGCCAATCGAATCGGGCGATAAGATATTCCTCTATGAAATTTACGATGACCGCGCCGCCTTCGACGCGCACCTCAAAACGCCGCATTTCGAGGTGTTCAACCGTGAAAGCGAAGGGCTCGTCATCTCCAAGAAAGTCGTTCAATACAATCTGGCCTGCGAAGGATCGCAGCGCCGCTGAATTAAAAGGTGGAAGATAGTATGCCGCGTAACACGTTGAAGACCATGGCCCGGAACAAGAACATCAAGCTCGGCCATTTCATTGTGGAGTTTGCCACGCCGGGCATCGGCCACATCATGAAGGCGGCGGGCTGCGAGTTTGTCCTTTTCGACCTGGAGCATTCGGGCTTCGGCTTTGAAACGGTGAAAAGCGCCATCCGCTATTTCGAAGCGGCCGATGTGGCGCCCATCGTGCGGGTGCCGTCCAAGGAATATCACCACATCGCGCGGGCCTGCGACATGGGGGCGGAAGGCATCATGATCCCCATGGTTGGCAGCGCAAAGGAAGCCAAGGCGGTGGTGGACTGCATGAAATATTATCCCATGGGCAAGCGCGGCGTGGCGCTGGGCGTGGCCCATGACAATTACAGCGGCGGTTCGGTGCCGGAAAAACTGGCGGCGGCCAACGAACGCACCACGCTGTTTTGCCAGATCGAAACGGCGGAAGGGGCCGAGAACGCCGATGCCATTGCGGCGGTCGATGGCGTCGATGTGCTCTGGGTTGGCCATTATGATCTTTCGGTGTCGCTCGGCATCCCCGGCGAGTTCGACAATCCGAAATTCCTCAAGGCGATTGACCAAACCATTGCCGCAACCAAAAAGCATAAAAAGTCGCTTGGCCGGCTGGTGCCGACCACCGATCTGGGCATTGCGCTTTACAAGCAGGGCTTTGATTTCTGCTGCTACTCCGGCGATGTCTGGGTGCTGCGCGATGCGCTGACCCAGGCGATGAACACGCTTCGCGAGGGCTGCAAGCCATGACAGGCCTGTTCCGCGTCGCATTGTCTGGTGATTTCAAGAAGGCCGATGGCACGCCGGTCTATCCGGACTTCGATCTGGCGCCGCTTAAATCGGCGCCCGGCGTCGAGATGAAGTTCCTCGATGTCGCCAATCCCTTGCGCGGCGAGCAGCTTGAAGATTTCGACGCGCTCATCCTGCTGACCCATCGCTTCGCCCCGGAAAGCGTTCCGAAAAGCGGGCGGCTCAGCGTCGTGGCGCGCTTTGGCGTGGGCTATGACTCGGTTGATGTGGCGGCCTGCACGAAAGGCGACATTGCCCTTTGCATCACGCCGGACGGGGTGCGCCGCCCGGTTGCCGTTTCGATCATCACCTTCATCCTGGCGCTCACCGGAAAGCTGATGGTGAAGGACCAACTGGCTCGCCAGGGGGCGTCTGGATTTGCGGCGCGCGGCGACCATATGGGCGTGGGCCTGGTGGGCAAGACGCTGGGCTCGCTGGGCGTCGGCAATATCGGGGCGGAAATGTTCCGCCTTGCCAAGCCCTTTGACATGAAGTTCATCGCCCATGATCCCTTTGCCGATCCGAAGGTGGCAGCCGAACTCGGCATCGAACTTGTCGGCATGGATGACTTGTTCGCCCGCGCCGATATCCTGACGGTGAACTGCCCGCTGACGGAAGACACCCGCCACGTGGTCAATGCCAAGCGCTTGGGCCAGATGAAGAAGACCGCCTATCTCATCAACACCGCCCGGGGGCCGATCGTTGACCAGAAGGCGCTCACGGAAGTCCTGAGCAATCGCCGGATCGCCGGGGCGGGGCTTGACGTTTTTGAGACCGAGCCGCCTGACACAAATGATCCGCTGCTCAAGCTGGACAATGTCATTCTGGCGCCGCACGCCTTATGCTGGACCGACCAGTGCTTTGCCGGAAATGGCGCTGCCGATGTGCGCGCCGTCCTCGAGGTGCAGCACGGGCGGACGCCGCGCGGCGTGGTCAACCGTGAGGTGCTTGACCGCCCCGGCTTCAAAGCGAAACTGGAGAGCTACGGCAAGCAGTTCAAGTAACAGAAATTCCCCGCAACAAAGCGGGGATACGGGAATGGAAGCAGAAGGCTTACATTCATAACTGGGAGGAAGACATGGTAACAAGACGCGACTTAGGCAAGATCGGCCTCGCGGCCGGGTTTGCCGGAACATTCACGCGGCCGGCCTGGGCCGCAGACGCTGCGCAGACGGCCGTCGAGGCCGCCAAGCAATACTCGGGCCAGACGATCACCATCGTCTGGGAAGCGGGCCTGCAATCGCTTGACCCGCTCAACTTCTCCGGCCCCAAGTGGAAGGAACTCACCGGCATCGACGTCAAGGTGGTCGAGGTTCCGGTGGCCGAGATGTTCACCAAGATCATGCAGGACTTCAGGGCAGGTGCCGGCGCCTATGACGCGCTGAACGTGATCCCGGCCTGGATGCCCGACCTGGTGAACGCAGGGCGCACTCGAACAGCTCGATGCCATGGTCGACAAATATGCCTACCGCGACGAGTTGCAGAAGATCGCCTCGACTTACCGCGACAACCAGATGATGGTGAACGGCAAGATCTACGGCTTCCCCGACGATGGCGACGTGTTCGTCATGTATTACCGCACCGACGTGCTGGGCGATCCCGCGCTTCAGGCGGCCTACAAGGCGAAGTTCGGAAGCGACCTGCCGGTGCCGCCGACAAACTGGAAGGACTTCGACCAGGTTGGCCAGTTCATCACCGAATTCACCAACGGCAAGACCTTCGGCGCCGCGTTCTTCCGTGAATCGGGCTACGGCAACTTCATGTTCCAGGAGCGCTTCCGCAACGAGGGCGGCAAGTTCTTCGATGCCGAAACGATGAAAGCCACCATCAACAGCGATGCGGGCGTCAAGGTCTTCACCGACTGGGTGGCGGAAAACAAGTGGGCTCCTCCAGGCGTCGAGAAGTGGGGCTTTGTTGAAAACCTCGCCGCCTTCCTGCAGGGACAGACGGCGATGACCATCTCGTGGCCGCCCTATGGCCGCTGGGCCGCAAGCTACGGCACGGACCAGGAAGTGATGAGCTGGGTGCCGAAATCAACGATTGCCGGCAAGGTCGGCTATGCGATGACACCTGGCGGGCATCCGGAACTGGCGGCGGGCTTCTGCCTGTCGGTATCATCGGCGTCCAAGAACAAGGAAGCCGCCTATCTGTTCATCCAGTGGCTGAACAGCGAAGCGGTGAGCCTCGAGCGGGTGAAACTGCCTTACGCGCTGCGCGATCCGTTCCGCGACTCGCACTTCACCGATCCGGGCTATGCGGCTCTCTGGCCGGAAGCCAAGGAATATCTTGCGGCCTTGCAGGCGGGCGCCAACAACGGCTTGCTCGACCTGTCGCTGCTCCAGACTGACAAGTACGAAGAAGTGCTGCGCCAGTCGGTGTCCAAGCTGTGGGCGGGCGAGGATCCGAAAGCGATCCTCGATGCGGCCGCCGGCGAATGGGATGCCATCACGGAGAAGATCGGCGTCGACAAGCAGAAGCCGGTTTACGCCGACTGGGCGTCGAAGTCGGGTGCCTATCCAAAAATGTAGTTTCGGCTATCATCATGGTCCTGCCCGGCAGCCCGGGCAGGACTTCGCTTCTCACTCCAGTGGATTAAAGACCGTGGCCGCCGCTACCGCCCTTCGCGCCAATCCTGACCGGAATTTCAGATACTGGCTGCTGACGCCGGCCATCTTCCTGTTGCTGCTGGTCGGCCTGTTTCCGCTGTTCTACTCGCTGGTCGTGAGCTTCATGCGCATCGACATGATGGACACGGACACCTCGTTTGCCGGGCTTTATAACTATGCCAACCTGTTCTCGGACAAGCGCCTGTGGGCGGCTCTTGGCCATACCCTGCTGATCACCGCCATCGCGCTGCCGATCGAGCTGCTGCTCGGACTGGCCATGGCCTATCTTTTCCTTGAGAAGATGCCGGGCCGCCAGATTTTCGTTTCGCTGCTGGTCCTGCCGACGATCATTTCGCCGGTCGTGGCCGGCGCCACCTGGCGGCTGCTGTTCGACAACCGCTACGGGCCCATCAACCAGATGCTCGGATGGTTCGCCGGCCATCCGGTGACAGCGCTTTGGACGATCAATCCGCAGCTGGTTTATCCCGCGATTATTTTCTGCGAGATCTGGCAATGGACGCCATTCATGTTTCTGATCCTGCTGGCGGCCCTTTCCAATGTCGACAGGTCGCTGCTGGAAGCCGCCGCGATCGACGGGGCCGGGTTCCTCCGCACCTTCCGGCGCATTGTGCTGCCCGCCATCTGGCCGGTGATGGCCATCGCCATCCTGATCCGCGGCCTCGACCTGGTCCGCATCTTCGACATCATCTGGGCGCTGACGGCGGGCGGGCCCGGCACCATGACCGAAACCATCTCGGTCTACACCTATTCGCAGGGCTTCAAGCAGTTCGAGACCAGCTATACGGCGGCGATCGCATTTCTCGTCATCGTCATTCTGACCGTGGTGGTGACCTGGGCGATCAGACGGATGGGGCTGGCGAAATGAACAGGCTGCCGTTTCACCGCCGCAAAGATGTCCGCCTGGCCCTGCGCTATCTGCTGGCCTGCCTGCTGGTCGTCATCTTTGTCTTTCCGATCTATTGGCTGTTCATCATTTCCTTCAAGACGCCGGACGAGATCTTTGCCTTCCCGCCGGTCTGGTATCCCAAGAGCATCCAGTTCTCCAATTACTTTGTGCTGTTCAAGGACGGCGACGCGAAAACCGTGCTCAACAGCCTGGTCCTCGCCACCGTCTCGACGTTCTTCGCCATGATCCTGGGCACGATTGCGCCTACAGCCTGGTGCGCTTCAGGACCGGCGGGGAAAACCTGGCCGTCTGGATCATCTCGCAGCGCATGATGCCGCCGATCGCGATCGTGTTTCCGATCTTCCTGCTCTATGTGTTTTTCGGCTGGGTCGACACTTTCTTCGGCCTGATCCTGCTCTACACCGCGTTCAACCTTCCCTACGTGATCTGGATGATGCGCGGCTACATCCAGGACATTCCGCTTGAGCTGGAGGAGAGCGCGCTGGTCGACGGCTGCTCGCGCTGGGAGGTGCTCTGGAAGGTGGTGATGCCGATGGCGCGCTCGGGGCTGTTCGCAACCGCGGTGTTCACCTTCGTCTTCGCCTGGAACGAGTTCCTCTTCGCCCTGGTGCTGACGCGCACCGAGGTCACCACCTACACGGTGCAGGTCACGCATTATTTCGGCGGGCAGTCGAATTTCTGGGCCAAGATCGCCGCCATGTCGGTGCTCGGCACCATGCCGATCTTCATCGCCGTCGCCACAATGCAGCGCTATCTGGTGCGCGGCATCTCGCTGGGCGCGGTCAAGGGCTAGAGCATGTCAGATCTGAAAATCATCGGGCTCCACAAGTACTACGGCAGTTTCCATGCGGTGAAGGGCATCGACCTTGAGGTGCCGTCGGGCGAGTTCACGGTTCTGGTCGGGCCTTCGGGCTGCGGCAAGTCCACCCTGCTGCGCACCATCGCCGGGCTTGAGGAGGCGAGCGAAGGCACGGTCGAGATCGGCAACAAGGACGTGACCTGGGCAAGGCCCGGCGACCGCGACATCGCCATGGTGTTCCAGAACTACGCGCTCTATCCCTACATGAACGTGTTCGAGAACATCGCCTTCGGCCTGCGGGCGCGGAAAATTCCCACGGCCGAAATCGACAGGCGCGTCGCCAATGCAGCCGAGATGCTCGGCATCGGGCCCCTGCTGGAACGCCTGCCGCGCGAGCTGTCCGGCGGGCAGCGCCAGCGGGTTGCCATCGGGCGCGCCATCGTGCGCGATGCGCGCCTGTTTCTCTTCGACGAGCCGCTGAGCAATCTTGATGCGCAGCTGCGCGATGACATGCGGGTTGAAATCAAGCGCCTGCATCAGGAACTCGGGCGGACGATGATCTATGTCACCCACGACCAGATCGAAGCCATGACCCTGGCGGACCGTATCGTGCTGCTGCGCGATGGCCGCATCGAGCAGTTGGGCTCGCCGCTTGACCTCTTTGAGCGCCCGGCCAATCTTTTTGTCGCGAGCTTCCTGGGAAGCCCCAAGATGAATTTTATTCCGGCAGCGCTCAGCGGAAATACCGCGACGCTTTCGGATGGCACAAAGCTGGCGCTCACGGGCAAGCGCGAAGGAAAAGCCAAGCAGGCCGTCATTCTCGGCATCAGGCCGCAGCACATCGCTCTTGCAGGAACGAGCGCGGCGCCGGGCCATGCGCGGGTCAAGGTTACAGTCGAGCTGGTCCAGCCCACGGGTTCAAGGGTTCAGGTGGCGTTTCCGCTTGGCGGCAAAAGCGTTGTCGCCGAGCTTGAGTCCCGCGACGTGAGCAAACCCGGCGAGAAGATCAGCATCGATATCGATATGACCCGCGCCATCGTCATCGATCCGCACACCGAAAAAGTCATCTGAACCGGAGAGAAGCCATGGCCATTAAGAAGCCAAGCCGCGCGATCAAGCTTTTTGGCACGGAAGCCTCGGACGGCAAGCGCCGCGAACTGGCGGCCGGCCCCATCACCGCGATGTTCGACAACGGGGCGCTGCGCTATATCCGCTATCGCGGCGTGGAAGTGCTGCGCGGCATTGCCTATCTGCTGCGCGACAAGAATTGGGGCACCTATGCGCCGGCCATCGAAAACCTGAAGATCAAGCAGGGCAAGAACGGATTTTCCATCAGCTATGACGCCGCCTGCAGCGATGCGGAGCAGTCCCTCAAATATCAAGCGAAGATCGAAGCCCGGGCGGAGGGCACGCTGACGTTTTCCAGCGTGGGAACGCCTGTCAGCGATTTTCTCACCAACCGTTCGGGTTTCGTGGTTCTGCATCCGCTGGAAGGGGTCGTGGGAAAGCCGGTCGAGGTGGTGCATGTGGACGGCAAACGGGAAAAGCGGAACTTCCCGAAAATCATCAGTCCCGGGCAGCCGATTTTTGAGATCCGGTCCCTCAAGCACACGGTGATGCCCGGCGTCACGGCCACGGTGCTGATGGAGGGCAACAAGTTCGAGATGGAGGACCACCGCAACTGGATGGACGCCTCCTACAAAACCTATGTGTGCTCACTGCTCGATCCCTGGCCCTACACGTTGAAGAGGGGCGAGGCGTTCACCCAGTCGGTCACGCTTACAATCGCGGGCAAGCCCACGGCAAAAACATCTTTAAAAGCGGGTGGCGCGATTTCCGTGGCGCTTGGCAAGGCCAAGGGACGGATGCCTTCCATCGGCATTGGCGTTCCCATGGCGGAAGCACAGCACGCCGCCGACAAGGCCGACCTCATTGCCGCGGCGAAGCCGGGCCAGCTGGTTTTCCAGATCGACGGGCGCAAGCAAAACCAGACGGAAGCCGCGGCGGCGTTTCGCGCCTTGAAAGAGCGCACCGGCATTCCGGCAACGCTGGAGATTATTCTGCCGGCAAAGGCGCCCGCCACGGAAGAGGTTGAGGCCATCGCGGGCGCGCTGCGGACTGCCGGGTTCAAGCCCGATGCGGTGGTGATCACGCAGATGCATGACCTCAAATCCTTCCAGCCCACTGCGCCGCGGCCATGGGGGCCGAGCTATGAAGAGATGGCGGCGGCGGCGCGCCAGGCTTTTCCGGGAGTTTCGCTGGGTGGCGGCATGCTCTCTTATTTCACCGAGTTGAACCGGAAGCCGGCGCCCAAGGGCGTGTTTGATTTCATCACCCATACGGCGTGCCCCATCGTGCATTCGGCGGATGATCTCTCGGTCATGGAAACGCTTGAATCCCTGCCGTGGATCATCGGTTCGACGCGGGCCATGATCGGCACCTCGCCCTATCACATGGGGCCAACCAGCATTCCCTGCCGCGACAACCCTTATGGGGCGCGGGAAGCGGCCAATCCCAACAATGGCCGGGTCTGCCTGTCCGACATGGACCCGCGGCAGCGCGGCCTGTTCGCGGCGGCGTGGAACCTTGGGTCTTGTGGCCGCGGCGGCGAAGGGCCGGCTCGATGCGGTTTCGCTCGGGGCGGTGACCGGGCCGCAGGGACTGATCTACCGCAAGGCCAGTTACGCGCAGCCGGGTTTCGACGGCGGGGATGCGGCGGTCTATCCCGTCTATCATATCCTTGCGGGATTAGGGCGGGCCAGCGGAACGCGCTGCATCGAAAGCGAGAGCGGGGCTCCGGGAAAAATCGCAACCCTTGCCCATGAAACGAAAGCGGGACCGGTGCTGTGGCTTGCCAACCTGACGGGCGAGAAGCAAACAGCCAAGGTGAGCGGATTAAAGGGCGCGGCGCAGATTCACGGGCTCGACGACAAGACATTTGATGCCCTTGTCAAGCACCCGGATTATCTCAGCAAGGCTGGAACAAAGGTGAAGAAAGTTTCCAGTCTTGAGCTTGGCCCCTATGCGGTCATCCGCGTCTCGGCGGTCTGATAAATGCTGCTGGGTTGCATTGCCGATGACTTCACGGGCGCCACGGACCTGGCGAATACGCTGAGCCGCCATGGCATGCGCACGGTGCAGATCATCGGCGTGCCCACGGGCCTGCCGCCCGACACGGATGCCATTGTCATTGCGTTGAAATCCCGGACCATTCCGGCAAGCGACGCGGTTGCCCAATCGCTGGCCGCCTGCCGCTGGCTGAAGCAGCACGGGGCGCGGCAGATTTATTTCAAATACTGCTCGACCTTCGACTCGACGGACGCCGGCAATATCGGGCCGGTGGCGGATGCGCTTCTCGACGAGCTTGGCGCTTCCTTCACCATTGCCTGTCCGGCCTTTCCGGAAAACGGCCGGACGATCTACATGGGGCATCTCTTTGTCGGCCAGGTGCTGCTGTCGGACTCGAGCATGCGGCATCATCCGCTGACGCCGATGCATGACTCCAATCTGGTGAATGTGCTGGCTCGCCAAACCTCTCACAAGACTGGGCTTGTGGCCCATGTGGTGGTGAAGCAGGGGGCGCGAGCCATAGTTTCCGCCTTCGCCGAGCTGCAATCGCGCGGTATCCGCCATGCCATTGTCGATGCGATCGAGGATATCGATCTTCATCATCTCGGGGAAGCGGTGGCAAATCTTGCGCTTGTCACGGGCGGTTCGGGTGCCGCCATCGGCCTGCCGGAAAATTTCCGGAGGATCGGGGCTTCTGTCGAAACGCGAGAGCGTCAAGCCGCTGGCTCCGGTTGGCGGCGGCGGTGTTGTGCTTTCGGGAAGCAGTTCGGCGGCAACGCTCGCGCAGGTGGCCGCCATGAGCGCGAAGTATCCGGCCCGTGCCATTGATGTGGCCGCGCTCTTCGCCAACAAGGACAAGCTGGTTGCCGATATTCTGAACTGGGCCGTGCCGAAGCTGAAATCTTCACCGGTCTTGATCTATGCCAGCGCGCCGCCGGAAAAGGTTTCGGAAATGCAAGCGCGATTCGGACGCGAGCAGGCGGGCGAGATGATCGAGATGGCAATCGCGGCCATCGCCACGGGTTTGGCCAAGGCCGGGAGTGCGGCGCTTCGTGGTGGCGGGCGGTGAAACATCGGGTGCGGTGGTGTCGGCCCTCGGCGTCAAGGCGCTGGAAATCGGCCCGCAGATTTCGCCCGGTGTTCCGGCAACGCTCTCCTATGGCGAGCCGCGCTATGCGCTGGCTTTGAAGTCGGGAAATTTCGGCGGGGCTGAGTTTTTCAGCGAAGCCCTGGAGGCGTTGAAATGAAAGAGTCCGAGGCACGCGAGCTTATCGTCGAGATGGCGCGCTCCATGTTCGAGCGGCGGCTGACCTTTGGCAGCTCCGGCAATATCAGCGTAAAAATCGATGGCGGCTGGCTGATGACGCCGACGGGCTCATCACTGGGGCGGCTTGATCCGGCGCGCCTGTCCAAGATTGACGAAGCGGGCACATTGATTTCCGGGGATGCGCCGACCAAGGAAAGTTTTTTGCATCTCGCCATGTACCGGGAGCGGGCCGGGGCCGGCGCGGTGGTGCATTTGCATTCCACCCATTCGGTTGCCGTGTCGTGCCTGGAGGGCATCAACCATGACGATGTGCTGCCGCCGATCACCGCCTATTATGTGATGCGGGTGGGCAAGCTGCCGCTCATTCCCTATTACGCCCCGGGCGACAAAACCCTGGGCGAAGCGGTGGGGCAATATGCGGCCAAGCATGCGGCGGTGCTTCTGGCCAATCATGGGCCGGTGGTGTCAGGCTCGTCGCTTTCCGCCGCCGTCGATGCCATCGAAGAGCTTGAGGAAACAGCGCGGCTCTACCTGTTGCTTCACGGGCGGCCAACGCGTTACCTCAACCCGGCACAGGTGGCGGACCTGAAGCGGCGTTTCCCCAAGGAGTAATTACAAGATGGCAACGCAAAATATTTTGGCAGCCGGTGTTATCGGGCTGGGGTCCATGGGGTTCGGCATGGCGCAATCCATGGTCAGGCGCGGAATCAAGGTTGCGGGCTTTGACATCAATGCGGCCGCTGTGGCGAAGCTCGCCGCGGCGGGCGGCGGCAGTGCCTTAAGCGTGGCCGACGTTGCCGGGAATGCGGACGTTCTGCTTGTGGTGGTGGTGAACGCGGCGCAGACCGAGACGGTATTGTTCGGTGAAAAGGGTGCTGCGGCGGCAATGAAGAGGGGCAGCGTGATCATCTCGTCGGCCACCATGGCGCCGGATGATGCCCGCAAGCTTGCGGCCAAGGCGGAGGCGCTTGGGCTTTTGTATCTTGATGCGCCGATCAGCGGGGGTGCGGCCAAAGCCGCCATCGGCCAGTTGACGGTGATGGCCTCGGGCAGTCCCGAAGCTTTCAAGCGGGCGCGGCCGGTGCTCGAGGCGATTGCCGCCACCGTCTACGAACTTGGCGATGCGGCGGGCATCGGCGCATCGTTCAAGATGGTGAACCAGTTGCTGGCGGGCGTGCATATCGCTGCGGCCTGCGAAGCAATGACCTTCGCCAAGAAGCTCGGGCTGGATTTGCCGACGGTCTACAAGGTGATCACGGCTTCGGCGGGGAATTCCTGGATGTTCGAAAACCGCGTGCCGCATATCCTTGACGGGGATTATGCGCCGCGCAGCGCGGTCGAGATATTCACCAAGGATTTGGGCATCGTGAGCGACATGGGACGGCGGGAAAAATTCCCGCTGCAGATCGCCGCAACCGCCCTGCAGATGTTCCTGATGACGGCGGCGGCGGGGATGGAGCGTGACGACGACGCTTCGGTGGCGCGGATGATCGCCGGGATCACCGGCCTCGAACTGCCGTCGGCGCCGTAGGCCTCCGGCCCCCTATTCACGCGTAAGTTTTTGGCGCAAGCTGAAGGCATCTGTTGAACTTGGGAGGGCTCGACGATGATCATTTATCCCGATCTCGAACTGCGCAAGGGCCGCCTGGTCAATCTGGTCCGCAACCGGATTGACAGCCCTATCATCTATGACCTCGATCCCATCCAGGCGGCGCGCGACCTTGCGGCGCAAGGGGCCGAGTGGCTGCATGTGGTCGATCTCGATGCGGTGTTCAACGACGGCGAGAATACCGCGATCATCAAGGACCTCATCCGCAAGGTGAGTTGCCCGGTGCAGGTCGGCGGGGCCATCCGCTCCATGGAAAAGGTCCATAGCTGGATGGAAGCGGGCGCCGGCCGGGTGGTGATCGCCACGGCGGCGGTGAAATATCCGCATCTCGTCAAGGCGGCGGCCACCGCCTATCCGGATTCGGTTGTGGTCAGCATTGACGCGCGCGGCGGCCATGTGGCCATCGAAGGCTGGACCGAGGCCACGACCTTCACGCCGATTGAATTTGCCCGCCAGTTTGAAAACATCGGCCTTGCGGCGATCATCTTCACCGACATTGACCGCGATGAAGACCATCCGGAAAGCTCGATTGCGCATACGACGGAACTTGCCGCGAAAATACGCGTGCCGGTGATCGCCAGCGGCGTGGTGAAAACCCTGGATGACATTTCGACATTGTCGTACCTGCCCAATATCGCGGGGGTGATCACCAGCCGGGCGCTGTTTGGCGGGGCTTTCAGTTTCAGCGAGGCCCGTGCCATTGCAACGGCGGCCCACGGGCCGACGGCGCAATTGCAGTGAAGCCTCGCGATGCACCTCCCTGAATCCGCCGAGCTCTATCACGACCAGATGATCGGCATGCTGGAGCGGGTGTGGGGCGATGGCTGGCTCTCGCCGGGCGGGCCGGCGGAAGTGGGGCGGCTGCTTGAAGGCATGAACCTCAAGGGCAAGAGCATTCTTGATATCGGCTGCGGAGCGGGCGGGGTTGATGTGCTGCTGGCCGGCACCCATGGCGCCGGCTATGTGACGGGCATCGATGTTGAGGACACGGTTCTGGCCCATGCGCGTGAGCGTGCTGCAAAAGCTGGGCTTGCGGCGCAAATCGGCCTGGTGAAGGTGGTGCCCGGTCCCTTGCCGTTTCCACCGCAGACTTTCGACATCGTCTTCAGCAAGGATTCGATCGTTCATATTCCGGACAAGCATGCATTGATGCGCGATGTGTTCCGGGTGCTGAGGCCCGGCGGCTGGTTCGTAGCCTCCGACTGGCTTATCGGCCATGACCGGGAACCGAGCCCGGAAATGAAAGCCTATATTGCATCGGAAGGGCTGGATTTCGGCATGGCGTCGCCGCTGCGCTATGCCGACGCGATGCGGAGCGCCGGTTTTGAGAAGGTCGAAACGCGCAGCCGCAATGCCTGGTACCGCGACCGGGCGCGGGAGGAACTGGCCCTGATGAAGGGGCCGCTATATGCGGAAGCCGCCGCCAAGCTGGGGCGCGATTTCGTCGACCACAACATCGAGATTTGGGCCGCCATGCTGCCGGTGCTGGAATCGGGGGAGCATTGCCCAACCCACCTGCGCGCCTGGAAGCCGGATTAGCCCCAAAATCAGGGAAAGCTTGCGAACGTAATTCGGCGTGGTATCAAAGGGATAATAAGATCGGATTTACGCGCCGTCATGGCCAAGAATGAACGCAGGCTTGTGCCAATTGTCTCGCTGGATGTTGAGGGTTACTCACTGCTGACCGAGCTTGACGAAGCCGCAACCCTCTCGGCAGTGCGCCATGTTTTCAGGGACCGCATCGAGGCCACCATTGGCGAGCATGGCGGCAGCGTTTTCAAAACCATGGGGGACGGAATCCTGGCTCAATTTGCCAGCGCGGTTGCGGCGGTGGAATGGGTGTCGGGGCTGCAGCAGCAGCTCTATCAAGCGCCGGTCGCTTCCGCCGATGGCAAGACATTGCAGCTGCGGGCCGGAATTGTCATGGCCGATGTTGTGGTCAAGGACGATGACCTGCTGGGCGAGGGGGTTAATCTAACTGTCCGGGTTCAGGGCTGTTCGCCGCCGGGAGGCATGGCGATCTCCAAGTGGATGCACGAATACCTGACGGGCAAGACGGACTTGTCATTCACCGACATCGGCTCGCAAAGGCTGAAAAACATCGGCCACACGGTGCGGGTCTTCGTCTGGCATCCGGATCGTCAATTGCAGCAGCATTTCGCCAACAACATCCTGTCGCTGATCCAGAAGGGCGGGCAGCCCAGCCACCGGCCTTCAGTGGCGGTGCTGCCGTTTGAAAACTTCTCCACCGATCCGGAACAGGCGCATTTTGCCGACGCGGTGGTGGAGGAAATCACCGCCACCCTGTCGCGCATCGGGGATTTCCTCGTCATCGCCCGCAACTCCGCCTTCACCTACAAGGGCCGCCAGGTGGACGTGCGGCAGGTGGGCCGCGAACTCGGCGTACGCTATGTCGTCGAAGGCAGCGTACGGCGGGTGGGCGAGCGGGTCCGCATCACGGCGCAGCTCGTTGAAACCGAGTCCGCCCGCCATATCTGGGCCGGCAAGGCGGAGGGCGCGACGTCCGACCTGTTCGACCTGCAGGACCGCCTTGCGGAAATGGTGGCGGGTGCGGTCTATCCGTCGGTGCGCAAGGCCGAGATCGAGCGGGCCCGGATGAAGCGACCGGACAATCTCGAAGCCTATGATCTTGTCATGCGGGCCCTGCCGCATCTGTGGGCCCACCGCATGCACGAGAATCCCGAGGCCATCGCCCTGTTAGACCGGTCGCTCAAGCTTGATCCGCAATACGGGCTTGCGGCGGCGCTCTGCGCCTGGGCCCGGGCGCAGCAGATTGTCTATAACTGGACCGACGATGTCGAAGGCGAGCGGCGCAGGGGCCTGGCGCTCATCGAAACGGCGGCGCGGCATATTGGCGATGATGCCACCGGCCTTACGGCGCTCGCTACGGCCGTGATGCTGCTCGAAGGAAATCCCCGGCGGGCCCTTGGCTTCGTTGAGCGCGCGGTGCTTGTCGATCCCAACCACGCCTGGGCCTGGATGCGCCGCGGCTTCGGCCTGGTTTACACGGGAAAGCCGGACGAGGCGCTGCAAGCCTTCGCGCGGGCCGAGCGGCTTTCGCCGCTCGATCCGTTCGCCTTCAACATGCATATCGGCATCGGCCTGGCGCATTTCTCGGCGGGCCGCTACGCTGAGGCCATACGCTACCCGCAGATGGTTCTCGACGAACGGCCGGGGCTCACCTGGCCTTACCGCGACCTCGCCGCCTACAAGGCGCAACAGGGGGACCTTAAAGGCGCCCGGGACGCGCTGGCGAAATTCGTGTACCTGCGCCCGCCGCTCAGCCTTGCTTCCATTGCGGACGGGCTGAAATTCATGGAGGGGCCGCTGCTGGACCGGTACCTCGAAGGCCTGCGCCTGGCCGGGATGGAATAAAGTCCCCCGACTTGACTAAGTCGCAATCGCGTTCCTAACTGGGACCATGGCCCAGACCAATATCCTCCCTATGTCAGCTGCGGCGCGCAACGCAGGCGTGGCCTTTGACCTCGACTGGATCGAGGACCTGCGGATTAACCTTTCGGCCTCGGAGCGCCGGGTGGCCAGCCTGCCGGGCCGCCGTTCAGTCAAGAAAGATGCGCAGGCGGCGTGGCTTTTGAAGGCGGTGACCTGCATTGATCTTACGACCTTGAGCGGCGACGACACGGCCTCGCGGGTGCGCCGCCTATGTGCCAAGGCCAGGCAGCCGGTGCGCGAGGACATTCTGGAGAAGCTCGGATTTGCCGGCCGCACCATCCATACGGGCGCCATCTGCGTCTACCATCGCTTCGTGAAGACAGCGGTCGAAGCGCTGGCGGGCAGCGGCATTCCGGTGGCGGCGGTTTCAACCGGCTTTCCGGCGGGGCTCGTACCCCATGATCTGAAGCTCAAGGAAATTGAAGCCTCGGTGAAGGACGGGGCGCAGGAGATCGACATTGTGATCACCCGCGAGCACGTGCTCACCGGCAACTGGCGCGCGCTCTATGATGAGATGCGCGATTTCCGCGAGGCGTGCGGCGAGGCCCATGTGAAGGCCATCCTGGCGACGGGCGATATCAAGACCATGCGCAATGTAGCCAAGGCCTCGATGATTTGCATGATGGCAGGGGCTGATTTCATCAAGACATCGACCGGCAAGGAAGCGGTCAATGCCACGCTGCTGGTAACGCTTACCATGTTGCGGATGATCCGCGCGTATCAGGACGCGACCTCCTTCAAGGTGGGCTACAAGCCGGCGGGCGGCGTCTCGGCGGCCAAGGATGTTCTCAATTACCAGATCCTGATGAAGGAAGAACTGGGCCGCAAATGGCTTGAGCCCGATCTTTTCCGGGTTGGCGCTTCAAGCCTGCTGGCCGACATCGAGCGCCAGCTTGAGCACCATGTCACCGGCCGCTATTCGGCCTTCAACCGCCATCCCGTGGGGTAGAATTTTGAGCGTCGCTGAATATTTCGAAACCATG
The DNA here is from genome assembly GCA_963773295.1 of uncultured Alphaproteobacteria bacterium. Lineage (GTDB taxonomy): Bacteria > Pseudomonadota > Alphaproteobacteria > Rhizobiales > Aestuariivirgaceae > Aestuariivirga. Next base: position 174,174 of record CAVZAJ010000005.1, read on the forward strand.
GATTATGGCCCGGCGCCCGAATCGGATGCGGAAGTTCGCGCCTGGCTGGCGACGCATAAATCAAGTTTTGGCCATTTCATCGGCGGAAGCTTTGTGGCGGCGGCAAACAGATCGATACGAACGAACCGGCCACAGGCAAGCTTCTGGCGAGGATCGCCGATGGTTCCAAGAAAGATATTGATGCCGCCGTTTCCGCGGCGCGCAAGGCGCAAGGGCCTTGGGAAAAGCTTGGCGGCCATGGACGGGCGCGTCATCTCTATGCGCTGGCCCGCATGCTGCAGCGACATGCGCGGCTCTTTGCGGTTTTGGAAAGCCTCGACAATGGCAAGCCGATCCGCGAGACGCGCGATCTTGATGTGCCGCTGGCCGTGCGGCATTTCTATCACCACGCGGGCTGGGCGCAATTGCAGGACAGCGAATTATCCGCCTACAAGGCCATTGGCGTTGTCGGCCAGATCATTCCGTGGAATTTTCCGCTGCTGATGCTGGCATGGAAAGTGGCTCCGGCGCTGGCTGCGGGAAATACGGTCGTCTTGAAGCCTGCGGAATTTACGCCGCTTACGGCGTTGCTGTTTGCCGAGCTCGCCCATAAGGCGGGCCTGCCGCCGGGTGTTCTCAATGTGGTGACGGGCGAGGGCGCTACGGGTGCCGCCCTTGTGGAACATGCGGGCGTGGACAAGATCGCTTTTACCGGTTCCACCGAAGTGGGCCGCCTGATCCGTCGGGCAACGGCGGGAACTGGCAAATCCCTCACGCTGGAACTGGGCGGCAAATCGCCCTTTATCGTATTCGACGATGCCGATCTCGATGGTGCGGTTGAAGGGGTCGTCGATGCCATCTGGTTCAACCAGGGCCAGGTGTGCTGCGCCGGTTCGCGGCTTCTGGTGCAAGAGGGCGTGGCGGCGGAATTTATCAAGCGGCTGAAGCGGCGCATGGGCAAGCTGCGGGTTGGCCATCCGCTCGACAAGGCCATCGACATGGGGGCGATCATCGATCCCATCCAGCTCAAGCGGATCGGCATGCTGGTTGACAAGGGCGTGGCCGAGGGGGCGGAAAAATTCCAGCCGGATATCACGCTTCCGGCGACGGGCTGTTTCTTTCCGCCGACGCTGCTCACCAGGGTGGAAACATCTTCGACGGTGGCAACGGAAGAAATCTTCGGGCCGGTGCTGGTGAGCATGACCTTCCGCACGCCCGATGAGGCGGTGATGCTGGCCAACAACAGCCGCTACGGGTTGTCGGCAAGCGTGTGGAGCGAGACCATCGGCCTGGCGCTGGACATCGCCCCCAGGCTGCAATGCGGCGTGGTGTGGGTGAATGCGACAAATCTTTTCGATGCGGCCGTGGGCTTTGGCGGCTACCGCGAATCCGGCTTTGGCCGGGAAGGCGGGCGCGAGGGCATTTACGAATATCTGAAGCTGAAAGCATGGGCGGCGCGCAAGCCGAAAGCGGTTCAGCGCGTTGCAAGCGAAGCGGAGGTGAAGCCGAATTTCGATGCGCCCGCAGTTGACCGCACGGCCAAGCTTTTCATCGGCGGCAAGCAGGCGCGGCCGGACGGAAACTATTCGCGCGCGGTTCTTTCGCCATCGGGAAAAATTGTCGGCGAAGCGGGCGAAGGCAACCGCAAGGATATCCGCAATGCGGTCGCCGCGGCGCGGGGAGCAGAAGGCTGGTCGAAGGCCACGGCGCATAACCGGGCGCAAATTCTCTATTACATGGCCGAAAATCTCTCGGCGCGGGCCGATGAATTTGCGAGTCGCATCAAGGCGATGACGGGGGTTTCGAAAGCAAAACGCGAAGTCGAGGCGTCCATCCAGCGCTTGTTCAGTTACGGCGCCTGGGCCGACAAGTATGATGGCGCAGTGCATTCGCCGCCCTTGCGCGGCGTGGCGCTGGCGATGAACGAGCCCCTGGGTGTTGCAGGGGTGATCTGCCCGGATGAAGCGCCGCTTCTCGGCTTCATCAGCCTGGTCGCGCCGCTCATCGCGATGGGCAACCGCGTGGTGGCGGTGCCCAGCGAGCGGCACCCTTTGGCCGCCACTGATCTCTATCAGGTCTTAGAAACGTCGGACCTGCCGGCGGGTGTCATCAACATCGTGACGGGCGGGCGCGAGGCGCTGCTCAAGACTCTCGCAGAGCATGATGATGTGGATGCACTTTGGGTGTTTGGCTCAAAAGAGAACTCGGCCAGCGCCGAAAAGCTCTCCACCGGCAATCTCAAGCGCACGCTGGTTGACCATGGCCTTGCCACGGATTGGTATGACGCAGCCTCAAGCGAAGGCCCGGTCACTGCTTCGCCATGCGGTGCAGGTGAAGAATATCTGGATTCCCTACGGCGAGTAATCAGCGCATCGCCATAACCTTGCCCGGGGCCAGCCAGAAGGGCGGCAGCCAGGCGGGGATATTGCTGAAGGGGAGCACGTCCGGTTTCAAAGCGATGCCGAGTTTTTCGGACATGAAAGCGCGGCGGTCTTCAATCCGTTTCCAGGCTTCCGGATATTTCGCCTTGAAGGCGGCGCGGGTGGGCGCATCGGCGAGCGCCACGCCGTCCTCGATATTGGACATGAAATAGGGCGTGCCCGTCGCGGGGATGATGTCGCATTGCAGGGCCATGCCGGAAGCAAGCTTCATCCTGCTGTTCCGCTTTATCGGCGAATGGACCCATTCATCGAGGTGGATGAGATGGCCGGGATTGAGGCCGATGCCGAAGAAGGGGTCGTCCAAGCGGCTCATCACGGCTTCATAAAGAACACCGCCCTCGACGCCGATGCCGATCGTTTCGTACCAGGCCACGGCGGCGGCGAAATAGGGGGCTACAAGCTTGTCCACGTAGTCGCGGATGTCGGCTGGCAGTTCGCTGGCGTCAGCCACCATGAATCCGGCGCGGCAGTTCAGGGCGCCCATGAGGCCCACGCCGATGACAATGGGATCGCCTTTTTCAATCACCCTCATTGACGGGCTGGGCAGGCCATATTTGGCGCGCGGGCCGGAGCTCATGTTGACGTGCACGGATTGCGGGAAGCCATCGAACGCCATGTTGCGGCAGGCATCGTATTCGCTCAGGCCGGGCCTGGCGCCGAGAATCATGCGGCGGACGGCGTTGGAAGTGAGGGTCGCGGCATATTCAAAGCGGGCGAGCTGCTCGATTTCATTGATCACACGCAGGCCATCGGTGGGATGCATGAAGAGCAGGGCGGCGTTGGTGACGGGGCCGAAGGCTTTCAGCGTTTCGACGAGGTAATGCGGGGTTTCGAACCAATGGGGGTCGAAGACGCCGTCTTCGGTTTCAAAGCCTTTCCAGCCGGCAAGGCCGAGGCGCATGTCTTTCTTCAGGCCGGCTTCACGCAGGATGCCGGCGAGATCGCGGTACTTGTCGCGGGGCTGGCCCATGAGGCTCAGGGGCTGCCACAGCACGCGCTCAAAACTGCCGTCGGCAATTTCCGCATAGGGATAGCCCTCGTTGCCGGCGAGGAGGGTTGGGGTGCGGCCCGGCACGATGATGCAGATCGCTTCCTCAAAGCGCGGATCATGGCCCGTGGCCCAGGAGATGTTCGCTACATGCTCACGGTCGCCATAGATGACTAGCGCATCAAGGCCTTGGGCGGCCATCCGCGCCAGCAATTGCTTGAGGCGCGCGGCATAGATGTCACGGCCCAGGTCCGGCTCAGTGGTGGGGCTGCCGAAATCCGGCAGGTCGAGGCTTGTCAGTTGGGCATGGCGCATAAAGGGCTCCTGTTCCTGAGCTTAGCCAAATGTGATGCAAGGTCCAGCCTCTTGCCAACGCAGTTCCATTGGCCGTATCCTCCGCCGCAAGGGGCTAGCCAACTGGTGGATGCGGTACATCTCTCAGGATGGGGAAATTGGGGATGGTGCGCCATGACACATGCAAAGCTCTGCTTGCAACCGGCAGTCTATCGTACTTTTCTCATTGCCTGCCTAGCCATGCTCATAAGCGTCCTGCTTCCGGCCGCAGCGCGGGCCCAGCAATCCTCGGTGCCGCAAACCTGCGAAGTTCAAACCAAATCCTGCTGCAACACCTGCGGCAGCTGCGATTCTGGGCCAAGCTGCCCGGCGGGCTACACCATCTATGATGATTATTGCCTGCCTGAATGCCCCGGCGGCTATGGGCGCTATCCCGGCTATCCCGGCCTGTGCCTGCCGCCGTGCCATCATGGCTGTCCGGAAGGTTACGAGCAGGTGCCGCTGCCGGGCTGCCCGCAAGGCTATCACCGCAATTTGCGCAATCCCGAAGAATGCCTGCCTGACCACAGCACGACTTATCCCGACAATTGCCCGGAAGGCCTGAGCTATTCGCAGGAAACCGGACGCTGCGCGCCGGATTGCCCGGAGGGAACGTACCTGGCCGAAAACGGCCTGTGCCGCAGCTATTACGACCGGGCCTGTCCGGACGGTTACCAGCGCAACGAACGCACCGGCCAGTGCGTGCCCGGCGGCGATTGGCCGGACGACTACCGGTGGATTTGCCTGCCATCGTGCCCGCAGGGCTTCACGCGCGACATCTATCATCCTACGCGCTGCCTGCCGCCGCCGGAAACCTGCCCCTACGGCTTTGAGAATTTCCGCGAGCAATGCGTGCCGGTTTGCGAACAGGGAACACGGCGCAATGCCTATGGCTATTGCCTGCCGCCGCGCTGCGAGGATGGCAGCTATCCGAATCTGCGCGGGGTGTGCAGCCCGCCCTCATGCCCGGAAGGCTACGAGGTCATAAGGGGCAAATGCCACGCACCTTGCCCGCGGGGGCTTGTGCGCAACCCCAATAATCCCGAACAATGCGAACGCATCCCGGATGATGAACCGGATTGCCCGGAAGGCACCAAACTGAACCCGCAGACCAACGAGTGCGAACGGGTTCCGCCACCGCCACCGCCGACGGTCAAGTGCAAGCAGGGCCTTGAATACAATCCGAGGACCAAGCAGTGCGAACCGCCGCCACGGGTTGAAACCACCTGCCCCAAGGGCTTCATCAAGCTGAAGAACGGCAAGTGCCAACGCATTGTCGAGCAACCCCCTGAAGAGCAGGATTGCCCGCGGGGCTTCGTTCTCAACCGGAACAACGGCGAGTGCGAACCGATACGGCTGAATGTTCCGAAGGCCTGTCCGGAAGGAACCGAATTCAGCCGCAGGCGCCAGCGCTGCGTGCCGGTGTTCAATCAACGGGAGCCGGAGTTCGAGCCCCAGGACGATGACGGCGAACCGCAGCTGCGCTTGCCGAAAATCGACCTCAACAACAACCTTCTGAACCAGCAGAATCTGCAAAAGCGCTGCCCCAAGGGCATGGCCCCGGACAAGAAGGGCCGCTGCGTGCCGCTGCAGTGAAGAGGCGCAAGGCTGCGGTTTTTTGCTTATGACGACGCCGTGCATCATTACGGTTGCAATCACCGGCTCGGTGCCGCGCAAGGAGCATAATCCGGCGGTTCCGATCACTGTCGGCGAGCAGGTGGAGTCCACCCGCTGCCGCCTTTGAAGCGGGCGCCACAATCGCCCACGTCCATGTGCGCCGGGATGACCAGACGCCGACCTCGGATCCGGACCGCTTTGCGTCTTTGCTTGCGGGATTGCGGAAAGCCTGCCCGGGCATGATCGTACAGTTTTCCACCGGCGGGCGCTCAGGCAAGGGTTCCGAACGCGGCGGCATGCTGCATCTGGGCTGCGACATGGCCTCGCTGGCCACGGGCTCATGCAATTTTCCCACGATCATCTATGAGAATTCTCCGGATCTGATCCGTGAGCTGGCAACACAGATGCTGGAACACCGGGTTAAGCCGGAAATTGAAATTTTTGACCTGTCGATGCTCTATCAGGCGCTGCGCCTGGCCGATGAAGGGCTGCTTCAGAAGCCACTGCATGTGCAGTTTGTCTTCGGCGTGAAGAATGCCATGCCCGCCATCCGCCAGGCCTTTGACTTCATGGTGGACGAGATCGCAAGGCTGGCGCCTGAGGCCACCTGGACAGCGGCGGGAATCGGCAGGCACCAGCTTGAGGTCAATCACTGGTGCCTTGCGCGTGGCGGCCATTGCCGCACCGGGCTTGAAGACAATATCAGGTGGAACGGGACAGCGCTGGCGCCCTCAAATGCGGCGCTGGTCGGGCGTGTGGCCGAGCTTTGCCGCACTTACGGCCGTCATCCTGCCAGCGTTGCGGAAGCGCGCAAGCTGCTCTCTCTCCCAGCAGCCTGAACATTGCCGCACCGCGCAAACTCATCTAGGGTTTCCAGCAAAACCATCCCGGTCAACGGGAGGCTCAGTGAAGGGGAGATAACGTGGAAGGACTATTGCGCCTCAGCCGGGCCATTGACGGGCTGGGCCGGCGGTCCGGCGTCATTGCCAACTGGTTCGTCCTGCTGGCGGCGCTGGTGTGTGCCTTCGACGCGCTTTTGCGCTACAGCCTGAGCAGCATTGTCTGGCTCGACCGGATATTGTCCGCCAGCGGCAGCGGGAGGCTCGGCTGGCTTTTCGACATCTACCGGGAAAACTCCAATTCCCTGCGTGACCTGCAACTCGTGCTGTTTGCCGGCATGGTGATGCTGGGCGCCTCATGGACGCTGAAGGTCAACGAGCATGTGCGGGTCGATCTTTTCTATGCCTCGGTGAATGACCGCAAGCGCATCTGGATCGATCTTACGGGAGCGGTTTTTTTCCTCATGCCGATGTGCGCGCTGCTTATCTATTTCAGCTGGCCGTGGTTCCTGGAGTCCTGGACCGGCAATGAACTTTCGCAGAATGCCGGCGGCCTGCCGCGCTGGCCGGCGAAGCTGTTCCTGCCCCTGGGCTTTGCCCTTCTCATGCTGCAGGGCGTCTCGGAGATCATCAAGTGCGTGGCGGCGCTTACCACCGGCTACCGGCGCGAGCATGGCTACGAGAAACCGGTGCAATGATCGATTTTGTCACCCACAACATGGCGCCCCTGATGTTCGCGGGGCTCATTCTTTTCATGCTCTATGGCTATCCCGCCGCCTTCTCCCTGTCGGCAGTTGGCCTGTTCTTTGGTTTCCTCGGCATTGAACTCGGCCTCATCCAGCCGGATTTTCTCGGCAACATCGTGTTCCAGCTCGAATCGGTGGTGCGCAATGACCTGTTGCTGGCCATTCCGTTCTTCACTCTGATGGGCGCAATCCTTGAGCGTAGCGGCTTAGCGGAGGATCTGCTTGAAGGTTTCGGCCAGCTCTTTGGCGGGGTGCGCGGCGGGCTTTCCTATGCGGTCATTCTGGTCGGCGCGGTGCTGGGCGCCATTACCGGCACGGTTGCCGCCTCGGTCATTGCCATGGGGCTCATCTCGCTGCCCATCATGCTGCGATATGGCTACAATGTGCGCCATGCCACGGGTGTTGTGGCCGCATCGGGCACCATTACGCAGCTTATTCCGCCGTCCCTCGTGCTGGTCATTCTCGCCGACCAGCTCGGCAAGTCGGTGGGCGACATGTACCGGGGCGCGATGGGCGCCAGCGTCGTGCAAGTGCTGCTGTTCATGGCGTGGGTGCTGCTTCTGTCCTATTTGCGTCCGCAGGATATTCCGGCCCTTCCGCCTGAAGCGCGCACGCTCAGGGGTTGGGCGCTGGCCAGGCGCGTCGTTCGCGGCATGGTGCCGTCACTGGCCCTCATCTTCATCGTGCTGGGCACGATCTTCATGGGCCTTGCCACGGCAACCGAAGCGGGCGCCATGGGCGTGATCGGGGCCTTCGTCCTGGCGTGGTTCAACGGGCGTTTTACCACGGCGCTCGTCTATCAGGGCATGCAGACGACCATGCGCATTACCGCCATGGTGATTTTCATCTTGATCGGGGCGCGGGTGTTCAGCCTGGTGTTCCAGGGCGTGGGCGGCAAGGAATGGATCGAGGGCCTTCTCGTGGCGCTGCCGGGCGGGCAGGTGGGCTTCCTGGTGTTCGTCAACCTATTCGTATTTATCATTGCCTTCTTTCTCGATTTCTTCGAGATCGCCTTCATCATCGTGCCGCTGCTGGCGCCTGCGGCCGAAGCGCTCGGCATCAACCTCATCTGGTTTGGCGTGCTGCTGGGGGCCAACATGCAGACGAGCTTCATGCATCCGCCCTTTGGCTTTGCGCTGTTCTACCTGCGGGGCATTGCGCCGCCGGAGATCAAGAGCAGTGACATTTATTGGGGGGCCATTCCCTGGGTGGTTCTGCAACTGATGCTGGTTGCCATCCTCATCCTCTGGCCGGAGCTGGTGACGGCTTTCCTTGATGCCGATTTTGTGGTTGATCCCAATTTCGAGATCATCATGCCGGGAACCGGCGGCGATGGAGCGCCGCCGCCGCTCATCGATCTCAACCAGGCGCCCACTATCGACTGACATTGCAAGAAGGGACGCCTCAAAGGCCGCCCCTTCGCGATTCCGTTTGCGATGTTCAGAGCGCTTTCTTGCGCTGCTGGCCCATCATAAAGCTGTCATACTGGAATTCCGAGAACTGCATCCAAAGATAGCCATCCTTGCGGAAGGCCGACATGGACTCGAGCAGTTTCTTGAATGTTGGATTGGTCCCGGAAATTTCCGCATAGGTTTCGTTGGCGGCCACAAAGCAGGCCTCAAGCACATCCTGGGGAAAGGGCGCCAGCTTTGCGCCACTGGCCGCGAGCTTTTTCAGCGCCGGCGGATTTTGGGCATCGTAGCGGGCCATCATGTCACAATTGGCGGCCTGGCACGCGGTTTTAATGAGCGACTGATAGTTCGGCGGCAGTTCAGCCCATTTGGCCGCATTGACCATGGTGTGCAACGTGCTGCCGCCCTCCCACCAGCCGGGATAGTAGTAATAGGGAGCCACCTTGTAGAAGCCGAGCTTTTCGTCGTCGTAGGGGCCAACCCACTCGGCCGCGTCGATCGTGCCTTTTTCGAGGGCCTGGTAGATTTCGCCGCCGGCGATCTGCTGGGGAATAACGCCGATCTTGGAAATCACCTTGCCGCCGAAGCCGCCGATGCGCATTTTCACGCCCTGCATGTCGGCAACAGACTTGATTTCCTTGCGGAACCAGCCGCCCATTTGAGCACCCGTGTTGCCGCAGGGGAAAGCGGTAATACTGTGAGTACCGTAAAACTCATTCAACAGCTCGTTGCCGCCGCCATAATAGAGCCAGGCGTTCTGCAGGCGGTTGTTAAGCCCAAAGGGGATGCCAGTGCCGAATGAGAAGCTCGGATCCTTGCCCCAGTAGTAGTAGGACGCGGTATGGCACATCTCCACGGTGCCGGCGGAAACGGCATTTGCCGCTTCAAGGCCGGGTACGATCTCACCTGCCGCAAAAACCTGGATCTGAAACTTGTTGTCGGTGGCTTCGGCCATGTATTTCGCGAATGTTTCGGCTGCGCCGTAGATGGTATCAAGCGCCTTTGGAAAACTTGAGGTCATGCGCCATTTGAGTTCCGGCGCTGACTGGGCCAAGGCGGGCGACGCCAGGGCCGGCGCCGCGGCGGCGATGCCCGCTTTTTTTATAAATCCACGACGATCCATTAATATCCTCCGATTGCTGCATATGTTGTGGTTGGACGAAGCCTAACTGAAGTATCCGGCGAGGGCAAATGCCGGAAATGCCGGGCAGGCCGGGCCAAAATCCGGCGCCCCCCGCTTCACGGAAATTCATGCGTGTACTGATCAATTTATGTTTTGCGAAATGGTTAACGGCAACTGAGGCGGGCGGGTCATAATTACGCCGCATTGAAGCCCAATTATTTTTTCTGGGACGAGCGACAGAAATAACCGGGGGTGGCACCCCGGTTCAACAATGCGGTTGATGATTTGTCTGCTCCACATACGGATTTACCTTTGCCCTTGGCGCCGCGTTCGCAGCGGCTGAGGAATGCGCAGGCTACCCGCGCCGAGCGTTTGCGGCGGCGGAAATTCCGGCGCAATCTCTTCACCTTCATCGTGGCGCAGCTGGTGATTGCCGGCGTGGCGTTCGTGGGTGTGCGCGATTACATGTCGGACGGCTATCTCAAGCAGCAGCTTGGGGATGCCTTGAAGCAGGTTGCGGGCGCGCCCGGCGAAACCAAGACCGATCCGGACCTCGCGGACCAGCCTCCGCCTGAGCCTGACATCGCCGGCAATGAGGAAACCGCGGCAATCCAGCAGGCTCCGGAGGAAATTGAGCCCGCGCCACCCCCACCTACCGAAACTCAGACAGCGCTGGCGTCCGAAGTGCCTGACGCCGCAGAGCAGACGGAAGAACAAGTCACATCTCTTGATCCGGAGCCGGAGGATCAGGCCGCACCGCAAGACATCGAGCCTGAGCCCGAACCCCAGGCTGAGGTGCAGGCAGCCCCTGCGGCGGTTGAGCCGGCACCCGCGCCCCAGGCCGAAGCGCAAGTCGCAGCGCCCGTGCCCGCTGTCGAACAGCCGGCGCCCGCAGCGCAGCAAGCGGCAGTGGCGGCCGTGCCGCTTCCCGACCTCACGAGCCTGAAAAATGCCCCGTCAGTTATTGAACAGCCGGGTATTGCTGATTCCCAGCATAAGGAAGGCCTGGTCTTCCGCGACTGTGATACGTGCCCCGAGCTTGTTTCGATTGCGCCGGGAGAATTCATGGTTGGACCCGAGGGCCGCGGCACGGCGCAACAGGCAATATCCGCCGTTGATGCCAAGAAGGTGGTCGTCGACAAGCCCTTTGCCATCGGACGTTATGAAATTACCTTTGATGACTGGCAGCACTGTGTGGATGGCGGTGGCTGCAAGGCTGCGCCAGCCGATGACGGCTGGGGGCGCGGACGCCATCCGGTGATCCATGTGTCCTACAACGATATCAGCCAGCAGTACCTGCCATGGCTGTCGAAAGTCACCGGCTTCACCTACCGGCTGCCCACCGAGGCTGAATGGGAACTGGCCTCGCAGGGCGGCAACAAGTCGAGCCGCGGCGGCATCACGGAAGTGGGCAGCAATGTCCAGCTGGCCTGTTCCTATGGGAATTCCTCCGATGTGGCGGCCAAAATGCGGGAAACCATCTGGGCCGGCGTCGGCTGCAATGACGGCTTTCTCTACACCGCGCCAGCAGGTTCGCTGAGCCCCAATTCGCTTGGTATTTTCGATATGCACGGCAACGTCTGGGAATGGGTGTCCGATTGCTGGCGCGCCACCTATGACACCGAAGCGGCCACCACCGAGAACTGCAAGTACCATGTCCTGCGCGGCGGCTCCTGGGCCAGCGAATTCCGCTTCCTGCCGGATGGGGTGTGGGTAGGCGATGCGGTGGCCTACCGCGCCGCCGTCCGCGGCTGGGAAACATCGGTCAAGGCCCGCAACTCCATAGGGTTCCGCGTGGCCAGGTCGCAGCCTTGAACTAAAAAAACCGACATAAAGGGGAGTCCGTCAACGTGAAGAAACGCATCGCCATTTCTCTATCTCTAGCCTGCGCTGTTGCCCTGTCTGTCGCAGGAGCAGCGCCGCTTTATGCACAGGGCATGATTTCCGCGGCTTCAACGGAAAGCGACTTGTCAGATGCGGGCCTTGAGGGGCTTGCAGATCTCGGTGCCCAGGAAGTGTCCACCATCCAGCGCCTGCTGCGGCGGCTTGGCTATCTCAAGACGGAAAACATGACCCGCCAGATGGACGCCGCCACGACCACGGCATTAATTACCCATCTTCAGGCGGTGAATACCCCCGCAGACGGCATGACGCCCGAGAAAGTCATGCGTTCGCTCTTTACCGCCGCCTGGATCAAGGAAGGCTGGGCCACGGGAAGTGCCAATGGCCAAAGCCTGGTGGTGGAGCCCGCCGAAGTGCGCCAGGCCCAGGATGCGCTGAAGAAGCTCAAATATGCACCGGGACCATCGGACGGCGTGTTCGGGCCGGCAACGCTCTCGGCCATTGAGATTTTCCAGGAAGACAACGGCATGAATGTTACGGGCCTGCTTACCCGCAACACCTTTCAAAATGTCGTCCGCGCCTTGAACTTCGTTGACAAGAAGCCGGTAAGCACGGTGCGCATGCTCAATTGGGCCGACTACATCAATCCGGCCTCGCTCGACAATTTCGAGAAGGAAACCAGCATCCGGATCGTGCATGAGGTGTTCACCAACTCGTCGGAAACCAAGGACCTGCTGGTGCAGGGCTCCGACAAGTATGACGTGATGGTGCAGGCGGGGGCGCAAATGCGCCAGATCCTGGATGAAAAAAGCGCGGTTGAAACGCTTGACCGGGCGAAAATTCCCAATGCGGAATTTCTTGATCCGGCGGCGCTCACCTACACGGAGATTCTCGATCCCAACAATTCCCATTCGGTGCCCTACATGTGGGGCACGGTGGGAATGGGCGTAAACCGGGAAAAGGTGCGGGCGATCCGGCCCGACGCACCGCTCAACAGCTTGAGTCTCATTCTCGACCCGGCAATTGCCGCCGATATTTCGAAATGCGGCATCGCGGTGATTGACGAGCCCATCGATGTCATCCCGGCCTTCGTCGCCTATCTGGGCGGCGACATGAAGAACATCGGCATCACCGACCTTGAAGCAGTGGAAGTGGCGCTCTCGAGGGTCTCCGACTATATCAAGGTCGTGTCGGTGGACAGCTATATCAACAGCCTGTCCGAAGGGAAATATTGCGTGGTGTGGGGCTATTCGGGCGCCATTTTCTATGCGCGCGACCTGGCCAAGGCGAATGGCAAGGGTACCATTGTTTACAATGTTCCCAAGGAAGGCAGCCAGCTCTGGTTTGACCTTTTCGTCATCCCCAACAAGTCGCAGAACAAGGACGGCGCCTATCAGCTGCTCAATTACATGCTGAAGCCGGAGGTTGCCGCGGCCAATACAAACTTCCTGCAGTATGCCAACCCCATCCTGACATCGGCGCCGTTTATCGAGCCGAAGCTCCTGGGCGATCCGGGGCTTTATCCGCCGAAAAGCGTGCTGAAGCGCCTGGCGGTGCAGCCGCCGATGGCGGCGAATGTCGAGGCCGAGCTCAGGCGGATCTGGTCGAAGCTGAACAAGGAGCAGTAATTCCGCGGCTTTGGGCGTGCGTGGCGGTATATCGACCATCCGGGGGAACTGTGCGATATTGACGGTTCAGTTCCCGCCGGATGGTGACGTTTTACTCCATGCTTTCAATTGCGCCGCAGCCCAGCCTCATCTACCGCCCCGGCATCAGGACTTTGGCTCCGGGGGTTGAGCGCTACATTGTGCGCGGATCGGGCTCTACGGTTGCAGCGGTTAAACCGGGCGACGTGGTTGTTCTGACCGATATTGAAGGCGGGCAGGCCTGCGAAATCGCTTTTTGTGACGAAGCGGGGCGTTTTGATGCGTCGGCACTAGGCGCGCGCGCCACCAGCCGTGGCGAAGGGCTGAAGGCCCTGCTTGCCGAGGACGGGGAAAACACGCAGCGCACGAAAGCAGCCTTGCAGCGCCGCAGCATTGATCTGGGCAAGGCTGAGGCCATCCGCCTGTTTGGGGAAGGTTCGCGGGCGGGGGCGAGTGCCGAGTTCAAGGCTTCGCGTGACGGGATCCTGATTGTTGCAGCGCCAGGGGCCGCCATGGCGCCGGGGAACCAGGATACGGCCACGGATATTGAATTGCGCATCACCCGCAGCGGCAACGCGGCCGAGCGTAATAGTGTTTTGCCGGAGCCACTTGCCGACCCGTTGCAGGATTTCCGCATCAGGGCGTCCACCGCTTCGGCCTATGTGGTGAAGGCCGGTGAATATATCCAGGTGATCGACGTATCCGGCCGCCAGTGCACGGATTTTCAGGCCCTGTCGGCGCGCAAGGTGGACAAGGGGCTCAACCTGGCGCTGGATGCCACCGTGACCCGCACGCTTTCGGGCCGCAGCTATCCGGCTCCCGGGCTTCCCTCCAAATCCTTTGACCGGGAATTCGAGCCGCTGGTGGAAATCGTCCAGGATACGGTGGGCCGGCATGATGCTTTCGCGCTCGCCTGCACCTCACGCTACTATGACGATATGGGTTATCCCGGCCATGTGAACTGCACCGAGAATTTCAATCATGCGCTGGCGCCCTATGGCGTGGCGCCCCGCAAGGGCTGGGAAGCGCTGAACTATTTCTATAACACCAATATCAACCACCAGAACCAGCTCTATCTCGACGAGCCGTGGTCGCGGCCCGGCGATTATGTGCTCATGCGGGCCCTTACCGATCTGGTATGCGTTTCATCATCGTGCCCGGATGACATCGATGCCGCCAATGGCTGGGATCCCACCGACATTCACATCCGCACCTATGCCGCCAAACAGAAATTCTCAAGAGCAGTGGTAACCCGCATGACTCCCGACGCCGACGCCCACCTCACCAGGGAAACCGCCTTTCATCCGCGGTTCTCGGCCCTGACCCGCAACACCACGGAATACCGGGGCTATTGGCTGCCGCAGCGTTTCAACAATGACGGCCCGGTTGAGGAGTATTGGGCTTGCCGCGAGAACGTGACCGTCACGGACCTGTCGCCGCTGCGCAAATTTGAAGTGACGGGGCCTGACGCGGAGGCGCTGCTGCAGTATTGCCTGACGCGCGACATCCGCAAGCTTTCACTGGGGCAGGTGGTCTATACGGCCATGTGCTACGAAAACGGCGGCATGATCGACGATGGCACGGTGTTCCGCCTAGGCCAGAACAATTTCCGCTGGATCGGCGGGGATGAGTTCAGCGGCCAGTGGCTCCGGCAACAGGCGGAGAAGATGGGCTACAAGGCCTGGGTGCGATCCTCCACGGACCAGCTTCACAACATTGCGGTGCAGGGGCCGAAGAGCCGCGACCTGCTGAAGGAAATTATCTGGACCTCGCCGGCCCAGGCGGCCATCGGCGAACTGGAATGGTTCCGTTTTGCCGTGGCCCGCATCGGCCATTTTGAGGGGCCGCCCATTGTTGTCTCGCGCACGGGTTATACAGGCGAGCTTGGCTATGAGATTTTCTGCCATCCCAAGGATGCACTGGCGGTGTTCGATGCGGTGTGGGAGGCGGGCCAGAAATATGACCTGAAACCCATGGGCCTTGAGGCGCTGGACATGGTGCGCATCGAGGCGGGGCTGATCTTCGCCAACTACGAGTTCACCTCGGAGACCGATCCCTTTGAAGCGGGCATTGGCTTTACGGTGCCGCTTAAATCGAAAACCGATGATTTCATCGGCAAGCAGGCGCTCATCCAGCGCAAGGAGCATCCTCGGCATAAGCTTGTTGGCCTCGACATCGAGTCCAATGAAGCGGTGGGCCATGGCGACAGCGTTCACATTGGCCGCGCTAAAATCGGCGTGGTCACCAGCTCGACGCGCTCGCCGATCTTGAGCAAGAACATTGCGCTGGCGCGGGTCGACGTGTTGCACAGCGAGATTGGAACCGCAATCGAGATCGGCAAGCTCGACGGCATGCAGAAGCGCCTTCCCGGCCGCATCGTGAAATTCGCCCATTACGATCCGGAAAAGCTGCGGCCACGGAGCTAGGCCGAGAATATTTCCTCAAGCTTGCGCTTCATCACGGCGGGGTCCACGTCGACGCCGGTCCAGTACTTGACGCCGATCACGCCCTGGTTCACCAGCATGCCGAGGCCATCGAGGGTTTTGCAGCCGCGCGCTTCGGCATCCTTGATCAGGTTGGTGCGCGGCGGATTGGGGATGACATCGGCCACCACCAGATCCCTTGCGCAGGCTATCCAGCGCGATATCAAGGTGTGCATTCACATCGGGGTAGAGGCCAATGGACGTTGCGTTGATCACGATATCGACGCCTGCCGGAATTGCGTAGGTGCCTTTCCATACGGTGAGTTCAGCTTTAACTTTTGTCTTGCCGTTGAGGAGATCAACCAGGGTCTGGCCGCGCTGGGAATCGCGGTTTACAATGGTGATATGCTTGGCCCCGGCGAGGGCCAGTTCCACGCCGATGGCGCGGGCGGCCCCCCCGGCACCGAACATCACGATGGTTCTGCCGGCGGGATCGATGAGTTCGCGGAGCGACTGGAGGAAGCCCTTGCCGTCGGTGTTTTCGCCGATCAGTTTGCCGCCACGCGCCACGGCGCAATTCACGGCTCCCATGACGGCGGCGGATTCGCCCAATCCGTCGAGATGAGGGATGACAGCTACTTTGTGGGGAATGGACAGGTTGAACCCGGCCCAGCCCATGGCGCGGGCGCCTTTCACGGCGTCGGCAAGTTTCTCCGGCGGCACTTCGCAATTGATGTAGCGGTAATCAAGATCGTGATGCAGGTAGGCGGCTTCAACCATGGCGACGGTGGGATTTTCGGCCGCGCCTTCCGAAAATGAGCCGGTAAGCTTGCTGACAAAACTGCGCGCCATGTTCTTACCTGCCCTTCAAATAGGCTTCCATGGAATCATCAAGCTCGTCCTTCCACGGCGTGTGATGGGCGGGCGACATGGTGCCGGTCATCAGCGAGCGGTAGGACTTGTTGCGATAGGCCATGATGTCGTGCATCTTGTCGTGCTCCCATTCGAGGAAGGTCTTGTTCACGCTTTCCACATCGAAGCTCGGGTAGTCGGTGGCGTCGATCAGTTCCTTCACATAGTCGCCCTGGAACCAGATCATCTGCTCGGCATTCTCAAGTTTCTCCTCGCGCTTGCGCCAGGCCTTGGAATGTTTCTTCATGGCGTCGAGCTTGGGCAGCTTGATGCGGCCGAGGATCACGTCGCGGGCATACCAGGCCTGGGCGTCGAACATGTTGAAGGTATAGAACTGGTCCTGCATGCCGATGTAGTGCAGCCTGGGGTTTTCCTCCCAGACCACGCCCTTGTAGAGGCCCAGCGGCCAGAGGCGGTTGGCGGTTTTCAGGCGCAGGTCTTCCGCCATGAAGGGAAAGTGGTGCTGGTAGCCGGTGCATAGGATGATGGCGTCAACCTCCTTGGTGGAGCCGTCCTTGAAATGGGCCGTCTTGTTCACCAGCTTCTGCAGCAGCGGACGCTCCTCGAAGTTCGAGGGCCATTTGAAGCCCATGGGCTTGCTGCGGTAGGTGGCGGTGACCGAGCGCGCCCCATACTTCCAGCATTGCGAGCCGATGTCCTCGGCCGAATAGCTGCGGCCGACGATCAAGATATCCTTGCCCTTGAATTCCAGGGCATCCCTGAAATCATGGGCGTGCATGACGCGGCCATTGAAGGCGGCGATGCCTTCGAAGAAGGGCACTTGCGGAGTCGAGAAATGGCCGGAGGAGCAGATCACATGATCGAACTCCTCGGCGTACATCCTGTCTTTCACCCGGTCATGGACGGTGACATGGAATTTCTTTTTCTTCTTGTCCCATTCCACCATGCGCACCGGCGAATTGAAGCGCACCCATTTCCGCACCTTGGCCTTTTCGACGCGGCCCTTGATGTAGTCCCACAGCACGGCGCGCGGCGGATAGGAGGCAATCGGCTTGCCGAAATGCTCCTCGAAGGTGTAGTCGGCGAATTCCAGGCATTCCTTTGGCCCGTTGGACCAGAGATAGCGGTACATGGAGCCGTGCACCGGTTCGCCGTGTTCATCCAGCCCGGTGCGCCAGGTGTAATTCCAAAGCCCACCCCAATCATTCTGCTTTTCAAAGCAGACGATCTCGGGAATCTTGGCCTTCTTCTTGCCCGCCGACTGGAAGGCGCGGAGCGCTGCAAGGCCTGAGGGACCGGCGCCGATAACTGCAACACGTGTCATGGATGTTCCTCTTTTTATCAATCGGGGAAGATGCCGGGGCTGGTGGGGGCTCCGTCATCGAATTTTGAAAGCCAGTCAATGGTGGCCTGGCGGTAGCGGGTGAGGCCTTTGTAATCGACGAGTTCCGGCGGCAGCGAGCGCAGCACGCGGGGCAGGCGGCTGCGCCCATTTCGGCACGGTTGCCACTTCTTCCATCTTGATGAGGTAGCAGCGGATGACAAAGAGAATGGCGTTGGAGCGCGGCAGGCGCCAGAGGCTTTGCAGCTCGCAGCGCAGATGCACCTTGCTGCCGACATTTTCCGGCGTCACGGTGGCGCGGTCCGGCCCCCATTTCGGATAGTTTTCCGGGCTGGTGTCGAGGCGCGGATTGATCGTCATGGTCCAGTTCAGGCGGCGTACGGGCTTGCCCTGCTGCAAATTCAACAGGAATTTCAAGGCACGTTCGAAGACGCCGATCTGGTGGGCCAGCGGCACGGGGCCATGCCATTCCATGAAATTCATGCCGATGTCGAAATCCAGCGACCAGTCGGCCTGGGTTGTGGCGATGCCGGCATCCATCCACAGATTATTGTCGCGCTGGTCGACGATGCAGAAATCGCCTTGCGCCTGGCGCGTGATATATTCCATGGGCTCGCAAGGAAGGGTTGAGACGTCACCGAAGACAAATTTCTGGTCAATGCCCAAGCGGCTTGTTGATCCAGTGCCAGTTGTCGCCGTCCTTGGTGAGCGAGAAATGCTTCGGGATAGCCTGCCGCCTGCTGCTCCATCAGGAGCTCCAGCGTATCCCATTGCGCCGTCATCATGTGGGGCAGGGCCTGGCAGCGCAGCGGATCTTCCTTCAGGACCGCGGCACGATCCTTCATCTCGGAAATATAATGCTCGTCCACGTCGATGAGGCTTTCGAAGGCGGAGCCGGGCGCGCCCTTCACATGGGGTTCCATGTTCACCGCATACATGTAGCTGTCTTCATGGAAGGGGAAGGGGAAGCGCCGGATCGCCGCCGGGCTGTTCCGGAAGGTGAAGTCGTCGCGGAAGGTTTCCTGTCTGAATTCGATGTTCATGGCGTTCTCCTAGAGATCCAGCACAATTTCCTGGCCTTTCAGCCGTGATACGCAAATCATGATCTTGCGGCCCGAGGCCTTGTCGTCGGGCTCAAGGAAGTGGTCGTTATGTTCCAGCGTGCCATCGCAGGAGATGACATTGGTTTCGCACTGGCCGCAAGCGCCCACCGCGGCAGAGGAACGGCGCATCAACGCCCGCCGCTTCCACGGCTTCCAGAATGCTCTGGTGCGAATGCACCTCGATGGTTTTTTTCGATTTCTTCAGCACGGCGCGGAAGGGCTTGCCGGGCGGCGGCGCCAGGAAGCGTTCGGAATGAAGGTTCTGTTCGGGCCAGCCCAATTGCCGCGCCTTGGTCAAAACGCCATTGATCATGCCTTCGGGGCCGCAGACATAGAGATGGGTGCCAAGGGACTGGGCCTTCAACACGCTGTCGACGGGAATGAAGAGCTTTTCCTCGTCGCAATAGATTTTCACCCGGTGGGCGCCGTAGCGCTCCGACAGTTCCTTCCAATAGGCCCCGTGGCTTCCGGTTGCGCACCGCATAATGCAACTCGAAGGAGCGGTCCTCGCGGGTCATCTGGTCCATCATGGCCATGAAGGGGGTGATGCCGATGCCGCCCGCCATGAACAGGTGCTTGCGGCCGCGCACATCGAAAGGGAAACAGATTGAGGGGCTGGGAGATCACCAGGGTATCGCCCACCTTCAATTTCTCATGGAGGAAGGCGGAGCCGCCGCGGGAATTTTCCACGCGCAGGATCGAGAGTTCATAGGCGCTGGTATCCCTGGGCGATGACATCAGCGAATAGGTGTTGCGCCTCAATATCTCGCCGTCGCGCATGGCCACCACGACATGGGAGCCGCCGGAAAAAATCGGCATCGCCGCACCATCGACCCGTTCGAGGCGGAAACGTTTCACCTTCTCGGCCACCTGCGTGATGGCCGCCACCCGCACTGTCATGTCGGTATTGATGCTCATGGGAACAGCACTTCGGGCTTTGGCGCCGAGCCCGGCTCTTCCGCGTCGATGTTCACGCCCTGGAAAGCGCCATAACGCCTGGAATAATGATCGCGCACCAGCAGCGCCAGGCCGCAGTGGGAGCAGGTAAACGGCGAGGTCGTGACGTTATCGGTAATGCCCTTGCAATGGACGCATTGCACGCGCCTTGCAGTGGAGCCCCGGTGTTCGGTGCGGATGGAATTGAAATCAATGCCGAGGTCGAGGGCCACCTGCATGGCCTGGCCGATGAAGCCTTCGGTGCCGGAGACATACAGCCGGGTTCCCATGCGCGCAGCCTGCAGTGAGGCTTTCAGGCGATTGAGAAGGACGGGAATGGTGGGAGCGGTCCAGAAATCAAAAGACTTCAAATCCCGCAGTTTGCCCGCCTGGTTTTCGGGGCCGACGTAAAGAATCTCCGCCTTTTCCAGAAAACCGCTGCCTACCGACTTGATCTGGTCAAGCAGGGCCTCGGCCCCTTCGCCCTCAAGGGCAAAAAGATGGCGCGCGCTGTGAATATCAATCATCAGCCCCTTGTAAACCGGGCGACTCTTAATTCCGACAACAAGCATCAGCCAACCGCGTTCCGCTTCTTCTTCTCAGGGTCATCGAAGCTGATGGTGTGGGCGATGGCCTTGGCTTTCAGGTTCTTGCCGCGCACTTCCAGCTTCGTGCCCGGTTTAGCACAGGCCACGTCAACGCGCATGATGGCCATGGATTTCTTGGTGAGCTTGGAATAGCAGGGGCAGGTGATGACGCCCACCTTCTTGCCATCGGCAAAGACTTCGTCGCCCAGGTCGGCCGGGCCATCGGCCTCGATCAGCAGGCCGAATATCTTGAAGCGCTCCTTGCCTTTCAGCCGCGCGTGCTCTTCGGCGCCGCGGAAGCCGGTCTTGCCGGGGCTCACGGTAAAGTCGAGGCCCAATTCCCAGAGTGAATCGCCGGGCTGCTCGCCCGCAAAGGGATACATCTGCGAATTGTCGTAGGGGTAGAACAGCAGGTAGCTTTCGACGCGCAGCATGTCGAGCACGCTGAAGCACACGGGGATGATGCCCATGGACTTGCCTTCCGCCAGGATCGTATCCCAGATTTTCGGGGCATCCTGGCCGCGCACGAAAAGCTCATAGCCGCGCTCGCCGGTATAGCCGGTGCGCGAGATCATGGCGGGTGCGCCAAAGAGCGTGGTCTGCATGTGGTGGAAATATTTCAGGTCGCGGATGCCGGGCACATGCTTGGCGAGGAAATCCACGGCCAGCGGCCCCTGCAGCGAAAGGTCATGGATGTCGTCGTCAAACAGCACGGCCACATTGCGGCCGAGCGACTGCTTCACCACTTCCTCATGGCCCGAACCCGAACCATGGACCAGCATCCAGGAATTGGGGCCGGTGCGGTAGACGATGCAGTCGTCGGTGAAATGGCCGCGGTCATTCAGCATGCAGGCATAGACCGAGCGGCCGGGATAAATCTTGGTCATGTCGCGGGTGGTGATGTATTCCAGCACGTTGATGGCATGCGGCCCCACGAGATGCACCTTCTTGAGGCCGGAGACATCCATTAGCCCCGCCTTGGTGCGCACCGCGATGTGCTCAGCGTAAATATCCTTGTCATAGGTCCAGGCCGTGCCCATGCCGGACCAGTCCTCAAGCTTTGAACCCAAAGCGCGGTGGCGGTCCGCAAGAACCGAAAATCTCCAACTCAAAGCCATCTACCCTCTCCCGGAATTATTCACGAACGGAAACTATTGTTCCTCACTGTAACGGTAAATCCGGGCGTTGCAAGATGGGAGGGCAGAATTTAACCGGTCCTTCGGACAGGGCCGGAGCGTTGCTCCGGCCGCTGCCTGCCGGCTTTAATTCGCGGCGAAACAATAGAAAAAGCCGTTGCCGCCCGTGCCTTTCAAGGCATCCTGGCTGCAGCCGCCGCGCGAGGGGTGCGAGGTGTTCCAGGACTTGGCGGGAGCCGAGTCATCAAGGCCGGTACGGTCGCTATGGCCCACCATCACCGCACCTTCAGCCCCGCTTAGGGTCCAATTGCCACAGGTGCGGTCTTCGCCCGCGGCGAAGGCCGTTCCGTCTGTCTGGGTGCCGGTCAGAATGTCATGCATGTTGGGCGTATCGCCACGGCCGTTCACCACTTCGCCTTTTTCAGTAAGGGCGGTGGCCTTGGTGAGATTGTTGGCGCCGTGAAGCTCGGCCACATCCTTGGCGATCACCTCGCCCTTGGCATTGGCCCAGGGACCGGCGCCAATCCTGTCCTTGGCGTTGACCGCGCCATCGCCTTGCGTCGAAAGATAGGCGCGCCAGGTTTGCCCGGTCGAGCCCGCCGCTTCGGCAAGGGTCTGGCAATGCTTGTCGGCGCCCGCGAGGCCGCCGAGGTTTGCGCCGTTGCCGGAGCCGGCGCTGGTCACAAAGAATCCCATTTTTGTATCTTGGGCGAAGGCCGCCGGGGCCATCGAGAGGGTGAGGGCTACGGGCACGAAGAGGGCCAAGGAATTCAATTTTCGCATGTTTTTCTCCTTATGTTTTTCCGCCTAGGAGAAACCTAGAGGGACGGCAATGGCGGTACAATTCAACTTTATTTGACCTCCCCGGGGATGCCGGAATTGGCATAATGGTTGAAGGCCGCCTCACTCAACGCCTTACCGATCAAATTGTTCAGTCGCGGGCGTTGTGGAATTGCGGTAACTCTGCCCGTAGTTATTCAGCGCAGAAAGGCCACCGCTATGTTCGTTTCCTTTTTTCCGACGCCGAAGCTGTTCTTCTGGTCAACGGCGCTGTGGACAATCGCCATGGTCCTGCTTTGGTATTATGCGGGAGACAGCATGGGGACGGCGCTTGGCTTGCTGCCGGCGCCGGCCGACCCCAGCAACGGGGCGAGCGTGTTTGTTTTTCTCTCGCGCCCCTTCATCTGGTTCTACATCTATTTTACGGTGGCAGTGGCGCTCTTTGCCGGTTTCTGGGAGTGGTATGCGCCGCACCGGTGGGCCCGCTGGTCGATACTGGGCTCGGCGCTCATCATTTTCGCCACGTATTTTCAGGTGCAGGTCAGCGTTGCCGTCAATTCCTGGTACGGCCCCTTCTATGACATGATCCAGAGGGCTCTCGCAACCCCGGGGCAAGTGACATTGGCGCAGTTCTACGGCCAGCTTGCCACCTTTGCCGGGATAGCCATGGTTGCGGTCTTTGTCGGTGTACTCACCCGGTTTTTTGTCAGCCATTATATCTTCCGCTGGCGCACCGCGATGAACGACTATTACATGGCCAACTGGCCGCGGCTCCGCATTATTGAAGGCGCATCGCAGCGCGTGCAGGAAGACACCATGCGCTTTTCGACCACCATGGAAGGGCTGGGGGTCAATCTCATTGATTCGGTGATGACGCTTATTGCCTTTCTGCCGGTGCTCATGGCGCTGTCTGCCAATGTCACCGAGCTTCCCCTTATTGGCCAAATTCCCAATGCACTGGTGGTCATTGCCATTGTCTGGTCGCTCTTTGGCACAGGTTTTCTGGCGCTCATCGGCATCAGGCTGCCGGGCCTGGAATTCCGCAACCAGCGCGTCGAGGCGGCCTACCGGAAGGAACTGGTTTACGGCGAGGACGACCAGGACCGGGCCCAGCCGCCGACGGTTGCCGAGCTCTTCGCGGCGGTGCGGGCGAATTACTTCCGGCTTTACTTCAACTACATGTATTTCAATGTCGGGCGGATTTTCTATCTGCAGACTGACAATATATTTCCCTATATCGTTCTGGCGCCGACGATCGTGGCGGGAAAGATCACCTTGGGGGCGATGAACCAGATCCTCAACGCCTTCGCCCAGGTGCGCTCGTCGTTTCAGTATCTCGTCAATTCATGGACGACGATTGTCGAGCTTCTGTCGATCTACAAGCGCCTGCGGGCCTTCGAGGCGACGCTGCGGGGCGAGGCATTGCCGGCCATCGAAAACGTGCCGGATGACGCGGGGACGACGGCGCGGGCGTGAGGAGCAAGAAACTACGTTTCAAAAAAATAATCTTTTCTTGCTGATTCCAAGCTCACGATTCCGGCTTTTACATCGGCTTCAACCAAGGCCCGCGTCCGTGATTTGGGATCGCCGAAGCCGCCGCCGCCGGGGAGTTCGACGACGAGGCTGTCGCCGGTTGGAATGACATGGATGCCCTTGTCGGGGATTGCCTTGCCCGAGCCCAAGCCGCGCCAGGCCTTTCACGCCGGAGCCGCCGCCATGCCGCCCCTTCGCCGGGTTTTTGATGCGGTCGAAGGTTGCGGCGGAAATGGTGAAGGGGGCTTTCTCGCGGTTGGCGATTTCGATTGTCTGCGATAGGCCGCCGCGCCATTCGCCGGCGCCGGCGCTGTCCATCAGATATTCCTTGCGCTTGAAATACAGCGGGCATTGGTTTTCGGTGACTTCGATCGGGATGGCGCCGATGCCGGAGGGGAAGGCGGTGGTCGCCAGGCCATCCTTGCCGGGCCTGCCGCCGATGCCGCCAAGCGCAATGCTGATCACGCCGAACTCTTTTGCCTTTGCGGTTTCATGGGCGGGCACGCGGCCATGGGCGCTGTTCAATCCGAGGATCCAGATGGAGCCGGCGCTTTCGGCCTGCACCTTTCCCGGCAGCGCTTGCGCGAGGCAGCCGAACACGGCATCGGCCAGCATCTGGCCGGTGACATGGCGCGCGGTGACGGGCGAGGGCCTGATGGGATCAACGCAGGTGCCCGCTTCGGTGATGAGATCGAAGCAGGAGAGCGAGCCGATGTTGTTGGGCACATGGGGGGCGATCACCGCCTTGAGGCCGAAGACGGAATAGGCATGGGTATAGGTGCGGGGGGAATTGATGCCGAAGATGGAGGCGGCTGATGAGCCGGTGAAATCAATGGTGATCTTGCCGTTCTTGATCGTGAGTTTCGACTTGATGGTGATCGGCCCTTCATAGCCATCAAGCGGCATTTCGTAGGACCATTCGCCTTCCGGCATGGCCTTGATGGCTTCGCGCGCGCCTTTTTCCGAAGTGGTGAGAATGTGCTTGTGCGAGCGGCTCCAGGCTGGTGAGCTTGAACTCGGTCATCATTTCGATGAGGCGGCGCGCGCCCGTGTCATTGGCGCTTACCAGCGAGAGAAGATCGCCGCGCACTTCCACGGGGTTGCGCGAATTGGCGAGGATCACCGCGAGCAGCTCCTCGTTGATCTTGCCTTCTTTGCGCATTTTCAAATGCGGAATGAGGGTTCCTTCCTCGAAGGAGGAATTGGCCTTGGCCGACATGCCGACGCCGCCCACGTCAATTACGTGGCAGGTCGAGGCGAAAAATGCCACCAGCTTCCTGCCGAGGAACACCGGCGTCATCATCACATAGTCGAACAGATGCCCGGTGCCGAGCCACGGGTCGTTGGTCACATAAACATCGCCGGGCTTCATGGTGGATTGCGGGAAGTGCTTGAAGAAATGGCCCACGGCAGTCGCCATGGTGTTCACATGTCCCGGAGTTCCAGTCATGGCCTGGGCGATCATGTGGCCTTCAGCGTTATAGACGCCGGCGGAAAGATCGCCCGCCTCGCGGGTGATGGTGCCGAAGGCCGAGCGCAGCAGCGATTGGGCTTGTTCTTCGACGACGGCAATCAGGCGGTTCCACATGACCTGGGTGCGGATGGCATCGAGGGCGGATTTGCTCATTTCGATTGCTCCAGAATGATATAGCCCAGACTGTTGATCTTCGCCCTGAAATTGGCGCCGACTATTGTCGAGGTTTCATCCTCGGCAATGATTGCCGGGCCTTTGAAGGAAGCACCGGGTTTCATGTCGAAGCGCCAATAGACGGGCACCATGACTTGCTTGCCAAGGGCGGGATCATAGATCAGCCGCTTGCTTCTTGGTTTCGGCGTGGATTTGGCGGAAGTTTTTGCGGCCCGTTTGGGTTTATGCGCCTGTGAAGAAACGGTGACGGACCAGGTGATGGCTTCCGCCTCCTGGTTGGGAATGCGCAAGCCCATAGACCTGTTCATACTGCGCTTCGAATGCGGCCTTGAGTTTCTTACCGTCGGCATCGTTCAGTGTCTTGACGGGAACCGTGACGCGGATTTCATGGCCCTGGCCGACATAGCGGCAATCGGCGATGATCTGCACCGTGGCCTTGGTTTTGCCGAGGGCGGGCTCCACCACGGCGCGGGCATCTTTTGTCATGTGTTGCAGCAGGGCGTTCACGGCTTTCGCATTGAAGGCATCAAGCGAGACCGCGGCACTGCGCGTCACTTCATAGGCGATGGGGGCGCGCAGGAAACCGATGGCCGAGCCAACGCCTGCACCCATGGGCACGATGATGGTTTTCACGCCGACCTTTTCAGCAAGCCGGCAGGCATGCAATGGCGCGCCGCCGCCAAAGGCGATCATGGTGCAGGCGGCAATGTCGCGGCCGCGCTCGATGGCGTGAACGCGTGCCGCATTGGCCATGTTTTCCTCGACGATTTCAGTGACACCCGCCGCCGACCAGAAATCCTTAAGGCCCAGCGGAGTGCCGATGGCTTTCTGCAACGCCGCCTTGGCGCTGGCTTCATCAAGCTTGATCTTGCCGCCGGCGAAATAGGCGGGATCGATTTTGCCCAACGCCAGATTGGCATCGGTGACGGCGGGTTCGGTGCCGCCGCGGCCATAGCAGACGGGGCCGGGAGTCGAGCCGGCGCTGTCGGGGCCCACGGTGATACGGTCCAACTTGTCGACGCGGGCGATGGAGCCGCCGCCGGCGCCGATTTCCACCATTTCGATGACAGGGATGCGTACCGGAATGCCGGAGCCCTTCATGTCGCGGTAGGCGCGGGCGATTTCAAATTTGCGGGCCCGCTCGGGTTCGCCATTGGTGAGCAGGCAGATCTTGGCGGTGGTGCCGCCCATGTCAAAAGACACGACTTCGGGCAGGGCGCATTCGGCGGCAATTTCGGAGGCAAGGATGGCGCCCCCCGCCGGGCCTGATTCCACCAGGCGGATGGGAAAGCGCGCCGCCGTCTCCAATGTTGTAAGTCCGCCGCCGGACATCATCAGGAACAGCGGGCAATCCATTTTCATGCCGCGCAATTGGTCGCGCAGGCGATGCAGATAGCCGGCCATGAGCGGGCGCACATAGGCGTTGGCCACAACCGTCGAGAAGCGCTCGAATTCACGGATTTCCGGGGCCACTTCGCTGGAGATGCAGATGGTCACATCTTCCGGCAAAGCGGCGGCGAGGATTTCACGCACCCGCCGCTCGTGTCCGTCATGGGCATAGGCATGGAGAAAGCCGATGGCCACCGCCTTTATATTTTCATCGCGCAGTTGTTGCACCAGGCTTTGCAAGGCGGATTCATCGAGCGGCAGCAGAACATCGCCATCGGCGGACAGCCGCTCCTCAACCGTAAAGCGCAAAGTCCTCGGCACCAGCGGTGCGGAACGGTCAATCATCAGGTCATAATGATCAAAGCGCTTTTCGTAGCCCTGTTCGAGAATGTCGCGGAAGCCCTTGGTGGTGATAAAGGCGGTCCTGGCGCCCTTTCGTTCGATCAAGGCATTGGTGGCAAGAGTGGTGCCGTGAATGAACACGCCGATGTCGGCGGCTCTTATTCCCGACTGTTCCAGGACAAGGCCGATGCCTTCGATGACGCCAAGCTCCGGGGCCTGCGTGGTGGTCAGAACCTTGCCGCTCCAGCGTTGGCGTCCTGCTTCAAGGACAATATCGGTAAAGGTGCCGCCGATATCGGCGGCGAGTTTGACGGTTTTGCTCATGGCCGAGATACCTACTATTGCGCTGAGGTAAATCCTAGGGGCTTCGGACATGGCTGGGTTGACAGGGCAAGACCAGTGGCCGCAATGTTTCGCGCTGTGCTTTCATCGGATTCACACCTTGCCACGGGCTACCGTCACTTTGTCGCGGTGGCCACACTTGGTTCGGTGCGGGCCGCGTCGCGCCAGCTCAATGTAGCGGCCTCGGCGATCAGCCGGCAAGTCGGGCTGCTCGAAGCGCAATTGGGCATTGCCCTGTTTGAGCGCCATACGCGCAGCCTTGCCCTGACGGAAGCGGGGGTTGAGCTGCTGCGCGGCCTGCAGGCAGCGAACCAGACCCATGAAGGGACCATTGATTTGCTGGCCCGTTTGAAGGGCATCACGCGCGGGCGGGTGAACATCGCGGTGGTCGAAAGCCTTTCAATCACCTTTCTGCCGGACCTGCTGATCGGCTTCTCGCGGAGATTTCCCGGGGTGCAGGCGTCCATCACGGTGGCCGGCTCCGACACGGTGACGGAACTAGTCCGCGAGCGCGAAGCCGATGTGGGCGTGGCCTTCAATCCGTCGGCGCTTGACGGATTGACCGTTGAGTTCGAACGCGCCATTGCCCTGGGAGCGGCCATGGCGCCCAGCCATCCGCTGGCCAAGTCAAAGTCCCTGGCATTGGCGCAGTGCCTGGAATATCCGGTGGCCTGGCCGGCGCGCGAGCTCAGCATCCGCCTTATCCTGGACCGGGCGCTCGGGGCGCGAACGGCGCGTCAGGACCGCCTGTTCGAATGCAATTCACTGCGGGTGATGGCGGCCTTGGCGCGGGATGGCGGCTGCATCGCCTTTCAGACACTCTTCGGGATTGAGCGGGATGTTGCGGAAAGAAACCTGGTTTTTATTCCCCTCTCAGACCGAAAACTGCCGCCCAGCCGGGTCACCCTGGTGCATCGCCCGGGGCTCGACCGGAAAACTGCGGCAGGGGCATTTCTTGAGCTTGCCAAGCAGCGGCTTCCGCGGATTTTTGATGTGCGAAAATAGAGATCATAGACGTGCTTTTTTTATTTCTTTTAGAACAGGGAGAATCTGTTAAAAAATCAAAATCCGCCACGTAAGAGCGGCTTCTAAAGAGATTTTACAGGGGAAATGCATGGGCCGTCTTACGACGCACGTCCTCGATACGAGTTCAGGCAAGCCTGCCGCCGGGCTGAAGATAGAATTGTGGCGGCTTGCCGCAGAGCAGGAGCTTGTCCGGACGGTCAGCACCAACCGGGATGGCCGGGTTGATGGCGCCATTCTCGAAGGCGATGATTTCAAGGCGGGCACCTATGAGCTCCGGTTTCAGGCGGGGGCCTATCTCAGGGCCGCTGGCGTTAAGCTCGACGATCCCGCTTTCCTCGACGTGATTCCCATCCGTTTCGGCATTGCCAATTCTTCGCAGCATTATCATGTGCCCTTGCTGCTCTCGCCCTATGGCTATTCAACCTACCGGGGAAGCTGAGATGGAGCGCCAGGCAATCCGCTTCTTGCGCCGGGGTCAGGTGGTGGAACTTCCCTCCATTCCGCCCACGCGCACGCTGCTGGATTATCTGCGCCTTGAGGAAAAATCCAAGGGCACCAAGGAGGGCTGCAACGAAGGCGATTGCGGCGCCTGCACTGTGGCGCTGGGTTCGCTTGAAGAATGATCGCGTGGTTTACGAGCCGGTCAATGCCTGCATTCTTCTGCTCGGGCAGATTGACGGCAAGGAACTGGTCACGGTTGACGATCTGGCTGTCGGCGGAAAACTGCATCCCGTGCAGAAGGCCTTTGTCGACAATCACGCCTCGCAATGCGGCTTCTGCACGCCGGGCTTCGTCATGTCGCTGTTCACGCTTTATCACGCGGGCAAGAAACCGACGCGGCAGGAGATCGTTGATCATATCGCGGGCAATCTCTGCCGCTGCACGGGCTACCGCCCGATTGTCGATGCGGCGGTGAAATCCTGCACGGGGAAGCCTGCCGACGCCTGGGTGGCGGCGGCCAAGGCAACCGCGGTACAATTGGCAGCGCTTAATGACGCTGCGGATGTTTTTGTGGGCGATACCAGTACTTTCTTTGCAGCACCTTACCATGAGGAGGCACTCACCAGGCTTTATGCAGACCATCCCGATGCCACGATCGTTGCGGGCGCAACGGATGTGGGGCTCTGGGTTACCAAGCAGCTTCGCACCCTGCCGAAAATCATCCATATCGGGCGGACCAAGGGGCTGGACAAAATCACCGATGAGGGCCCGCATATTTCCATTGGCGCAACGGCCACTTATTCAAGTGCTGAAGCGTTTCTTGGCTCGATTGATCCCGATATCGGCGAAGTGATCCGCCGGATCGGGGCCAAGCAGGTGCGCGCCTCGGGCACGGTTGGCGGCAATATCGCCAATGGCTCACCGATTGGTGACAGCCCGCCGATGCTGATCGCTTTGGGGGCGACGCTTCATCTCCGCCAGGGCAGAAATAAGCGCTTCATACCGCTGGAAGATTTTTTTGTTGCTTATGGCAAGCAGGACCGCGGCGCCGGCGAATTGGTCTGGCGCATCGATGTTCCCAAGCTCAAGGCCAGTGAAGCATTTCGCGCCTTCAAGCTGACCAAGCGTTTTGACCAGGATATCTCGGCGGTGATGGGCGCTTTCAAGTTCACGCTTGATGGCCGCGCGGTCCAATCGGCGCGTATCGCCTTTGGCGGCATGGCGGCAACACCGAAACGGGCAGTGAAAACCGAAGCGGCGCTGCGTGGCGTTTCGCTTGATGCGCCGCAGACGTGGGAGCGGGCGATTTTGGCAATGGCGGAAGACTATCAGCCCATCGGCGATATGCGGGCCTCGGCGGAATACCGGCTGGTTGCGGCCCAGGCCCTGCTTCGCAAGGCCCTGATGGAAGTTGCTTCCGGGTATTCCCGGGCAACGCGTATTGCCGGGCTTCGCGGGGAGGCCGCCTGAGATGAATGTGCGGGCCCGCATCCTTGAGACGGAAACGGTTGGCCTGGCACTGGCCCATGACAGCGCGGCGCTGCATGTTCAGGGAACTGCCGTCTATATCGATGACATGCGCGAACCGGAGGGCACGCTGCATGTGGAGCCGGGTTATGCGCCCAATGATGCGCGCGGGAAAATTACCAGCCTTGATCTCGCTGCGGTCCGGGCCTTTGCCGGCGTCGTGGCGGTACTGACGGTGAAGGATGTTCCCGGCTGTCAATGACTGCAGCCCCGGTCCTGGCGATGATCCCATTTTTGCCGAAGGGGTAATCGAATTTAATGGCCAGGTGATTTTTGCGGTTGTCGCTGAAACGCGGGAAATAGCCCGGCGCGCGGCGCGGCTGGCGAAGATTGAAATGGCCCCCTCGACACCTGCGGTCACGGTGGAAGACGCGCTGGCGATGGGCACCCGCGATGTGGTGCCGGAATATACTTTCACCCATGGCGATGTGGGAAAGGCGCTCAAGGCAGCGCCGCACGTGATTTCCGAAAGCTTCCATGTAGGCGGGCAGGAGCACTTTTATATCGAAGGGCAGGTGGCCCTGGCCATGCCGGAAGAAAAAGGCGGCATGACCGTTTATTCTTCCACCCAGCATCCAACCGAAGTGCAGCATTGCATCGCCAAGATGCTCAAGGTTCCCGATGCCATGGTGACCTGCGAATGCCGGCGCATGGGCGGGGCGTTTGGCGGCAAGGAAAGCCAGGCGGCGCAATGGGCGGCGCTGGCGGCGCTTGCGGCCCATGTCACGGGGCGTCCAGCCAAATGCCGGCTGGACCGCGACCAGGACATGATCATGACGGGCAAGCGCCATGACCTGCGCATTGATTACAAGATCGGCTATGACGATACGGCGCGCCTCACCGCCGTCGACGTGGATTTTCTAGCGCGCTGCGGTTACTCGGCGGACCTCAGCCAAGGCGTGTGTGACCGCACCATGTTCCATGCGGACAATGCCTATTTCTATCCCGCCTATCACATCAAGTCGCGGCGGCTGCGCACCAATACGGTTTCCAATACGGCCTTCCGCGGTTTTGGGGGCCCTCAAGGCATGATGTTTGCCGAGCGGGTGATGGATGCGATTGCGGTTGAAACGGGCCTTGATCCACTCGATGTGCGCAAGCGCAATCTTTATGGGCGCGGGCGCGATGTGACGCCCTACCGGCAGAAGATTGAAGACAATATCGCCCTCGAGGTTATCGAGGCGCTGGAAAAATCGAGCCGCTACCGGGCGCGGCGCAAGAAGACCGCCGCGTTCAACAAGCAGAATACGGTCCTTAAAAAAGGCATCGCCCTTACGCCGGTCAAGTTCGGCATTTCGTTTACGCTCACCCATCTCAATCAGGCTGGCGCCCTTGTTCATGTCTATACGGATGGTTCGGTGCATCTCAACCATGGCGGCACGGAAATGGGGCAGGGGCTCTATATCAAGATCGCGCAGGTCGTGGCGGAAGTGTTCGGCATTTCGGCGGACGTGGTGCGCATCACGGCCACGACCACGGGCAAGGTTCCCAATACCTCGCCCACGGCGGCATCATCCGGATCGGATCTCAACGGTATGGCGGCAAAGATAGCGGCGAACGGCCATCAAAGCCCGCATGATCGATTTCGCGGCGAAGGAATGGAAGGTCGCCAAGTCGCGCATCAAGTTCGAGAAGGGCCAGGTGTTGATCGGCAACCAGCGTATTTCCTTTGGCGAACTGGCCAAGAAGGTGCATGGCGGGCGGGTGTCGCTTTCGTCCACCGGTTTCTATTCGACGCCGAAGATCACCTGGGACCGGCCCAATGGAAGGGGCAACCCGTTTTTTTATTTCGCCTATGGCGCGTCGTGCTCGGAAGTGACCATTGACACGATGACCGGGGAAATGCGGGTGGACCGGGTTGACATTCTCCACGACGTCGGGCGTTCGCTCAACCCCGCCATCGACATGGGCCAGATCGAAGGCGGCTTCGTTCAGGGCATGGGCTGGCTTACTACCGAGGAGCTGGTGTTCGACGACAAGGGGCGCTTGCGCACCCATGCGCCGTCCACTTACAAGATTCCCTGCGCTTCCGATGTGCCTGCCGATTTCCGGGTGAAGCTTTATGAAAGCGGGGGCAACCCAGCGGATTCGATTTACCGCTCCAAGGCGGTGGGTGAACCGCCTCTCATGCTGCCCATTTCCGTGTGGTGCGCCATTGCCGATGCGGTTGGCAGCCTGAAGCCGGGGGTCATTCCAAAACTCGCCGCGCCGGCAACGCCGGAAGCAATCTTGCGGGCGGTGAAGGGGATGCAGGCATGAAGGTCTGGGCCCCAATCGCTAGAACACTGGAAGCGCATGGCACCTGCGCCATGATTTCGGTGGTGAAGGTTGAGGGGTCCACACCCCGGGAAGCGGGGGCCCGCATTGTTGTTACACCGCTGGGTTTTCACGGGACCATCGGCGGCGGCACATTGGAGTGGCAGGCCATAGCCAAGGCACAGGCCCTGCTGGGTAAGCCGACGCAGCACAAGTTGAGTGTCCATTCGCTTGGGCCGGACCTGGGGCAATGCTGCGGCGGGCGGGTGCAACTTTTGACCGAAGTGTTTGCGCGCAGCGACCTGGCCTTAGCCACGGATTTTGCCGCCCGTGAAGAGACCGGCGTGTTTGCGGTCACGGGGCGCATTCTGGCACAGGACTTCAGCGAGCAATTCGGAGACAGCAACCGCAAGCTCTATCTCTTCGGGGCGGGTCATGTGGGCCGGGCGCTTATTCTGGCGCTGGCGCCACTGCCGTTTGACGTGATCTGGATTGATCCCCGCGAGGGGGCGTTTCCGGCGGCTGTTCCTTCCAATGTGGTGACCATTCAAAGTGAAAATCCGGCTGCCGAGATCGCGGATGCACCTTCTGGCAGTTTTGCGTTGGTGATGACACATAGCCATGGCCTCGACCTTGAAATTATAGATGCGGTTTTGCGCAGCCCAGGGTTTGCCTATGCGGGCCTGATTGGCAGCGCCACCAAGCGGGCGCGGTTCAGCAAGCGGCTGTGCGAGGCGGGTGTTGTGGAAAACCGCATTGACGGAATGGTCTGTCCGATTGGCATTCCCAGCATAAAATCCAAGCATCCCTCAGCGATTGCGGCGGCAACAGCGGTGCAGCTTCTCGAACGCGATGAACATTTGAGATGCGCTGAATCGCCACTCGCAGAGTCCTTGCAATTGGCTAAAGTCGGCGCGGGGAGGCAGGCGTCATGACGGCATCGCAATACCTGCTTGAGGCCATCGACATCGTCAAAGTGTTCGGCACATTGCGGGCCAATGACGGGGTCACCCTGCAGGTAACGCCCGGCCAGATTCATGCCCTTCTGGGGGAAAACGGGGCCGGAAAATCCACCCTTGTCAAAATGATTTACGGCGCTTTGCAGCCCACCTCCGGGACGATCAAGTGGAAAGGCCAGGATGTGGTCATTCCCAACCCCAATGCGGCGCGCAAGCTGGGCATCGGCATGGTGTTCCAGCATTTTTCACTCTTTGAAGCCCTGACGGTCGTCGAGAACATTTCGCTGGCGATGCCCGGGAAATTCGATCTCGAGGCGCTTTCCAAGAAAGTGGATTTTTATTCCGACGAATATGGCCTGCCGCTGAACCCCAAGGCGACGGTGGCGGACCTGTCGGTGGGCGAGCGCCAGCGCATTGAAATCCTGCGCTGCCTGATGCAGGAACCCAAGCTGCTGATCCTTGATGAACCCACCGCGGTGCTGACGCCGCAGGAGGCGGACCTGCTCTTTCTCACCTTGCGGCTCCTGGCAAGCGAGGGCTGCTCGGTGCTTTATATTTCACACCGGCTGGAAGAGGTGAAGCGCCTCTGCCATTGGGCGACGATCCTGCGCCACGGCAAGGTGGTTGCGTCCTGCGACCCGCGCGAGGAGACGGCGGCGAGCCTCGCCAAGCTCATGGTGGGCGGCGACATTCATACGGTGCGCGCCGCCAAGGCGCCGCACGATGGCGCGGTGCGTTTCTCGCTGCAGGATGCCAGCCTCGAGGCCGATGGGCCTTTCGCGGTTGAATTGAAGAACATCAATCTCGAGGTGCGCGGCGGCGAAGTCATTGCAATTGCCGGGGTTGCGGGCAACGGCCAATCGGAACTCTTCGATGCGATATCCGGGGAACGGCCCCTATCCAATGGCAATGCGATCTCAATCGATGGCGCCTCTTGCGGCGCCACCGGGGTTATCGCACGCCGCAGGATGGGGGCCGCTTTTGTGCCCGAGGAGCGCCTTGGCCATGGCGCGGTGCCGGCTTTTCCGTTGTCGGAAAATGTCGTGCTAACCCGGCATTCGGATGATGCATCGCTGGCGGAAAACGGGCTTCTCAATCGCGGCAGGGCGAATTCCATCGCGGAGCGGGTGATCAAGACCTATGATGTGCGCATGGGCAAGCCTGATCCGGAAGCCCGTTCGCTGTCGGGCGGCAACCTGCAAAAATTTGTAGTGGGGCGCGAACTGGACCGCCAGCCGAAAGTACTGGTTGTCAATCAGCCGACCTGGGGAGTTGACGCAGGTGCGGCGGCAACCATCCGCCAGGCGCTTATCGACCTGGCGCGCTCGGGCTCGGCGGTTGTGGTGATCAGCCAGGACCTGGATGAGATTTTCGAGTTGGCGGACCGCATCGCAGTGATTTCCCGAGGACAGCTTTCCGAAGCGCATCCGGCCCATGAAATGACAGCGGAAAAAATCGGCCTGATGATGGCCGGCTCGCACGAGAAGGAGATGCCCCATGCGGCTCATTCTTGAGAAGCGGGCCGACCGCTCGGCATTCTTCGCGATCGCCTCGCCGTTTCTGGCGCTTCTGCTGACACTGGTCGCGGGCGGACTGATCTTCGCTCTTCGCGGGATCAATCCGCTGGAGGGGCTTTACGTTTATTTCGTCGAACCCCTCACCCAGCTCTGGTCGGTTGAGCAGCTCCTCATCAAGGCAGCACCACTGGTTCTCATCGGCGTCGGGCTTGCGGTTTGCTACATGGCAAATGTCTGGAACATTGGGGCCGAGGGGCAACTGACGATGGGGGCCATTGCCGGCAGCATCGCGCCGGTGATGTTTCCGGAGTGGCAGGATCCCTCAATCCTTGTTGTCATGCTCATTATGGGAACAATGGGAGGGGCACTTTATGGGGCCATTCCGGGCCTGCTCAAGACGCGTTTCAACGCCAATGAAATTCTCACGTCGCTGATGCTGGTTTATGTGGCGGGGCTGTTTCTTGACTGGCTGGTGCGCGGGCCGTGGCGTGATCCGCAAGGGTATAATTTCCCGGTCACGAAAACCTTCGCGGGCTGGCAACTGCTTCCTACCTTTGGCGGAACCATCCATCTCGGCGCACTGTTCGCCCTGCTTGCCTGCGCCGCCCTTGCCTTTGTCATGGCCAAGACGCTGATCGGGTTCGAGATCAAGGTTACGGGCAACGCGCCGCGCGCCGGGCGGTTTGCGGGATTTTCGCGGGACAGGATGGTGATGCTCTGCTTCCTGCTGTCAGGCGGGCTTGCGGGGCTTGCCGGCATTTGCGAGGTCGCCAGCGTGGTTGGCAAGCTGCAGCCGCAGATTTCTCCCGGTTATGGTTTTGCGGCGATCATCGTGGCCTTTCTTGGCCGCCTCAATCCGCTGGGCGTGCTCTTTGCCGGGTTGCTGCTGGCGCTGAGCTACATCGGCGGCGAAGCGGCGCAGGTGACGCTGGGAATTTCCGACAAGATCGCCAAGGTGTTTCAGGGCATCCTGCTGTTCTTCATCCTGTCCTGCGACACGCTCATTCTCTACCGGATCAAATTCGAGATGGGCCGCGTGGGCGCGCTCAAGGCGGCGGAGTAGGGCGATGGACCAAGGCCTTGCCGTTTTGCTGACCATCGTTACCGCCGCAACGCCATTGCTGATTGCCGCCATGGGCGAGCTGGTCGTGGAGCGCTCCGGGGTGCTCAATCTGGGGGTTGAAGGGATGATGGTGATGGGTGCCGTGGCGGGTTTCGCTGTGGCCTTCCTAACTGGTTCAACCCTGCTGGGGGTGTTTGCCGCCATCTTCGCGGGCATCGCCATGTCGGCGCTGTTTGGATTTCTGACGCTCACGCTGGTGGCCAACCAAGTTGCGGCGGGGCTTGCACTTACCCTTTTAGGGACTTGGCCTTTCCGGCTTGATCGGCGAGGCTTTTGTCGGCCAGCCCGGCGTCAAGATGCCGACGCTTTTCGGTATGGACGCTCTCGTTCCGTTTTCCTTCATTCTCACGGCGGGAGTGGCCTATGTGCTGTTCAAAACCAAGATCGGGCTGGTTATCCGGGCGGTCGGCAACAGCCATAATTCGGCGCATGCGCTGGGTTACCGGGTGATTGCGCTGCGCTATCTCAGCGTCATGTTCGGCGGGGCCTGCGCGGGCCTTGCCGGGGGTTACCTGTCGCTTGCCTATACGCCGCAGTGGATCGAGAACATGACGGCGGGGCGGGGCTGGATCGCGCTTGCCCTCGTGGTTTTCGCTTCCTGGAGGCCTTTGCGCACGCTGGTGGGGGCCTATCTCTTCGGCGCCGTATCCATTCTGGGCTTTGTCGTCCAGTCCATGGGGCTGGGCATCCCATCGCAATTCCTTTCGGCGCTGCCCTATATCGTGACGATAATCGCGCTGGTGATCATTTCCGGAAACAAGCGGCTGACGCAGGCCAATACACCGGCTTGCCTTGCCCAAGCTTTTGTGCCTGATAGATAGCCAGCAACCGGCCCTGCCAGCGCGGCGGACAGGGTTACGTGGAATGGCCGCAGAATGAACGGAATAACAGGGAGATGGAACATGAAAAAATTATGGATGACAGCCGCGGTTGCGGCGGTTGCGCTGGGACTGGGGACGACAGCTTCGCTGGCTGAAGCCTACAAGGCCTGCTGGATCTATGTGGGCCCGGTAGGCGATGGCGGCTGGTCATTCCAGCACGACCAAGGCCGCAAGGCGGTTGTTGCCGAATTGGGCGACAAGGTTGAAACCGTATTTGTGGAAAACGTGGTGGAAGCCGATTCCGAGCGCACGCTTGAGCGGCTGGCGCGGGACGGCTGCAAGATGATTTTCACCACTTCATTCGGCTTCATGGAGCCCACCCTGAAGGTTGCGGCGAAATTCCCTGATGTGAAGTTCGAGCACGCGACGGGCTACAAGACGGCGCCCAACGTCACGACCTACAACTCCAAATTCCATGAGGGCCGCTACGTCATCGGCCAGATTGCCGCCAAGATGTCGAAAACTGGAACGGCGGGCTATATCGTATCCTTCCCGATCCCTGAAGTGGTGGCCGGCATCAACGCTTTCATGCTTGGCGCACAGAGCGTCAATCCAGATTTTAAGGTGAAGATCGTCTGGGCCAACACCTGGTTTGATCCCGGCAAGGAAGCCGACGCCGCCAAGGTTCTGCTGAGCCAGGGCGCCGATATTCTTGTCCAGCACACGGACTCCACGGCGCCGCTGCAGATCGCCCAGGAGCAGGGCAAGCTCGGCTTTGGCCAGGCCTCGGACATGATGGCCTTTGCGCCCAAGGCGCAGCTCACGGCGATTGTTGACAGCTGGGGCCCCTATTACATCAAGCGCATCAAGGCCGGCATGGATGGCACGTGGGCTTCGCAGCAATCCTGGGACGGCATGGCGGAAGGCGCCGTGACCATGGCGCCTTACGCCAACATGCCGGATGACGTGAAAAAGATGGCCACCGAAACCCAGGCCGCCATTACGGCCGGCACGCTCCACCCGTTCACCGGGCCTATCACCAAGCAGGATGGCACGGTGGTCGGCGAAGCCGGCAAGCCGCTTCCCGATGGTGATATTCTGGGCATGAATTGGTACGTGAAAGGCGTTGACGACAAGTTGCCGCAATAACCGGGATCAGAAGTCAGGTGCCGGGTATCAGCAAATGATATCCGGCAACTTTTTGAAACCTGACAGCTGATATCCGATGTCTGATGCCTGGAGCCTTGATGGATCCGTTTCTAACCGAATGGCTGAACCTGCTCGTCCGCTGGGGCCACATGATTGCCGGCATCGCGTGGATCGGCACATCGTTCTATTTCGTGGCGCTGGATTTTTCCTTGAAGAAACCGGCAGGCCTGCCGGAAGGGGTTTCGGGCGAGGCGTGGGAAGTTCACGGCGGCGGCTTTTACAATATCCGCAAATACCTGAGCGCGCCCGCCAAGCTTCCGGAAGACCTGATCTGGTTCAAGTGGGAAGCCTATCTGACCTGGGTTACGGGTTTTCTGCTTCTCTGCTTGCAGTATTACGTTAACGCCGGATCCTATCTTATTGATCCAGCTGTATTATCACTTCTTCCATGGCAGGCGGTTGCGATCTCGCTTGGCAGCCTGGCGGCGGGCTGGATCGTCTATGATTTTTTATGCCGCCGGCTTGCGGTTACTCAACCTCAACTCCTGGCCGGGTTGGTGTTTGTGCTGATCATGGCGGCGGCGTATGGCTATACCCACGTCTATTCCGGCCGGGGCGCTTTCATCCACATCGGCGTATTCATCGGCACCTTGATGGCGGCCAATGTCTTCGCGGTGATCATTCCGAACCAGCGGAAGATCACCGCGGCTCTGATCCGGGGCGAAACGCCTGATCCCGCCTTTGGCGCCACAGGCAAGCAACGCTCCTTGCATAATACCTATCTGACCCTGCCGGTGCTGGTGATGATGGTTTCAAACCATTACGCAATGCTCACCGATCATCCGCAGGCGTGGATTCTTGCGGGGCTCATCATTGTGGGCGGCGTGGCGCTGCGGCATTTCCTGGTGCGCCATGAGGTGGGCGATCCACTGAACAAGATCGCCTGGACCCTGCCGGTCATCTTCCTGGCGCTTGGCCTTGCCTTCTGGCTGACGGGGGCAGGTCCCCTTGATGAAGACTGGTGGAACCTGCTGCTGCGCTGGGGCCACATGATTGCCGGCATCGCCTGGATCGGCACGAGTTTCTATTTTGTGGCGCTGGATTTTTCGCTGCGCAAGCGGGAAGGCCTGCCTACGGGAGTTTCAGGCGAGGCCTGGGAAGTTCATGGCGGCGGTTTTTACAATGTGCAGAAATATCTGGTTGCGCCCGCCACGCTCCCCGGCGATCTCATCTGGTTCAAATGGGAGGCCTATCTCACCTGGGTCACGGGTTTTCTGCTGCTCATCGTGCAGTATTATCTCAATGCCAGCACCTATCTGATTTCCCAGGATGTGCTGGTGCTCACACCATGGCAGGCCATCGGCATTTCCGTTGCAAGCCTCATCGCGGGCTGGATTATCTATGACCTGCTGTGCCGCTCGGCCCTCGTGCGGAAGCCTGAACTTCTTGCCCTTTGCGTGGCCCTGCTCATTCTTGCTGCGGCCTATGGCTTTACCCAGGTGTTTTCCGGGAGGGGCGCGCTGATCCATGTGGGTTCCTTCATCGGCACCATCATGGCGGCCAATGTCTTCATGGTGATCATTCCAAACCAAAAGAAAACCACCGAGGCGCTGCTGCGCGGCGAAGCTCCCGATCCAAGCTTTGGCATCACGGGCAAGCAGCGTTCGCTGCACAATACCTATTTGACGCTGCCGGTTCTCCTGATGATGATCAGCAATCACTATCCGATGATCACCGAAAACCTGCATGCCTGGATACTGGTTGGCCTGATTGTTGTCGGCGGTGCGGCGCTGCGCCATTTCCTCGTGCGCATCGAAGTAGGAGACCCCATGGCGCAAATCGCCTGGACCATTCCGGTCATCGGCGGGGCGCTGGCCGCGGCCCTGTGGTTCACGGAACCTGAGGCAACGCCGGCTTATTCCGGTACCGTCGGGGATGAAGAGGCGCTGGCGATCGTCAGGGCGCGTTGCAGTTCCTGCCATGCGCAAACGCCGAGCGATGCCACGATCAAGATAGCGCCCAAGGGCATTGCGCTGGAAACACTGGATGAATTGAGGCGCTATGCGCAGCAGATTGAAACGCAGGCGGTGAATAACAAGGCCATGCCGCTTGGCAACAAGACGGGCATGCAGCCTGAAGAACGGGCAAAATTGGGGGCATGGATCAGCACACATGAAAACAATTGAACGGGTGAATGCCTTAAGTTCCGCAGAATTTGAGAAAGCCTTTGGCGACGTGGCCGAGCATTCGCCCTGGGTGGCGCGCAATGCGGCGGGCGACAGACCCTTCGTGTCGCGGGAATCCATGATCAGGGCCTTTTACGAGGCGGTTCATTCCGCCTCGGAAACGGCGCAATTGGCCTTGATCCGGGCGCATCCGGACTTGGCCAGCAAGGCAAAGCTGACCAATGATTCCAACCGCGAGCAGGCGCAGGCGGGGCTGGACACGCTGACTGCCGAGGAGTTTGCGCGCTTCACCCATCTCAACGAGCTCTATAAATCCAAATTCGACTTTCCCTTCATCTTCGCGGTGAAGGGGGCCAGCAAGCAGCAAATCCTGGCGAGTTTCGCCGAGCGGGTGAACAATTCAAAGGAGGACGAGTTCGCCATGGCGCTGGACCAGGTGTGCCGCATCTTCCGATTCCGCATCGAGGACCGTGTCGCGCCATGACAAAACTTGTCCGCGGGCAGACCCTGAGTTTTGGCAAGACGCACCATCAGGTGATCCATGAAAGCAAGGGCGGGGTTGTTATCGGCGATGACGGAACGATTTTGTGGAGCGGGCCGCTCACGCTGCTGCCGCGCAACTTTCAGGGGCTTGCGACGGATGACTATGGCGACAATATCGTCATGGCGGGTTTTATCGATGCCCATATTCATTTTCCGCAGCTGCGCATGCTGGCGGCGCCGGGGAAGGATTTACTGGACTGGCTGACCCGCTTCACCTTTCCGGAAGAGGCGCGCTATTCCGACCTCGACTATGCCAAGGCGAATGCCAAGATCTTCCTGCAAAACCTGTTTGCAAACGGGACGACGGCGGCCATGGCCTTCTGCTCGGTGCACAAGGCCTGTGCCGATGCGCTGTTCGGCGAAGCGCAGTCGCGCGGGATGGCGCTGGTGACCGGCAAGACGATGATGGACCGCAATGCGCTGCCGGCGGTCCATGACGATGCGACAACCGGGGGCAAGGATTCTGAAACACTTTACCAGACGTGGCATGGCAAGGGGCGCCTGCGCTATGCCATTTCGCCGCGTTTTGCGATTACCTCAACGGAGGCGCAGTTGAAAGTTTCCGGCGAACTTCTCAAATCCTATCCCAATGCGCTGCTGCAAACCCATCTTTCGGAAAGCCCCGGCGAGATTGCCTGGATCAAGTCGCTGTTTCCCAATGACCGGGACTATACGGCGGTTTATGAGCGGTTCGGGCTGATGAATGAGCGCAGCGTCTTTGCCCATGGGGTCCACTTGTCGGAAAGCGAATGCCAGCGGCTGCATGAAGCGGGGGCAACCATTGCCCATTGCCCGACGTCGAATAATTTTTTGGGCTCTGGGCTCATGTCGATGAAGCATCTCGGCAAGACGGAACGCCCCGTTCCGGTTGCGCTGGCGACCGATGTGGGCGGGGGCACGACTTATTCCATGCTGGCAACCCTTGGCGAGTCCTACAAGGTTCAGATGCTCACGGGCTACAAGCCGACGGCGCTGGAACTTTTTTGGATGGCGACGCGCGGCAATGCGCAGCGCCTGCGGCTCGACCATGAAATCGGGGCGCTGGAGACGGGAAAATACGCGGATATTGTGGTGCTTGACCCGCGGGCAACGCCGGTTCTGGCGGCGCGGCAGGAACTGTCGCAATCGCTGGAAGACATGCTGTTCGCCCTGATGATCTTGGGAGACGACCGGGCCATTCGTGCTACCTATGTGGCGGGAGAAAAAGTGCATGACCGACTATCCGCGTGACCTCAAGGGCTACGGCTTAGCCATTCCGGATCCGAAATGGCCGGACGGCGCGCACATAGCCGTGCAGTTCGTGCTGAATTACGAAGAGGGCGGCGAGAATAATATTCTCCATGGCGATGCGGCCTCGGAGGCGTTTCTGTCGGAAACCGTCGGGGCAGTTGCCTGGCCCGGGCAGCGCAACTGGAACATGGAATCGGTTTACGAGTATGGGGCGCGGGCCGGTTTCTGGCGGCTCTGGCGCCTGTTCACGGGCCGCAAAATTCCGCTCACCATCTATGGCGTGGCCACGGCCCTGCAGCGTTCGCCGGACCAGACGCGCGCGATGATTGACGCGGGCTGGGAAATTGCCAGCCATGGGCTGAAGTGGATTGACTACAAGGATATGCCGGAAGACGAGGAGTGGCGGCACATCCAGGATGCCATCCGCATTCATAAGGAGGTCACGGGCGAGCGCCCGCTGGGCTGGTACACCGGCCGCTGCTCGATGAACACGCAGCGTCTTATCCGCCAGGAGGGCGGCTTTCTCTATTCCTCCGATTCCTATGCGGATGAGTTGCCCTATTGGGTGGAAAAGCACCTGATCATTCCCTATACGCTGGATGCCAATGACATGCGCTTTGCCATGGCGCAGGGCTTCAACACGGGCGAGCAGTTTTACCAGTATCTCAAGGACTCGTTCGACTGCCTGTATGCGGAGGGCAAGCGCGGTTCGCCCAAGATGATGTCGGTGGGGCTGCATTGCCGCCTGGCGGGCCGGCCCGGCCGCGCCCAAGGATTGACGAAATTCCTGGATTATGTGCAATCCCGCGAAAAGGTCTGGATCGCCCGGCGCGTCGATATTGCCCGGCATTGGCATAGGACCTTCCCGGCTTAGGGGAATCGACAGGTGTTGCCCTGGAAGCTATATCGATGATGTAAGGGCTTTTTCGGGCGCACCTGCACCATTCGACGACGGAGATTTCCTGATGCCAAAATTCAGCGC
Organism: uncultured Alphaproteobacteria bacterium; assembly: GCA_963773295.1. Taxonomy (GTDB): domain Bacteria; phylum Pseudomonadota; class Alphaproteobacteria; order Rhizobiales; family Aestuariivirgaceae; genus Aestuariivirga. The sequence continues at coordinate 217,334 of CAVZAJ010000005.1, forward strand.
CAATCTTTCCATGCTGTTTCCCGAGCATGATTTTTTGGAGCGCTTTCCGGCGGCGGCCAAGGCGGGCTTTGCGGCAGTTGAATATGTTGGGCCCTATGCCTACCCCAAGGAGCAGGTGGCGGAACTTCTCCAGAAGAACAATTTGAAACAGGTTCTGTTCAATCTTCCCGCCGGAAACTGGGAGGCGGGCGAGCGCGGCATCGGCTGCCTGCCGGACAGGGTGGGTGAGTTCCAGGATAGCGTGGGTACGGCCATTGATTATGCCAAGGCGCTGGGCTGCCCCACGGTGAATTGCCTGGCGGGCATTCTGCCCAGCGATGTATCGCGGCGCACCGGTTACACCACGCTGGTTTCCAACCTTGCCTTCGCGGCCAAGGCCTTCAAGAAAGAAGACATCCTGCTCATCGCCGAGGCCATTAATTTCCATGACATTCCGGGATTTTTCCTGAACCGCTCGAAAGAGGGCGTTGAAATCATCGATGACGTGGGCTCCGACAATCTCAAATTCCAGTATGATGTTTATCACATGCAGCGCATGGAGGGCGAGCTTGGGGCGACATTGAAAAAACTCATGCCGCGCATTGGGCATATCCAGATTGCCGACAATCCAGGGCGCCATGAACCGGGCACGGGCGAGATCAATTATCCCTATATCTTCAAGCTGATCGACTCCCTGGGCTATGGCGGCTGGGTGGGCTGCGAATACAAGCCGCAGGGCACGACCGTCGAAGGCCTGGGCTGGATGAAGTCGATGGTTTCGTGAGCAAGAGCGTTGATGCCATGCCGCCCGAGGCCGTGCGTAATTTGCTGCGCTCGATGTTTGATGCGGCGGTGGCAGCGGCGATGCCGGAGCAATGCGTGCCGCAGAACCTGCCAGCAAAGCCCAAAGGCCGGACGATAGTTGTCGGCACCGGCAAGGCTTCGGCGGCCATGGCACAGGTGCTTGAGAAAGCGTGGAATGGGCCGCTCTCCGGTTTGATCGTTACGCGTTACGGGCACGCGGTTCCCTGCAAGCAGATTGAAATTGTCGAGGCCGCCCATCCGGTTCCCGATGATGCGGGCACCTCCGGGGCGCGGCGGATGCTGGCCATGGTGAGGGGGCTGACGAAGGATGATCTCGTCATTGCGCTGATCTCGGGCGGCGGTTCGGCCTTGCTCAGCCTTCCGGCGGAGGGGATTTCGGTTGAGGACAAGCGGGCCGTCAACCGGGCGCTGCTCAAGAGCGGCGCGCCGATTTCGGAAATGAATTGCGTGCGAAAGCATCTCTCGGCCATCAAGGGAGCAAGGCTTGCGGCGGCGGCGCATCCGGCGCGGGTTGTGAGCCTGGTGATTTCCGACGTGCCGGGCGATGATCTCGCCGCGGTAGGCTCCGGTCCCACGGTGGCTGATCCCACAACCTTCGCGCAAGCCCGCGCCATCATTGCGAAGTATCATATCGCTGCGCCGCAGTCGGTGATCCGCCATCTTGAGCAGGCGGTTGATGAAACGCCGAAGCCCGGCGATCCCCGCCTTGCAGGCGTCGCAACAAAGCTCATTGCCTCGCCGCAGAAATCGCTTGAGGCGGCGGCCGCCATCGCCCGTAAGGCCGGCGTCACGCCGCTTATTCTGGGCGATTCCATTGAAGGCGAAGCGCGCGAGGTGGGCTTCGTCATGGCGGGCGTTGCCCTGCAATCACGGCGTTTCGGGCAGCCGGTCCCTGCGCCTTGCGTTTTGATCTCGGGCGGCGAGACGACGGTCACGGTTCGGGGCTCGGGTGCTGGCGGGCGCAATGTGGAGTTTCTTCTGGCGCTGGCGCTTAAGCTTGATGGGGCCGAAAAAATAATGGCGCTTGCCGCCGACACGGACGGGGTTGATGGCGCGCGCGAAGTGGCGGGGGCCGTCATCACGCCGGACACGCTTTCGCGGGCCCGGGCCATGGGGATTGATCCCTGGGCTTCTCTCTCCAATAATGACGGGCATGGGTTTTTTGAGAAGCTGGGCGACCAGATCATCACCGGGCCGACGCTGACCAACGTCAATGACTTTCGCGCCGTGTACATAGGATAGGACCAGACATGACCGACCGCACCTATTACGCACCCCCGGGCGGCTTGCCGCCGCAAACTGCGCTGCTGACAGACCGCGCGGTTTTCACCGAATCCTATGCGGTTATCCCGAAGGGCGTGCTGCGCGACATCACGGTGAGCTACTTTCCCTTCTGGGAGAAAACGCGGGGCTGGGTGCTGTCGCGGCCCCTGTCGGGGTTTGCCGAGACATTTTCGCAATACCTCATGGAGGTAAAGCCCGACGGCGGCAGCGACAAGCCCGAACCAGATTCTCAGGCAGAGGGCGTGGTGTTTGTCGTGGAAGGTGAGTTCAACCTCACGCTCTCCGGCAAATCACACATCATGCGGCCCGGCGGCTATGCCTATATCCCGCCGGGGGCCCAATGGAGCGTCAAAAACAAAAGCACAAAACCGGCCCAGTTTCACTGGATTCGCAAGTCCTATGAGAATGTTGAAGGACTTGGTGTTCCGGAGGCCTTCGTGGTGAATGAAAGGGACATCGCGCCCATTCCGATGCCGGACACCAACGGCGTGTGGGCGACGACGCGGTTTGTGAGCCCGGACGACATGCGCCACGACATGCATGTGACCATCGTCACCTTTCAGCCGGGGGGCGTCATTCCCTTCGCCGAAACCCATGTGATGGAGCATGGGCTTTATGTTCTGGAGGGCAAGGCGGTGTACCGGCTCAACCAGGATTGGATCGAAGTGGAGGCGGGCGACTACATGTTGCTTCGGGCCTTTTGCCCGCAGGCCTGCTACGCGGGCGGGCCGGGCCCGTTCCGCTATCTGCTCTACAAGAACGTGAACCGCCACATGAAGCTTGGCGGCAGATGAAAGCGCCACTGCGCAGCGCCGATCGCTGAAATTAGGTTGGACCTGCCGTAAATTTATGGTTCAAATACAGAAAAACAAACATGGGAGAATATCTTGCTGAAATCACTTGACCCGCTTCTCAATGCCGATGTTCTCTATGCGCTGCGCGCCATGGGGCATGGCGATGACCTCATCATCTGCGACACGAATTTTCCGGCGGACTCGGTTGCCAGGCAAACGGCGCATGGAAAGCTTTTGCGGATCGACGGGGTGAGTGCGGCGCGCGCGGCCCGCGCGGTTTTGTCGGTGATGCCGCTCGACAGTTTTGTCGACAAGCCGGCAGAGCGCATGGAAATTGCCGGCAAGCCCAAGGAAATTCCCCCTGTTCAGGCGGAAGTGCAGGTGGAAATCGACAAGGCCGAGGGAAAATCCTGGCCCATGGGCTCCATCGAACGTTTTGCTTTCTATGAGAAAGCCAAGACGGCCTATTGCGTGATCCAGACAGGGGAGCGGCGCTTTTACGGCTGCTTCGTGTTCAAGAAAGGCGTTATTCCCCCGGACGCGCCATGAGCGGCCCCCGCATTGCCATTCTCGGAATCTTCGTGGCGGATCTCGCCTTCCGGGCCAAGCGCCTGCCGGTGATGGGCGAAACGCTGCTGGGCCAGGGCTTTGCCATGGGGCCGGGCGGCAAGGGCTCGAACCAGTCGGTGGCGGCGGCGCGGGCCGGCGGCGACGTGAGCTTCATTGCCAAGCTGGGCCGGGACTCCTTCGGCGATATCGCGCTCAAGACCTGGGCCGCCGATGGCATCGACACCTCGCAGGTGCTGATTTCGGACACAGTGCCCACGGGGGCGGCCTTCATTTTCGTGTCGAGCGAGACGGGCGACAACGCCATCATCGTGGAAGCGGGCGCTTCCGGCACGCTCACCGCGGAAGATGTGAACCTCGCGGAAAAAGCAATTTCGGGCTCACGCGTTTTCGTCACCCAGCTTGAAACAGCGGTGGCCGCCAGCCGGCGCGGGCTGGAACTGGCGCGCAAGCACGGCGTGACCACGGTCTTCAATCCGGCGCCGGCGGCAAAAATCGACAAGGCCATCTATGGGCTCTGCGATTATGTCACGCCCAATGAAACCGAGGCGGCGGAGATCACCGGGGTTCCCGTCAACACGGTTGACGAGGCGCGCAAGGCCGGTGACGGCCTGCTGAAGCTGGGCGCCAAGAACGCGCTCATCACGCTCGGCTCCAATGGCGCGCTGCTGCACAACGCCGCGCAATCGGTGCATGTGCCAACCTACAAGGTGAAGGTGGTTGAAACCACCGGGGCGGGCGATGCTTTCAACGGAGCTTTCGCGGTGGCCATCGGCGAAGGACGCGCGCCCGTGGACGCCATGCGCTTTGCCTGCGCCTGTGCGGCGCTTTCCGTGACCAAGGCCGGAACCGCTCCCTCCATGCCGATGCGTGGCGAGATCGACGCGATGATGGCGAAGGGAAGTTAAGCGGCCGGACGGAGACATCGGCCGGCCAGTGCCCGTCGCTGACGTTGAAACCGCTTGGCACGGAAACGCTTGCGCAGGGCGTGATGCTGCTGCTGCGGTATTCCCCTGTTGCTCAAGAAGTACCCGTGAGCACCGGCCTCCAACCTAAATAGGTCTTTAAACCTATTGGGATCGTGCTGCAGCCGGTTTCTGGCATAGCGCGCTAGGGTAGTAGCCTAAAGGAACAAATTCCTGTCTGCGGGCTTCTTGGATGATCTAGGATTAAATTCAACTTTAAGTTTCGGGTTTTGCGGACTCGCGTTTCTGCGTGGCGATTATTATGGATTTCATGCGGGGAGGGCGGGACTTCGGCAATGAGAAAGAGTTCTTGACTATCAATGCCTTCACCATCCATATACCATCCATATGGATGGTACTAAATGAGCGCTAAGATTTACAAATTTCCTGAAAACCCGGCGGAGAGTGAGAAAATCACCATCAACCTGGGTTTTGTCGACTTGGGCCATATCGATTTGCTGGTGCGAGACGGTTTTTATGGCAACCGAAGCGATTTTATTCGCACCGCCATTCGCAATCAGCTGGCCCAGCATTCCGAGCAATCCAAGAAATCAATAGACCGCCAAACGATGGAACTGGGGCTTCGGCACTATACCAAGTCTGACCTTGAGGCGCTTCTTACCGCGGGTGAGAAGCTCCGGATCAAGGTGCTGGGCCTTGTCACCATCGCAAGCGACGTGTCGCCGCCGCTGGCGCTCGCCACAATCGAATCCATTGCCGTTCTCGGTGCGCTGCATGCCAGCAAAGAAGTCAAAACCGCTTTGGCTGACCGCATCAACTAGCGCGCACTTGCCTCACCCCAAAGGATAAATCACGACCATGAGTCTCAGAACAGCAATACAAGACGCGTTGAAGCTCACGCGTTCGCAGCAAATGACGGAGGCCACCCGGCGCATTCAGGCGGCTCTCTCCGGACGGACACAAGCCGCTGACGAAGCGGGCCCATCAGCGCACCCGAAATATCCGGGAAAGACAGCGAGGCCATTGGCCCAGGTCGTCCAGACACTGCAGAAGTTGAAACAATCCCCGTTCGCCTTCGGAAAGGCAGGGCGATCAAGTCCAATCGAACCAGAGCTCGTCGAGGGGGCCCAGTTCCTTACCCGGTCTTTTTCCTGCAAGGAGGGTTCACGCTCCTACAAACTTTACATTCCCAATCATAAACCAAATCGCCAGCGCCCGCTTTTGATCATGTTGCATGGTTGCAAGCAAAATCCTTCGGATTTCGCCGTGGGCACGCGCATGAACAGCTTTGCCGAGACCCATGGCATGCTCGTTGCCTATCCCGCGCAAACTCGATCGGCCAATCCCTCGGCTTGCTGGAACTGGTTTAATCCAAGCCATCAGTCACCCGGCATGGGCGAACCTGCGATTATTGCGGGCCTCACCGCGGAAATAATCAAGTCCCATAATATTGATCGAAAGAAAGTCTTTGTGGCGGGACTTTCCGCAGGCGGGGCAATGGCGGTCGTCATGGGAGAAACCTATCCCGAATTGTTTTCAGCCGTTGGCGTTCATTCCGGGCTTCCCTACAGAAGCGCGAGCGATGTGGTTTCGGCCTTTGCGGCCATGCGCGGCGATTCCTCAGCCACGAACACAATTCCAAAGCTCAGAACCATCGTTTTTCACGGAGATTCGGACGCGACGGTAGCGCCGTCAAATGGCGCGAACATCGTAAATGGGGCTGCTTTTTCAGCGGCGGACTCCGAACCGGTGAACGCTCAATACACGCGGCGCGTGGTGAGGGATGCTCACGGGCGCCCGGTGTTTGAGCATTGGCTACTCCATGGCGGAGGCCATGCGTGGTCCGGAGGAAATGCGGCGGGGAGTTATACCGACCCGAACGGGCCCAATGCTTCGGCCGAGATGCTGCGGTTCTTTTTAGGTGGCAAAGTCTCCTAAGGCTTTTTCTCAACCACCTGGAATGCGGGGCAGGAGGTAGATTTCCGCATCTGGCGGCAATGCCTGGTCCCAGGTGTCGCGGTAGATTTTGCCGTTGATGGAGACGGCGATGCCGCGCTGCAGGTGGGGCTCGAAGGCGGGGTATTGCTCGGCGAGAATCTTGAAAAGCTCGCGGATGTTTTTCGCTTCCACGGAAACGGAAAGCGCTCCGCCAACGATGGGCCGGAGCGCTCCCCAGAGGTGGACTTCCGCCACGGGACTAGTGCTTGCGGTCGCCGATCGCCTTGAGCACGCGGGGCGGCGACATGGGTATGTGCGTCAAGCGGATGCCGACGGCATTCGACATGGCGTTGGCCACCGCGGCCAGCGGCGGCACGATCGAAGTTTCGCCAACGCCGCGCACGCCATAGGGGTGGTTGGGGTTGGGAATTTCCAGGATCATCGTATCGATGAAGGGCAGGTCGGAGCAGACCGGGATGCGGTAATCGAGGAAGCCCGCGTTCTGCAGGCGGCCGTCCTTGCCGTAGATATATTCCTCGTTCAGCGCCCAGCCGATGCCCTGGGCGGCGCCGCCCTGGTACTGGCCTTCGACATAGGAGGGATGAATGGCTTTGCCCGCATCCTGGATAACCGTATAGCGCTTGACGGTGGAGCGGCCGGTTTCCGGATCGACCTCGATATCGCAGATATGCGTGGCGAAGGAAACGCCGGCGCCATCGGCCACCAGTTCATTGTGGCCGGCGATGGGTCCGCCGGTGGTGCCGGCGGCGGCGGCGATTTCCTTGATGGAGAGCGGCGGGAAATTGCCAGCATTGGTGCCGGCGGGCTTGGCCTGGCCATCTTCCCAGACAACGGCGTCTTCCGGAATGTCCCACATCTTCGCGGCGCGGGCGCACAGCACCTTGATGGCGTTGCGGGCGGCGGCGATGGTGGCCATGCCGGTTGAGAAGGTGCCGCGGCTGCCGTCGGTCATGTCGTTGTGGCCGAGCGAGGAGGTATCGGCGATCACGACACGGACATTCTCGTAGGGAAGGCCGAGCTCTTCGGCGGCCATCAGGCCGATGGAAGCGCGCGAGCCGCCCACGTCGATGGTGCCCACGGCAACGGTGACGGTGCCGTCGGGCGTCACGTTGATGTCGCAGCAGGTCTGGCCGCCGAAGTTGAACCAGAAGCCGCAGGCCATGCCGCGTCCCTGGTTTTTGCCGAGCGGCGCCTTCATGTGCGCATGGTTCTTGGCGGCTTCGAGCGTGGCGCCAATGCCGATGGGGCCGTAGACCGGGCCATAGGAGCTTTGGGTGCCCTGCTTGGCGGCGTTCTTGATGCGGAGTTCAACCGCATCCATGCCGATCTTCTTGGCCAGTTCATCAATGGCGCTTTCAACCGCGAAGGCGGCCATGGGGGCCGACGGGGCGCGGTAGGCCGCCGTTTTCGGGCGGTTGACGATGACCTCGATGCTTTCGCTTTTCACGTTCTTGAGGTCATAGCAGGCAAAGGCCGTCATGGCGCCGAACTCGGCCCAGGTGGCGGGGAAGGCGCCGCCGTGATAGCGGAGGACGCCATGGGCGGCGGTGATGGTGCCGTCGCGCTTGGCGCCGATTTTCATGTCGATGGAAGTCGAGCTGGTGGGACCCGAGCAGCGGAACACTTCCTCGCGGCTCATGGTGAGCTTCACCGGGCGGTTGGCCTTGCGTGAAAGCGCCAGCGCCAGGGGCTCGGTCCAGATGTGGGTTTTGCCGCCGAAGCCGCCGCCGATTTCGGAAGCCGTGACACGCAACTTGGAAATATCCATGCCGAGCAGGGCGGCGCACTGGTTGCGGTAGACGAAGTGGCCCTGGGTGCAGACCCAGAGCTCGCCCTGGCCATCAGGGCTGACATTGGCGACGCACGCATGGGGCTCGATATAGCCCTGGTGCGTCTGCTCGGTCTTGTAGGTGTGCTCGACAATGACGTCGGCATCCTTGAAGCCCTGGGCGATGTCGCCGTGGCCGAAGCTGGCGCGCTTGTTGTTGTTGGAGGACTTGGTCGGGGTTGGCTCAACGCCTTCGGTGAAGATGTCGTCGTGAATGACCGGAGCCGAGGGCTTCAGAGCCTCATCAACGTCGGTGACATGGGGCAGGATCTCATAATCGACCTGGATGAGCTTGAGCGCCTTGCGGGCGGTTGTCTGATCGATGGCTGCAACGGCGGCGACGGCGTGGCCGTCATAAAGAACCTTTTTGCGGGCCATGCAGTTTTCCAGCATGTCGCGCATGCCGCGGTCACCGCCGGTGAGATCGGGAAGATCGGCGCTGGTGATGATGGCCTTCACGCCGGCAAGCTTCTCAGCCTTCGAGGTGTCGATTTTCTTGATCCTGGCATGGGCATGAGGCGAACGCAGCACCAGGGCGATGAGTTGGCCCGGCGCATTGTAGTCAGCGCCGTATTTGGCGCGGCCGGTGACCTTGTCGACGCCATCGGGGCGCAGCGGCCTCGTGCCGACCTGCTTGAATTTCTGGTTGGTGAAGTTTGTGTCGAGTGGCATGTTAAGCTCCTCTCATTTCTTTTGCGGTGGCCTGAACGGCGCGGACGATCTTGTCATAGCCGGTGCAGCGGCAAAGATTGCCGGCAAGGCCAAAGCGGATTTCCTCTTCGGAGGGATCCGGATTCTTGTCGAGCAGGGCCTTGGCCGCGATCAAAAAGCCCGGGGTGCAGATGCCGCACTGCAGGGCGGCGTGTGAGATGAAATTTTTCTGCAGGGGATGGAGCTGGTCGCCCTTGGCCATGCCTTCGATAGTCCCCACCTTGGCGCCCTGGATTTCAGCGCCGAGCACGAGGCAGGAGCAGACGAGGCGGCCATTGATGGTAACGCTGCAGGCGCCGCAGTCACCGGTGCCGCAGCCTTCCTTGGCGCCGGTCATGCCCAGACGGTTGCGCAGCACGTCGAGCAGGGGCTCGTCGGCATTGCAGACGAACTCGACGGCATCCCCGTTAATGGTGGTTGATACGTGAACGCCCGACATTATTTTCCTCCTGCGCGCTTGTACGCGATTTCTGCGGCGCGGCGGGCCAGGACGCCTGCTACCTTGGTTCTGAATTCGATGGTGCCGCGCTTGTCATCAATGGGCTTGCAGGCGGCGGAGCAGGCGGCGGCGAGTTTCTCAAGCGCTGCCGCATCCAGCTTCGAGCCGATCAGGGCTTTTGCAGCGGCGGGCACAACGATGATCGTTGGGGCAACTGCGCCCAGAACAACGCGGGCATCCTTGATGGTGCCTTTGCCATCGAGCGTGAGATTGACGGCGGCGCTGACCACGGCGATGTCCATTTCGGTGCGCGGAATGAAGCGCAGATAGGCATCGCTGGAATTTGCCGGGCGCTTGGGCAGCAGAATGGCTTCGATGATTTCGCCCTTCTTGAGCGAGATGCGGCCCGGCGACACCGGAACCTGTTCAACCGGAATGGTGCGCTTGCCCTTGGGGCCGGAAATCACGACCTTTGCATTGGCAGCGATGAGGGCCGGCACGCCATCGGCGGCGGGCGAACCGTTGCAGAGATTGCCGACCATGGTGCAGCGGCCCTGAACCTGCTTGGAGCCAATGAGGTTTGCCCCTTCAACAATGCCGGGCCAGGCTTTTACCAGGGCTGCATTTTCACCCAATTGCACGCCCGGAACGGCGGCGCCGATTCTGAATCCGGTGGCGGATTTGGCGATGTCATAGACACCCTTGATGCGCTTGATATCGACGACAAGGTCGGGCTCCAGAAAGCCGCCTTTCATTTTGACCAGCAGGTCCGTTCCTCCCGCCAGGACAAAGGCCAGGCCCTTTTCCTTGGCCAGCAGCGTGACCGCCGATTTAACTGTTTCCGGTGCTTCGTATCGCATTCTTCACCTGTTTTTGAGTTCCCGCGCCAGTTTGGCCTGTTCCATGCGTTTTGGTCAACCGGCTTATTTCTTTCTATACATAATTCATGGCTGCCCTGCGGCATACATATTTCCGTGGCGCGAATCCCTTTCGGCAAGGCGGTTCCGCCTTGCCGGGAAGCGCGCTAGCGCGCCACGACATTTACGCTGACTCCTGCCTCCTGCAGCACGGCGGCGAGCTTGGCGTCGGGAATGGCATCGGTAATGAGCCGGTTGATGTCCTTAAAGTCGCACACCTTGATCAGCGCGATGCGGCCGAATTTCGAAGCGTCGGACAGGATCACGCGGTTCTGCCCACGCGACAGCACCATACGGGCGAATTCGGCTTCGGCGAGATAGCTGTCGGAGGGGCCAAAGTCCGCATCGAGCGCGCCAATGGAGATGATGGCATGGCGAACATGGAAGCTAGCGGCAAAGGCGATGGCCGAAGGGCCAAAGGCCGCGCCATTGGAGCCGTTCAACTCACCGCCTGCCATGTAAACCCGGTTGCCGTTCACGGTTGCCAGGGTGCGGGCAATGTCAGACGAGTTGGTGACCACGGTGAGATTGCGTTTTTTCAGGAGCTCGCGGGCGAAAATGCTGGTGGTGGTGCCGGTATCGAGCATCAGGCTGTCGCCATCCTCGATCAGCCGCGCAGCGCGGCGTGCAATGGCGCGCTTGGCGGCGAAATGCTCGCGCAGGCGGCGCTCGAAAGGCGCCTCGCCCAATTCATGGGGCAGAGCGATGGAGCCGTGGCGCCTTGAAACCTCGCGGGAGTCGACCAGGGGCTTAATATCGCGGCGGACCGTTTCAAACGAAACGTCCAGAGCCTTGGCCAAATCGGCGACGGAACAGGTTCCCTGCTCGCGGACGAGGCTGAGAATTTGGGTTTGGCGCTTGCTGAGCCCCATGGTCATTACCGTTTTTGACCATAATTTGTGGCTTTTGGCAATTAATTATAGATTTCGGTCAAAATGCCACATAAATAAAGCAATATTGCCACATAAAACAACATTACAGTTGACCTCTGCGCTTCAAAAGGCTTCATTTCAGGGTAAGGGAGAAGGCCACATGGCAGCGGAAGACAGGGTTCGGGGACTGCCATGCTGGACGGGGCCCATCGACGTGGTCCCGCTCAAGGGGGGCGTGAGCAACGCCAGTTTCACGGTGCAGGACGGCAAGGGCAAATTTGTGGCCCGGGTCGGCGAAGATTATCCCTTCCATCATGTTTTCCGCGAGGCGGAAGTGATCGCCAGCCAGGCCGCCTTCGAAGCGGGACTCTCGCCGGAGGTTGTCTATACGGAACCCGGCATCATGGTGGTGCGCTTTATCGAGGCGCGCACCTATGCGGAAGCCGATGTACGGACAAATGCGGAGGCTTGCGTCGACATTGTGAAGCGCTGCCACGCGGAAATGGCCAAGCGTATTTCGGGTCGGGCCAATATTTTCTGGGTGTTCCATGTGCTGCGCGACTATGCCCACACCATCACGGCGGCGAAGCACCGCCACGTGCCGGACATTCCGCGCTGGATGGCGGAAGTGGAGCGGCTGGAAAAAGCGCAGGTGCCGCTGCCGATCATTTTCGGCCATCACGACCTGCTGCCGACAAATTTCATGGATGACGGAAAACGCCTCTGGCTGATCGACTGGGAATATGGCGGCTTCGGCACGGCAATGTTCGATCTCGCCAATATCGCATCCAACAACCAGTTCACGGAGCAGGCGGAGAAGGATCTGCTCACGCGCTATTTTGAGCGGAAACCTGATCAGGCGCTGCTGCGTGCGTTATATGCCATGAAAACCGCCAGTGCTTTGCGCGAAGCCGTGTGGGGCATGGTTTCGGAAATTCATCTCAATGCGCCGGGCGTGGACTATGTGGCCTATGCCCGCGAATATCTCGGGCGCTATGAAAACATGCTGGCTGATTTTAATGCAAAGTTTGGAAAGACATGACCCAGAATTTTCCCACGCAGGCAGATGTCGTGGTGATCGGCGGCGGCATTATTGGTTGCTCGACGGCGTATCATCTGGCCAAGGACCACAAGCTGAATGTGGTTTTGCTTGAGCAGAACAAACTTACTTCCGGTTCCACCTGGCATGCGGCGGGGCTGGTGGGGCAGCTGCGTTCTTCGGCGTCAATTACACAGGTGCTGAAATATTCGGTGGAACTCTACAAGAAGCTCGATGCGGAAACGGGCCTTGCGACGGGCTGGAAAATGACGGGCTGCCTGCGGCTGGCCAACAATGACAACCGCTGGATCGAATACAAGCGGCTGGCCACCACGGCGCAGAGCTTCGGCATGGAAATGCATCTGCTGTCGCCGGCCGAGGTGAAGAAGATGTGGCCGCTGCTCAACATCGATGACCTCGTTGGCGCCTCATTCCTGCCGACGGATGGGCAGGCTTCGCCATCAGACATTACACAATCGCTGGCCAAGGGGGCCCGCATGCATGGGGCGAAGCTCATCGAGGGCGCGCGGGTCACTCGTTTGATATCAAAGAAGGCCGCGTAACTGCGGTGAATACAAATCAGGGCAAGATCATTTGCGACAAGGTGGTGAATTGCGGCGGGCAATGGGCGCGGCAGATTGGGGCCATGGCCGGGGTGAGCGTTCCGCTGCAGCCGGTGAAGCATCAATATGTGATCACCGAAAAAGTGGCGGGCCTTGCGGCTGATGCGGCCACCATCCGCGATCCGGACCGGCGCACCTATTTCAAGGAAGAGGTGGGCGGGCTGGTGTTTGGCGGCTATGAGCCGGACCCGATTGCCTGGACGCAAGGGGACGTTCCCGACAATTTCGAGTTCCAATTATTTGAAGATGACTGGGACCATTTCGAGCAGCACATGACGGAGGCGCTGGTGCGGGTGCCGGCTTTGGAAAACACCGGTATCAAGAAAATGATTCATGGACCGGAAAGCTTCACGCCCGACGGCAACTTTATTCTGGGTGCGGCGCCGGAGCTCAAAAACTTCTATGTCGGCGCTGGCTTCAACGCGTTTGGCATCGCTTCCGGCGGCGGCGCCGGCTGGGTTCTGGCAGACTGGGTTGCGCGGGACGAAGCGCCGATGGATTTGTGGGTGGTTGATATCCGGCGCTTCTCGGATCTGCACAAGGACCGCACCTGGACGTCCGAGCGCACGCTTGAAGCTTACGGCAAGCATTACACCATCGGTTTTCCCCATGAGGAATATCAATCGGGGCGGCCGCGCATCGTGTCGCCGCTCTATGACCGGCTGAAGAAACTCAATGCCTGCTTTGGCTCCAAGCTGGGCTGGGAGCGGCCCAACTGGTTTGCGCCGGCGGGCGAAGAGGCGCGCGACATCTACACCATGGGCCGGCAGAATTGGTTCGCGGCGGTGGGCGAGGAGCACAAATGCGTGCGCGAGCGCGTGGGCGTGTTCGACCAATCCTCCTTTGCCAAGTATGAGCTGCGGGGGAAAGACGCGGAGGAGGCGCTGGGCTGGATTTGCGCCAACAACGTGGCGCGGCCGGTGGGCAGGCTCACCTATACGCAGATGCTGAATTCGCGGGGCGGCATCGAATGCGACCTGACGGTGGCGCGGCTGGCGGAGGATCATTTCTATATCGTGACAGGAACCGGCTTCCGGACTCATGACTTTGCCTGGATCGTCGATCACCTCAAGCCGGGGCTTGAAGCGACACTGACCGACGTTACTGAACAATACGGGACACTTTCGGTGATGGGGCCGAAATCGCGGGCGGTAATCCAAGCTGTAACAAAAGCTGACATGTCGAATGCCGCCTTCAATTTTGGCGAAGTGCGGGAAATCGAGATTGCGGGCCATAAGGTGCGGGCGCTGCGGGTGACCTATGTGGGCGAACTGGGCTGGGAACTGCACATGCCGATTGGCGCCACGGGCGAGGTGTTCGACGCGCTGATGGCGTCCGGCAAAGTTCATGGCATTGCGCCGGTGGGCTACCGGGCGCTGGAATCGCTGCGGCTGGAGAAGGGCTACCGGGCCTGGAGTTCCGACATTACCCCCAATGATACGCCGCTGCATGCGGGGCTGGGCTGGGCGGTGAAGATGAAAAGCAACCAGGGATTTCTGGGGCGCGAGGCGATTGAAAAAATCGCGCAAGCGCCGCTTAAAAAAATGCTGGCGGGCTTCACCACGGAGCGTGAGGACATCATGCTTTCGGGACGCGAAACGATCCTGCGCAATGGCGCGTTCGCCGGCTATCTCACCAGCGGCGGCTATGGCTACACGATCGGGAAACCGGTGGGCTTCGGTTATGTGCGGAATGCCGGCGGGGTGGACGAAGCCTATCTCGAAAACGGTTCCTACGAGCTTGTGGTGGCGAAGGAAATCGTCAAAGCAAACATACACTTGCAGCCAATATATGACAGTTTGAATCAACGCGTGAAGGCATGAACTGGGACAGGCACGTCGGAATATTGATTATTGGCGGCGGGGCCATCGGCACGGCGCTGGCCTATCACCTGGGGCGGGACGGGGCGAAGGATGTTCTGCTGGTCGAAAAGGCCCAGCTCACCGAGGGCTGCACCTGGCATGCGGCAGGACTTGTGGGCCAGCTTCGCGGCAAGAAAAACCTGACGCGCTTGATGCAGAATTCCGTGGCGGTTTTCGACCGGCTGGAAGCGGAAACCGGGCAGGCAATTTCGTGGAAGAAGGTAGGTTCGCTCCGCCTTGCCTCAAGTGCGGCTCGCTGGAGCGAAATCCAGCGGTCTATGGGGCAGGCCAAGAGCTTTGGGGTGGAATGCCAGTCGCTGTCGGCGGCGGAGGCCAAGAGGCTTTTCCCCTATATCACCACCGATGGCATTGAGGGGGCCGCCTATATTCCGGGCGATGGCTATATCGATCCCTATTCGCTGACCATGGCCTATGCCAAGGGGGCGCGGGCCCATGCAGTGAAGATCGAAGAGCGGATTTGCGTCGAGGAGATCGTGCTGGAGGGGCGGCGGGCGCTTGGGGTTGTCACCAACAAGGGAAATATCGCCTGTGACATCCTGGTGAACTGCGCCGGGCTTTGGGCGAAACGGGTGGGCAATATGGCGGGCGTTGCGCTTGCGGCCGGTATTGTGGAGCACCAGTATTTCCTCACGGAGAAGACCCTGTCGTTTGATGCGGGGCTTACGACGCTGCGCGATCCCGACAAGAATTTCTACCTGAAGCCCGATACGGGTGCCTTTGCCATCGGCGGCTGGGAGGAGGGGTCGCGCGGGTTTCATCGCGGTCTTCCGCCGCTCGATTTTGGGCGGGAGCTTTTTGCACCGAACATGGAGCGGCTGGAGCTTTTTGCGCTGCCTGCCTCCGAGCGCCTGCCGGTGCTCAATGAAACGGGTATCCAGACGGTGATCAACGGGCCCATTCCGGTTTCCGCCGATGGCGAGCCGATCATGGGGCTGGCGCCGGAGCTTGATAATTTTTATGTGGCCTGCGGCTTTACCGCCGGCATTGCTGCTTCGGGCGGGGCGGGCCTTGCGATGGCCAACATGATTTTGCATGGCGATGCGGGCATGGACCTCTGGCCCTTCGATGTCAGGCGGTTCAGCGGGGTGCATGCGCAGCCGCGCTACCTGGAAACGAGGGCGGTTGAAGCCTACGCGGCCTATTACAAGGTGCATTGGCCGCTTGAAGAAACCCAGTCCGGGCGCAACCTGCGGCTTTCGCCGCTGCATGAGACAGTGAAGCGGGCAGGCGCGGTGTTTGGTTCGCGGGCGGGCTGGGAGCGGGCGAACTGGTTTGCGCCGGCGGGGGTAAAACCGGTTGATGTGCCTTCGTTTGAAGATAAGCCCAACTGGTTTTCGCACGTGGCCGAGGAATGCCGCGCCATCCGCCAGCGCGCCGCGCTGATCGACCAGACTTCCTTTGCGAAGTTCGAAATTACAGGTGCTGGAAGCGAGGCGGCCTTGCAGCGGATTGCGGCCAATGATCTTTCCGGCCCGCCGGGGAAAGCGGTTTACACGCAGCTTTGCAATGAGAAGGGCGGCATCGAAGCAGATGTGACGCTGGTGCATGTGGGCCCCGAACATTTCTATCTCATCACCGGTTCGGGCTTCGGGGTGCGCGACAGCGGCTGGGTGGCAAGGCATTTGCCGCCAACGGTCGAGATCCGCGACGTGACGAACGCACTGGCGGTCATCAATATCTGCGGCCCACGTTCGCGGGACATGCTGCAAGCGGTGACGGATGCCGATATTTCCAATGGGGCGCTGCCGTTTTTAGGGGCGCGGCGGATTGAGGTGGGCCATGCGACGGCGCTGGCGGTGCGCGTCGGCTATGTGGGCGAGCTTGGCTACGAGCTTTACATTCCGCAGGAGTTCGGCGCCCATGTCTATGACACGCTATGGGCGGCGGGACAGGCCCATGGCATTGCCAATGCGGGCTACCGGGCGATTGACAGCTGCCGCATGGAGAAGGGCTATCTCTATTGGTCCGGCGATATTTCACCGGACTATAATCCATATGAGGCCGGTCTTGGTTTCTGTGTGGCATTGGACAAGGGTGATTTCATCGGGCGCGGAGCGCTGGTGAACATCAAGGCTGCTGGCCTGGGACGCCAGCTGTGCTCCTTCACCATCGATGGTTTCGCGCCGCTGCATGGCGGCGAAGCCATTTTCCATGACGGCAGGGTGGTGGGTTCAACCACGAGCGTTGGCTATGGCCACACACTGGCCAAGACGATCGCCTTCGGTTATCTCCCCATGGAGATCGCCGGGCAAAAAGACTTCCTCATCGAAGCATTCGGCAAGGCCCATAAGGCCACACGGGGGCCACGCTGCCTTTACGATGCGAAGATGGAAAGGCTGAAAGCGTGAGCCGCAGAAACATGGGCGACATGGCAAAGCTGGTGGCGGAGCTGCTGGTTTCGGACTTTGCGCAGAGTCTTAAGTTCTACACGAATGTGCTTGGTTTCAAACAGCTTTACGGCAGGCCGGAAGAGGCCTTTGCGTATCTCGACCGCGACGGGGCGCAGATCATGATCGTGCAGCATGAGGCGGGGGACGGGCGCTCATGGATCGCCGGAGACCTGGTGCAGCCCTTTGGCCGCGGGATGAATCTGGAAATCGAGGTCGAGGACGCGGAGGCGCTGCAAGCCTCCTGCGTTCGCCATGGGGCGCGGATTTTCCTGGACATGGAAGAGAAATGGTACCGGCGCGATGCGCTGCTGCTGGGCGTGCGGCAATTTATTGTTCTGGACCCGGACGGCTATCTGCTGCGATTGTCGCAATCCTTGGGAACACGAGCCGTATCAGGAGAGCCGAGGGATGGATGATCAGGGCGTAGGCCTGGCGCGGGAAGCGCTGAAGCAGATTCAGCTCTTCTGGTGCCTTGATGATACGGATATCGAGGTCAAGCGCCTGGGCGGGCTGACCAACCTGGTGTTCTTTGTAAGCCTTAACGGCGAACAATATGTGCTGCGCCTTCCGGGCAAGGGGACGGAGGAATATATCAACCGCAAGAACGAGGCGCAGGCGGCACGCGAAGCGGCGAAGGCAGGCGTTAGTCCTGACGTGCTTTATTTTGACGAGACAACAGGCGTCATGGTCACCCGCTTCATTGACCACGGCGTCACCATGTCGCCGGAGAATTTCAACTCCCGCGAAGGTTCACCGCAGCGGGCGGGGGAGGCATTCAAGAAGCTTCATACCTCCGGGGCCAAGTTCAATTTCCGCTTCGAGCTCTTTGCGATGATCGACGACTATCTCAAAATCCTGGCGACAAAGGATATTTCCCTGCCTGATGGCTATGCCCAAGTGGTGAAAGAAGCTGAATCGGTGCGACGCGCGCTCGCGGCGCATAAGCTGCCGCTGGTGGCGTGCCATTGCGATCCGCTGTGCGAGAACTTTCTCGATACGGGCAAGCGCATGTGGATCGTCGACTGGGAGTACTCGGGGATGAATGATCCGCTTTGGGATTTGGGCGATCTGGCGGTTGAAGGGCAGTTCAGCACGGCGCAGGAAGAAGAAATGATCACCGCCTATTTTGGGGGAGCGCCGACGCCGGCCGAACGGGGGCGTTTTGTGATCTACAAGGCGATGTGCGACCTCCTGTGGACCCTGTGGGGCCTGATCCAGCACGCCAACAAGAACCCGGTGGATGATTTCTGGGCCTATTCGATCAACCGGTTCGAACGCTGCAAGAAGCTGATGGCCACGGAAGATTTCACGAAACACGTGGCGGCGGTGAAGAAAGGCTAGGTTTTTTCACTTCCGGGCCATGCAGGACTGGTAGCGCCGGTCGACGCTTTCCGCGAAGATGCGGGTTGTCATCTTGCTCCTGATCTTGGGGCTCGACAGGGCGATGTTGGGAACCATCGCGAAGCCTGGGCGCTTTTTGGTGACCTGCTCATAGGTTGCCCGCAAGGCGCTGTAGGTCAGCGTCTTCACGAAGTCATTTTCCTTTTCGCGCAAGAGGTCGCCGCGGATATCCTGGTCGGTCAGTTCGAAACTGGAATTTTTGAGCACGGCGCGCACGGC
Organism: uncultured Alphaproteobacteria bacterium; assembly: GCA_963773295.1. Lineage (GTDB taxonomy): Bacteria > Pseudomonadota > Alphaproteobacteria > Rhizobiales > Aestuariivirgaceae > Aestuariivirga. Next base: position 235,990 of record CAVZAJ010000005.1, read on the forward strand.
CTTTTCGGTGTTGCTGACGCCGCCGCTCACCTTGCCTGACTGGTCATAGAGCAGGAGGTCGCCGTCGGCCGCCAGGGCGCTGCCGCCCAACTCGGCAATCTGACTTTGAAGCGCTGCGTTGCGGCTGGAATAACGGCCGGCGTTGAAGTCGGCAAAGCGATAGAGCTTGCGGTTGTACCCCGTCTCATAGCCGAGCAGCAGCAGGACGCCATAATACATGCCGCCATGGCGGGTGTAGAGTTCATCGCGCAAGGCGTAAACATCGTCCAGCGACATGGGGAGCCAGCGCCGCCGTTTGGCAGTTTCCAAGGCAAAATCGACCGATACCTGCATGGAGCCGATGGTGTCGATCTCATTTCGCCCGTCGATCTGCCTGTTGAGGAGGCCGCTGTTGATCACCAGGCCGAGGCCGGTTTGCTTGGCCGCATCCGCCACCATGGCGCGGTAGACAAGGTCAAGGTCGCGTTCGGTGCGGGCGCTCCGGATGCGCCCGAGATAGTTGTCGTCGGGATGCGGCTTAACTTCCAGAAAACGCAGGGCAAGGCGCCCGAGAACGGGCACCTTGTCCATCTTGGCGCGCAAGGCCTTTTCCGAAATTTTGCCGAGCCCGGCCACGGCTGGATCGGCCACGAAGCTCAACTCCTGGTCAATGACGGCTATGGCGGCGCAGATGTTTTCCTTGCTGGCGGGCAGATCGTGCAGCTTCAGCACATCGAGGAGATCATCGGCCCATCCCCTGGAATCCTTGACGTTCTTTTCGGCGGCGTTGATCAGTCTTGCCACCGCGGGCGCAGTCAGCGCAGCGGGTTCTGCCGCGCGGGAGGCGGAGCAGGCGGACCAGAGGGCCACGAACAAACAGAAGATTAACTTGGCCACGCAAAACTCCTTTGCTTCGGACATAAACCCCAACAGGAATTAACGTCCAAAATAAGAAGGCTGCGCAGCCGGGTGTTTATTTCAGGATGCCGGAGGCCTTTGCGGCATGGGCCGCAAGGTAGTCCATGAGGGCCGGTGACAGGCAGTCATAGGGCTGCAGGCCCACCTTCTTCAATTGCTTGCGGACGGCCGGCATGGCTTCAGGCTTGGTGCCGCTTTCAATGACGGAGGAGACGAAGGCCGCGAATTCCGGCGGCGACCAGCCCTTTTCCTTCGACAATTCGGTGTGGACGAAATCCAGGCCATAGAAGCCATGCGAGGTGCGCTCGACGCGGCCATACATGTGAACGCCGCAGCCGGTGCAGGCATGGCGCTGGATGAGCGCATTGGCATCGACGATTTTCAGTTTCTCGCCGTTTGCCGTGACCTTTACATTGTCGCGGCCGACGACGGCGACGACGGAGAAGATGGCTCCGTCCGGCTTCCAGCATTTGGTGCAGCCGCAGGCATGGTTATGGGCGGTTTGCGCCGATATGCTCACGGTTACGGGATCGGTCGTGCATTTGCAGGTCAATGTTCCGCCGGCAAACTTCGCCTTGGCCTTGCCCTTCACGCCCTTGTCAATGGCGGGGTGAAGGGAAATCGCCTTTGATTTCTTTGCGGCAGTCTTGGCTTTGGCTTTCTTGGCCATGGTGGTCCTCCCTCAGTTTCTAATTCTAGAACACGACAACGCTACGGATCGATTTGCCTTCATGCATGAGATCGAAAGCGGAATTGATTTTCTCCAGCGGCAGGATGTGGGTGATCATGGGATCAATCTCGATCTTGCCGTTCATGTACCAGTCGACGATCTTGGGCACATCGGTGCGGCCGCGGGCGCCGCCAAAGGCGGTGCCGCGCCAGGATCTGCCGGTGACAAGCTGGAAGGGGCGGGTGGAAATTTCCTGGCCGGCGCCGGCCACGCCGATGATGATCGACTGGCCCCAGCCCTTGTGGGCGGATTCAAGGGCAACGCGCATAACCTTCACATTGCCGATGCATTCGAAAGTGTAATCGGCCCCGCCATTGGTGAGGCCCACGAGATGGGCGACGAGATCGCCTTCAACCTTTGACGGGTTGACGAAATGCGTCATGCCGAAGCGCTTGCCCCAGGCGGCGCGTTCCTCGTTGAGGTCAACGCCGACGATCTGGCTGGCGCCGGCGAGGCGCAGGCCCTGGATCACATTGAGGCCTATGCCGCCAAGGCCGAAGACGATGGCGGTTGAGCCGGTCTCTACCTTGGCGGTGTTGATGACGGCGCCGACGCCGGTGGTGACGCCGCAGCCGATGTAGCAAATCTTGTCGAAGGGCGCGTCTTTCCGCACCTTGGCCAGGGCGATTTCGGGCAGCACGGTGTAGTTCGAGAAGGTAGAGCAGCCCATGTAGTGATGCACCATCTTGCCCTTGTAGGAAAAACGCGAGGTGCCATCGGGCATCAGGCCCTTGCCCTGGGTGGCGCGGATTTTCTGGCAGAGATTAGTCTTGGGGTTCAGGCAATATTCGCATTCTCGGCATTCCGGCGTGTAAAGCGGAATGACATGGTCATCCTTGGCGAGCGAGGTCACACCCTTGCCGATCTCCACCACGACGCCCGCGCCCTCGTGCCCCATGATGGCGGGAAACAGGCCTTCGGGATCGGCCCCGGAAATGGTGAATTCATCGGTGTGGCAAATGCCGGTGGCCTTGATTTCAACCAGAACCTCGCCTTGCTGGGGGCCGGCCAGATCAACATCAACAATTTCAAGGGGTTTGCCCGCTTCAAAGGCAATGGCGGCACGTGATTTCATGGGTCCCCATCTCGATGAAATTATTTTTTTCTTATCGAAGCCTTGTGACAGTCTCTAGTCAAGTACAATGTTGCAAAATGAGGCGGGACAAACGCCCAGTGCGGGATGATTGGAAAAAAATTGAAGGATCATGGGGCGCGATGCGGTCCGGGGTTTTCGGGGCGGCGCCGGCCCTTGAATTCGCCTTCAAAAACAAGGGCTTTGTGCCCGCTTCCCAGCAAATGGTTGAGGAAAAAATTCGCGCCATGAACTGACGGTTTTAAGTCCGGGCGATACGGTCCGGCGGTTACTTGCTGAATTGACAAGGCGGCGAGCCTAGGCTTCATAGCCCCATGGCGAAATTTACGATCCAGGACGTGGCGCGGCTTGCGGGGGTCAGCGTCGCGACCATCGACCGGGTGCTCAACCGCAGGCAGGGGGTGCGGGCGCCCACCATTGCAAAGGTTGAAGCGGCCATTCGCGAGTTGAATTACCAGCCGGACCGCATTGCGGCGCGGCTGGCGCGGTCGCGGGAATACCGCTTCTGTTTTGTCCTGCCGGTGAGCACCGGCGAGTTCTTCGCGCGCATTGCCGACGAAGTGCGGCTCGCCACGGAGCGCATGGAGGCGGAACGGGTTTCGATCATCGTCAAGCGCGTCGATGTGTTCGACGGGGAGCTGCTGGCCCAGACGCTTGATTCCATCGACAAGGCAATGGACGGGGTCGCGGTGGTGGCGCTCGATCATCCGGCGGTGCGCGAAGCCATCAATGCGCTGGTGTCGCGCGGGATTACGGTGGTGACGCTGGTATCTGATGTGCCGGGATCGAAGCGCCAGCATTATGCGGGCATCGACAATTCGTCGGCCGGGCGAACCGCGGCCAATCTCATGGGGCGGTTCCTGCGCGGCATGACGGGCACGGTCGGCGTGTTCGCCGGTTCGCTGGCGCTGCGCGATCATATCGAGCGGCAGTTCGGCTTCGAGCAGGTGATGGCCCATGAATATTCCCACCTTGCGGTGCTGCCAGTGCGGGAATCGCGCGACGATTGGGCCCGCATCGAGGAGATGACCCGGCAGTTGCTGGCGGAGCATCCAGACCTCATCGGGATTTACAATGTGGGTGGCGGCACGCGCGGCATTGTTTCAGGCCTTGAAGCGGCGGGCCGCGCCAAGGACATCGTGTTCATTGCCCATGAGGTGACCGACCTTTCGCGCCGGGCGCTGATCCGCGGCTCTATCGACGCGATCATCAATCAGGACGCGGGCCATGAGGTGCGCAGCGCGGTGCGCGTGCTGATGGCCAACGCCGACAAGATGCCGCTGATCGAAGCGCAGGAACGGATCCGCATCGACATCTTCATGCGGGACAACCTGCCTTAGGTGTATATCTTCCAACTTGTTTGAGAGCATACAAAAGTACTCTCCATGGTCGGTCAACGAACCGACCACCCAGCTCTTCGTCGATCAAAGTCTGGGTGGTCGCATCAAGTGCGACCATGGAGAGAGATAAACTGGTCCGGCAAGATTTCAGAAACTACTAGAGCGGCTTCAGCGCGGCTTCGATCTGGGCCCTGCGGCTTTCGAGGAAGGGCGGCAGGGATAAAGTCTTGCCGAGATTTTCCAGGGACTCGTCAGTGGCAAAACCCGGCCCATCGGTAGCGATCTCGAAGAGGACGCCGTTGGGTTCGCGGAAATAAAGGCTCTTGAACCAGAAGCGGTCCACCGGGCCGCTGTTGGGGATGCGGAGCTCCTTCAGGCGGCTTGCCCAGGCATCGTAATCGACCGAGGGAATGTTGAAAGCCACGTGGTGCACGGAACCGGCGCCCTGCTGGGCCGGCGGCAGGCCCTTGTCAACGCGGACATGCAGTTCGGCGACGGGGCCAGTGCCATTCATCTTGAACACGCTGGTGTTTCCATATTCGCGGGCCTTCGCCATGTTCATAACGGTTGTCAGGATCACTTCGGTCGGACGCAGGTCGGGCACGCTGAGGGTGATGGGCCCCAAGCCGCGGATCTGGTTCTCAGCGGCAATGGGGCTTTCATTCCAGGGGTGGGCATTGCCGGTGCCTTCATCATCTACAAGGCTCAGGCGCTGGCCCTCGAAATCCTCGAAGTCCAGGGTGAGCCGGCCGTCGCGTTCGGCGACCTTTTCAGCTGAAACGCCGCGGGCCTTGAAATGATCGGCCCACCATTTGAAAGCGGCTTCACCCTTGATGCGAAGACCGGTGCGGACAATCGAATGGGTGCCGCGCTTTTCGCGGCCGACGGGCCAGTCAAAGAAGGTGATGTCGGTGCCGGGCGAACCCAGGCCATCGGCATAGAAGAGGTGGTAGGCCGAGGTGTCATCCTGGTTCACGGTTTTCTTGACCATGCGGAGGCCCAGGGTTTTCGTATAGAAATTGTGGTTGCCGGGGGCATCGGCGGTGACGGCGGTGAGATGGTGCAGGCCATTGAGTTGCATTTTGAGTCCTATCGGTTCAGCCATTTAGCAGCGAGGGTTACGTCGTTCTGGGTCAGGTTGTGTCCGGCGGGCAGCGTTACATGCTGGACATCGGCGTGGGCGTTCTTCAGCATAGCGGCCAAGAGGTTTGCATTGCTGGCGGGAATGATGGGATCGCTGGCACCGGAAACAATGAGCACCGGTTTTTGAGCAAGCTCGGCTTGCGGCGGTTTTGCAAGCGGCACCATGGCGCGCAGCAAAATGGCGCCGCTCAAGGCTTCGGGCCTGAGCAGCAGGAGGGCCGCCGCGATGTTGGCTCCGTTGGAAAAACCAACGGCAATGGGCTTTTCCAGCTTATAGGCCGTGCCGGCTTCGGCAATGAAATCGGCCAGTTCATGGGCGCGCTTGATCACGTCCGGCTCGTCAAACACGCCCTCGGCAAGACGCCTGAAGAAGCGGGGCATGCCGTTTTCAAGGACTTTCCCACGGGGCGATAACAGGGCGCGATCAGGCGCCAGGGCTTTGCCGAGGGTCAGAAGGTCGCTTTCGTTCCCGCCGGTTCCGTGCAGCAGGAGAAGGGGCGCGGCGGTTAAAGCGCCGGGCTCAAAAAGATGAATAAATGAAAGATCCTGGGTCATAATTGCCAGATACTCACCCCAACCGGAGGGTACAAGCAATCATTCTCAGAACTCAGTTACAAGCTATATACCGCGGGAGGCCCGGGGCTGGCCCAGGACAAAGCCCGTGCCATCGAGGCCATAGATATCGGGGCGGAAATTGATCCTGCCATCTTCGGTGGCCCAGGCGGTGAGATACATGAAGCGAACGTCCGGCGGGTTTGCCACCTTTACGTCATAGCGTTCCTGGCTGGCGGTGATCATTTCGATCTCGGTGGCGTCGATGCCGTCCTGGCCGCCCAGGATCCAGTCCACGACGTCGCTGACCTTGTCAACCCTGACACAGCCGGAGCTTTCAAAGCGCGCATTGACTTCGAACAGTTCACGGTGCGGCGTGTCGTGCATGTACACCATGTACCGGTTGGCGAAATTGATTTTCATCGTGGCCAGGGCGTTGCCCTCGCCGGGTTCCTGGCGGAAGTGGTAGCGCTCAGGATCGGTATTGACCCAGTCAACGGTATAGGGGTCAATTTCGGGTCCGCCGACGCCATCGAAAATACGGATGTTCATCTGCTCAAAAATGGTGGGGTCCTTGAGGAACTTTGGCACCAGGTCCTTTTGCACGATGGAGGCCGGGGCATTCCAGTAGGGATTGAAATTGATATCGCTGACCACGCTTTTGAGCGCCGGCGAGGGCCTGTCGCGTTTTCCGACAACCACGTTGTGGCGCGAACGGACCTTGCCATATTCGACGGTTTCAAGCTGGGCGGAGGGAATGTTCACCAGAATGTTGCGCTCGTGCAAATCAAGAGCGTATTCGCCGACACGGGGATAGTTTTCCCGCAGGGTCTGGAGCCTGGCGCGGGCCGTGATGTTGAGCTCGGCGCGGGTGCGGTCATCGACCTTGCCGGATGGGGCAATGCCATGGGTGACTTGGAAGAATTTGACCGCCTCGATGAGATTGGCGTCAAAGACGTCGGCAGCTTCCACAAACATGTCTTCGAAGGGCAAGTAGCCTTCCGCCACGAGGCGCTGGCGCAAGGTCAGGACCAGTTCGCCCTTCACGTCTTTTTCGAGCTTGCCCTTGCCGACCTTGGGCCAGCCGCCGCCGGCCACGAATTCCTCGTACAGCTGGATGGCGCCCTCAAGGGCGCGGATCGATCCGGCAGTGACCATGGCCGCTTCCTGGCGATCAGCCAGAAACTCGGTTTTCGTGGCAAGCTTTCCGGCTATGGCCAGTTTGGGGGCAATAGAAGTAATTGAGCCAGTGATCTCGGCCGTTTGGGCCCGCGCCACGGAGGCGGCAGCCGCCAGAGAGACAGCAGCGAGAAAGGCACGACGCGTAAAATGCTGAGAAAACACCCCAAAAACCCCAAGACCTGAGAAGCTACATACAGAGAATCACTGATCTGGGTAAAAAGGCTATTAAGAAGTTGTGGCCTGATTAAGATAGCGCGATCACTTCCCTGCGATAAGGCAGGTCGAGGAAGTCCAAAGGCGGAGAGCCAAATTCCTCAGCAAATTTGCGGCCGGAATGGACCGCGGCGGCTATGGTTCCTGGGCTAAAACAATCACCGATGCGGGCCATGTTAAATATTTTTTCCACGGACGACTGAAAGAGCCGGTCTCCGGCATTTCTGGCCGTGACCAGGACAACCGAATCTGTTTCCAGTGCGCGGGCCCGCCCGGTGAAAACACAGGCAAGCGTAACGTGCCCGGCGGCAATGGCCTGAAGGCCCGTATTTGCTGCAATTTTGACATCGAGCTCAAGCAAGCGGGCCTGGATCGCGTGTTGTTCGAGCGACGCATAGGTGAAGGAGGACACAAGGCTGGAAGGGGTGACAAGTGTCACCGCATGGTCCTCCTTGCGCAGCAGTTCGGCGATGACGCCACCCATATAATAATGGTCATCGTCATAGATCACGAGGCTTTTGCCCTTGGGCCGCTTGCCATCCAGAATATCATCGGGCGTCAAGACATCGGCGGACCCGTCAATCGCAATGGGCCGCGTATGGTGGCGGGCCACGCCGTCCCTGCGCCAGCTTGAGCCGGTGGCCATGACAATATGGTCGGCGCCGAATTCCGCCATGGTTTCGGGGGTCATTTCGCTTTCGAGGTAGAGCTCGACATTGGGCAGCTTGGCTATTTGCAGCAGGCGCCAGTCGCGCACCCGGCCCCAGGCGGCAAGGCCGGGAAGCCGGCATTCCCGCCCCACCCGGCCGCCCGCCTCGCTTCTTGCGTCGGCGAGGGTTACCTTGTGGCCGCGCTGGCCCAAGGCACGGGCAGCTTCAAGGCCTGCGGGGCCGGCGCCGACAATGAGGATGTTCTTCACGCTTCCGGCGGGGCGGATGCGTTCCGGGTGCCAGCCGCGCCGCCATTCCTCGCCCATGGTCGGGTTCTGGGTGCAGCGGAGGGGCGACATGGTGAAATCACCGGTCACGCAGATATTGCAGCCAATGCATTCGCGGATGTCATCGAGGCGGCCTTCCTCAATCTTCTTGGGCAGGAAGGGATCGGCAATGGACGGGCGGGCCGCGCCGATCATATCCATGATGCCCTGTTTGATCACGCGCACCATGGTGTCGGGCGAGGTATAGCGCCCAACGCCGACCACCGGCTTGCTGGTGAGCTTTTTCACACCCTTGATGTAGGGTTCCTGAAAGCCTTCCTCGGAGAAGCGCGAGGTTTGCGAATCCTTTTCCCAGCTCGAGAGCGACAGGTCCCAAAGGTCAGGCAGTTCCGCCATCAGGCCAATGGCATCTTCCACCTCGGCGGGCTCAAGGCCGTTGGGCCCGAGAAATTCATTCACCGCAATGCGGACGGGAACGGCGCAGCGGTCGCCCACCGCCTCCTTGGTGTCCTCGATCACTTCGCGGAGCAGGCGGGCGCGGTTTTCAAGGGAGCCGCCGTATTCGTCGCTCCGCATGTTGGTGGCGCGCGAGAGGAACTGCTGGAAAATGCCCAGGCCATGCCCGGCATAGACATAGACGAGATCGTAGCCGGCGCTGCGGGAGCGAAGAGCGGCGGCGCGGTGGGCGCGGCGCAGGTTCCTGATATCTTCCTTGTCCATGGTGCGGGCCTGGATCGGGCTGTTGAAGGAACTGGAAGTTGGCATGGCGGTAGGCGCCATGGGGATTTCGCGCGACCAGAGGTTGGATGAGGTGTAGCCGGAGTGGCACAGTTCAACACCGGCAAGCGAGCCATGCTCATGGATTTTTTCCGCGATGCGGGCGTGCAGGGGAACGTCCTGGTCGCTCCACAGCCGCAGTTCCATATAGGGTGCGACGTCAGCGGTTTGATGAATTTCGGTCATTTCAGTGCAAACCACGGCCCAGCCGCCTTCGGCTTTCATGCCGCGCATGGCGGCAAGGGCGGAAGGATCGCGCCAGCCCATGCCGTTGCAGTGGGGAACCTGATAGAAGCGGTTGCGCGCCGTAACGGGGCCGATTTTCACGGGTTCAAACAGGATATCGTAGCGGGAGTCTCGGACCATTGGGTTCCCTTTCAGCAGGCCTTTGATTTCTAACAGGCTTTGGGCATAAGAACCAATGCAGGCGGCGGATTCAGCCGGTTTTGCGACAGAAAGGCAAGCGTCATGTCGGCAGCCCAAGAACTTCCGGTATTTTCAGACATTGAGCTGGCCGCCAAGCGAATTCAGGGTGAAGCGGTGGCCACGCCGCTCCTGGAAAATGTGAAACTGAACGCGCTGGCGGGCGGACGGGTGTTTATCAAGGCGGAATGCCTGCAGCGCACGGGATCATTCAAATTCCGCGGCGCCTGGAACTGTATTTCCAAACTTAATCCGGTGGTGATTACGGGTGGCGTTGTGGCCTATTCGTCGGGAAACCACGCGCAAGGGGTGGCCGCGGCGGCGCAGCTTCGCGGCATCCCGGCCCTCATCGTCATGCCGGAGGACACGCCGGAGATCAAAAAGGCCAACACGAAATCCTATGGGGCGGAGGTGGTGACCTATGACCGCGCCACCGAGAGCCGCGAAGAGATCGCCGACCACTATGTGGCAAAGCGCGGGGCGGTTCTGGTGCCGCCATTTGAACACGCCGATATCATTGCGGGGCAAGGCACCTGCGGCCTTGAGATTGTCACGGCGCTGCAGGGCCGCGGCGTGGTGCTTGATGACATGCTGGTCAATTGCAGCGGTGGCGGACTGACGGCCGGCATCGCGCTGGCCTTTTCAGAAAAGTCGCCGAAGACGAAGGTGCATTCGGTGGAGCCTGAAGGTTTTGATGATTATGCGCGGTCACTGCGCTCCGGCGTGCGGGAAAAAAACCCGAGGTCTTCGGGCTCCATTTGTGATGCGTTGCTGACGCCGCAACCCGGCGAAATGACCTTTGCGATGAACAAGGGGCGCCTGGCGGAAGGCTATGTTGTTTCGGAGGCGGAGGTTCGCCGCGCCGTGCGCTTTGCCTTTGACACGCTCAAGCTGGTGGTTGAACCGGGAGGGGCGGCAGGGCTTGCGGCAGTGCTCAGCGGAAAGCTTGCAAGCAAGGGCAGGAACATCGGCATTGTCCTGTCCGGCGGCAATATTGATCCGAAGCTGTTCGCCGAAATCCTGACGGAGACCTAGGCGGCTGCTTCCGACGACTTTTCTTCCATCAGGGGAATTTCGGCTGCCTCGCTGGCGGGCCGGCGAATGATGACAACCCGCTGCCTTGGTTCCGCTGGCGGCTGGGGCGCAGGGCTGACTTTGGTTTCCTCTACGAAGGTAACGAGCCCAGGCATTTCCGGCTCGGCGGCGGCAGCGATTTCCTCCGGCATGGCGACGATAGGCATGCGCTGGATCTTGAGTTTCGCGCCCTTGGGCTCGGACGGGGGGGCAACCTCCGCTTTGGGCGGGTTGCTCACTACGGAAAGGGCGGGCGCGGCGATGGTCGGCTCGACAAAGATTTCTTCGTCCTGCTTGAAGAATTTGAGCTGTTCGGTTTTCAACGCAGGGGCGGGCTCAGGGCTTTTGGGAGCCGGCAAAAAGCTTGAATTTGTAATGGAATTTTCGAGTTTTTTAAGGATTTCGAGGATGGCCAGGGTTTCGGCCGAGCGTTGGCGCCGGGCATATTCCTCAAGAAACCAGCGTCCCCGTTGGGTTTCCAGGACTGCCGCTTCCAGACTTTCGAAACTTTCGTTCCGGTAACCCTCACTTTGCGCTGACATACCCGAACTCCACAAACTCGCATGCGCCCCGCAAGGCGCGCAGGTCATACCAGTGGCAAGTATCAGCGAAAGTGGTGAAGTTTTGGTTTATTTAACCCTTCACGGAATCTTGCCCGCAGGCGGTATCAGCCCCAAAGCTCCGGTTCGGGCGGGTACATAAGGCTGCCATCAAAGGTGATGCCGGGGTTGCGGTCGCGGGCCAGAAGCAGGGGGCCATCAAGGTCGATGACGTGGGCCAACTGGGCGACGAGCATGGCAGGCGCCATGGCAAGGGAAGTGGCCAGCATGCAGCCCACCATGATCTTGAAGTTCAGCTCCTTGGCGGCCTGAGCGAGCGCTAGCGCCTCGGTCAAGCCGCCGGTCTTGTCCAGCTTGATGTTGATAGCATCATATTTGCCGACAAGCCTGTGCAGGTTGTGGCGGTCATGGGCCAACTCGTCAGCGCAAACCGGAACATCATGGGGTATGCGCAGCAGCGCTTCGTCTTCGGCCACGGGCAACGGCTGCTCGACAAGCTCGACACCCACTGCGGCGCAGGTCTTGAGAAGCTGTGGAAGTTCTCCCGGAGTCCAGCCTTCATTGGCATCGATGATGAGGCGGCTGGCGGGGGCGGACTCGCGGATCAGGCGCAGGCGCTCGGTATCGCCTTCGCGGCCGAGCTTGAGTTTGAGCAGGGGGCGGTGGCTTGCGTCGGCAGCGGCCTTGGCCATGGCTTCCGGCGTATCAAGGCTTAGGGTGTAGGCTGTGGTCATCGGGCGCGGCTGCTGCAGCAGCGCCAGCTGCCAGACAGGCTTTCCGGCGCGCTTTGCCTCGAGATCCCACAGGGCGCAATCCAGGGCATTTTGCGCAGCCCGCGGCTTCACAAGGTTCGGCACATCAGCGTGGGAAAAACCGGCTTCAATTCCGGCGCGGGCCGCTTCAAGGCTGGCCACGACGCCTTCGACGGTTTCGTTGTAGCGGGGGTAGGGCACGCATTCACCGCGGCCCCGGTGGCCCTCATCTTCAAGGGTGACGACAACGACCTCTGCCGCTGTCTTGCTGCCGCGCGAGATGGTAAAACTTCCGGCGATGGGCCAGCTCTCTTGAGCGATTGAAAGAGCGGGCATCTCCCGTGTCAGCTTGGCGAAATGCGGCCGCAGGCTTCCGCCAGCATCACATAGATCTTGCCGGACTCCGACATGAGGCAGGCCTCAACCATCTGATTGCCCTGCGGCGCTTCCGACACCGTATCCAGCAGGCGCTCGAAGAGCTTGACGTAGTTGTCCACCTGGTTGCGGGTAGGCCGGTCATTTTCGTAGCGCATGGCAATGTTCTTTTGCAGGCGCTTGCCGCGCCCTTCATAAAGGCGCTGGGTATAAACATGCCGCTCATTCTTGTTGTAGCGTTTCTCGAGCTCGGCCGGCAGGCCATCCTCAAGCACATCAACAATATCACGCGCCACCCGGTTCAATTCCTGGGTCAGGCCTTCGACTTCGCGGGGAACAGCGCTGCCTTCCGCCGCCTTCTTGGCCTGGGACTTGCCCGGGCTCTCGATTGCCGCATCACGCCACGAGGCCGGGGTGCCCTTGTTTTCCAGCCGCTCCATGGCTTTTTTCAGGGCGCCTGACGTTCCCGATTGCGGAGCAAGGAACGTAGCGCCCTCAGATTTTCCCGGGCTGGGGTCCCTCGTACTTCGCTGAGGCGCGTAGCCGGGGCCGGACAGGTCAGTCATGCCGGTTTGGCGCTTGACCACATCGGCCAGCGTATTCAAGGCGGCAATCTGGTCGGCCACAACCTTGCGCATCGCATCGGCGTTGGTGCGGGTTTCTTCAGGCAGGTCGACGATGGCGCGCTTCAAATCGCTGCGCGCGCTGTCGATATCCTTGACCACCTGCTGGGCCGTCATGCGCATGTCCTGCGCCGTCTGCTGGAAGTCGCTGGCGGTTGACGAGAGCATCTCATTCATGGAGGCCATGGCGCGCTCATGCTGCTCGCGCAGCACGCGCGAAGCCTGGGTGATCTGCCCGCCCGAACTTGCCTCCATCTTGCGGATTTCCTGCTCGAGGTTTCCAACGGCAACATTGGTCTGATCGGCAATGATGCGGCTGATGTCCTTGGCGCGGGCTTCGGCGGTGACCAGCGAATCCTCGATGAGGGTCATATAGCTGGTCATCACCGCATCGATTTCCTGGGCGCGCTTGGAGGCATCGTCGATCAGGCTGTCGAGGGCGACCTTGCGGCTGAGAAGGACATTCTCCATTTCACCGTTGAACTTGTCGATGGACTTTTCCACCAGGACCGAAACGTCCTCAAGGCGGTCCGAAATGCGGCTGCCGGTCATTTCCAGCTTGCCGGTGAGCTGCATGGAAATGCTTTCAAGGCGGTCATCGATGGATGAAGCGGCGGTTGAAAGCTGGTCGGCCAGATAGGTGTTGGCGGTTTCAACATGCTTGGAGAACTTGCGGTGAGCCTCCGAAAGCTGGCTGTTGGTCGCCGAGGTGGCGCTGTCGAATTCCTTGACCGCCTTGTCGATGCGCCCGACAAGCAGGCCGGTTTCCTGTTCGAAGCGGCCGCTGATCTGCAGGGTGGTCTGGCCCAGGCCCTCGGAGAAGGCCTCGCTGGCCTTGCCCAGATCGGAGATCATCTGGCTGCTGGCCGTATCGAGGATTTCGGCAAACTTGGCGCCGGTGCCGGAAATGCGCCCGGACACGTCGCTGGTGACTTTTTCAAGGATTTCAGTGGCGATGTCGAAGCGCGTGCCGAGTTCGCGGGCGGTGGAGTCAATGCGGGTGAACATGGAATTGCCGGCGTTGGCCAATTGCTCGGCAACCTCGCTGGAGGTTTTTTCCAGGCGCTGGGTCATAACCACGTTGGCATCCTGCACCTGGCGGGCCACGCGGACAGCGGTATCGGCGAAGGTGTTGGTCACCTCGGTTGAAGTTTGATCCAGCTGATCGCTCATCATCTTGGTATTGGCGGTGAACAGGGCGGTCAATTCGGTTGAAGCCTGGTCAAGCTGGGAGCCGATGCGCTCCTCGGTGGTTTCCAAAAGCGTGTTGAGCTGGGCCGACGAGGTGTCAAGCTTCCTGGTAAGATTGTCAGTAACGGTGGTGACCTTGCCGGTGATCGACAGCGAGGTGTCATCAAGGCGGGCAAAGAGCCGCCCAGCCGTATCGTCCATTTTCGAGGTGATCTGGCCCGAGGTCTCCGACAGGAAATTGAACATATCCTCGCGGGCGCCACCCATTTTTTGAATGAATTCGCCGGATACACCGATCATCTTGTCGGTCACAAGGCCGCTGGAAATCTCGATATTCTGCGCGAGCGCGATGCCTGAATCCTGCATCTGGCGGGAGACGATGTCGGAGGTTTCCTTGAGATGGGATGAAATGGTTCCGCTGGTTGTCACCAGAAGATCATTGATGCTCGAGCCGGTCGATTGAAGCTGGACCACAACCTCGCCGAGCCTGCCGTTGACCTGGGCGCTCTGCTCATCGATGGCTTCGAAGACGCGCAGGGCATTGTTCTCGATGGTCGTTCCCAGGGCATTGGCGCGGCTGTCGAGATTGCCATAGAGCTTCGACGCGGTTTCCTCGATATGGCTATTCACGTAGTTTGCCTGCAGGTCGAGGCGGTCGAACACGCCGGTCGAGGTTTCGTCGAGTTTCAGATTGATCTGCGTGGCCTTCTGGCCAATTTCACTGAACAGACGGTTGGTGGTCTCCTCCACCTTGCCGGCAAGGCCCGAGCCGGCGGCATTCAACTGGGTGAAGAGCTGATTCGCCGTTTCGTCCAAGCCGGTCAAGAACTGGGAGTTCGTCGTTGACAGGCGATCGGACAATTTATGGGCGGCATCTTCGACGCCGACGACAATTTGCGTCGCCGCCTGATCGAGGTAGCCCTTGAGGTCGCCATGGGTGCGGGCCACCTTGTCCATGTAATCCTTGGCGACATTCTGCAGTCCCTGGTCGACGCGGCCACGGCTCAGTTCGATCTGCTGGGCCGCATCAATGCCGGAACGCTCGATCAGCGAGGCCACTTCGCTTGAGGTCGCCTTCAGGTGATAGGTGATGTTTCCGCTGGAGCTCTGAACCACATCGGACATTTCGGCGGTGAGGGCCTTGATCTGGTCCATGCTTTGCACCAGCAGGTGCGTGACATTGCTTTCCATGCCCTGCACGTTGCGGCCGAAGTTCGTGGTCTCGGCATTGAGATGGCCGGCAGCGGAAGACAGCGTCTGTATCTGTTCCTGCAGATGCTGCGAGAAGGTGCGCAACTCGCCGACCAGCATACCGGACATGCGTTCCATTTGCGTGGTCTGCCCGCCGATTTCATTGCCGGCAACGGCGGCGCGGGTGGAAACCTCGTCAATGGTGCGGGCGAGTTCGGAGGTTGAATTCTTGAGGCCCTGCTCAAACCTCACCAGGGTGGATTGGGCGCTGTTGACGACGCTATCCAGATTTTGCGTGTTGATTTCAAGGCGCGCCAGCAAGGGAGCCGATTCGTTGCCCACCACGAGCGAGGCCTGATGCAAGGCCGAACGCTGGTTTTCAAGGCCGGTCACCAGGGTGCGGATGCGGTCCTCGTTGCCGCCGAAGGCGCGCTCGATGGCCGATATTTCCTTGTGGACAATTTCTTCCAGAACTGTGGCGCGCTGGACGGCGTGCTCAACACCGCCCACGAGAAGGTCAACTTCCGAGCGGACCGCCTGGGCGATGGAGGTAAGGCCCTCGGTGGCAATGTCCTGAGGCCGAATCAGGCGCATGGCCGATTGCATCAAAACTTCCGAAACCTGGCGCAATTGCTGGGCGCGCCAAAGGAAATAGGCCATGACCCACATGACGCCGATGGGCAGCACCAGAAGCGTGATGGAGCGGACTGTTTCGTCGGCCGGCTGGTTGAAAAGGGTGGCCGAATAAAGCATGGACCAAGCGAAGATCCAGGCCAGGGACAGGACAAAAGCCACGTAATAAGCCATGTAAGAAGGCTGGCGGTTGAGCCTTGCCAGCATCAGGCTGGAGCCGGGGTCATTTTCGTTGGCCGGGCGGCCGCGCAAGGGGGCAGACTCCGCGGACGGATTGCGTCTCAATTCCGCTTGCCGTTCAGCCAAACGCTTATCCCTGCGACGCGTTTCCACCGTGTTACTTGCCATACGATTTACCCACATTCTTAACCTAAAGTTCCAACAGCCTTTCGGGCTGCAGGCAGACGCTTGATTTTATGAAAGAATCTGCGTTTCCGATGCAGATCGGCCCCTTCCATTCCTCCCGCCAAGACTCCCACCTTAACCTATTGGTAACCATGATAGAACCCGTTCTGAGGCTGTCCGCAAGTATAATTAAAGGTTTGGTTAAAATTATGGATCGAATTGAAACGATTCAGAAAACTGCCCATTTACGCGCGCGTCTTATAACACCCGAGGAGTTTGGTGCTCCCAATTGAAGCGGGGACGGGCGGCGTGGCGCAAGCGGCAGCAAGCAAATCTGGGCGCAGAAAAACAGAACCGGTTACTTTCGACCGCACTCATCTGGCGCAATACACCATGGACAGCCCGGAGCTTGAGCGCGAGATCGTTGGCTTGTTCGTGGCGCAGTTGCCGGCCATCCTGGATTGCCTTCAAAATGCCAAAGCAAATGCGGACTGGCGCATTGCCACACATACGCTCAAGGGCTCAGCGCTTGCCATCGGCGCCTGCAAAATCGGCGATCTGGCCAGAAAACTGGAGCCGGTCAATAGCCCTGAGCAAGAGGCCAAGCGCAAGAAACTATTGTCAGGACTGGTTCGCGCCGTGAATGAATTTGA
The DNA here is from genome assembly GCA_963773295.1 of uncultured Alphaproteobacteria bacterium. GTDB lineage: Bacteria > Pseudomonadota > Alphaproteobacteria > Rhizobiales > Aestuariivirgaceae > Aestuariivirga. The sequence goes on from CAVZAJ010000005.1 coordinate 252,674, forward strand.
TGAAATGGCCCGGCAACTTTACCCCAGCTGACTTGCCTTTCAATTCTTTATATCCTATGTAGCGTTCGGTAAAACGAACACGAGTTTATGGACGCGACATGGCGAAAATTACCTTCATCCAGCACAATGGCACGGAACAGACCGTTGAGGGAATTCCGGGGATGACTGTGATGGAGGCGGCGATCAAGAACATGGTGCCGGGCATTGATGCGGATTGCGGCGGAGCCTGTGCCTGCGCCACCTGCCATGTCTATGTGGAGGCCGAATGGCTGGACAAGGTGGGCAAGCGGGCGGCCATGGAAGAGGACATGCTGGACTTTGCCTTCGACGTGAAGGATTCCAGCCGGCTGTCCTGCCAGATCAAGATCAGTGACGCGCTCAACGGCCTGCGCGTCCAGGTTCCCGAAAAGCAATTCTGACCCTACTGGAGTTTGAGATGTCCGAAGTTATCACCACCGATGCCGTGATCATTGGCGCGGGCCCTTGCGGGTTGTTTGCAATTTTTGAACTCGGCCTGCTGGATATAAAATGCCATGTCGTCGATATTCTTGACCGCGCGGGCGGGCAATGCGCCGAACTTTATCCGGAAAAACCGATCTATGACATACCGGCCCTGCCGATTGTCACGGGCGCCGAGCTCACCCAGCGCCTGCTGGACCAGGCGAAGCCTTTCCATCCGCAGTTTCATTTCAACCAGATGGTCACCGAACTGACCAAGCATGGCGACAATGATTTTGAACTGAGAACCGATGGCGGCATTATCTTCCGCAGCAAGATCGTGGTGATCGCGGCGGGCGGCGGCTCATTCCAGCCGAAGAAGCCGCCCATTCCCGGCATTGACGCCTATGAAGGCACGTCGGTGTTTTATTCGGTCAAGAAGATGGAAGCTTTCCGCGGCAAGGACATCCTGATTGTCGGCGGCGGTGATTCGGCGCTGGACTGGACCAACAACCTGGCGCGGATCGCCAACAGCATGACGCTGCTGCACCGGCGTGATGAATTCCGCGCCGCGCCTGACAGCGTGAACAAGATGCGCGAACTCGTGGCGGCCGGCAAAATGCAGCTCAAGCTTGGCCAGGTGACCGGCCTGACGGGGGCGGGCGGCGCATTGTCGTCAGTTCAGGTCAAGGGCAATGATGGTGCTGCCTTCGACATTCAGGCCAATACGCTGCTGCCGTTCTTCGGCCTCACCATGAAGCTTGGCCCGGTTGCCAATTGGGGCCTCAATCTCGATGAAAACCTTATTCCGGTGGATACGGAGAAATTCGAGTCTTCGACACCCGGCATTTTCGCCATCGGCGACATCAACCACTATCCGGGCAAACTGAAACTCATTCTCTCGGGTTTCCACGAGGCGGCGCTGCTGGCGCAACAGGCGTTCCGTTATATCAATCCCGGAGAAAGGCTGTTGTTCCAATACACGACGTCGAGCACGAGCTTGCAGAAGAAGCTCGGCGTGGCATGATCAGGGAATAGCTTTCTCGCGCCGCAAACGCTTGCGTTCCAGATTCAATTCCTTCTTGCGGTTGGGGCGGCCAAGAAGCTTGCGGAAGGTGTCGCGGCGTTCGTGAACCGAGGCGATGACCAATCCCATGGGAATGCCAGCTTCCACGAGCAACGATTCGCCGAGTTGCAGGCTTGATTCGATGGTTTCGGGAACGGCCTCGGTGACACCTGCCGTATAGAGCCGCATGGCATGGCGTTCATCCCTGGCGCGGGCAATGATCTTGAGGTCGGCGCTTTCGGCGCGCGCGGTTCTGGCCACGTCATCGACGCGGGCCGGGTTATCCATGGTAATGGCGATGGCCTTGGCATCGGCCAGCCCGCATTTTTTCAGGAATTCAACGTTGGCGGCATCACCGTAGTAAACCGGAAATCCGGCCCGGCGCTCGCGGGTGACTAGGGCAGCGTCTGCATCTACCGCGATATAGGGAATTTTATGCTCGTCGAGCATGGAGCCGATGAGATGGCCGACCCGGCCGAAGCCCGCGACGATAATACGGGGCTGGTCATCCTCCGGCGGAGCTTCCAGCGTTTCAGGCGAATTTCCCTCAAGCTTTTTTGATCTTCTGACGAGTTTCTTTCCAAGAATCGAAAGCAGCGGGATGGCTGCCATGGTGAGCGACACAATGAGCAGCAGCCGGCTGAACATGGATCTGTCAAACATGCTCAAGGCGGCCGCGGAGCTCAAGATGACGAAGGCAAATTCCCCGCAGGGGCCGAGCAATAATGAGCTTTCCAGGGCTGCGGCATGATTGACTTTCATGAGGCGGGCAAAGAGATAGATCAGTGAGGTTTTGGCAACGATAATCGCGATAGCGATGGCAAGGATTTGGACAGGGGATTCGATGAATCCATGGAGGTCTATGCCAAGGCCGACCAGCAGGAAGAAGGCGCCCAGCAGCAGGCCCTTGAAGGGCTCAAGGACAGCTTCGATGGCGCGGCGGTATTCGGTTTCGGCCAGCGTCAGGCCGGCGATAAAGGCGCCGAGCGCCATGGAGAGGCCGGCATAGTTTGCAAGCACCCCGGTGCCCACGGCAATGAGGAGGACAGCCGCCATGAACAGGTCTGAACTGTTTATGCCGGCAACCAGGCGCAGCAAGGGCCGCAGCGCGAAGCGGCCGACACCGATGATCAGGCCAACTGCCAATACGGCCTGGGCCAGGGCGATCGCGATGCCTTGCAACACAGGCCCCGAGCTTTCGCGGCCCAAGACACCGACCATCAGCAGGATGGGGATTACCGCCAGGTCCTGAAACAGGAGGATGGCAAAACTCGTCCGGCCGGATTGGGAGCCCAGGCGCTTTTCATCGGAATAAAGCTGAATGACAATGGCCGTGGATGACAGCGAAAGCGCCGTGCCAATGACCAGCGACTGGGCGGGGGTGAAGTTCAGGGCATAGGCTGCAAGCGAGATCAGCGCCGTTGTGAATATCACCTGCAGGCTTCCGAGGCCGAAAACCAGGCGCTTCATGGTGACCAGGCGTTCGAAGGAAAGCTCGAGACCGATCAGGAAGAGCAGAAACACCACGCCCAACTCGCCGAGAGATGAGATAGCCTCCTGGTCGGTCAGGACGAAGGCTTCAAGAAATGGGAATGGCGTGGTGAGCGAACCCAGAACATCGGGGCTGAGAAGAAACCCCGCCAGCAGGAAACCCAAGATGGAATTGATGCCGAGGCGCACGAACAGGGGGATGACCAATCCGGCGGCGCCAAGAATGATCAAAAATTCCCGGTAGTGTCCTACATCTGCTGTTTCCATGGACCTCATGCACCATTTTCGACATAGTGTTGCATATGAGCGGATTTGCAAAGTAAAAAGTTACAGATGGATGGCAAGGGGATTTTATGGCCGACGTGAAGCGGGGGCGGGATTGGGGACTGCCATTTGCGGGAACGCCGGGACGGTTCAACGCAATCACCGATGTGGCCGGGGTTGAAGTTGGCACGACAACCCTGATCAGCGGTGACGGGCCGCTGGTGGTGGGCCGGGGGCCGATACGCACCGGCGTCACGGCAATTCTGCCGCGCGGCCGCGTCAAGGCTCATGTTCCCTGCGCCGCGGGCTATTATTCGCTCAATGGCAATGGCGAGATGACCGGGGTTGTGTGGATCGAAGAATCCGGCGAGTTGCAAACGCCCATTACAATTACCAACACGCATTCCTGTGGTGTTACGCGAGACGCCACGATCCGCTGGATGGTGGCCAATAAAATCGGTATTGGACAGGACTGGGACTTGCCGGTTGCGGCGGAAACCTATGACGGCGACCTCAATGACATCAATGGATTTCACGTGACCGCTGAACACACGATCGCAGCGCTGGATGCGGCGTGCGGCGGGGCCGTCGAAATGGGCAGTGTCGGCGGCGGCACCGGCATGATCTGTTATGATTTCAAGGCCGGGAACGGCTCGTCGTCACGGGAGTTCAGGATTGACGGACAGAAATATACGGTTGGTGTTTTTGTTCAGGCCAATTTCGGGGCGCGCGAACAGATGATGGTTTTGGGTGTGCCGGTGGGCCCGCACATCAGGGCGGACAAGCTGCGCCACAAGGACCAGGGTTCGGTGATTGCCATCGTGGCGACCGATGCGCCGCTGCAGCCGCATCAGCTCAAGCGCCTGGCGCGCCGGGTTCCCATGGGGCTGGCGCGGACGGGTACTGTCGGCAACAACAGCTCCGGTGATATTTTCCTGGCCTTCTCATCCGCGAACGAAGAAGCTTACGAAAGCGGTGAGGCAAAGCTCCGCAACGCCGCCTTCCTGCGCAATGACGCCGTTGATCCGCTTTTCAATGCGGTTGCCGAAGCAACCGAGGAGGCGGTAATTGATTCCATGGTGTGCAACCAGACCATGGCGGGCCGGGACGGAAATACATCCCATGCCCTGCCTCTTGATCAGGTGATGGCGCTCATGAAGAAATTTGGCCGCGTTTAGGTGACGTGGTAATTGGACTTCTGCTTGGCGGCCCAGATCAACGCGTTGGTTTCCGCAGCTCGAATCCACTTGTCCTTCTCGTCGGCGTAGGCATGCGAATTGGTGGGGTGCAGACTTTGCGCACGGCGCTTTTCGATTGAGTACGCGTTGGCTTCTTCGGGATGGGCGCGCAGATAGTCTCTGAATGCGATGTGGCGTTCCACATGCGGCGAGTCTGTTTTGAAAAAATGAAGCTGCACGGCGCGAACGCCGGCCCCATTGGCGAGTGTGCAATAGCGCCTTCCGGGAATGCCGAATTCGCCGTGCCACCTATAGCCTAGCGCGTCAATGCTCTGACGTTGCTCGTCAAGGCTGGCCAGACTGTCTACGATGGGCATCAGATCGATAATCGGCTTGGCAATTAATCCCGGCACCGAGGTGGAGCCGATATGGTGAACGGCCACAAGATTTGGGCCCAGCGCCTGCAAGCGCTGAGCATGCTTTGCGGCTCTTCGGGGCCATTCCGGATCATAGGGAGCTAAGATGACAGATATAGGTTTCAGCATGTCATGCAGCAGGAGCTGCTTGTGCCTTTGACTTTGTTTGGTGAGAAACATACCGGCCGCCAATGCTGGCGGCCGGGGCTGATGGTTTACTGGGCGTCTTGCCCGTCCTTGTCATCGTCGTCCATTCTCTCATGGTTTTTCTTGCCCCCTTGGCGGCGGGGTGAAAGTTCTTCGCCGGACACGGCCTTGTCATTGTCGCGGTCCATCTCGGCCACGAATTTGGACAGCGGGAGCTTGTATTCGTCGAGGGTGACCTGGCCGTTGCCATCCCGGTCAAACTGCTGGAACTCCCGCACCATCTGCTGGTTGCGGGCCTTCAGCCAGAGGTTCTGAAATTCGGTGAGGGCCAGGGCGCCGGACTTGTCGCCGTCGAATTCGCCGAGCCAGCTGGTGCGGTTGGCATCAATTTCCTCCTGGGAAATCTTGCCGTCCTTGTTGCTGTCATAGCGCTCGGACATCTGCTCGAAGCCCATGCCGCCGTGGCCGCCGAAGCCATGCCTCCAGCCTTTCTCGGCGAAAGCAGCGCCGCCAACCAGGGCGAGACCGGCAACGGCAACAAGAATAATCTTCGTGGATTTCTGCATGGATTTCTCCTTCAAATTTTCCATTTGCACGCAAGAAAGACGGCCCAAGCCCGCCATTCCGTCGCGGGATGCCTTAAAATATTGTTAATGTTAGGGCGCCCTGGAGTCGTTGAGCGTGACCAATTCACGCAAAAGGCTGCCCAGGGTTTCCTTGGTCGATTCCGTCTGGGGCACGGGGCGGCAAACGTCGCGCGCGGCAAGCCCGATGCGGGAGGTGAGAATTCCGTTAACCGCGCCTTCACCAAAGCGCGCGGAAAGCCGTCCCAACAGACCCTTGCCGACGAGATGCTGGATGAGGTTGTCCGACAGCGCCAGGCCTCCGGTCACGGCAAGATGGGCCACAACCATGCGGGCCAGCTTAAGAGTCGAGAGAGTTGAAGGCCTGCCGCCATAGAGCGCGGCGAGTTCGCGCAGCATGCGGAGGTTCTGGGCGGCGACAAAGACGATGTCGAGGGCTGCCGCCGGGGTAACGGTGGTGAGCAACGTCACGCGCCGCGCGCGGCGGGCGATGATGCGGTGGGACTCTTCGTCAAGGGGGCTGATGACAAGGCGGTCCAGCAGCCTGATGCGATCGCGCGGGTCCATGATGTCATTCTTATGATCGCGGAATTTTTTCATGCCCCAGGCCGTATCGGACCTGCTGCCATAGATGCCTTCAAGTGAAGCGACGGTTCCAGTTGCTGCAGCGGCGTCATCAAGGTTAATGGCGCGGGCCGACAGTTCCTGGATATGCTCGATGCGGCTGAGGCGCGCGAGCCCCCAGATTTCCCGGATTGCAATGGCAATGGCGGCAAGGCCTGCCAGACCCGCGACGCCCAGGGCCAACCAGCCAAGCATTGCCGAACGCACAAAGAAATTCTCAATGAGCGTGGCTATGGTGAGGCCGGCCCACAGGCTCAGGAGCGCGGCAAGGGCTGAAACAAGCACGGAGCCCCAGCGAAATCCCCTGGAGGCCCGGCGCGGAACTTGTGGCAAAACCACGAGATCGCCACTGGACTCTTGCGTCTCGAATTCAATTTTGTGGCGGGACGCTGGTTTCTCCTCGTCGTCCAGGACGAAGGCCGCGGGCTTGCGATGGTTTCCGGTCATGCGAAACGGTCCCCGAAAAGAAATTCAAGGCTGCGGTCCAGGCGAATGTGGGGGAAGGCGCCGTCCTTCAAGGGCGGCGGCCGGAAACGCACGAATTTCAGCTTGCCCTGCAAGGTGCCATCAAGGGCATCAAGTGAGTTGGCCGGCAAATCGCCGGGGAAAATTGCGACTTCGCTTTCGCCATCAAAACTGGTGCTGCCGATCTTCTCGCCCTTTTGCGGGATCCCGGCAATGCAGGGAAGCTCCTCGGTTTTCTGTTTCACCTTTGCCTCGCGCGTGGCGCGAATGGCGGCAAGGGCGGCCACGTCAATGACGGCGCCGGAAAACTCGGCCTTGGCGCTGGCGTCCTCGATGATCAGCCGCAGGATATTTTCGAGGCGGTCATGGCTTGTCTGGTGCAGGAGATCGGCCTTGGTGGCGGCGAAAAGGATGCGGTCGATGCGGCGGCCCAGGATAGTGGAGAAAATTGAATTTGCGCCGAGACGGAAACAGGCCAGCACCTGGGTCAGGGCCTTCTTCAAATCCTGCACGGCGGCCGGGCCCGCGTTGAGGGCAGACAGGGTATCCACCAAAACGATCTGGCGGTCCAGCCTGGCGAAATGACTGAAGAAAAACGGCCTTACAATTTTGGACACGTAGGAGTCATAGCGCCGTTCCATGAGATCGCCCAGGGAGCCCTTCGGAAAGTCATCATAGGTTTTGGCAACCAAGGGCGCGAAAGTGAGAAGAGGGGAGCCGGCAAAGTCGCCCGGCATGAGAAACCGCCCGGGCAGAAGGCTGGACAAAGCCACATCGTCTTCGCGGCATTTGGCGAGATAGGCGGTGAAAAGATCGGCGGCTTTCACGGCATTCAGTTCATCGGCTGCGCCGCTTGCATCAAGGGTCGCGAGATGGGCATGCCAGGCCCTGGCCAAAGTGGCGCGGGGCTCGATGCGGCTGGCGGCAATGGTGGCCTCGGACCATTGCCGATAGGAGAGATTCATCAGCGGCAGGTCAAGCAGCCATTCGCCGGGATAATCGACGATATCGATGTGAAGCTTGCCGTTGCCGAAATTCCGCGCCATGATTCCATGCGGCTCATACTCCAGGGTAAGACGGAGCTGGCTGATACGCCGCGTGCCTTCCGGCCATGAGCGGTCATCGGCGGTGAGGCGCGCGAGGTGGTCTTCATAGGCAAAGCGCGGCAAGTCATCGTCGGGTTGCGGTTCGAGATAGGCCCTCGTAATGCGGCCCTGGGCATAGGCCTCGAAAACGGGCAGGCGGGTTCCCTTGGTGAGGGCGTGAACCAGCGCTGTGATGAATACGGTTTTGCCCGATCTCGAAAGACCGGTAACGCCCAGGCGCAGCGTTGGATTCACCAGTCCGGCGGCCAAATCCCTAAGCCCGCCGGCGGCAATCCGGCCTGCATCTAAAACGTTCTGGAATCTCACTCGTTACGGCCCTCCGGGCCTCCATAATTGGTGCGAGATGCCGCGAATAACAAGAAAAACTTATGGTTTACCAATGTCTTCCAGCCGGAAGGGCGTGGACTGGTAAACTTCGTTAATCCAGTTGCCAAAAAGCAGATGAGCGTGGCTGCGCCAGCGGTTTTCAGGCGTGGCAGACGTGTTTCCGCCGGGGAAATAATTGGCGGGCGGGGCGATGGGTTTGCCGGCATCCACATCCCGGTGATACTCGTCACCCAGGGAATTCGTATCATACTCGATGTGATTGAACATGTAGAGCTGGCGATGGGGGTTGTCGGCCACGAAGCAGAGCCCTGCCTCTTCCGACTCCATGAGAACCTCAAGGCCCTTGCCCCTGGGCAATTCGGATTTCAGGTTTTCGGTCCAGCGCGACACCGGCATGGAAAAGTCATCGGAGAAGCCGCGCAGATAGGGCGAGGCCGGGCTCAGGTTCTTGTGGCGGTAAATCCCGAAAGCTTTCCGGGCGAGGGCATGTTTGGGCACGCGGTGGAAATGATAGAGGGCGGCCTGGGCGCCCCAGCAGATATTGAAAGTTGATTGCACATGGGTTTGGGTCCAGTCGTAAATCTTCTGCAATTCATCCCAATAGGTCACCTCCTCGAACTCAAGCAGTTCGATGGGCGCGCCCGTAATGATCAGGCCATCGAATTTTTCCTTCCGCAGCTTTTCCCAGTCGCGGTAAAAGGTGATCATGTGATCATTGGGGGTGTTCTTGGATTTATGATTGGTGATCTTGATCAGGCTCAGCTCGACCTGCAGCGGGGTTGCGCCGATGAGGCGGGCAAACTGCGTTTCAGTCTTGATCTTGTTGGGCATCAGGTTGAGAAGCCCGATGCGCAAGGCGCGGATGTCCTGGCGGTGGGCGGTATCCTCGGTCATCACCATGACACCCTCTTTCTCAAGGGTGAGGCGGGCCGGAAGGTCATTGGGAATTTTTATGGGCATGGCCTTCAGCGCCTGTCGATTACGGCGCCGAGCAAGTTCAGGAAATCCGTTTCAGATTTTATCTTCGGCACCTCTTCCATGGCGATTTGATAGCCAAAGTTCCTTGCTATTTTCTGATAGATGGGAATGCGGTGGTGCAGCAATTTCTCGAAGCCCCAGACGAGGAAATCATCGGGCACGACATCGTCATCATTGGAGATTTTCTTGAGGTCCTTGTATTCGGCCCAAATCTTTTCCAGAAACGCCGGCTGGTAATACATGGGCTTGGGGTATTTGCGGAAACGCTCCACCAGGGTCTTGGTGTGCTGCGGGTTGCCCTCGATGTTAAGCAGCAGGGTGCTTTCACTCAAGGATTTCAGCACCGCATCATTCGGATCATCGGGATTGACGACCTCGCACAGGCTGCCGCCGGAGTCGCAGATGAAATGCCGGTAGCCATAAATTTCGTGGGCCCGTTCAATGAAGCCGGGCACGTCGAGGAGGGAGCGGATTTCCGCGCCCCGGTGCTGGTTCTGGCGGCGCTTGTATTCGGCAAGGGAGATGCCGCCCAGCGCCGGATTTCCCGGTTTCCCCAGATAGGTGGACAGGGGGCTCAAATTGTCAAAGGTGATGTTCGAGCGGATGTAAATTGAATCGGATTTCAGCAGCTCGGCCAGGAAGGGAACCTTCATGGCCTCGCGCTTGAAATTGTCGACGATGGGCTCGTCCATATAGCGGGTGCCAATGCGGTAATCGACGGAATACTGGAACCAGCCGCTTTTCTGCAGCATCACGGCAAGCGTGGTTTTGCCGACCCCCGACATGCCCATGATGGTTACCGCATGGGCGGGCTGTTTCCTGAATTCCTGGGCGGATTGAAAGCGCATTTGGGTTGATTAGCCGAAGCCGGGGGTGATGGGCAACCCACGTTGATTTAGAAGTCTTTTGAGAGCGTGAAATCGATCTCGTGAGAGTCGAACTCATAGATCGAGATGTTACTGTCGTTATAGACATATGTATACTCAATGGATGGAGCATAGCCCCAAAGGTTGAAGTCGCGCTTAGTCAGGGCAATCGAACCCATATAACGCGTGTCCTCGCGGGTTACGCCCGCGATCGGATGCACGGCATCGAATTCCGAGAGGCGGAGTTCGCCATTGAGATTAACCGTAATGCCCTCGGACAGTTCCTTGTAAAGGCCAAAACCGCCGGAATAGGTTTCGAAGGAATTATAATTGATTCCCGTCGCGACTTCGTCGTAACCCGCACTGAGCGAAGCCGTGAAGCTCGAATCAAAGGCATGATTCCACGAGCCGTCGATCATCAGGGCCGTGCCATTGCTCTCCGAATAGTCCGAATAATTCCGCCATTCATAAACCGCGCTCAGGTTGAGGCGGTCTTTAGCAGAAACCGCTTTTTGCAGGCTGATACGGGGGCCGTAGCTGTAATAGCTCAGACCAATCTCATCGTTTTTCATATTCTCACTGGCAACCAGCCCCGCCCCAAGGAATCCGTCTGCCAGGAGGTAACGCAGTTCAGCCGATTGGCTGGCGTTAAAGCTGTTGTAGTCGCTGTCGGTATAGATACTTGCGTTGATGCCGCCGCCCAGAACGACGGAGAAGTCATTGCCCAAGCGGTGGGAATAACCTGCGCTCAGGCCGGTGGAAAATCCCACACCGCTTTGCTCACGGGATGCGTCATCGATATCCAGGTCTGCGCCGAATGCCGGTGAATAGATTGTCTTGTTGGAACTGCCGTTGTTCACGTTGGTGCTGGGAGCGACTGAGACATAGGCGTTGAAAGTGAATGGGCGGCGGGCATCGATGGCGTCAATGAATGAGCGGATGCCCTGGGCCTGGTACTCGTCCGGCGCTTCGGCCATGAGAAGATTCAGGTGGTGTTTGGCGCTGTCGTCATCCTGCAATGTGAAAAGTGTCTGGGCGAGTTCGGAACGAACCAGAGTCAGGCCTGGATCATCGGCCAGCGCCGCGCGATATTTCTCGGCCGCCCCGGTCAGGTCGCCGCGGGCCTTGAGGATAAGGCCTTCAATGAAAAGCTGCCGGTTCGGGCCAAATTCTCCCGTCAGCGGATAGCGCTTAAGAAGACTTTCCGCCAAATCGTGCTGGCCGGCCTTAGCCAGAGTGATGAGCAGTTTCACCCGGGTTGCTTCAGTTGAGGCTTCGTATTCAGAAATCTGCTGCGGATTCGGTTCAACCGCTGCCTTGGCGAAGGCTGCCGGTGACATCAAAGCCAAACAAGAAAGCGCACAGAAAACTGCGCGCATTCCCGCTCTCATATCTATCAAACTCATTATGGAGGAGGAAGGGGGCAGGCGGCGTCGCAGCCGTTGAAGACGCCGCTTTGCTGCACGTATCCGCGGCCATCATCGTTGATCGGCGGCTCGCCGCCAATGGGATCCGGGCCGACAGCCAGGAAATTATATACGCCGGTTACTTCCTGGCTCGGGCCAGCGGCTCCAAAGAATCCCGCATACATCGGATTGGTCCCGTTTATCCAACCCTGCGCTGGATCGAGCCGGGCAGCACCACTTACGGTGTTGCCGGTAATTACCCCGTTCAGAAGAACGTTGTCATTCATATATGAAGCCCAATTCACATTCCCCGCGTTGGCGGAAGGCTACTGTCACGCATGCCCTGTTGCCGTCCCGTGCGGTCCAGGTGGTTGGGAGTCAAGGTACCGGTCAACCGGCTTGTGTCGAAATTCGCGGTGATGTTGCTAGTGCCTTCCACCCGCCAACTGTTGTTGATTTCTACTGTTCTACCTGCCGGTGTACCATCTACCCAATTCCAGGTTTTTGCAGTCGCGCCATAGCGGCCTGTATAGGTGGCAGATGCCAGACGTCGGCATGTTGGTGGTCCGGGTGCCGCCAAACGACCAGGCCTGGCGGCGGGCGTCCGGGCCACCGCCGACATCGCGATACTGGGTTCCGTAGCTGCTGCCCCATCTCCAGACCTGCAATTCTTCGTCGGAGGACGCTCCATTGATAATGTGGTATTCCTTGTAACGGCCGCCCAGGCCCATCCCGCCGGTGGCGTTGGTGCCAGCTTCATATTCGTCCATGGTCTTTGGAATGGGCCAGTTGTTATTGTTGGCCGTCCTCGTATTGATCTGAATTCTTGCGGTGTCGGGGTCGGGAGCGGTGTTATTCGTCAACGTGAGCCGCGAGAGGCTTCCGCCAGGGGGTGATTTTATCACCGCGTTTTCCAAGGCGATGGTCACGTCGCCAGTGGTGAAGGTGGTGTCGTTACCGGTATTTGTGTTGTCCGGGTCTTCCGGATCCACAGGCGGCACGGGGGGCGTGGCATCGTCGCCTTCAAGTGCAGGGTCAGGGCAGTTCAAGCCGCACAGGGCCAGCGACGCATTGCTTGCCGATGATCCCGTGGTCGGAGTTCCTTCGCAAGCTGCGAGGGCGAATGCCGCTAAAACCAAAGCCGATACTGAGCCAATACGCATCATATTTCTCACAACCCAAATTATTCATCGTTAAAATTGCACGGGTTCCGCTAATTTTAGGTTAAGCATAAGCGATTCATGTGAGTTCAAAATGAAACAGGCCGTTAACACTTTGCCAACCTGGTATGAGGCCACTGCAACGCGTGGAGCAATACGGCTGCCGCTTCGCGGTCCGGTGAAAGCCGATGTCTGCGTGATTGGCGGCGGGCTTGCGGGGCTCACCACGGCGCTTGAGCTTTCGCGCCGGAAGAAGAAGGTGGTTTTGCTGGAAGCCCGGCAGTTGGCGTGGGGCGCCTCGGGGCGCAACGGCGGATTCGTGTCCAACGGCTTTGCCGAGGGCATAGAGAATGTCCAAAAGCGGGTGGGGCTTGAGGCGGCGCGCGCGCTCTATTCGCTTTCCAGGCATGGCAGCGAATATGTGCGCCGCGAAGTTGAAGCGGGAGAGCCTGCGATCAAGATGGGCGAGGCGTGGATTGTTGCGCTTCGCCACCGCGACTCGGGCGATCTCAAATCCTACCGGGACATGATGGCGCGCCACTATGGCGAGGATCTCGAATATCTCTCGATCGAGCAGACGCGGGAAAAGCTGAATTCGGCCCGCTATTTTGAAAGCATTTCCAATCCTGGCGCGTTTCATTTCCATCCATTGAAATACGCTTTGCTGCTGGCCCGCGCGGCGGAAAAAGCCGGCGCCAGCCTGCATGAAAACTCGCGGGCTCTTGCCGTGCAAAAGCTCGGCAATGAATGGCGGGTGCGCGGTGCCGAAGGCGAAGTTACCGCCCAGCATGTGGTGCATTGTGTTTCGTCGCTGGACCGCACCATACACAGGGCCAGCGGCCGGGCGGTCCTGCCGGTTGCAACCTATGTGGCGGTGACGGAGTCCTTGACCCAGGATGGGGTGCGGACCAGCGCGGCGGTGGCCGACACGCGCCGGGCCGGCAATTACTACCGGCTGATTGACGGGGGCAGGCTGCTGTGGGGCGGGCGCATTACCACACGTGTTTCAGAGCCCGCGCGCCTAGCCGAGGAGATGAAAGGCGACATGCTTGCGACCTATCCGCAACTGGGAAATCCGCGCATCGACTATTCCTGGGCCGGTCTCATGGGCTATGCCCTGCATAAGATGCCGCTCATCGGGCGCGACAGCGAGGGACAATGGTTTGCCACGGCATTCGGCGGCCATGGCATGAATACCACGGCCATGGCGGGCCAGTTGCTGGGGCGCGCCATTGCCGACGGCGACGATGAATACCGGCGGTTTGCGCCTTTTGCGCCGCATTGGGCGGGTGGCCAGCTTGGCCGGGTGGGGGTGCAGGCGTCCTACTGGTGGATGCAGCTCCGCGACCGAATCGACGAGGCGCGCGCCCGGTAAAACGGCCCTGTTTTTGCAGGGTTTTGGACTTGAATCACGGCTATTGTCGAAGCAGGCCAAGGCCGCTATAAGCCCGCGCCACGGACACCCGGAGAGATGCTTGATGAATGTACTTGTCGATATCGACTATAAGCCCAGTGACGACGAGCCTTTCATGAATGAACGGCAGGCGGCGTATTTCCGGCAAAAGCTGAATGTCTGGAAGGAAGACATCCTGCGCGAAAGCCGGGAAACCATCAGCCATTTGCAGGACGAGAACCATGTGCTGCCGGATTTGGCGGACCGGGCCTCCTCGGAAACCGACCGCTCGCTGGAGCTTCGGGCGCGTGACCGGCAGCGCAAGCTGATTTCCAAGATTGAAGCGGCCCTGCAACGCATCGATAATGGCACTTACGGCTATTGCGAAGAGACGGGCGACCCCATCAGCCTGAAACGCCTCGATGCGCGCCCCATAGCGACGCTCTCCATCGAGGCGCAGGAACGCCACGAACGGCGCGAGCGCGTCTACCGCGACGATTGAAGAAACAGGTCGACCTTTTCAAAGGTCCTGACGTCAATCAGTCCCATATCGGAAATGCGCAGTTCCGGGATGACGACCAGCGCCAGCAGGGAATGCTGCATGAAGGCGTTGTTCAGGGTGCAGCCGCAGGCCTTCATGGCCGCCACCATCTTTTCAGCTTTTGCCGCAACGATTTCGGCGGGCTCGTCGGACATCAGGCCGGCGATCACCAGTTCGACGCGGGCCAGTTCCTTGCCCTCGCTCACGACCACAACGCCGCCGCCGATTTCGCTCAGGGTATTTGCCGCCTGGGCCATGTCCTGGTGATTTGTGCCGACAACGATGATGTGGTGGCTGTCGTGGGCCACGGTTGAGGCCACGGCGCAATCGACATTGTAGCCAAAGCCGGAAACAAAGGCGTTGACCACGGTGCCCAGGCCGCGATGGCGTTCGACAACGGCGATCTGGCAGACATCGCCGGCGCGGTCCATTTCGACCAAGCCGGACTTCACGTTGAGCGGGCGCTGCAGGGCTTTGGTCGGGGCCTGGTTTTCAATGACGCCGATGACGCGGGCTTCGACCTTGTTGGCGCCTTTGGGCGCCGCGATTTCAAAATCCTTGGGGCTCAGCCTGCGGCCCACATGCACGGTGTTTTTGGCGGTTTTCGGATAGGCAAATTTCGGCAGTTCCACAACCAGCTTGCCATTTTCCGCCATCACCCGGCCATGGGCGATGACGAGTTCGATCGGCAAGGTGGCGAGATCGGAGGACAGGATGAGATCGGCGCGGCGGCCGGGCGTGATGGAGCCCAATTCGCGCTCAAGGCCGAAATGCTGGGCCGTATTGAGCGTTGCCATCTGAATGGCGGTGAGGGGATTGAGGCCCTCGGCAATGGCGTGGCGCACAACGCGGTTCATGTGGCCCTCGTAGACCAGGGTGCCGGAATGGCTGTCATCCGTACACAGAATGATATTGCGGGAGTCGATGCCGCGCTCGGTCACCGCCTTGATCTGGGCCGCCACATCATACCAGGCCGAGCCGAGGCGCAGCATGGCGCGCATGCCCTGGCGCACCCGGGCGACGCAATCATTGAGATTCGTGCCTTCATGGTCGTCGGCGGGCCCGCCTGCGGCATAGGCATGGAAGGGATGGCCAAGGTCCGGCGAGGCATAATGGCCGCCGACGGTTTTTCCGGCCTTCTGGGTTGCGGCAATCTCGGCCAGCATTTTGGGATCGCCGTTGATGACGCCGGGGAAGTTCATCATCTCGCCGAGGCCGATGATATTGGGCCAGGCCATGGCGTCTGCCACGTCTTCGGGGGTGATTGTGGCGCCGGCATTTTCCAGGCCGGGGGCGCTTGGAACACAGCCTGGCATCTGCACAAAGACATTTATGGGAAGGCTTGCGGCTTCATCGTGCATCAGCCGCACGCCGGCCACACCAAGCACGTTGGCAATCTCATGGGGGTCGATGAACATGGACGTGGTGCCGTGAGGAATGACGGCGCGGGCAAATTCGGTAACCGTCACCATGCCGCTTTCCACATGCATGTGGCCGTCGCACAGGCCGGGCACGAGAAAGCGCCCGGCGGCATCGATGACCTTGGTTGATTTGCCGATCATGGGCTTGGCGTTGGGACCCACATAAGCAAAGCGCTGGGCGGCAATGGCCACATCGGTGCCGGGAATAATCTCGCCGGAATGGACATTCACCCAACGGCCGTTGGTGATCACCGTGTCGGCGGGGGCGCGGCCGGCGGCCACATCGATCAGGGCGAGGGCAACATCGGGCCAGGATTTCATAACTGCATTGCCGCGATGGCAGCCTCAAGCAGGGCCGGGGACCCCGCACAGATGACATTGCCGCCCTGGGGCGGGTTGCTGCCATCCCAGCTGCCCACTGCCCCGCCGGCCCCTTGGATAATGGGGATGAGGGCGCCGATGTCATAGGCCTGCATGCCCGCATCCAGGGCTATGTCGAGGTGGCCCGCGGCCAGCACGGAATAGAAATAAGCATCGCCGCCATAGCGCAAAAGCTTCACGGCCTTCTGCAGGTTCTGGAGAGCCCGCTGATCTTTCGTGCTGCGGTAGAGTTCCGGGGCTGTTGTGCCAACTGCGGCATCGGCCAAAGCAATGCCGGTCCGGGTGCGGAGGGGCTCGACGGTGCCGCGATAGTTATTCCAGGCGCCGTGGGAGTTGCCGTAGAAAAGGTCGCCCACGAAGGGCTGGTTCATGACGCCCACCACCGGCTTTCCATCAGCGTAGAGGGCAATGAGGGTGGCCCAGGTAGGCATGCCGCAGACGAATGACCGGGTGCCGTCGATAGGGTCGAGCACCCAGGTCAAAGCGGATTTGCCTTCCTTGAGGCCATATTCCTCGCCATTGATGCCATGGTCGGGAAAGCGCTCCTCGATCAGCTTGCGAATCATGCGCTCGCCGGCGCGGTCGCCTTCGGTCACCGGGTCCCAGGAATGGTGGGGCTTCACCTCGATGGCGGTATTGCGCCGGAAATAGGGGAGGATTTCAGCCTCCGAAGCCCGCGCCAGACTTACGGCGAAATTTGTCAGTTCGGTCCAGTCCATAAGCCCAATTCCTTATTGCCCAGTCCTATAGGAGAGCCGGGTTTGGCTCAAGGCAGGCCCACAACCCGAATTTATTGCATTGCACAATTGCTCAATTTGTCATGCAAATGATGCATGGCCCGCTCGACGAAAGCGGGCTAAGTCATTGTATTTTCAATAAAACATATATATTTCAGCTAGTTAGATATTTTTGCCAAGGCTTCAGAGTGTTGCAAATTTGACCGCTTGGAAAGTTATTTAGGCGATGGTCTTGAATTGAAAATGTTGCGGTGCCATATCGGAGAGGCAAGACCAAGGCATTTGCCTTCTCTTGCAGCCCTTCTTGGGCGTTTCCTCCCTAGACTTGGGCCGGTCACTTTAGTGTATCGGCCCCTTTTTTTATTCGGCCGCCTGTTTTTGCGGATTGGCGAATTCCACCAGGGTTTCCAACAGGGTTTTGACCGTGCCGGCGAGGGCTGCCTGCAAGGGCAGGAAATCCGCGGTCTTTTCGAAACGCTGCTCATCCATGTAGAGGCTGCGATTGATTTCAATTTGCAGGGCGTTGCGGCCAAGCGTTGGCGAGCCGTAGTTCTGGGTGATGAAGCCCCCCGCATAGGGCTTGTTGCGCACCACGCGCAACCCTTGCGCGCGCAGCAGGTCTTCCACGAAGCCGGTGATTTCCGCCGGGCAAGAGGCCTCGTAGCGATCACCGATCACAACATCCACTGACGCCTGGTGCGGCGGCGAAATAAAGCTCGTGGCGTTGGACGGCATGGAATGGCAGTCGAGCAGGAGAACGGTGCCAATGTTGTTCAGCACCTCGTCGAGAAGGGCTTTCAGCGTGCGGTGATAAGGGCGGTAGATGGTTTCGACCCTGCCCAGGGCATCCGTGAGGCTCAAGCGCTCGCGGTAGATTTCCTCGCCCTCGGCCACGAGCCGGGGAATAGTGCCAAGGCCGCCGGCCACGCGGGGCGAACTGGTGTTCATGTAACCCGGCAGTTCGCAGGCAAACATGCGGGGATCAAACTCATAGGCCTCGCGGTTCAGGTCGATATAGGCGCGCGGCACGAGGGCGCGCAGCAAGGGTGCGCCATGGTCGATGCAGCTCATGAACAACTCATCGATGTAGCAGTCTTCCGATTTGCGCAGCGCTGCCGGCGAGAGCCTGGTCATGCGCAGCAGGTCGGGGGGATACTGCTTGCCGCTATGGGGTGAATTGAAAACAGCAGGGGCCGTCCACGCGCCGGGCGCCAGGATCTCAAAATATGAAACGGATCCGTTATCTGCCATAATTCCAGCCATTATTGACTAGAGAAGACAAACTGTCCACACTTCATCTTCTGTTTACCCAACCCCTGTTAAGCCCATGGCTCACCGAGAATGATGGTTCACAAACAGGCAGACCGCGATAAGATGCAAACCGGCACCATGGCAAAGATCATTCTGGCAGAAGACGATGACGACATGCGGCGCTTCCTTGTAAAAGCGCTGGAGAAGGCTGGCCACCATGTGACGGCCTTCGCCGAAGGAGCCAGCGCCTTCGAGGAAATCAAGCAGGCGACCTTTGATCTGCTGCTCACCGATATTGTGATGCCGGAAATGGATGGCATCGAGCTGGCACGGCGCGCCGCGGACCTCGACCCCCATTTGAAGATCATGTTCATCACGGGCTTTGCGGCGGTGGCGCTGCATCCGGATTCCAAGGCGCCGAAAGATGCCAAGGTGCTGTCGAAGCCCTTTCACCTGCGCGACCTGGTGGCCGAAGTCGACCGGATGATGGCGGCGTAATCGCTTGCCACAGGGCACGCTTCCGATTATATCCGCGCTCGCAGTGGGCGGTTAGCTCAGCGGTAGAGCACTACCTTGACATGGTAGGGGCCACAGGTTCGAACCCTGTACCGCCCACCATC
>CAVZAJ010000006.1:0-45030 GCA_963773295.1 uncultured Alphaproteobacteria bacterium
GGCCGGGTCAAATCCAACCCAGCCCAAGTCCGGCAAAAGCGCCTCCGCCCAGGCGTGGCTGGCCGTGGCCGATTCCCCGCCCTCAAGGGCCAGATAGCCCGTCACATAGCGTGAAGGAATGCCCAGATGCCGCACCGCGCCGCTGAAGATGTGGGCATGGTCCTGGCATACGCCTTGCCCCGCCGCAAAGGCTTCCGCCGCCGTGGTGTCCGCGTCGGTGACGCCGATCCGGTAAGCGACCGCTGTCTCTGGATTTCCGCCATCAGTCCATGCAGCAAGTCCAGCCTGCCGCGGCCCTTTACGTCGATCTTTTCGAGCATCGCCAGAATGGCCGGGCTGGGCCGCGTTGCCGCCGTCTGGCGCAGGAATATGGCGTCAGGGGCGGGGCAGGGCAGGCCTTTGACCACGCCTGAGGCATCCTCCACATCCACCATGCCTTCCGCCACGATGCTCATCGGGCCGTCGATATTCTGGATCGTGACGAGATGAATGCGGTTCCCGAAGCCATCGAGATAGGTGAGCGCCCCCTCAATTCCGGGCGCTGTTATTTTCCAGTCGGCAATCTTCTGGCGCCGCGAAATTCTGCGGCGTCAGATAGAGCCGCTGCACCGAATAGCTCAGCGGCGTTTCATAGGCATAGAATGTTTCATGGCGGATATGAATGCGCATCAGGTCACGGGAAATTATAAGTTGTTGCAATGCTTTGGGAGAGGGAATTATTGGCCGACATGAAGTCCTGGAGGAATTCATGCAATCCGTTCTGGAAGATTTCCTCCATGTTGCCGTTCTTCAGCCGGCCATGGGTTTGCTTGGCAATGTCGTGGCAGGCATAGCGGCTGCCATAGAGTTCGCCCAGGCCATCCAGCGCCAGATTTATCCAGTTATAGGTGAAGAGCAGGGAGCGCGGCATCTGTTCCTTGAGGATGAGGAATTCCGAAACCAGCCACGGCTTGTAATGGCTGTCCTTGTAAAACCAGCAATGTGACCGGTGGGCTAAACCGAGCGCAGCACTTGCGCCCGCTGCGGGTGTCGAGTTCGCTGCCCACGTCGCTTTGGCGTCGGCAGTAAAATGGATCACGTCGAGGAATTGCGCGCCGTATTGTCGGCCCGCTCGATGAAATTGCCGAGCTGGCCGAAATAGTAATTGTCGGTGCGCAGCATGGTGCCGAGAAGCGCACCGCAAAGCCCATGGCGTGCTGCTTGATCCATTCGAGATCCGGAAGCCGGTCGGAAGTGATGTTCTCAGGCTGGACCTGCGCCAGTTCGTTCCAGGTGGAATTGAGGCTTTCCCACACGTCGCGGGTGAGCGCCGTCCGCACCGCCCGGCATTGTTGCGCGCCGTTTTCAGCAGGATTTCACGCTGGAAGATTGCTTTCATCGAACAGCAGGAAATGAATGACTTTGTCCCGTCAATGTCCCCATGTTTTTCCGTATAGCTGTGTTCGCAGGCGGCGCTGGTGAGCGTTGAGCGCCATTCGTCGCGGTGCCCTTCGATGGCCCCCGGCATCAGCGAAATGCGGTAGCCCACTTCGAGAAGGCGCGCCATGTTTTCCGCCCGCTCCACATAGCGTGACATCCAGTAGAGCGATGAGGCGGTGCGTCCCAGCATGCCCTAATCCTCCAGAACCCAGGTGTCTTTGGTGCCGCCGCCCTGGCTGGAGTTGACCACCAGCGAACCTTCCTTGAGCGCCACGCGTGTCAGGCCGCCCGGCGTTATGCGTATCCGGTCCCCTGACAAAACAAAGGGCCGCAAATCAACATGACGCGCCGCGATACCCGATTTGGTAAAGGTGGGAACCGCCGAAAGCGCAAGGGTCGGCTGTGCTATGTAGTTCGTGGGCCGCGCCTTGATCTTGGCGCTGAACAGCTCAATCTCGGCCTTGGAGGAGGTGGGTCCCACCAGCATGCCATAGCCGCCGGAGCCATGAACCTCCTTCACCACCAGTTCCGCCAGATGCTCAAGAACATATTTGAGATCGCTCGGGTCGGAACAGCGCCAGGTCGGCACATTGTTGAGCAGCGGTTTTTCGCCGGTGTAGAACCGGATGATGTCGGGCATATAGGTATAAATCGATTTGTCGTCCGCCACGCCCGTGCCTGGCGCATTGACCAGAGTCACATGGCCAGCGCGGTAGACGTCGAAAATTCCGGGAACCCCAAGGTTGGAATCCGGGCGGAAGGCCAGGGGATCAAGATAGGCGTCATCAATGCGCCGGTAGACCACATCCACTCTGCGCGGCTTCTGCGTCGTGCGCATATAAAGCCAGCCATCGGAGACGAAAAGATCATCGCCTTCGCACAACTCAACCCCCATCTCGTCGGCCAGAAAGGCATGCTCAAAGAATGCCGAGTTATGAATGCCGGGGGTCAGCAGCACGACGGTGGGTTCGTTCCGGGTGGTGGTGGGCGCCACGCTGTCGAGCGTCTTGCGCAACATCGCCGGATAATTTTCAACCGGTGCCACCCGCTGCTGGGCGAATAGCTCCGGAAAAAGAAACATCATCGCCTCCCGGTCTTCCAGCATGTAGGAAACGCCCGAGGGCGTGCGGCAATTGTCTTCCAGTACATAAAATTCATTCTCGGTCACGCGCACGATATCAATGCCCATGACATGGGCGTAAATGCCCTTCACCGGATTGACGCCCACCATTTCCGGCACAAAGGCCTCGTTCTGGATAATCACGTCATAGGGAATGCGCCCGGCCCGCAGGATTTCCTGGCGGTGATAAAGGTCATGCAGGAACGCGTTCATCGCCCGCACCCGCTGCTCGATGCCGGCTGAAAGCCTGCGCCATTCGGTGGCCGAAAAGATGCGCGGCACAATGTCAAAGGGGATCAGGCGTTCCGAAGCCTTGTCATCGCCATAGACGGCGAAGGTTATGCCCTGCCGGCGGAACCTGGCCTCGGATTCCCGCAAGGCCCGTTCGATAACTTCATTACCCAGATTTTCGAGCCATTTTTCCACGCGGGCGTAAGGAGCACGCACGCTGCCGTTTGGCGCAAACATCTCGTTGAAGCTCATCGTCCTGCCCAGGTCCCCCTATTGCGCTGCAATATGAACGCAATAATTGAACTTCCGCAAGCAAATCATCGGCATCCGCCGTCAGGTTGCAAAAAACGGCCGTTAACTGTAGGGTCCGGCCATGTGCTGCCATATGACATCCTCCGGCCAAGTCCTGCCAGTCTGGACCCGGAACCGGCACGACGAAGTCATGGTCAATTGCGCCCGCATCGGCTTCAAGCCCTAGCACGCCTCCAATTTCTGAACCTTGCCCCCTGTTCAATTTTGGAGAAAATCCGTGTCCGCACATCAAAAAAACATCAATATCGCTGAAGTCGTCCAGCACGACATCGATCACCATTTTCACCCCTTCACCGATCACAAGGCCTTTCACGCCGCCGGCGGCCCCCGGGTCATCACCCATGCCGATGGCATCTATATCTGGGATGGCAAGGGCAACAAGATTCTTGACGGCTTTTCCGGCCTGTGGTGCGTGAATGTGGGCTACGGCCGCAAGGATCTGGCCGAGGTGGCCCACCGCCAGATGCTGGATCTGCCCTATTACAATACCTTCTTCAAAACCACGACGGTGCCCACCACCGAACTCGCGGCCAAGATTTCGTCCGTTTTACCGAAGCGCTTCCAGCATGTTTTCTTCACCAATTCCGGCTCGGAATCCAACGACACTATCGTGCGTTTCGTGCGCCATTACTGGAAGCTGAAGGGCAAGCCTTACCGCCAGCATTTCATTGGAAGGGTCAGGGGCTATCACGGCTCAACCATGGTGGCCGCCAATCTGGGCGGCATGGCCGGCATGCATGAGCAGGTGGGAAGCGAATTCCCGGGCTTCCACCATGTCCAGCAGCCCTATTGGTATGATTTCGGCGGCGACAAAACGCCTGAGGAATTCGGCCTTGAGGCGGCCGCCGCCGTGGAAAAGAAAATCCTCGAAGTGGGGCCGGAAAACGTCGCCGCCTTCATCGGTGAGCCCATCCAGGGGGCGGCCGGCGTTCTCATCCCGCCCACCACCTATTGGCCGGAAGTGCAGCGTATCTGCCGGAAATATGGCGTTTTGATTATTTCCGATGAGGTGATCTGCGGTTTTGGCCGCACCGGAAAATGGTGGGGCTTCCAGTCCCTGGGTTTTGAACCGGATATCGTCACCATGGCCAAAGGCCTGTCATCGGGTTACCAGCCCATCGGCGCCGTGGCCTTTGCCGATACGCTGATCAAGGACTTTTTCGGATTAGGAGGCGAGTTTTACCACGGCATGACCTATGCGGGCCATCCCGTGGCCGCCGCCGTTGCCTTGAAGAATATCGAGATTATCGAGGACGAGAAACTGGTGGAACGGGTGGCTGAGTTGGCGCCCTATTTCGCCAAGGCCTTGGCCAGCTTGAACGACCACCCGATCGTGGGCGAAACCCGCGCCATGGGGCTGCTCGGCGCCATTGAGCTTTCCAGCGACAAGGCCAAGCGGGCGCGATTTAAGGATTCAGGCCGGGTCGGAACCATCTGCCGCGATCACTGTTTCAAGAACAACCTGATCATGCGGGCCTGCTGGGACACCATGGTTCTGGCTCCCCCCTTCATCATCACCAAAAAGGAGATCGATGAAATGGTTAAGCTGGCGCGCGTGGCCCTTGATGCGACCTATAAGGACGTTAAGGCTGAGATGTGAAAGGCTCAGAATTTAGTTGAAATTGTGAAGAAAAGTGACAAGCTTGGAGCAAGCCTGTCAGTGTCTTGAAAGGAACCCGCCATGACAACTTTCCGTCCAAAATTTTCGCCCAGCCGCCGCACCCTTTTAAAGGGAACTGGCGCGCTGTTCGCCGGCATGACCCTGCTGCCGCGTTTCTCGCTCGCCGAAGAGGAGAAAAAACTCAATCTCTATAACTGGGACACCTATATCGGCGAACATACGCTGGCCGATTTTACCAAGGCCACCGGCATCGAAGCCAAGCTCGACCTCTTTGCCGACAATGACGAGCTCTTTGCCAAGCTCAAAGGCGGCAATCCCGGTTATGACGTGATCGTTCCCACCAATGACATGCTTGAACGCATGATCAAGGCGAACATGGTGATGCCGCTGGATCATTCAAAAATTCCGAACATGGCCAATATCGACAAGCCCTTCCAGGAGGCAACCTTCGATCCGGGCCGCAAGCATTCGATACCCTACATGTGGGGTACATTGGGCGTGGGCTACCGCAAGTCAAAAGTTGACGGTGGCGTGGTCGACAGCTGGAAGATCCTGCTCGACAGCGACAAATACGCGGGCCGCCTCTCGCTTCTCGGCGACGCCCAGAACGTGATCGGCGTGACCCTCAAGTATCTCGGCCATTCCTTCAATTCGGTCGATCCTGCAGAGCTCAAAAAAGCCGAGGATTTGCTCATCGCCCAGAAGAAGAACGTGAAGGTGTTTGCCGATGACAACGGCCAGGACTTGCTGGCCTCGGGCGAGGTTGATGTTTGCCAGGAATGGAATGGCGACATTATCCAGGTCATGGCCGAGGATGAGGATCTTGCTTATGCGGTGCCGACCGAGGGTTCTCTCCTTTGGCAGGACACGATGGCGATCCCCACCGGCGCTCCGCATCCGGAAAACGCCCACGCTTTCCTGAATTTCGTTCTCGACGCAGAGGCAGGAAAGCATATTGCCGAAACCATCAAATATGCCACGCCGAATGCCGCAGCCCGCGCCTTGATGGACAAGACCTATACGGAAAACCCGTCGATTTTCCCGCCGGCGGAAATCGTCGCCAAATGCGAGCCCAGCCTTTATCTCGGCGAAGAGGCAACCAAGGTACGCGACGAAATCTGGACGCGCATTCAGGCGGCCTGATAGCGGCTTGAGCGATTGCAGGGGACGGCAGCTTGCCGTCCCCGTTCTTATTGGCTAGCATTCAACGATCGCAGGGCAGGGGAGAGCAGGCGCGCTTTGGATAACTGGAAAGACAACAAGAACGTCTTTTGGACCCTCGCTGGCCCTGGGACATTCTGGCTTCTCGTTTTCTTCATCCTGCCTTTGGGCTTCCTGTTTGTCATGTCCTTCAGCGACAAAGCGGTGATCAACGGGGAAGTGTCCATCACCGACTACGACTATTTGACCGGCATATCGAACTACATCCGCAGCCTTGATACCCTCTATCTCACCATCATCTGGAAATCGATCTGGGTCAGCGCGCTGGCAACGGTCCTCTGCCTCGTTACCGCCTATCCCATAGCTTTTGGCATTTGCTTTGCCTCCGAAAAATGGAAGCCCCTGCTGCTGCTGCTTGTGGTCCTGCCGTTCTGGATAAATCTTCTCATCCGTACCTACGCGCTGATTGCCGTGTTCCGCTCGCAGGGCTATGTGAACCTGGCATTGAGCACCGTCGGCCTTGGCCCCTATGACATGCTCTACAACAATTTCGCCGTCATTTTCGGCCTTGTTTATGTCTACATGCCCTTCATGGTGCTTCCGCTTTACGCCACCATCGAAC
This sequence comes from uncultured Alphaproteobacteria bacterium, assembly GCA_963773295.1. Taxonomy (GTDB): domain Bacteria; phylum Pseudomonadota; class Alphaproteobacteria; order Rhizobiales; family Aestuariivirgaceae; genus Aestuariivirga. The sequence goes on from CAVZAJ010000006.1 coordinate 6,487, forward strand.
GCCTCGACAAATCTTTCCTTGAAGCAAGCCTTGATCTCGGCGCATCCCAATTCACCACATTCCTGAAGGTCACCGTGCCCCTCACCATGCCCGGCATTATAACCGGGGTTATTCTTGTCTTTATTCCCTGCCTCGGCTCGTTCCTGACACCGGATCTTCTCGGCGGCGCCAACGCCATCATGATCGGCAACGTCATCGAGCGCCAGTTCAAGGCGGCCAATGACTGGCCCTTTGGCGCTGCGCTCTCCTTCATGCTGATGTATGCCACCTTTGCGGCATTGATGCTGCGGGCCTTCTTTGCCAAGCGCAGTGCTGGAGTGGATGTGTAATGGCCGAACAGATGAAACCCGGTTCAGGCCCCCTCGACTACGGCAACAGGCTGTGGCTGAAAATTCTCTTCGGCGTGATTTTCTTCATGCTCTATGTCCCCATCATCACGCTGGTCGCCTTCTCTTTCAATACGGATAAGCGCGGCATTGTCTGGCGTGGCTTCACCTTCGACAACTACGTCAAAGCCTGGAACAACAGCGCCCTCATCGAGGCCATGGTCAATTCCCTGATGATCGCCTTGATCGCCACCGTTATTTCCACAATCATTGGCGCCATGGTGGCGCTCATGCTGTGGCGTTTCCGCTTCCCCTTCAAGGGCGCCTACGAAGCATTCATGGGCCTGCCCATCGTCATTCCCGAAATTTGCATGGGTGTGGCCTTGCTCTTGTTCTTCAATGAGACCGGGATGATGGCTGCGATCGTTGCATTGCCCTGGCCGCTTAACCTCTCCAATATCATCATCGCCCATGTGGCCTTCTGCTTTCCCTTCGTTGCCATCGTAGTGCGCTCGCGTCTTGTGGGCTTCAACCGGCAACTGGAGGAAGCCTCGAAGGATTTGGGCGCAAGCGAGTGGCAGACCTTCTGGAAAGTGATCGTGCCCTTCATGATGCCGGGATTGGTGGCAGGCGCTCTGCTTGCCTTTACCCTGTCCCTTGATGACTTCGTGATCACCTTCTTTACCTCCGGGCCGGAAACCGTGACTTTCCCGGTCAAGGTCTATTCGCTCGTCCGCCGCGGCGTATCTCCCGAAATCAATGCGGCCTCCACCGTGCTGATCGTGATCACCGTGGTGGCCACCGTCCTCGCCATGAAACTTCAAGCCCCGGAAAAATCCGGCAAAGGGTGACAATGACTGAACCTATTGTATCCATTCGTGGCGTCAGCAAGAAATTTCCTGGTGGCGTCATAGCCGTTGATAACGTCAATATTGACATTGCCCAGAATGAGTTCTTTGCGCTGCTCGGCCCTTCCGGCTGCGGAAAGACCACCTTGCTGCGCATGATCTCGGGCCTTGAAACGCCCACCGAAGGCCAGATCATCATCGGCGGCCAGGACATGGCGCTCACCCCTCCCAACAAGCGCCCGACAAACATGGTGTTCCAGTCCTACGCCGTATTCCCTCATATGACGGTGGAAGACAATGTGGCCTATGGCCTGCGGGTGACGGGAGTGGCCGAGGATGAAACCAAGCGCCGCACCGCCGATGCCCTTGAGATGGTGAAACTCTCCCACTTAGCAAAACGCAAGCCCGACCAGATGTCCGGCGGCCAGCGCCAGCGCGTGGCCCTGGCCCGCGCCCTCGTGAAGCGGCCGAAAGTCCTGCTGCTTGATGAACCGCTCTCGGCACTGGACGCAAAGCTGCGCGATGATATGCGCATGGAACTGACCAGGCTGCAGGAAACCGTGGGCATCACCTTCATCATCGTCACCCACGACCAGGACGAGGCCCTCTCCATGGCCAGCCGCATTGCGGTGATCGACAAGGGAGCAGTCCAGCAGATTGCAACACCTTCGGAACTTTATGAGCAGCCTGCCACCCGCTTTGTTGCCGACTTTATCGGCAAGGTGAACCTGCTTGATGCAAAGGTCCTGGGCAAGTCCGGCAAATCCATTTCCTCCGATGTCAAAGGCCTCGGAAAACTGTCCTTCGACACCGATAAATCCGTCGGCGACACTGTAGCCATCGCCGTGCGTCCGGAAAAGCTGAAAATTTCCAAGACGGAGCCAAAAACCGCGGGCCTCATCAAGGTGATGGGTAGCGTGCGCGACGTCGCCTACTACGGCGACACCAGTCATGTTGTTGTATCGATCAAGGGCGGGCCGGACTTGCAGGTGAATGTGCAGAACGACTCGCGCACCGGCGGTTCAGGCGTTGAGCGCGGCCAGGCCATTTGGGTATCCTGGATGCCCGACGATTCCCTTGTGCTCACGGAGTAGATCATGGCCCTCGAACTCGACAAGATGACCCGGCTTCCGGGCGACGAAGCCTTTCGCCGTGAAAGCATCAAGGGCACCCAGTGGGAGGCAACCTATGCCGGGGCGCTCTCCTTCATGCGCCGTAAATATACCCGTGACCTTACCGGCGTGGACATCGCGGTCACCGGCATTCCCTTTGACCAGGCCGTGTCCCACAGGCCCGGCACGCGCTTTGGTCCGGAAGGCATGCGCAAGGCCTCGGCGGAAAATGCCTGGGGCCCGTTCTGGCCCTGGATGTTCGATCCCTTCAATACCCTTGCCGTCATTGATTACGGCGACTGCTTCTTCGATTGGGGCCGCAAGGAAAATTTCCCCGAGGCACTGGAACGCCACGCCACCGAAATCATCAGCTCCGGTGCGGAAATGGTTTCGCTCGGCGGCGATCATTATGTGACCTATCCCTTGCTGAAGGCGCATTTCAAAAAGCATGGCCCCTTGGCCCTGGTGCATTTCGATGCCCACCGCGACGTTGAAGTCGATGACGGCGGCCGCATCGATCATGGCACCATGTTCGGCTACGCGGTCCGTGAAGGCCTCATCGATCCGCGCAAGTCGGTCCAGATGGGCATCCGCACCACCTTCACCGGTGAGACTGTCATGGGTTTCCGCATCGTCTATGCCGACGAGGTCCATGACTCGACCAGTGATAAACTGGCTGCCATCATCAAGAAGCAGGTCGGAAAGTCAAAAGCCTATCTCACTTTCGATATTGATTGCCTCGATCCTTCCGTGGCGCCCGGCACGGGAACGCCAATCGCCGGCGGATTGAGCTATCACCAGGCCGCAAGCGTCATTCGCAAGCTCACCGAGGTGAATTTTGTCGCCATGGACGTCGTCGAAGTGTCGCCCCCCTATGACCATGCCGATATCACGTCGATCGCCGGCGCCTCCCTCATCATGGAATATCTCTGCCTCAAGGCCTGGCAGCGCGGGGCGCGCGCAACGCCCATGCCGGAATGAAGATCGTTCCGGAGCGGCCGGCTCATCGGCCAGCGGTTCTCGAACTGAACCGCCTTGCCTTCAAGGGTGACGAGGAGGCGCGGCTGATCAAGAATCTGGCGCGTGATAACAGCATTTTTGCTTCTTTCGTCGCAGTTGAGGGCGACGAGGTTGTTGGCCATATTTTGCTTAGCCCGCTCCACCTCGTGGTCAGCGGAAAACGGGTAGATGCCGTTGCCTTGGCTCCCATGTGTGTCACCCCTGGCCGGCAGAAAGAGGGGATAGGCTCGCAGCTTGTTCGCCATGGAATCGAGCAGATGAATTTGGCGGGACAGGCCGCGATCATCGTCCTGGGGCACGTGAATTTTTACCCGCGCTTCGGCTTCCGGCATGATCTCGCCAGGAACCTGTCCTGTTCTTTCAATCAGTACGACGCTTTCATGGGGTTGGAATTGGTTGAGGGTTCGCTCGCCGGGAATGCAGGAACCTGCCGTTACCCCAGAGCCTTCGAATTGCCGAAATAGGTTTGATTGTGCCGGCCGATCAGCTCAGCGCATCTCTGATCCGGTAATACATCATCGCCGCCACCAGCATCGGTGTCCGCAGAGAGCCGCCGGGGAAGGGCAGGTGCTTGATCCGGGCCAGGAGATCAAACCGTTCCGCCGTGCCTCGAATGGCTTCGGCCATCAGCTTTCCATAAAGGCCGGTAAGCGCAACGCCTTGTCCCGAATAGCCGTGGGCATAATAAACCGTGGGCGACAAACGCCCGCAATCGGGAATGCGGTTTGAGGTGATGGCGATGTAGCCGCCCCAGGCATGATCAATCTTCACATCCTTCAGTTGCGGAAAAACATGGGTCATGCGCGGCCGCATGTATTCGCCAAGATTGGACGGCTCAAAGGTCGAATAGCTCGCCCGCCCGCCAAACAACATGCGGTGGTCAGCCGAGCGCCGGAAATAGTCCACGATGAAATTGGTATTGGCCACTGCTTCATTGTTGGCAATGAGGGACTTCGCCCGGTTTTCGCCAAGTGGCTCCGTGGCAATAATGTAACTCGCAACCGGCATCACCCGGCCGTAGAGGGCTTTCACCGTGCGCCCAAGATAGGCGTTGCCCGCGATGACCATGAATTTGGCCTTGACCAATCCGTGTTCCGTCCGCGCCCAGGGATTGGAGCCGGTATTGACCTCGGTTACACGAGAGTTTTCATAAATCACCGCCCCGCTTTTAATCGCGGCGCGAGCCAGGCCAAGGCAATAGTTCAAGGGATGCAGATGCCCCGCCTCGCTTTCGCGCAGCGCCCCGTGATAGATCGTCGTGCCCAGCCTGGGTTCCAATTCGGACTTCGTAAAAAGGCTCAGGCCCTTTACCCCGAGCTCTTCATATTCGTCGCGCCAGGCCTTGAGCTCGTCCATCTGGTGGGCTTTTGGAATGGCATGCATGTAACCCCAGGTGAGATCGCAATCGATCTTGTGCTTCTTGATGCGGCTTTCCAGCAGCGCCTTGGATTCTTCCGCAAGCGCGAAGCATTTTACCGCATCGGCTTTTCCAAGCTGGTTTTCGATTTTGCTCTGGCCGGAGGAGTATCCGGTGCAAACCTGCCCGCCATTGCGCCCCGAAGCGCCGTATCCGGTCCGTTCCGCCTCAAGCACCACGACCCTGTAGCCCGCGTCCGCCAGCTCCAGGGCCGCAGAAAGCCCCGTATAGCCCGCGCCAATCACGCAAACATCGGCGGAAACCTCTCCTTTGAGGCTTTCGCATTCGAGATGAAGGTTCGCGGTTGTTTGATAAAAAGACCGGGCATCGATTGATTTAACCATGCCAAAAGCTTTAGCGGACCCCCTTTTGCTTGGTCAAGAAGGCGCGCTACAATGGCCCGGATCAACAATTCATGGATTATCATGGCCCGCTCGACATTTGAGGAATTCCTCACCGACAACAAGATCAGTGAGGTGGAGTGCCTGGTGGCCGACATGTCGGGAACGGCGCGGGGAAAGATCCTGCCGCCGAAGAAATTCATGCAAGGGCAACGGTCGCGCGGGCTGCGGGTTCCCGAGGAGGTCTTTACCCTGACCATCAATGGCCGCTTCGTTTCCGAAACCACGGCAGTGAGCGACAGCGCCATCGACATCTATATGGAGCCGGATCCCGAAACCACGCGCATGGTGCCCTGGTACACCGAGCCAACCGCCCAGGTGATCTGCGATGCCTTTCACTTGAACGATGAACCCGTCGAGATTTCGCCGCGCCATGTGCTGAAGCGGGTTCTCGGCTTTTACAAGGCCAAGGGCTGGCGTCCCGTCGTGGCGCCGGAACTGGAGTTTTATCTCTGCAAGAAAAACCTCGATCCCGACTATCCGATTGAAGCCGCCATTGGCCGCTCCGGCCGCAAGGAATCCGGCGGCCAGGCCTATGGCATCGATGCCGCCAATGATTTTGATCCCGTCGTCGAGGACATCTTCGATTACTGCGAAGCCCAGGAACTGGATGTCGATACGCTGTCCCATGAAAGCGGTCCGGCCCAGCTCGAAATCAATTTCAACCACGGCGATCCGCTGGAGCTTGCCGATCAGGTTTTCCTGTTCAAGCGCACCGTCAGGCAGGCGGCCCTGAAGCATGACATGTATGCAACCTTCATGGCCAAGCCCCATGAAAATGAGCCGGGTTCATCCATGCATATCCATCAATCGGTGCTGGACAACAAAACCGGCAAGAATATTTTTGCCGGTAAAGATGGCAAGCATTCCAAGCTCTTCCTCAACCACATCGGCGGCCTGCAGCGCTATCTCGCGGCGGCTTTGCCATTCTGCGCGCCCAATGTGAACTCCTATCGCCGCCTGGTTCCCGAATCAGATGCGCCAACCAATGTCCACTGGGCCATCGACAACCGCACCGTAAGCCTGCGCGTTCCCAACTCAAGCCCCGCCAATCTGCGGGTGGAAAACCGCGTCCCGGGCGCCGATGCCAATCCCTATCTGGCTTTTGCGGCATCCCTTGCCTGCGGTTATTTAGGCATGGTCGAGCGCATCAAGCCATCGGAGGCGGTGACCGGCTCGGCCTACCGCTATGCCCACACCTTGCCCATCAATCTCGACGAGGCGCTTGATAAATTGAACTACACCAAGTCGCTGAAGCAGGTGCTGGGCGAGAAATTCGTCACTGCCTATCAGGACGTGAAGTTTGAGGAAATGCAGAATTTCCGCAAGGTCATCAGCTCCTGGGAGCGGGAATTCCTGCTGCTCAATGTTTAACCGCGAGGCTGTGGGGATTTCATGCGCCTGATTTTACGGTCACTTGCAGTTCTGCTGTTCCTGTTGGCCGGCCCGCAAGCCTATGCCGGCAAAAACGAGCGCGTGCCGAGCTATGAGGCTGTTACGGCGGCACTGGCTGATATCCTGAACGCTCCCGAGCGCCAGCCCCTGCCCATTGAGCGCATCAGGGCGGCGCTTAAGGCGCATTATCTGGACAATGGCGGCTCCATCTATTGGGTGGGCACGGGGCGCATGACGCCTTTTATCCAGCGCCTGGAAGACGCCCAGTTTGACGGCCTAAATCCCGATGACTACCCGGTCGATACACTCATCGATGTACGCGACAGCGTTGATCCCGATGATCCCCGTTCCGCCGCCCAGGCGGAGCTTTATTTTTCGGCCTTCTTCGTGGCCTATGCCGCCGATCTCAAGATCGGCCGCGTGGCGCCGCAGAAAGTTGATCCCCGCCTGTTTCGCAGCCGCAAGTCCATCGACGTCCTGCGCGTCCTGACCGAACTCAATAGACAGCGCAATCCCGGCGCGTTTTTATCGAGCTTCGAGCCGCAGAACGAACACTACCAGGCACTGAAACGGATGATGCGGATCTATTCGAACCAGGCTGATGAGGGCGGCTGGCCAGTCATCGGGCAGGGGGCCGCACTTAAGCCGGGCATGAACGACCCGCGCGTTCCCAAGATCAGGTCATTGCTGGCCCTGACCGGTGACTATGAATGGCAGGTCACAAACTCTCCGGTTTATGACGAACAGCTTGCAATCGCCGTGCAACGGTTTCAGCAGCGCCACGGCCTTGAGGCAAAGGGGCTGATTGGCAAGCAGTCCATAGTTGCAATGGACGTGACACCGGAAGACCGCATCAAGCAGATCATGCTGAACATGGAACGCTGGCGCTGGATGCCGGACGCTCTGGGCCAGGATCATTTTCTCGTGAACCTCGCGGCCTTCGAGCTGCAGCGTGTGCAGTCCTCGGTCATCGTCGAGCGCATGAATGTGGTCGTCGGCGCCGTTGCCACCCAGACGCCGGAATTTTCCGACGAGATGGAATATGTCGAGCTCAACCCGACCTGGACCGTGCCTTATTCCATTGCCACCCAGGAAATGCTCCCGAAGCTGCGCGCAAACCGCTTTGCCTATGCGGAAGACTTCGATGTTTTTATGAACGGCGCGCTGTCCTCCTGGGGCGCCATCAATTGGGACGCCTATGGCCCCGGAAAATTCCCCTTCACCTTCCGGCAAAGGCCAGGGCCAAAGAACGCGCTGGGCAAAGTGAAGTTCATGCTGCCCAACAAGCACAACATCTATCTGCATGACACGCCCTCCAAGGACAAGTTCGCCTCAACCTCGCGGGCCTTCAGCCACGGCTGCATCCGGCTCTCGCGGCCCATCGAATTGGCCCACACGGTGATCAGGGAAGTTCCGGGCTGGAGTGACGCGCTGGTGGATGGCGTTCTGGCCAGCGGCAAGCTCACCCGCGTCAGCCTGCCCACCCACATCCCGGTGCATCTCGTCTATTCCACCGCCTTCAAGGGTGAAAACGGCATCGAGTTCCGCCCGGACGTCTATGGCCGTGACCGCAAGCTTTATAACGCGCTGTTTGGCCGCCCCGCCTCCTAGGCGCAGCTTGCCCGTATCCAATTCGTCAGTCCGGCGAAAGCCGGAATCTTTCCAACGTCAATGGAATTCCGGCTTTCGCCGGAATGACGGAGTTGGGAGTGATTCACGTTTCAATGAGCATCGGGCATAGCTTCGCCGGGGGTGAAAACGGTAATGCCGTTTCCGGGGCAGGCGGAAAGCGAAGGGTTGCGTGAGCGCAGCCTACGCAAGAAATGCCGGTCGTGTAATCCGGCGGTTGGCGCAAGCCCTGCGCCCACGCTTTTGCGGCGGTTTTTGCCTCGGGGAAGATCTTGCAGAGCCCTAGATCGCACGGTGTCTGAGGTTTTCCGCTAGGGTTGTTTAGCCATTTAAGACGCATTGGGTCGTAATGCCCAAGGGCCTTCCCTCCGGCTCCCGGGTGCCGAGTGAACGTTTCGCCAATCCGCAGGCGCCACATCCACCCCATCTATGATCACCGTCGCGACCGAGACCCCTTCCGGGATGGACAGGAACATAAATGGCATAATAGGAATGTAGTGTCAAGTGGTATTTATTCATATTTTTGTTTAGCCCCCCCCTTGTGGGGAGGGGTTGGGGTGGGGGTCATGAGGTGATCGCCGATAAAGAATTCTTAAATCCTAAAGGCCTGAGCGACCCCCACCCTTAATCCCTCCCCGCAAGGGGGAGGGAAATAGTTAGCCTTTTTCCAGACGTTCGCCGCGATGACAGATCTAAAATTAGTTGAGCGCGCTCAATGTCGTAAACGCCGATAGGGCTTCCTTGCTGGATTTGACGTGCAGCACCGCGGCGCCGTCATGCGCCAGGAATTCCTTGACCTTCGCGTCGATGTCATCGCCCAGGGTGATGGTGGCGGTAAACACCCCGAAAGATTTGGCCCACAGGGTGAAATCCGGATTGACCAGATCGGTGCCCGACACCCGGTGCGGGAAGTGTTTCTCCTGATGGGTGCGGATTGTCCCGTAAATCCCATTGTCGGAAATGACGATCTTTGGCTTCGCGCCATACTGCACCGCCGTTGCCAGTTCCTGGCCCGTCATCAGCATGCCGCCGTCACCCACAAAGGTAATCGCCATCCGCGTGGGGTCCACAATCGCCGCCGCCACCGCCGTGGGAACGCCAAAGCCCATGGCCCCGGCAATCGCCCCAAGCAGGGTGTTCTTGGGCGTCATAACCCAGTGCCGGTGCACCCAGGTGGACATGTTCCCGGCGTCCGTCGTGATCACCGCGTTGTCCGGGGCTTGCGCTGCGAGGGAGATCACCACCTTGCCGAAGTCCACCGCGTCATTGGGCTCCGGCGAGGTGAAGCGCTGGAATTCGCGCACGAAGTCATTCACCGATGAACGCCAGGATTCGCGCGCCGAGGAAACCACCCGGGGGTGTGCCGCAAGATCGGCGAGAACCGCCGCGGGATCGGCGATCAGGCCGAGATCGGTTCTGAATACTTTCCCGATTGCTTCGCCATCGGGATAGATGTGGATCAGCTTTTGCTTGGGCTGCGGTGCCGTGGGAAAGCTGTAGTTGAGGCTGGCAACGTCGCCCAGCCGCGTTCCAACCGCGATGATAAGATCCGAATTGGCCAGCACCTGCCGGTGCTTCGGCGGATTTCCAAAGCCCAGGTGCCCTGCATAAAGCGGCGAGCCGTTGTCGAAAATGTCCTGGTTCTTCCAGGTGACGGCAACCGGGATTCGCAGGGCTTCGGCAAACCGCTGCAGGGCAGCGGCCCCTTTGGCGCCGCGCAGCATGGCCCCTGCGACAATGATGGGGTGTTCGGCTTCGTCGATCATCGCCTGAATGGCGGCGATGTCTTGCGGCCCATGATGGGCAGCCGCCAGCGGGAAAGGCGAGGGGACGGTTTCGCCGGCCTCGTCGTTCAGAACGTCTTCAGGCAGGGAAACAATGACCGGGCCGGGCTTGCCTTCGGCCGCCAACCGCAGCGAGCGGGTGACGATCTCGCCGATCTTGCCGCCCTCATGGACCTCGTAGATTCCCTTGGCCATGCCGCCAAAGAATTGCCGGTAATCGACTTCCTGAAAGGCCCCGCGGCTGAGTTCGGTCCGTGACACCTGGCCGATGAACAGCAGCACCGGTGTTGCATCCTGTTCGGCAACATGGACGGCAATGGAGCCATTGGTGGCGCCGGGACCGCGGCTGACCAAGAAGACCGCAGGCTTTCCCGTCAGGCGGGCCTCGGCAATGGCCATGAAGCCGGCGCCTGACTCATGCCTGCAGATGATGATTTCAATGGAGCTGCCGTAAAGGGCGTCAAGCAGGGCGAGATAGCTTTCGCCCGGCACGCAATAGACCCTTTCAATGCCATGGGCTTCCAAGCATTTGACGATCAGGTCTGCGGCACGCATCGAGCAACTCCGGGTGGTTCAGAACATCCTGATAGATGCCTCGAACCCGCCCGGAAGTCGAGCCTGTTTCAGCAGGTTATGGCTGGGCTGCGGCGGACAGGGTGGTGAGCGCCGCTTCGGCCTCAGCAACGCCTGCCTGTTTTGCCTTTTCATACCATTCCGCGGCCTTTACCGCATCCGGCGTGATGCCCTGCACCTTCATTTCCGCGAAGACCGTGGGGTCATAGGTCTTGGCAACGCCCAAGGCGCCCTCGGCCGCTCCCATCTGGAAGGCGCGGCTGTAGAACTGCCGGGCGATGATCAGATCACCGGTTTTCATCAGCATGTCGCCCTTGCCCAGGAGCCCCGTGACTTCCGCTGAAAGCGCCGGCTTGATGGGCGTAACGGACTCTGACGGAACCGGGGCCGCAGCCTCAATGATTTCAGGCTCGGTCGTCTTGGCCGGAATGACGGTCTCGGGCGGAGCGCTTACGGGGGTTATCTGCAATGCGGGTTCATCCGCAACCTTCGCATCATCTATGGCAACGGTCATTTCCTTGACCGGTGCGGCCAGTTCGCCCGTGTTGGTTTCGATGGCGGCAATGGAAATATCGAATTTTGCCGTATCGGATTGCGGCACGAAAAGATTGATGCCGTCTTCCTCGCCATCCTTGAGGATCCAGGTATTGTCGGCAATCTTCTTTCCCGCTGTCAGGTAGGCCGATGCGGGCAGCCCGGTGATCTTGATGGCCAGTTCCTGGTTCTCAAAGGCCGGCTCGGCGTTGAGCGCCAGGGGGATCATGCTGTTCAGGGTGCCCGTCACGTCGGAAACCGCGAGCGAAGCGATGGCGATGGGTTTCTTCGAAATTGTCGTTTGCCCGGTTGGCCCGGTTGAATTGAACATGGTCTCCGAATCGCTCGGCAGGAAGCCGGCAGCGAAGGCGTAGAGGTCATTGGCGGTGTTCGAGATCTGGTCATACTTCGTGACCGCGAATCCGACGGCACCCCCCGCAACGGCGGCAAATACGCCGGCAAACAGCAAGCTCTTCTTCAGCCGCGGCCGCTCGTAAGACGAGGAATAGGAAACGCGCGGTTCATCCCTGTCCCGGTCGTAGTGGCGGTGCTGCACTTCCAGGTCATTTGCGGAAATTGTCGGCCGGGACGGAACCCGGGGCATGGGGGCGCGGTCCAGGTCAAGTTGCTCGCGCTGCCTTTCCATGATCCGGCGCCGGTAATACTCGTAGGTCCTGTTTTCCGGAGGCGGAGAGGAGGCTGCCGGCTCCTCCTCCTGCTTGCGCCGGTATTGATTGACCAGGAACTCCGCATCATCATCCCGGTAATGCTGGGTCAGCCATGATGGAACCGGTGTTCCTTCCCGATCTTCAGAATGATTGCTGGCTGCATCATTGCTGGCATCGCTGAGTTCATTCTTTGAAAGGGGATGGTTCATGGTCGGATCCTCCTATTGAAGAGTCGTGATTGTAAGTGATTGTTGGGGCGGTTTGGTGGTGCCCATGAGGTCTTTTGCGGTCAGGTACTGTTTCCAACCCGGAACGGTCGCGGAAAAGTTTGTGTTTTGCTCGGCGGTGCGGGCGGCGAGATAGGTGGAGAGCAGGGCCTTGTTGAATTTTTTGAGCTTGTAGAAACGCTCGCTGCGGTCGGGCCAGTCGAACACCGCGAGAATTAATGCCGCCGCGACCGTTTCCACGGCGGTGCCTTCCGCAATCAGGTTAGGAAAATCCGAACTCTCAAGAATGGCCGGAGAATAGGTTTCAGCCAGGCTCTCGGGCAGCGACAGCGGCAGCACATGCAGGCCGCTGTTGGCCTTGATTGAATTCAGCAGGCGGTAGGAGGGGGCGCCGACAAACACCGCCGCATCGATGCGGCCATCGAGGAGCGCCGCCACAGAGTTTTTGCCCGTGGTGGGGATTCGCTCATATTTTGTTCCAAGCGCATCAAAAATCAGTTCAGCGGCGACGAACTCGTCGCTGTTTGCCGGGCCTGTGGCTATTCGCATGTCTTCCAGACTATTGACGCCCGCAATATCCTTGCGCGCCACGACCACGACATTGAGCGTTGAAAGCTTTGCGAGATAGGCCAGCTTGCCGGTCTCGTCCTTGTAAAGATTGTGCTTTTTGACAAAGGCAAGGCTGTCGGATGAAAGCAGGGTCACATCGACGCCACGCAGGAAGAGCAGATCATTGATGGACTGGAGGCTGCCACGGCCAAGTATAGGGAGCACCCGCAAGCCATCCGTGTGGTCCATTGCATTGGCGATTTCCAGGACAGTTTCCGAAAGGCTGGGTTGGCTCGCAAGCAGACCCACGGTGCTCTGGTTGAGCTTAAGGCTGCGGACGTCCTCAGACCGCACCCCTGTACTCAAAACCACGGCCAATAACGCGGCCACAAACATCGCGAAGGCATTTTTCAATACCCAGATCCCCTCAAACAGTCACCGACCCGCCAAACACATGCATTTTCCCCCCCATGCGTTAACTAATTTGAGGCGCGGATTGCCACCAGAATGTGGCAAAGAACGGACCACAATGTGATATTTGGCTTCGGTCAGCAGGTTTTATGGGGAATCAGGCGTGCAGGCAATCGATTATGCAAAGGCTCTAATTAAAGGTAAATTTTTACCAATCGTGATGCCGGAAGGCGGCGATGAGCGCATTCGGGCCGCTGCCACAATTCTGCATTCGCAAGGGCTGGCCGTTCCAGTTTTGTTCGGACCGGATGTGCCGCAGCCGACCCGGGCGCAACTCGACCTGGTGCACGCCAGACGGCCAAAAATGACCGGAGCCATGGCCGCCCGCCTTCTCCGGAAACCGCTTTATCTGGCGGCAAGCATGGTGGCGGCGGGCGATGCGGCCGCCATGGTGGCCGGTGCCGTAAACCCCAGCGCCCGGGTGATCGAGGCGGCAGAAATGATGATCGGCCTGGCGCCGGGCACCGCAACGCCGTCCAGCTTTTTTCTCATGCAGTGGCCCGACCGCCGCCTGATCTTTGCCGATTGCGCCGTGAACGTGCAGCCCACGGCCGAGCAACTGGCCGACATTGCCATCGCTTCCGCCGCGAGCGCCGCCAGAATACTTGGCGAGGAGCCGCGCCTGGCCATGCTGTCATTTTCCACCAAGGGCAGCGGCACTCACCCCGATGCGGAGAAGGTGGTGGCCGCCCTGCGGATCGTCCGCCAGCGCCATCCCGGAATTCTGATCGACGGCGAGTTGCAGGGTGACGCGGCCCTTTCCTCCAGCGTTGCCACACGCAAAATGGCGGAGGTGGGTGACGTCGCAGGGCGCGCCAACGTGCTCATATTTCCCGATCTCGATGCCGGCAACATCGCCTACAAGCTCACCCAGCACCTCTCCGGCTGCCGGGCCATCGGCCCCATATTGCAGGGTTTCGCCAAGCCAATCTCCGACCTGTCGCGTGGCGCGACTGTGGAAGACATCGTCGATACCGCTGCGCTGCTTCTGGCGATGTCATTGCCCCAGCAGGGCTGAGACATGCCGGGCAATGGTCAGCTCCTCGTTGGCCTTCACCACATGTACGTTCTGTGCTGAGAGTCCCAGGAACGAAAGCTGCGCCAGTATTTTCCGGCGCACCGGTTCGGCATTTTCGCCAATCCCGCCCGTGAAGACAATGGCATCAATCCCGCCCATCGAAACGGCCAGCGACCCGGCATAGCGCGCCGCCTGGTAGCAATAGGCATTGACGGCTTCTGCCGCCTCCGCCGCGGGACTTGCCAGCAATTCCCGCATGTCCGACGAGAGCCCCGAGATTCCCAGAAGCCCGCTGCGCCGGTAGAGCAGGTCTTCAAGTCCTTCCGCCTCCAGGCCTTCATCGCGCATCAGGGCAATCAAGACGCCGGGGTCGATGGCGCCGGTGCGCGTGCCCATGAGCAGCCCGTCCGCCGTGGAAAATCCCATGGTGGTTTCAATGCTTCTGCCGTCGAGGATGGCGCACATGCTCGAGCCATTGCCGAGATGGGCCACCAGCAGGCGCTGCGGCAGCGGCCTTCCGGTCTGCACCGGCAATTCCCGCACCGCATGCTCGTAGTTCAGGCCGTGAAAGCCGTAGCGCCGGTAGCCCCGTTCGTGATAGGCGCGGGGCAGCGGCAAGCGCGTATGAAGATCGTCGCGGCCCGCATGGAAGGCCGTATCGAAGCAGGCGATATGCGGCACATCGGGTGCAAGTTTTCGCAGCGCCGCCAAGGCCCCGAGCCCGTAAGGAAGGTGCAGGGGGGCAAGCTTGCGCAAGGCTTCAAGATCGTCCTGAATGGTCTGGTCAACGCGGACCGGCGCCGTATAGCGCGTGCCGCCATGCACGATGCGGTGGCCGATGCCGCCGCAGCGTTGCACCACAATACCCTTGCTTTCGATTTCCGCCAGTGCCACCTGCAACGCGTCCGGGCCATAGCCTGCCACCTGTCCGGCCAGGAGCTGGACAAGCCCGCCATCGAAAACCGCAAACTTCAGCGAAGAAGAACCGGCATTGAAGGTGATGATGGGTTTCATCCGCCGGTTCTCTGCGTATCAGGCCAAACCTTTTTGCTGCGCGCATGTCGGCCTTGCTGATATGGGCGACAGGCACCGGCTTCTTCATTGCATCCCGGCGGAAGGGCTCGCCCAGCTCCTGGTTGAGAATGACTTCGATGAAGGTGGTGACACCCTTGGCCTGGTCCTCCGCCGCTTTCTTCAGCGCTGCCGTTGTTTCACCTTGCGTGCGTACCGTCACACCCTTGAATCCGCAGGCCTCCGCGATCTTCGCGTAGCTGAGTTTCGGGTCAAGCTCGGTGCCCACGAAGTTGTTGTCATACCAGAGGATGGAGTTGCGCTTTTCCGCGCCCCATTGATAGTTGCGGAAAATCACCATGGTGATGGCCGGCCACTCGTCGCGGCAGATGGAGGTCATCTCATTCATCGAAATGCCGAACGCGCCATCGCCGGCAAAGCCGAACACCGGCACCTCAGGCTTGCCGATTTTCGCCCCGATGATCGAAGGGAAGCCATAGCCGCAGGGGCCGAAGAGGCCCGGCGCCAGATATTTGCGGCCCTCTTCAAAGGTCGGATAGGCGTTGCCGATGGCGCAGTTGTTGCCGATGTCGGAAGAGATCGTGGCATTGGCCGGCAGGCCGGCCTGGATGGCGCGCCATGCCTGGCGCGGCGACATGCGCTCCTTGTCGCGCACCCGCGCATCGGCGTTCCATGTGGTGCCCGGATCATCGTCCTCATGGTCCATGGACGTGAGCTTCTGCAGCCAGGCCGACTTGGTCTGGTGGATTGTGGCCTTGCGGTCGGCGCGCCCGGCATCGCCCGCCTTGGGCGAAAGGCCAGCCAAAATCTGCTGGGCCACCTGCTTGGCGTCGCCGCAAATGCCCACCGTGACTTTCTTGGTGAGACCAATCCGGTCCGCATTGATGTCGACCTGAATGATCTTGGCATTCTTCGGCCAGTAATCGATGCCATAGCCCGGCAGGGTCGAAAACGGATTGAGCCGCGTGCCAAGCGCCAGGACGACGTCGGCCTTGGAAATTAATTCCATCGCCGCCTTCGAGCCATTGTAGCCGAGGGGCCCGACCGACAGGTAATGGCTGCCGGGAAACGCGTCATTGTGCTGGTAGCCGCAAGCTACCGCCGCATCCAGCCGTTCGGCCAGCTTGATGGAATCCTTGATCGCTCCGCCGGTGACTACGCCGGCGCCATTCACAATGACCGGAAACTTGGCGTCGGAAAGAAGCGCCGCCGCCTGCGCAATCGCCTCCTTGCCGCCCGAGGCGCGCTCAAACTTCACGATCTGAGGCAGATCGATATCGATGACATGCGTCCAGTAATCGCGCGGCACATTGATCTGGGCGGGGCCACAGCCGCGCCAAGCCTTTTCGATCACCCGGTTCAAAACTTCGGCAACGCGCGAAGGATCGCGCACTTCTTCCTGATAGCAGACCATGTCCTGGAACAGCGCCATCTGCGGCACCTCCTGGAAGCCGCCCTGGCCCATTGTCTTGTTGGCCGCCTGCGGCGTGACCAGCAGCATCGGCGTGTGGTTCCAATAGGCTGTCTTCATGGCGGTTACAAAGCCGGTGACGCCCGGGCCGTTCTGCGCAATCGCCATGCCCATCTTGCCGGTGACGCGGGAATAGCCGTCGCAGATCAGGCCGGCATTGGTTTCGTGGGCGCAATCCCAGAAGGTGATGCCCGCTTTCGGAAACAGGTCGGACACCGGCATCATCGCCGATCCGATAATGCCAAAGGCATGCTCAATCCCGTGCATTTGCAGCACTTTTACAAATGCTTCCTCAGTGGTCATTTTCATGGAGGGTTCCTTCGCGTGGGCTGGTTGGCTTAATGCCAATGAACTAGTCCCGCATCTGGCACCATAACAGGACCAGTTTCAAGTGACCCATCCCGCCAGCGCTAGTAAACTTTCACGGCCTTGCGGCTCAGCGAAAAGCCGTGGGTTCCCCGCGTGCAGGTAAGGCCCGTGGTGGAGGAGATGCAGCTGAACGGTCCTTCCGACCACACTTCGCCATACTCGAATATGTTGTCACCTCCGCAGCAGGAAGGATCGCCGATGTTGGTGATGCGTTCGGCCTTGCCCGAATCTCCCAGCATCACGCGCGCATAGGATGGCGCAACCCGGTCGCAGGAGAGCTCCGCGCCGCCATCGGAGGTTTTGTAAACATCGGTGCCGCCAGCCGGCACGTAGAAGCAGCCGATATTGCCGGAAGGCATGTTGAATTCCGTAAAGCCCTGGTCATTCGCCTCGAATTCAATGGCGAGCGCTGGGGTGGCCAGCATGGAAATGGCAAGCGCGGCGGCGGCAAAGCGGATCAAGGCGCGAATCCTTTGTAAGCGGTGAACTTGACCCACACTTTATCGGCTTCAAGATGAACGCCGCTTGAACGCTATTTCAGCTCAATCTCGATGAAAGCATAATCAGTGTCATTGGCATTAATCACATCATGCTCAACGCCTTCATTGCGGAAATAGGGCGCGCCCTTTTTCATCTCGGCAAAACTGGTGCCGTCCTTGGTTTCGAGCTTCACCTTGCCGTCCATCAGCGGCACGATCACATAGTCATGGCCATGCCGGTGCCAGCCCGTATTGGCCCCCGGCGCAAAGCGGTATTCGGTGACGATCACCTTGGCATTGTCGATATGGACGATGGCTTTGGCGCTTCCGGTCATGGGCACTCCTCAATTTGGCCCATGTAGACGGGGAACTAGCATTTCCCGCAAGTATGTTATATTATAACAGTATGACTTTCCTTGACCCCCACCATGACCATGCCCATTGCACCGCCGACCTGATAGCCCGGGCCGAGCGCACCTGTGAACGGCGCGGCAGCAAATTGACCGGCCAGCGCCGTGAAATCCTGAGCTCCGTGGCCCAGAGCCACTCCGCCGTCGGCGCCTACGACATTATCGAGCGCATGGCCGAGCATGGCCCGCGCCCGGCCCCCATCACGGTTTACCGGGCTCTTGATTTTCTCCTTGCCCACGGACTTGTCCATAAGATCGAAAGCCGCAATGCCTTTGTGGCCTGTTCCCATGCCCATGAGGGCCAACCCGCCGCCCTGCTGATTTGTGAAACCTGTGGCACCGTGGCGGAGCTTGATGCGCCGGACATCTTTGAGCGCCTTGCCGAGAAGGCGAAGGCGCGGAAATTTTCACCGGCTCACACCATGATAGAAATCTCGGGCACCTGCAGCGCCTGCGCGAGGGCCTCCTGACATGCTGAAAGCCAATGACGCGTTGCTGAGCGCCCGCGATGTGACGCTCACTCTTAACGGCCGCCTGATCCTTGACCGGGTGAACCTGGATGTACGCCGCGGCGAGATCGTCACCGTGATCGGCCCCAATGGCGCCGGCAAATCAACGCTGGTGCGCGTCATGCTTGGCCTTCGCCCCCTGACCTCGGGGCGCATCGAACGGCGAGCCAACTTGAACGTGGGCTATGTGCCCCAACAGTTCCCGCAAACCGCCAATGTGCCGATGGACGTGAAGCGGCTCCTGTCGCTCACCCTAAAGCCAAGCGACCGGGATATTGACCGGGCCTTGGATGAAACTGGAATTTTGCATTTGAAGGGGGCCCGTGTTCCGTCCCTTTCCGGCGGTGAATTGCAGCGGGCGCTTTTGGCCCGCGCCCTATTGCGCAAGCCTGATCTGCTGGTTCTCGATGAGCCGGTCCAGTCCGTGGACTTCATCGGTGAAATGAAGCTGTATGAATTGATTTCCGGCATTCGCAAAAGCCATGGCTGCGGCATTCTCATGGTGAGTCATGACCTGCATATGGTGATGGCCGAAAGCGACCATGTCGTCTGCCTCAATGGCCATGTCTGCTGTGAAGGGGGCCCTGAAAAGGTGCAGCAGGATCCGGAATTCGCCAAGCTCTTTGGTCCCAAGGCGGCCCGCATGATCGCCGCCTACGCCCATCACCATGACCATGATCACGAACCCCATGAGCATCAGCACCATGACCACAAGCATTGAGATCACAAACACCCTCGTCATCGCCGGATCTCTCATTCCGGCGACATGGCGCAGTATCTCATGGCGTTGAAAAATTCGGCACAATGGGTCCCCGGAATGACAAGCCCGGGGATGACAAGAAAATAAAATCATTATGACCTCCATCCTCATTCGAGCCCTTTTTCCAGCGCGCCCTGCTTGCCGGCCTGGCGGTGGCTCTCGTCTCCGGCCCCGTCGGCTGTTTCATTGTCTGGCGGCGCATGGCCTATTTCGGCGAGTCCCTGGCGCATTCCGGCCTGCTCGGCGTGGGGCTCGGATTGCTCTTCAGCTTTAACGTGACGCTTGGGGCCGTTGCCACGGCCATTGTCTTCGCTCTCCTTCTTCTCGCCCTGCGCCGCCAGCAGGGCCTGGCCACCGACACGCTGCTTGGCATTTTGTCCTACACCTCCCTGGCGCTTGGCTTGATCGTGGTTGGCCTTGCGACGGGTGCAGCTTCCGATCACATGGATATACTGTTCGGCGATGTGCTGACGGTTTCCAGCAATGATGTATTCGCCGTCTGGCTTGGCGCCTGCATCGTGCTGGCAAGCCTTGCGCTCATGTGGCGCGATTTGATCGCAACCTCGGTGCACGAGGACCTGGCCCGCGCCGAAGGCGTGCCGGTTGAGCGGGTGGAACTTGGCTTTATCCTGCTCATCGCCGCGATGACCGCCATTGCCATGAAAATTGTCGGCCTGCTGCTGATCACGGCTCTCATGGTCATTCCCGCCGCCGCCGCCCGCCGCCTGGCCACAACGCCGGAAAACATGGCCTTCATTGCCGCGGTAATCGCCGGGCTTTCGGTCATCAGCGGGCTTCTCGCCTCAGCCTTCATCGGCGGCGCATCAGGCCCCTGCGTGGTTTTGGCGGCGAGTTGTTTCTTCGCCTTGACCTTGGCTGTCCCGCAGGCCAGTTAGGGGGCTGGGAGTAACGATGTCTTATTCGGCCAGAGAAACACGGCGAAAATCCCATGGTGTTATGGTGGGCCAGGTGCAGGTGGGCGGCGGCGCGCCCATTGTCGTGCAGTCCATGACCAATACGGACACGGCCGATGTTGAAGGCACCGCACGCCAGACGGCCGATCTCGCGCGGGCTGGCTCCGAACTCGTCCGCATCACCGTAGACCGCGATGAAGCAGCCAAGGCTGTGCCCCATATCCGCGACCGGCTGGACCAGATGGGTGTTGCCGTGCCGCTGGTGGGGGATTTCCATTACAATGGCCACACGCTGCTCAATGACCATCCGGCCTGCGCCGAAGCTTTGGCGAAATACCGCATCAATCCCGGCAACGTGGGCTTCAAGGAGAAGAAGGACCGCAACTTCTCCAGCATGGTTGAAACCGCGCTGAAGTTCCGTCGCCCCGTTCGCATCGGGGTGAATTGGGGTTCGCTTGATCAGGCGCTGTTGACCCAACTGATGGATGAAAACCACCGCTCCGCCAATCCCCTTGACGCGCGCGCCGTCATGCATGAGGCCGTGGTGCAATCCGGTATCCTCTCCGCCGC
Organism: uncultured Alphaproteobacteria bacterium; assembly: GCA_963773295.1. Lineage (GTDB taxonomy): Bacteria > Pseudomonadota > Alphaproteobacteria > Rhizobiales > Aestuariivirgaceae > Aestuariivirga. The sequence goes on from CAVZAJ010000006.1 coordinate 26,973, forward strand.
CCGCGCCGAGGAACTGGGAATGGCGGCAAACCAGATCGTGATTTCGGCCAAGTGTTCGGAGGTTCAGGACCTGATCGCCGTCTACCGCTTGCTTGCCACGCGCAGCGAGCACGCCCTGCATTTGGGCCTCACCGAAGCGGGCATGGGCTCGAAAGGCATCGTGGCTTCAACCGCGGCCCTTGGCGTTTTGCTTCAGGAAGGCATCGGCGACACCATCCGCATTTCGCTCACCCCGGAACCGGGCGGCGACCGCACCCGCGAAGTGCTTGTCGCCCAGGAAATTCTGCAAACCATGGGGTTGCGCGCCTTCGCCCCCATGGTCATCGCCTGTCCCGGCTGCGGCCGCACCACCTCAACTGTGTTCCAGGAACTGGCCCAGGACATCCAGTTCTATGTGCGTGACCGCCTGGGCGATTGGCGCAAGGAATATCCGGGTTTTGAAAACCTGTCGCTTGCCGTCATGGGCTGCATCGTGAACGGCCCCGGCAAATCCAAGCATGCCGACATCGGAATTTCGCTGCCGGGCACCGGCGAACTTCCTACCGCGCCCGTCTATATCGACGGCAAGAAAACCGCCACGCTGCGCGGTGAAAACATCTCGCAGCAGTTCAAGGACATTGTCGAGAACTACGTCAAGACCCGCTGGGGTTGAGATTTATTTCTTCCGCGAGACGATAAAGCGCGCCGCCTCCCGCAGCGTGTGGGCCTTTTCGCCATAGGGCGCCAGCGCCGCAATGGCCGACAGCAACAAGGCTATCGGCTTTTTCCGCCGCCGCCTTTCGCCCCATCAGCGACACAATCGTCGCCTTGCCTTTTCTCGTGTCCTTCTGGGTTGCCTTGCCGAGTTGTTGCGGCGTTGACTCGAGATCAAGCAGGTCATCGGTAATTTGGAATGCTAGGCCGATATCATCGGCGTAACGGCGCAGCGGCGCGCGGTCCGCGCCCGCCATGATGGCTCCCGCCTCGCAGGCAAAGCGGAAGAGGGCGCCCGTCTTGTGCGCTTGAATGCGGATGATGCTGTCCAGCGTTTGCGCCACGCCTGCTTCGGCCTCGATATCAAGCATCTGGCCGCCCGCCATGCCGTTCATGCCGGCGGCTTGCGCCAGTTCCAGAACAAGCGCGCTGCGAACGCCGGCGTCTGCGTGGGTTTCTCGGTGCGCCAATATTTCGAAAGCCAGCGTGAGCAGCGAGTCTCCCGCAAGGATCGCCGTCGCTTCGTCAAATTTTATGTGCGCCGTGGGCTGGCCGCGCCGCAGGTCATCATCATCCATCGCCGGCAGATCATCATGCACCAGCGAATAGCAATGCACGCATTCGAGCGCCGCCCCCACCCGCAAGGCATGGGCGGCAGGCACATTGAACAGGCGCGCCGATTCACTCACCAGGAATGGCCGCAGGCGTTTTCCCGCCCCCAGCGCCGCATAGCGCATGGCGCTGAGCAAGCGCGGCGATGCGCTTGCGGATAGCAACTGCCCCAGCAGGGCATCGGTTGCCGCTGCTGCATCTCTTAAGGCTGTTTCAAATTGTGTTTCGGGTGTTGACGCCAAGGCCTGACCTGTGTGTTAAGACCACCTGTGTACTGTCATGACCATTGAAACTCAATCAGGCATGGTTGCAGCGCCCAGGCGCTATCTCGACGGGTTGAAGCCGTGGCAGAGGCGGCTGGTCTATGCGCTCGCCTTTGTCATCGCCTGGCCCATTGTCATGACCCTGGTTTACACCGCCGTGCCGCCGCCATTTTCCAACCTGATGCTTCTCCGCCTGTTCACCGGCAACGGCATCCACAAGGATTGGGTGAGCCTCAGTGAAATGTCGCCGCAACTTGCCAGTGCCGTGATCACCTCGGAAGACGCCCGTTTTTGTGAGCACAACGGTGTGGATTGGGTGGAATTTCAGGGCGTTGTGGGCGATGCCTTCGATGATGACGAAGGCCCGATCCGCGGCGCCAGCACCATTTCCATGCAAACCGCCAAAAACCTGTTCCTTTGGGACGGCCGCAGTTTTGTGAGAAAAGGCCTCGAAATTCCAATAGCTTACTGGATGGATCTGGTGTTCTCCAAGCGCCGCATGATTGAGATCTATCTGAACATCGTGGAATGGGCTCCCGGCGTCTATGGCGCCGAGGCCGCCTCCCAGTTCCATTTCCGGAAACCCGCCGCCAGGCTGACTAAGCGTGAGGCGGCTCTTCTCGCCGCCGTTTTGCCAAATCCCATCAAGCGCCGGGCCGGAAAGCCGTCAAGACGGGTGTCCTCCATCGCCAACCGCATTATGTCGCGGATGAACGGCATGGGCTCCTATCTCGCTTGTCTTGGCCCATAAGCTTCGCTATAAGCCGCCCAACCGTGGCGGGTTCAGCCCGCCTGATATGGAGTAGATTATGGCCGTTCCACGCAGAAAAATGTCAAAAAGCCGTATCGGCATGCGCCGTTCAGGCCAGAAGATGCAGACGATCACCTGGATTGAGGACAAGAAATCAGGCGAATTGCGCCGTCCCCACCACATCGACCTGAAGACCGGCATGTATCGTGGCCGCCAGGTTCTGGCCGTTAAGGCCGACGTTTAATCATTGCCTCTTGCGGCTTTGGACCGGTCGTCTGACCGGTCTTTTTCTTTATAAATCAACGCCTGCCGGTCTGGCCCGTGTTTTGCAGCAGCAGCTCCATGTTGGCAGGAAACTGGCGGATGGTGACGGCGGTTAATCTGCGCGAAAGCGCGGAACTGGATGCCATTTTGCCGGCCTGGAAACGCCTTGCGGACCATAGTCTGGCACCCGCCGGGCTTAACGCCCCGGAGCTGGTCATGCCCCTCCTGAGAGGCCTGCCGGGAGCCCAACTTGCCGTGGTGAAACAGGGCAATGACCTGCTTTTTGCCCTTCCCGTAAAGAAGCGGCGCTTCATGCCAGCCCTCTCTACCAACTGGATGACCGATCTCACCATCATCGGTGAGCCCCACCTCGACCGGGAGTTTCCGGAAGCGGGTTTAACCTCATTCATTAATCATCTCGAAAGTCCCATTCTGCTTCATTCCCTGAAGGTGAACGGTTCATTCTGGAACCAGCTCGCCAGGCAGAATGCCCAGGTCACCATTCTCAAGTCCTGGGAACGCGCCGCATTGAATCTCACCGGAACCTATGAGGCTTGGGCCGAATCAAATTTCGCACCCAAGCGCCGCAAGGAATATCGCCGCCTCACCAACCGGCTTTCCGAATTAGGCAGCTTCGAGTCCGTAAGCCTCGAAGTGGGGCGCGATTGCAAGCCATGGGTGGCGGATCTGCTGGCCCTTGAGGCTGCCGGCTGGAAGGGCAAGCGCGGCACCGCCATCGCTGCAAACGCTGCTTTGCACGCTGCCTTCAAGGACTCCTGCCAGTTCCTCGCCGCCGCCGGAAAACTCCGCTTCTGGAAACTGGCACTCGATGGAAAAACCATTGCCAGCACCTATGCCATCGTCGAAGGCGACCAGGCGTGGCTTCACAAGATTGCCTATGACGAGGCTTACGCAAAATATTCGCCCGGCGTCCTGCTCGTGCTTTATGCCACCGAAAGGCTCTTTGCCGAAAACGGCATCGCCTTTGTTGATAGCTGCGCCATTCCCGGCCACCCGATGATTGAAAACATCTGGCGCGACCGCATCAAGGTCGCCGATGTGATGATTGCGCCGAATTCAATTGGCATGAAGCGCTTCGCAACGACTTTGACGGCAGAAAGAACGCGCCGGGCGGTACGCGAGTTTGCCCGCGACACCTATTATTTCATGCGAGGAAGGAAAAGGTCATGAGCATAGTCAGCATCGATCCCGAAGTCGCCCGCGAAAAATTCCTGAAGCGGCCGTTTGAGCTGAAGCACGGCCTTTGCGATCATCCGCTGTTTTCCCTGCAGCGCCTGGTGGAACTGGCCAAGTCGCTGCCGCGCGACCGGATCGAGTATAATTCCGGCAAGGTGGCGGTTGGCGTAAAGCCGGAGGATGTTCCAAAGATCGACATGCCGGCCGAAGATGTGATCCGCACCATTGAAACGGCCAATGCCTGGATGGTGATCAAGTATGTGAATGAGGACCTGGCTTACCACGAATTGCTCAAGGCCTTCGTCGAAGAGGCCAACGCGGCGGCGGGCAAGAAGCCCGGCGACTATTCCGACCTCCAGGGCTTCATTTTTGTGTCATCGGCAAACTCAATCACGCCATTTCACTTCGATGCGGAAGAAAACATCCTCATTCAGATCAAGGGCGACAAGTTCGTGCGCACTTTTGATAACGGCGACCGCAGCCTGGTTTCCGAAGAGACTTTGGAACTAACGCCGTCCAAGCATCGCAACACCAGGTATGAGCCCTGGTACGAGCAGCGCGCCACGCTGCATTCCTTGAAGCCTGGCGATGCCGTCCACATGCCCTATATGGTGCCCCACTGGGTGAGCACCGGAAAGTCCTATTCGATTTCCATGGCCATGACCTGGAAGACGCCGGAAGTGCTGCGCCTCAACAAGATCAGGCTGATCAATGGCACCCTGCGCGACTACGGCCTGCCGCAAAAGCCGCCGGGCTTTTCTCCCATGCGGGATTCATTGAAAGTGATCGCGCACGACGCCATGCGCGCGGTCCTTGATCCCTTGCGCAAATCGGAAAGCATCCGCCGCTTCCTGCGTGGCCTGATCTATGGCCGCAAGGCCAATTACTATCTCGAGGGCCGGGCGAAAAAGGCGGGGATGTAAAATCCTCGCTCTCGCTTCCCACGCCCGCCGTCACTCCGGCGAACGCCGAAGTCCGATTAACGTCAACTGGATTCCGGCTTTCGCCGGAATGACGTAATCCAGAACTTACCCCGCAATAAGCTTGTCGGCCGCCACATAGGCATAGCCCAGGTCGTCGGCCACGGCCTTGTAGGTTACCTTGCCATGGGCAACGTTGAGGCCATTCTTCAAATGCACGTCATCGGCAAGCGCCTTCTTCCAGCCCTTGTTGGCAATGGCCATGGCAAACGGAAGTGTGACATTGTTCAAGGCGAAGGTGGAGGTGCGCGCCACGCCGCCGGGCATGTTGGCCACGCAGTAATGGATAACGCCGTCCACCACATAGGTGGGGTCCGCATGGGTCGTGGCCTTTGAAGTTTCAGCGCAGCCGCCCTGGTCGATGGCCACGTCAACGAACACCGAACCGGGCTTCCAGTCCTTCAGCATCTTCCTGGTCACAAGCTTTGGCGCGGCAGCACCGGGAATGAGAACTCCGCCGATGACAAGGTCGGCGGTGGCGCATTCGTCTTCAATGGCGCCTTGCGTGGAGTAAAGCGTCTTGGTGTTGATGCCGAAACGGGCCACCAGTTCTTCCATGCGGTCCGTACTGCGCTCGACAATGGTGACATCAGCACCCATGCCGATGGCAATCGCTGCCGCATTGGTGCCGACCACCCCGCCGCCGAGGATCACCACTTTGGCCGGAGAAACGCCGGGAACGCCGCCGAGCAGCATGCCGCGCCCGCCCTGGGCCTTTTCCAGGCAGTGTGCGCCGGACTGAACCGACATGCGGCCGGCGACCTGGCTCATGGGAGCGAGCAGGGGAAGGCCGCCGCGCGCCGATGTCACGGTCTCATAGGCAATGCACACCGCGCCGGACTTCACCAGGTCCTTGGTCTGCTCCGGGTCCGGAGCAAGATGGAGGTAGGTGTAAAGGATCTGGCCCTCGCGCAGCATGGCACGCTCGCCCGCCTGGGGCTCCTTCACCTTCACGATCATGTCGGCCTTGGCGAAAATGTCCTCTGCGGCCTTGACGGTCTCGCCGCCGGCGGCGGTGTAATCCGCATCCGACGCGCCGATCCCGTCGCCGGCACCGGCCTGCACCCAGACCTTGTGGCCGTTGCGCACCGCTTCGCGCACCGAAATCGGCGTCATGCCGACGCGGTATTCATGATTCTTGATTTCCTTGGGTACGCCGATGAGCATTGCCGTTCCTCCAGTTGCCTCAGCGCAAAATATCCCATTTTCATTCGAATGAATTTCCAAAAACAGCCATAGGGACAGCCGGATTGAATTAAAATTCTAAATATTGTAAGAATAATGGAATGAAATACGAAGAATTGGACAAGACAGATAAAATCATTCTGGCCGAGCTGCAAAAAAATGCCCGTCAGTCAATCAACGAACTTGCCGCAAAGGCGGGGCTGTCTGCTTCCTCCTGCCATCGCCGCGTGAAGCTCCTCGAAGAAGCGGGAGTCATCATCCGCTACACCGCAACGCTGGACCGCATGGCGCTGGGGCTTGCCAATGAATTCTTCGTCGAAGTGTCGCTCTCGGCGCAAACCGAAGAAGCCTTCGAAAAATTCGAGAAGGCGGTGCAGCGCGTGCCTGAGATTCTCGAATGCCATCTGATGAGCGGCCAGTTCGATTATCTCCTGCGCGTGGTGGCCAGCGACGCGGCTGACTACGAGCGCATCCACCGTTCGCGCATTTCGCGCCTTCCCGGAATTCAGCGCATTCAATCCTCGCTGGCGCTCCGCACCGTCAAGGCTTGGGCCGGCTATCCGGTTTGAAGCCGGGCGCGGCGGTCCATGAGCAGCATGAAGAAGCCGGCGCCGGCCACGATGGCCATGCCGCTCCAGGTCCAGAAATCCGGAAAATCATTGAAGAACAGCAGGCCAAACAGAACCGCCCAGATCATGCCTGAATACTCGAAGGGGGCGACGAAATTTGATTCCGCCAGCTTGTAGGCGGAAATGAAACACATCATGGCGAAGGCCGCCAGGGCCCCCACGGCACCCAGCAGCAGGAAATCCGGCAGCGTGGGCCAGATAAATGGCCGCGTGAGAAAGGCCAGGCTCTTGTGGCTTTCGCCGGCAAACCCGCTGGCCTGCGCGATAAGCCCGACAACGGCTGCAAAAATAAAATAAACCGCATTCTGCCAGTTGGCGATCACCAGCGGCGCCACGCGCTGCGCCAGGTCGCGCCCCATCATTTGCCCGATGGCATAGCCAAAGGCCGAATAGAGGGCGAGCAGCGAGGCGGGCTCAAAGGCCTGCACGCCCGGCCGCACCATGACGATCACCCCGGCAAAGCCCGCAACAATGGCAATCCAGCGGTAGTAGGGAACACGCTCGCCAAGGAAAGGCCCGGCAAGGCCCGCCACGAAAAACGGCATGGTGAAATAGATCGCCACCATGTTGGCTATCGGCATCGCCGCAATCGCCAGAATGAATGCGAGGTAGGCCGTACACAGGATGAGGGCGCGTACGAAAATTCGCAGCCAGAGTGGCGTGAAAAGTGTTTGAAGTCCGTGGGTGTAGGCCAGCCACACGCCCAGGATCGGCAATGAGGTAAAGCCGCGGATCAGCATGGTCTCATACACCGGATAGGTGCCGGACATCGCCTTGATGATCGCGTCCTGCGTCGAAGCCAGCCCGATGGCCACCAGCACCAGAACGGCGGCCCGCGCCTTGTTGTCGCCCGGACTATGACTTGGCATCATGGATCGTTTCGGCCAGCAGTTTCACGCCCAGGGCAATTTTCTTTTCATCGATGGAGGAGAAGGCCAGGCGGAAATAGTTCTTCGGCGGGTTCCGCCTGCCGAAATTTATCCGCCCCGGCTCGATGAGGATGCTCTTGGCCGCGGCGGCCTTCGCCAGTACTTCGCTGTCCAAGTCGGCGGCCCCCTTCACCCAGAAACTGGTGCCGCCAAAGCTTGGCAGGCGCGACGCGGCGGGGAAGTGCTGCTCCAGCGCCTTGCCCATGATTTCCCAGCGCGTGCGGTAAGCCCGGTGCAGGCGGCGGATCAGGGTGTCATGGTGGCCCAACGAGAGAAACAATGCGGCTGTACGCTGGTTGTTATTGGGCGCATGGCGCACCATCAGGCGGCGCAAGGCGCGGGCCTCCGCAATGAGCTTCTTCGGCCCCACCATGAAGCCAAGCCGCAAGCCCGGGAAAAGCGATTTGGACAGCGAGCCCACATAAATCACATGGCCCTTGTCATCGAGGGATTTGAGCGCCGGGCAGGGCTCGTTCACATAATTTGTTTCAAACTCATAATCGTCCTCGATAATGATGAAGTCGCGCGCCGCCGCGAGCTTCAACAGCGCCATGCGCCGTTCGATGGGCATGGTGGCGGTGGTCGGAAACTGGTGGCTGGGCGTGGTGAAAACCACCTGCGCATTGTTAAGATCGGCGGTGAGAGTAAGGCCGTGGTCATCCACCGGCACTAGCGCCACATGCTTTGATTTCAATTGGAAGATATTGCGCACATCGGGATAGCCTGGCTCCTCCATCGCCACGTGCGTATCTTCATCAACCAAAAGACTGGTGAGAAGATAAAGCGCGTTCTGCGCCCCCAGGGTAATAAGGATTTCATCGTCGGTGGCCATGATGCCCCGGCGCGGCAATATCCGCCGCCGGATATGCTCAACCAGCATCGGATCATCATGGGCCCAGGTGTCATTGGTCCAGGTGCCGAGCCATTTCTTGCCCAGCGCCTGCCGCGTGCAGTCACGCCATTCCGCTACCGGAAACAGCGTGTGGTCGACTTGGCCATAGATGAAAGGATAGGTGTAGCTCTGCCAGTTCAGCGCTTTTGAAATGTTTTCCTGGGCCGCCGGATTTTTCTTGAAACGGCTGGCCCAGTCAATCTCCGTCGCAGCGCCATTGGACTTTGCCGCAGGGCTGCGTTTCGGCAGAACCGTATCAAGCCCGGCTTTCTCCGCAACATAATAGCCGGAGCGCTCCTTGGCCACCAGAAAGCCGTCATCCAGCAGCCCCTGATAGGCCAGAACCACCGTATTGCGCGAAACGCTGAGCGATTTTGCCATTTTGCGGGTCGAGGGAATGGGCTCCTCGCGCGCCAGCTGCTGGTCAAGAATGGCCGAAACCAGGGCCTCGCGGATTTGCATTTGCAGGCTTGAGTTTTCCGAACGCTTGATATGAACGAGCCAGTCGCGCAAAAGATTTGGTCCCCAGGAAATAACCGTCTGGACCTATCATAGTACCAACCCGCGCCCTAATGTAGTCCGGAATCGTCGCATCCTGGAACCCAATGACCGAACCCGCACTCGATACATCGCCAAAGACCTGGGACGAGGTGAAAACCACCACCTGTTACATGTGCGCCTGCCGCTGCGGGATTAAGGTTTATCTCAAGGACGGCACCGTCAAATATATCGAGGGTAACCGCGATCATCCGGTGAACAAGGGGGTGATCTGCGGCAAGGGGGCCTCCGGCATCAAGCAACACTATTCTCCGGCGCGCCTGTCAAAGCCTCTGATGCGGGTGGGTGAGCGGGGCTCCGGCGAGTTCCGCGAGGTTGAGTGGGAAGAGGCGCTCCGCACCGCCACACTCTGGCTCTCGGAAATCCGCAACAAGGATCCTAGGAAGCTCGCCTTCTTTACCGGCCGCGACCAGTCCCAGGGCCTCACCGGCTGGTGGGCCACACAATTCGGCACCCCCAACTATGCGGCCCATGGCGGCTTCTGCTCGGTGAACATGGCCGCCGCCGGGCTCTACACCTTCGGCGGCTCCTTCTGGGAGTTCGGCGAGCCCGACTGGAAACACACCAAATACTTTCTGCTTTTTGGCGTCGCGGAAGACCATGCTTCGAACCCGATCAAGACCGGTCTTGGCAAATTGAAAGCCAAGGGTGCTAAGTTCGTTTCCATCAATCCGGTGAAGACCGGCTATTCGGCAATCGCCGATGAATGGCTGGGGCTCAAGCCCGGCACCGATGGATTGTTTGTGGGGGCCCTCATCCATGAACTATTAAGCGCCCAGAAAATCGACGGCGAATATCTCCAGCGCTACACCAATGCGCCCTGGCTGGTGATTGAAAATCCCGGTGGCGCCGATGACGGCCTTTTCCTGCGCGAGCCATCGGGCACGGCCCAAGTCTGGGATTCGCACACCAATTCGCCCATGTCCGCCAGCTCAAGCGATGCTTCGCCCAAGCTTATGGGGCGCTTTGTTCTGCCCGATGGCCGCAAGGTGGTGACCAGCTTCACGCTCATCGCCGAACGCTTTCTCTCCAATGACTACGCCCCCGAAACCGTGGCGGAACGCTGCGCCATCCCCGCTGGCACCATCAGGCGCATCGCCGCCGAAATCGCCGAGGCGGCCTTCGAGCAGCAGATCGAGCTTGATGTTCCGTGGACGGATTATACCGGCAGGCGTCACGAAAAAATGGTTGGCCGTCCCGTTTCCATGCATGCCATGCGCGGCATCTCCGCCCATGCCAATGGCTTCCAGACTTGCCGCATCCTGCACATCCTGCAAATCATCTTAGGGACAATCGATGTCCCCGGCGGTTTCCGCTACAAGCCGCCCTTTCCAAAGCCAATACCGCCGCCCATCCGGCCCGCGGGCAAGCTGGGGCAGGTGCGTCCCAACACGCCCATGCCCGGCCCGCCGCTTGGCTTCGTCGTCAGTCCCAATGATTTACTGGTGGATGAGGACGGCAAACCCCTGCGCATCGACAAGGCCTATTCCTGGGATGCGCCCCTTGCCGCCCACGGCCTCATGCACATGGTGATCAACAATGCGGCCAAGGGCGATCCCTACACTATCGACTTGCTCTTCATGTACATGGCCAACATGAGCTGGAATTCGGCCATGAATGTGCCCGATACCTTGAAAGCGCTCACCGCCAAGCGCGACGACGGCGAATATGTCATCCCGCGCATCATCTATTCCGACGCCTATGATTCCGAGATGGTGCACTACGCCGATCTCATCCTGCCGGACACCACCTATCTCGAGCGCTGGGATTGCATCTCGATGCTCGACCGGCCCATTTCCGAGGCCGACGGCCCCGCCGATTCCATCCGCCAGCCCGTGGTCGAACCGGAACGCGACGTGCGCGCTTTTCAATCCGTATTGCTGGACCTGGGCGCCAGGCTCGGCCTTCCCGGGATGACGAGGCCCGATGGCATGGCGCGTTATCCCGGCGGCTATCCCGACTACATGGTGAACCACGAGCGCGCCCCGGGCCTCGGCCCGCTCGCCGGATTTCGCGGAAAGGATGGCAAGGCCAAGGGCAGGGGTGCGCCCAACCCCGATCAGCTCAAGGTCTATATCGATAACGGCTGCCACTGGTTTTACGAACTGCCGGACCACATGAAATATTATCGCCATGTGAATTGGGATTATCTCGATTGGTCCACCTTCATGGGTTTCATGGGCAAGCCCGAGCCCATCATTCACCAGCTCTATTGCGAACCCCTGCAGAAGTTTCGCCTGGCCGCGCAAGGCCATGGAAATATCCTGCCGCCCGCCGGCCATACCAAGCGCATCGCCACTTATTTCGATCCCGTGCCCTTCTGGTATCCGCCTTTTGAAGGCGACATGGTTTCGGATACGGAATTTCCCATGCACGCCATCACCCAGCGGCCCATGGCCATGTATCATTCCTGGGGCTCGCAGAATGCCTGGCTCCGCCAAATCCTCGGGCGCAACTGGCTCTACATGAACAAGGGCCGCGCCACTTCTCTTGGCATTGCCGAAGGCGATTGGGTGACGGTCACTTCTCACCATGGCCAGATTAAATCGCAGGTGAAGCTCATGAGCGGCGTGAATGCCGATACGGTCTGGACCTGGAATGCCATCGGCAAAAGATCAGGCACCTGGGGCCTCTCCGCCGATGCGCCGGAAGCCAAAAAAGGATTCCTGCTCAATCACTTGATCTCCGATCTTCTGCCGGAACGCGAAGGCGGCTACCGCTTCTCCAATAGCGATCCCGTCACCGGGCAGGCGGCGTGGTATGATCTTAAGGTGCGCGTCGAAAAAGCGGCGGACCAGTCGGCCGAAAGCCAGCCGCAGTTCCCGGCCCTGAAAAAATTGCGGGGGCAGAAATGACTTCGCTGCCGGCCCCGCAACCCAATCAGAAAAAACTCGGCCTCGTCATCGATCTTGATACCTGCGTCGGCTGCCAGGCCTGCGTCACCTCCTGCAAGGAATGGAACACCCAAGGCTATTCGGCCCCTCTCAATGATAGCGACTCCTATGGCGCCGATCCCTCCGGCGTGTGGCTCAACCGCGTTCACGGCTACGAGGTGAAGGAAGAGGGCAGGGACGACACCCGCGTGGTGCATTTCCCGCGCTCCTGCCTGCATTGCGAAACCCCGGCTTGCGTCACCGTTTGCCCGACCGGTGCTTCCTACAAGCGCGCCGAAGATGGCATCGTGCTGGTGAACCCCGACACCTGCATCGGCTGCAAGCTCTGTTCCTGGGCCTGCCCCTATGGCGCCCGCGAATATGATTACGGCCATGGCACCATGAAAAAATGCACGCTCTGCGTCGACCGCATCTACAACACCAATCTTGAGCCTGAAGATCGCGCGCCCGCTTGCGTGAAAGCCTGCCCGACCGGGGCCCGCCACTTCGGCGATCTGGGTGACCCAACGTCCGATGTCTCGCAATTGGTCAAGGTCCGTGAAGGCTTCGATCTGCTGCCGGAGATGAACTACAAGCCCGTGAACAAATATCTCCCGCCACGCAAGCGCCGCGATGCGGTGACGTCGGCCGCCATCGCCTTGCCGAAAGGCGATGGCTCGCCCATGGACCGCCTCTTCGCCTGGGCCGACCGGTTCCTGAGCGGCAAGCCCGCCGGCACCATCGCCTCCCTCGAGGACATGTCTGACAAGCTCGAAGGCTGATGAATGTGTGGCAATGAACACTTTTCCCAATCCGTCATTCCGGCGAAAGCCGGAATCCCGTTCAATCTTAGCGCTGTTCCAATAGATTCCGGCTTTCGCCGGAATGACGGATTGGGCGTAGAATGAATCCCGCCTATTCGGTCATCCTGTTCACCACGGCGTCCGGCGCTGGCTATGGCCTGCTCGCCTTGCTCGGGCTGGTTGGTTTCAATCATGGCCCCACGTCAAGTTTCATCTTTGGGCTGGTCGCTATCGTCATTGCCCTCGGCCTGATCACAGTCGGCCTGCTGTCCTCGACTTTCCATCTTGGCCATCCGGAACGCGCCTGGCGGGCCTTTTCGCAATGGCGCAGCTCATGGCTGTCGCGCGAAGGTGTGGCCGCTGTTGTGACCTATGGCCCGGCTGTTCTATTCGGCGCAACCTGGCTGGACATCATTCATGCGCAGGCCTGGGTCGGGCCGCTGGGCCTTATCACCGCGGCGATGTGCGCCGTCACAATTTTCTGCACGGCAAAAATCTATTCATCCCTCAAGACCATCCGCGCCTGGAATCACCCGCTCACCGTGCCGGTCTATCTTGCCTTCGCGCTGGCCTCCGGTGGCGCATTACTGGCAGCGATTGCTACAATCTTCGACCGCTTCCAAATATTCCAGGTCATCCTCACAGGTGCCGCACTGCTGGTATTGATTGCCCTGAAATTTTTTTACTGGCGCGGCATCGACAGCGCCGAACGCACCCACACCATGGCGGCGGCCACCGGGCTGGGCGCCAGGCGTGCGGCAATGGGAAGTGCCGCACACTTCTGAAAATTACATCATGAAGGAAATGGGATTTGCGGTGGCGAGAAAGCATGCGGTGAAGTTGCGCGGTGCCGTATTCCTGCTTCTCTCTATCACCCTGCTGGCGCTTGTGGCGTGCCTTCTCACACCGTGGTTTTCGCTGTTGGGAACATTGGCAATCTTGCTAGCCGCAATTGTGGAGCGCTGGCTGTTCTTTGCCGAAGCTCAGCATGTGGTATCCCTGTTCTATGGCGCGGAGAAAGCCTGATGCTGGCGGAAGGCGTAACTTGGTTTGACGATTGGTTCGCCATTGAAAATATCGCCCCCGGGGTTCATGCCATCGGCGAACCGCGGTTTCACCAGGTCAACTGGAATTACCTGATCGAAGGGCAGCACACCGCACTGCTCTTTGATACCGGTCCCGGCGTGCGCGACATTTCGGACGTGGTGCGGACGTTGACCAGACTTCCGCTCATCGCCATGCCGTCACATCTCCACTTTGATCACACGGGCAATCTGCACCGCTTTCAGGATATCGCCTTGGCTGACCTGCCGGTTCTAAGGGCCTGCATGCGTGACGGTCTGCTTCATGCCACTGATGATCTCTTCCGCGGCTTCCTCGAGGGCATGGTGTGGAAGCCCGTGAAAATTTCGCAATGGTGGCCTATCGGCGAGCGCATCGATCTCGGTGGCTGTCAGCTGCAAGTGCTCCACACGCCTGGCCATTCACCCGATTCAATTTCGCTTTTTGATCGGGGGGCAAACATTCTGTTTGCCGCTGATTATATCTATCCCGGCCCGCTTTACGCGCAGGTGCCGGGCGCCAATCTGGCGGACTATCTCGCGACAACGGAGATTCTTTTGCCGCAGATAAATAGCCGGACGAAAATTTTCTGTGCCCACGGCGGGCCAGATGACAAGGGGAAGCACCGCAGCCCAATGATGGGCAGCCAGGATATTTCTGACCTTCAGCGGACCCTGACGGAGCTCAGGGAATCCGGCAAAACACCAAAGGAAACGACGGTAAATGCCCGAATGACGCTCCTGGCCAACACGGCGGCCTACGCTTCCTGGCTCGGCGGCTGAGCCATATTTCCCTCTTCGTGACAACACGTTAACCGAATATTAACCATGTCTGGTCCTAATCGCCGCTGTTGGGGTGCGTTGCGTGAGGATTTTCAATTTGTCAGTTGCTGTTCAATCACGGATTTCATTTCGTCTCATGGGCCGGTCCTATCTGGCCTTTGTTTTGGCCCCGGAGCTGCCCTTTGTGGATTGGCTCGTTGAGCTGGATCGCAGGGTGGAGAACTCCCTGAGTTTCTTTGCCAACCGGCCGCTGGTGCTCGACCTTACCGGCGTCGCGCCGACCAAAGCCGAGACCTCCGAAATCATCGCCTTCATCGAAGAGCGCCACTTGCGGCTTATCGCTGTCGAAGGCGTTCCGCTTGACTGGTTGCCCGAACGTCTGGCGCCGCTCCCGGGCAAGGTCCAGGCGGCAGGCGTGTTTCAGCCGCCCGAAGTGGAAAAGCCAGTCCGGCCAGCTCCGCCGCCGGCCACTTGGGAGCCGGAGCCTTCCGTAGGCTCCCCCTGTGCCGCCCTGCTGGTCAACGAACCGGTCCGCTCCGGTCAATCGATCATCTATCCGCATGGCGATGTGATTATCGTTGGCTCGGTGGCCTCCGGCGCCGAAATCATCGCCGGCGGGTCCATCCATGTCTACGGCTGCCTGCGCGGCCGCGCCTTTGCCGGCACCAACGGCAACACCAACGCGCGCATTTTTTGCAGCAAGTTTGACGCCGAGATGATGGTGATCGACGGCCTCTACAAGACGGCGGATGATTTCGATCTCGCCCTGCGCGGCACCGCGGTGCAGGCACGGCTGGACCGGAACGTTATGAACATCGAGCAAATGATTTAACAACAGCATGTCAGGAGCAATGTATATGGCTAAGGTCCTCGTCGTAACGTCCGGTAAGGGAGGTGTCGGCAAAACCACGTCTACAGCGGCATTGGGCGCGGCCCTCGCGCTGAACGGCCAGAAGGTGGTTGTCGTCGATTTCGACGTCGGCCTGCGCAATCTCGATCTCGTCATGGGGGCCGAGCGCCGCGTGGTCTATGATCTCATCAACGTGGCCCAGGGCACTGCCAAACTCAGCCAGGCCCTGATCCGCGACAAGCGCCTGGAAAATCTGGCGCTGCTGCCCGCCTCGCAAACCCGCGACAAGGATGCGCTCAGCGAAAAGGGCCTGGCCCGCATCATCAGGGAACTGCGCACCCTGTTCGACTGGGTGATCTGCGACAGCCCCGCCGGCATCGAGCGCGGCGCCATGATGGCCATGCGCCATGCGGATGCGGCAATCATCATCACCAATCCGGAAGTTTCCTCGGTGCGCGATTCCGACCGCATCATCGGCTTGCTTGATGCCAAGACCGAAAAGGCGGCAAAGGGCGAGCGCGTCGAGAAACACCTGCTTATCACCCGCTATGACCAGGCCCGCGCCGGGCGCGGCGAAATGCTGAAGAAGGAGGACGTCCTCGACATCCTCTCGGTGCCGCTGCTCGGCATCATTCCGGAAAGCGAACAGGTCTTGCGCGCCTCGAACCTTGGCCAGCCCGTGACTTTGGCCAACCCGCTCTCGGCTCCCGCCCGCGCCTATAACGATGCGGCGCGCCGGCTCATGGGTGATAATCTTGCGATCAATGTTCCCCTCGAACGCTTCAACCTGCTGGGGCGCATCTTCGGCGGGAGGGCGGCATGAATTTTTTCGGCCTGTTCAAGCGTAGCGATCCGCTGCCGGCAACCGCGCCCGTGGCCCGCGAGCGCCTGCAGGTGCTTCTCGCCCATGAACGTGGCTCGCCCCGCAATTCAAGCAAAATGGTGGCGCTCAAGGAGGACATCATTGATGCCATAGCCCGCCACATGCTGGTGAAGCCCGAAGCGGTAAAGGTGAAAATAGATAAGCGGGCCGAGGTCTCGATCCTGCGGATTGCCGTCGATATTCCCGCCTGATATGGGGGAAATGGGCTTTGCAATGCCTTCTGAAATCATATAAAGACTTCTTTATATTCATTTCCCGAGGCTGCCATGACCCGACCGACCTTCACTGAAGCGCTCAATTCCCGCCCGTGGCTTTTGGCCGACGGCGCCACCGGCACCAACTATTTCCAGATGGGCCTGGTGTCGGGCGATGCGCCGGAGATGTGGAACTTCGAGCATCCCGAGCGCGTGCGCCAGCTCCATCGCCAGTTTATCGCGGCGGGGGCCGATATCGTTCTCACCAACACCTTTGGCGGCAACCGCCACCGCCTGAAGCTGCACAATGAGCAGGGCCGGGTGCGCGAGATCAATATGGCCGCCGCCAGCCACGCCCGCGCCGAAGCAGACGCGGCTGGCCGCGCCGTCTATGTCGGCGGCTCCATCGGCCCCACCGGCGAAATCTTCATGCCCGTTGGCACCATGCCCCACGAGGAAGGCGTCTCCGCCTTCGAGGAGCAGGCCATGGCCCTGAAGGAGGGTGGCGTTGACGTGCTGTGGATCGAAACCATGTCGTCCGAGGAAGAATTGCGCGCCGCCGTCGAAGGCGCCGCCAAGGCCGGGCTGCCGCTCGTCACCACCATGAGCTTCGACACCAACGGCCGCACCATGATGGGCATCACCCCCAAGGCCTTCGGCGCGTTGACCGCCTCGCTTGGCACCCAGCCCGTGGCGATTGGCGCCAACTGTGGGGTGGGCGCATCCGAACTGGTGGCAACCGTGCTGGGCATCAGCGAGGCCCGCCCCGATGCGGCCATCGTCGCCAAGGGCAATTGCGGCATCCCGCAATACAAGGAAGGCCACATTCACTATACCGGGACGCCGGAACTGATGGCCGACTACGCCCGCATTGCGCTGGACTCCGGCGCCAGGATCATCGGCGGCTGCTGCGGCACCTCACCGGAACATCTGGCGGCCATGCGGAAATCCCTCGAGAGCTACACCAAGGGTGCCCGCCCCTCGATTGAACTCGTGGAACAGCGCCTCGGCCCCGTCTCAGTCCTCGCCAAAGGCATCGACACCGCCGCCGAAGGCGCCGCCAAACGCGAGCGCCGCCGGGGAAACTAATCTCTCAGTTCGTCATTCCGGCGAAAGCCGGAATCCCCCTGACGTTAATGGGACTTCGGCTTTCGCCGGAGTGACAAAAGTTTTGGGTATTGCGATGAAAGACGAAAAATCGCCTGCCGTTTACATTCTCGCAAGCAAACGTGATGGTGTTCTCTATGTTGGCGTAACGAGTGCGCTATGGAGCCGCGTGGCGACCCACAAGGACGGTGGCGTTCCGGGGTTCACAAAGAAATATAATGTGAAGTTTCTCGTTTGGTACGAGCATCATCACACAATGGAATCCGCAATTCGCCGCGAAAAGCAATTGAAGGACTGGAAGCGGGCTTGGAAAGTCAATCTCATCGAAAAACTAAACTCCGACTGGCGCGATCTACATAACGAAATTGACGTAGTTTCAACGTTGGTGGAGTTCAAATGAGACTTTCGCCAACGGGGACTCCGGCGTCCGCCGGAGTGACGGCTTTCTTTTTTGTCATTCCGGCGCATGCCGGAATACCGGTAACGTTAATGGTATTTCGGCTTTCGCCGGAATGAAGACGTTTCGGTGAACGCCGCGCTATTCAAAAGCC